>NZ_CP173357.1:0-636666 GCF_047456275.1 Acetobacterium carbinolicum
ATGGACACTTCCTTTAAAAAAATATGGGATGCCGCACTTGAAATTATTAAACCGGATATTAGTCCGACCAGTTTTAACACCTGGTTCTTAAAAATAAAGCCCATAAACTATGTCAATAATACTTATTATTTTTTATCGGAAAATGAATTCGAAAAAGGAATCTTGGAAAGTCGGCATATTCCTTTAATCACCAATGCTCTGGCCGAGGTGACCGGAAAAACCGGTCAGGTCAAAATTGTTTTAAAAGAAGAAGATGCAATGATCTCCCAAAATGATGCTTCACCGCAGATATCGCTCACTAATGTGGATGACAAAATATCAAACTATCAAAATAATTCGATGAATCCCAAGTACACCTTTGATAGTTTCGTTATTGGTGAAAATAACCGCTTCGCCCATGCCGCCTGTGTTGCTGTTTCTGAAGCACCATCCGAACGTTACAACCCGCTTTTTATCTACGGCGGTGTTGGTCTGGGAAAAACTCACCTGATGCAAGCAATTGGCCATTATATTTTATCTTATGCGCCGCAAAAAAAGGTTGTTTATGTTTCTTGTGAGAAATTTACCAATGACTTTATCGATGCCATTCAAAATAAGACCAATATTTCGTTTCGCAACAAATACCGAAGCGCGGATATCCTTTTAATTGATGATATCCAATTTTTAGCCAAAAAAGAAGGTACTCAGGAAGAATTTTTTCATACCTTTAATACCTTGCACCAGGAAAATAAACAGATTGTCATCAGTAGTGATCGCCCGCCCAAAGAGATACCAACTCTTGAAGAACGGCTTCGCTCCCGCTTTGAAAGCGGTTTAATCACCGATATTTACGCCCCCAATTTTGAAACCCGGATTGCCATTATCAGAAAAAAAGCCGCCTCTTTCAGCGATGAGATACCAAACGAAGTACTCAGTTTTATCGCTGATAGTATCCATTCTAATATCCGGGAACTTGAAGGCGCTTTAACCACTGTCTTTGCTTATTCTAAACTGCATAAGGTTCCCATTAATCTGGAATCAGCTAAAAATGCCCTAAAAGATATTTTTAGAAAAAAAGAAGATATTGTGATTACCAGTGAATATATTAAAGAAGTGACAGCCAAATACTTCAATATTACTGTTGAAGACATGAATTCTAAAAAAAGAACCCGCTCTATTTCCCTGCCCCGACAGGTTGCCATGTATATTACCCGGGAAATCACTGATTTATCATTGCCCCGGATTGGTGAAGAGTTTGGCGGCCGGGATCATTCAACCGTAATCCATGCCTGTTCAAAAATTGCGGAAGAAATGACAACCAATACTGATTTTAAAAATCTCATCGTCCGAATTGAGCGGGAAATTAACGGCAATTAATAACCCACACGCTTTGTCTGAGTAGTAAGATAGTTATCCACAATTTATCCCCTGGTTTTTTTTCGGTTTTTTGTATCAATGACGCATTTGCCGAGTTATCAACACTGTCCACACCCCCTACTACTATTACTATTACTTTAATCTATATATTTATATATAAAAGGGGTTTTCAAATTTTAAAAAGGAGCGATTTTTATGAAATTCAATTGTTCAAAAGAAAGTTTAATGGCTGCATTATCGATTGCTCAAAAAGCAGTTTCATCAAAAACAACGATGAAAATATTAGAGGGAATTCTTTTTATTGCTGCTGATAATAAATTATTATTAAGAAGTACTGATTTAGAAATTGGTGTGGAAGTAACCATTCCAGCTGAAGTTGAAAGTAGCGGCGAGATTGTGTTAACCGCTAATATCATTGGCGACCTGATTCGTAAAATGTCTGGTTCGGATATTTTCTTTGAAACGGATGCACATCATCAGATTAAAATCGAGTGCTTATTATCCAGTTTTACCTTAAAAGGATTATCGGATGAAGAATTTCCGGACTTTCCGGAAGTTATTGACGACCATATCTTTACCATTGAAGCCGCTGTTTTGAAAGAACTGATTAAGGGAACCTTATTTTCAGTAGCTACAAATGAAAATATCCCCGTTTTGACCGGCGTAAAAATAGAACTTCATGATGATGTGATCAATTTAATCGCCCTTGATGGGTATCGCTTAGCACTTCGAACCGGCACCATTAAAACTCCGGTGACAGAGGATCTTAGCGTCATTATTCCGTCCAAATCATTATCTGAAATTAACAAGGTGTTGGCCAGTTACACGGGTGATGTGGTCGTTAAATTTTCAAAAAATCAAATCTTTTTTGAAATGGACACGATTCAGTTCACCTCCCGACTACTGGAAGGGGATTTTATTAATTATAAACAGATCATCCCTGGCGAAAAAGCCACTCAGGTTAAGGTCAATCGGCGGTTGCTGTTAGAAAGCAGTGAACGGGCGGCACTGTTAGCCCGCGAAGGAAAAAATAACTTAATCAAAATGGATTTTAATCAGGACCAGCTGATTTTAACCTCCAATGCGGAAATTGGGGATGTTTTTGAAGTGATCCCGATTGAGAACCATGGCGAATCTATAAAAATAGCCTTTAACTCCAAATTTTTAATCGAAGCCTTACGGGTAATTGAAGAGGAAGAACTGATGATTGATATGACAACTTCGGTTGGACCGGGGGTTTTGCTTCCTATCGAAGGTAATGAATTTATTTATTTAATCCTTCCGGTGCGAATTGCCGAAGAAAATTAAAAATTTATGGTTAAGATCGTAATTTAAAAAGGGATTTAAATCGAATTAAAAATAGTTTAAAAAATCATAATTATAGAAATGATGTGTTGATTTTTTAGACTATTTTTATTTTTTATGTTATAATACTTAGGTTAGAAGATAAATATATGAAAATTTAATCAATTTTGGCATAAATAAAGGGGATTCGTGCAATTCTCTTTCATTTTTGCCAAAAATATAATGAGCGGGGAAAAATATGCAAATAGTTGAAATTAACACAGAGTTCATAAAAATTGATCAGCTCATCAAATATGCCGGCATTGTCGGAAATGGCAGCGATGTAAAATTGATGATTTTAGATGGTTTAATTTATGTGAACGGGGAGTTGTGTACCCAGCGAAATAAAAAAATAAGAGATGGTGATCTGGTGGAAATCAAGGATTATGATACCCTGCAAGTTAAAGGGATCGGGAAACCATGTTTATCGAAGAGTTAAAACTCATTCATTATCGTAATTATGAAAATGAATCCATCACACCTCAAAAAGGAATTAATATTATCATGGGCGAAAATGCCCAGGGAAAAACAAATCTTATTGAAGCTATGTTTTTTTTATCCCGAGGTTACAGTCATCGTGCTTCAAATGTGGCAGAACTTGCCCAATGGGATCATGATGATTTTTTTATGGCCGCCCAGGTGTTTAGCGATGGCGTCAAACATACCCTTTCGGCTAAAAGTTATCAGGGAAAACGGCAGTTTTTGTTGGATGGAAAGGTAAAAAAAAGAGATAAGATCAATGGGATTTTTAATACCATCCTCTTTGAACCAGATGATTTGAAAATAGTCAAAGAAGGACCTGATAAAAGACGGCGGTTTTTAAATCAGGAAATATCGGGCTTTCGGCCGGAGTATCATTATATTTTAAGAGATTATGAAAAAATACTGAATCAGAGAAATTCCCTGCTTAAAAATATTCATTACGAACCCAGTCTGATTACAACTCTGGATGTTTGGGATGAACAGCTTATTCAAACCGGGGTTCGGCTAATGAATCACCGGATTCGGTATCTGCATCGGCTTAACCGGGAAGCAAATAATCTGCATCAAATACTCAGTCTTGGAAAAGAAACGCTTTCATTATCCTATCTGAATAATATTATCGATTCACTAGAAGAACTGAACGAAATAAAAAGTTTATACAAAAAACGTTTAGAATCCAGCCGGGAGGAAGAAATTTCACGGGGCGCAACCATTTATGGACCCCATGTGGACGACATGATCATTCAAATTAATGGGAAGGATGCCAGACGCTATGGATCCCAGGGTCAGCAGCGTTCCGCCGCGATTTCACTAAAATTATCCCAAATAGAGATATACTATGACAACACCGGCGAATATCCGGTGGTCCTTTTAGACGATATCTTTTCTGAATTGGATGAGCATCGCCGAAAAAGCATTCTCTCGCTTTTAAATAAAACCCAATCCTTTATCACCTGTACAGAAGATATCTTAAACGATGGCGAAAGTTTTAAAGAAAACCGACACGTCATTGAGATTGTAAAGGGGAAGGTAATCATTAATGAACCATGAAAATCAGGAGGAAACTATGCCAGAAAATAAAGTAGATAATTATACCGCTGATCAGATCCAGGTCCTTGAAGGATTGGAAGCTGTTCAAAAAAGACCGGGGATGTATATCGGCAGCACCGGGTCCCGGGGTTTACACCATTTAGTTTATGAGGTGGTGGATAATAGTATTGATGAAGCCCTGGCCGGCTATTGTAAAAACATCAGTGTCACCATTCATCAGGACGACTCGATTACCGTTGTCGATGATGGTCGGGGGATTCCCACCGGGATGAACCATGCCCAGGGAAAAACCGGGGTTGAATTGGCCTTAACGGTTCTTCATGCCGGTGGTAAATTTGGTGGCGGTGGCTATAAGGTATCCGGCGGTCTTCATGGGGTTGGGGTCTCAGTAGTTAACGCTTTATCCGAAAAATTAACCGTTGAAGTCAAACAAAAGGGCCAGATCTTTTTTCAAAGCTATGAAAAAGGCAAGCCAACCTGTGACCTGACCGTCACTGGTACCACCAACCGCACTGGTACGACCATTTACTTTAAACCCGATAAAGACATTTTTGAAGAAACGGACTATGATTTTGATATCCTTGAGCATCGTTTAAGAGAACTGGCTTTCCTTAACAAGGGGGTTTCAATTAATTTGACGAATGAAAAAGAATCACCTAAAAAGAAAGAAACCTATCATTATACCGGCGGGATTCATTCTTATGTGGAGTACATGAACCGCAATAAAGATCCGCTGTATGATAAGATTACTTATTTTGAAAAAGAACAGGATGATTATGCTCTGGAAATCGCCTTTCAATATACCACCGGTTATTCGGAGAATATTTTTTCCTATGCCAATAACATCAATACCCCGGAAGGGGGAACTCATCTTAATGGATTTAAGAGTGCCCTGACCCGAACGGTTAATACCTATGCCCGTAAAAATGGCTTTTTAAAGGGGAATGATAAGAATCTGACCGGTGAAGATGCGCGCGAAGGTTTAACGGCGATTGTCAGTATCAAGCTGCTCGATCCCCAGTTTGAAGGTCAAACGAAATCAAAACTGGGAAACACCGAAGTGAAGGGAATTGTTGAAACCATTGTCGGTGATCAACTATCAGCCTTAATGGAAGAAAATCCCAGTATCGCTAAAAACATTATTGAAAAAACCTTATCGGCCGCCAGAGCCCGTGAAGCCGCTAAAAAAGCCCGTGAGTTTACACGCCGAAAAAGTGCCTTAGATTCCACCGCACTACCTGGAAAACTAGCGGACTGCCGGGAAAAAGATCCTGCTCTGTCAGAAATTTATATCGTCGAAGGGGACTCGGCGGGTGGTTCGGCCAAATCGGGCCGTGACTCCAAAACTCAGGCGATTCTACCCCTGCGTGGTAAGATTTTAAATGTTGAGAAAGCCCGCTTGGATCGGATTTTAACCACCGACTCCTTAAAATCGATGATTATTGCCTTTGGTACCGGGGTCGGAGAAGAATTTAATGTCGAAAAAGCCCGTTATCATAAGATTATTATTATGACCGATGCCGATGTCGATGGTGCCCACATCAGGACTTTATTACTCACCTTCTTTTACCGCTATATGCCAGGTCTGATCGAAGCCGGATATGTCTATATTGCGCAGCCCCCACTTTATAAAATCACCCGGGGGAAACAGGTTGATTATGCCTATACCGATCGGGACCTGGAGAAAAAATTAGAAGGTGTGGATGATCGTTCCCGTATCAGTCTGCAGCGATACAAAGGTCTTGGGGAAATGGATGCCCATCAACTCTGGGAAACGACCATGGATCCTGGCGTTAGAACCTTGCTTCAGGTTAATATTGAAGAAGCCTCCTATGCCGATGAAATCTTCACCATTCTGATGGGAGATAAGGTTCAACCGCGTAAAGAGTTCATTGAACGGAATGCTAAAAAAGTTAAGAATTTGGACATCTAGTCAAGAAGGAGTAACGTTAAATGCAAGAAATAATTGAATTTGATCGGATAAAATCGATTAATATTGAAGAAGAAATGAAAACTTCCTATATTGACTATGCCATGAGTGTCATCATAGGTCGAGCCTTACCGGATGTTCGGGATGGCTTAAAACCGGTTCATCGCCGGATTATTTATGCCATGAGCCAACTGGGCTTAACTCCGGATAAAACCTTTCGTAAGTCAGCCCGTATCGTCGGGGATGTTTTAGGTAAGTACCACCCCCACGGGGATTCATCGGTTTATGATGCGATGGTGCGAATGGCTCAGGAATGGTCGATTCGTTATCTGATTGTTAATGGTCAGGGTAACTTTGGTTCAGTCGATGGCGACAGCGCCGCAGCGATGCGTTATACCGAAGCAAAGATGGGCAAAATAGCCGCTGAGCTGCTACGGGATATTAATAAAGAAACCGTCGACTTTGTTCCTAACTTTGATGAGTCAGAAACTGAACCATCGGTTTTGCCATCAAAATATCCTAATCTTTTAGTAAATGGGTCCTCCGGGATTGCCGTCGGGATGGCCACCAATATTCCGCCCCATAATCTGGGCGAAATCATTGATGGTACCATCGCCTTTATTGATGATCCGGAGATTACCATTGATGAGCTGATGAAGCATGTCAAAGGACCAGATTTTCCAACTGCTGGTATTGTCTTAGGTAAATCTGGCATTAAAAGTGCCTATCGTACCGGCCGAGGACGAATTAAGGTTCGTGGTAAGGTTGATGTGGTCACCACAAAAAAAGGGAAGAAGCAGATTGTTATCACTGAAATCCCCTACATGGTTAATAAATCCAAGCTGGTTGAAAAAATTGCTGAGCTGGTAAAAGAGAAAAAAATTGAAGGAATCTCGGATTTAAGAGATGAGTCCGACCTGAAAAAAGGAATGTCGATCATCATTGATTTAAAACGGGATGCCAACGAAACGATTATTTTAAATCAGTTATATAAGCATACCCAGCTCCAGGAAACCTTTGGGGTGATCATGCTGGCTTTAGTCAATAATGAACCCAAGGTGCTTAATTTAAAAGAAATTCTTTTTCACTATATTGAACATCAAAAAGAAATTATTACCAGACGAACCATTTTTGATCTTAAAAAAGCGGAAGCCAGAGCCCATATTTTAGAAGGTTTAAAAATTGCTCTGGATCATATTGATGAAGTGATAAAATTAATCCGGGCTGCTGCCGATGGCAAAGTCGCCAAGGAACAGTTAGTTTTACGGTTTAGCCTCTCAGAAATTCAGGCCCAGGCGATTCTGGACATGCGACTCCAGCGTTTAACCGGTCTGGAACGGGAAAAGATCGAAGAAGAATACAAAGAACTGATGATCACCATTGCCAAATTAAAAGCAATTTTAGGTGATGGTCAACTGGTTCTTAATATTATCAAAGAAGAATTAATCGAAATTAAAGAAAAATATGGCGATAAACGTCGCACGAACTTTGATATTGATGTCGAAGACTTTGAAATTGAAGATTTAATCGAAGAAGAAGAAGTCGTCATCACGATGACCCATATTGGTTATGTGAAGCGCATTACCGCTGATAATTACCGGTCACAAAAACGGGGTGGCAAAGGCATTACTGCACTTAGCACCCGCGAAAATGACTTTGTTGAACACCTCTTTACCACCACCACCCATCACTATTTGATGTTCTTTACTAATCTGGGTAAGGTTTATCGCTTAAAAGCCTTTGAAATTCCCGAAGGTGGACGTACGGCCAGAGGAACGGCGATTGTCAATCTGTTGCCACTCGAAGCAGGGGAACAGATTGCAACCATGATTCCGGTCAAAGAATTCACCGCCGATAAATGCCTGATTATGGCAACTAAACAGGGAATTATCAAGAAAACCGATTTAACCGAGTATGATACCTCCCGTAAAAATGGTATTATCGCCATTAATTTAAGAGAAGGTGATGAGCTGATCAATGTCCGGTTGGTTGTTCAGGATGAAGAAATTGTCATGGGAACCCAATGTGGTTATGCAATCCGCTTTAGCTCTGAAGAAGTAAGACCAATCAGCCGAACATCAATTGGTGTCCGGGGGATTGATCTGCGGGCAGATGATGTGGTTGTTGGGATGGATATTGTTAAAAAAGAACTCTTCGTCCTTTGCGTTAGTGAAAATGGCTATGGTAAACTCAGTGCCTCTGATCTGTATCGTCCCCAAAAACGTGGCGGCAAAGGGGTGCAAACCTATAAAGTCACCAAAAAAACCGGTCAATTGGTTGGTTTCTGCGTGATCAGCCGGGATGGCGAAATTATGATGATCAATAATCAGGGCGTTGTTATTAAGCTTGGCGGTAATGATATTACCGCCGTTGGCCGCAATACCCAGGGTGTTCGTCTGATGAAATTAAAACCGGAAGAATCCATTGCCACCATTTCTAAAGTTTATAAGGAGGATCCAGTGGATGATCTCGACGACGATGACGGCGAAAATCAGATGACACTCGTTGATACCACTGAAAAACAATAATGGACTCGTTAATCCATATCGATCGCATTCAAGTCAATTGTACGGTCAAGGATCAGTTTGATGCCATTGCGTTAGCAGCCACACCGCTGCTTTCGCAGGGGTGTGTTACTGAAGATTTTGTTGAAGCGGTAGTGGAAAGAGAAAGAACCTTTCCGACCGGTTTACCCACAAAAATAGGGGTGGCGTTGCCCCATACTGAAGCGAAATATGTATTAAAAGAAAGTATTTCCATTGTGACGTTAAAAAACACCATTGTTTTTGCTGGCATGGGGAATCCCAAGGAAAGTATTTCGGTCCAGATAATTTTTTTACTGGCCATTAATAATCCTGAAAAACAACTAAAGATCTTACAGACGATCATTACCATTATTCAAAATGAAAAAATGTTACAAAAAATAAAAGATGCAAAAGAGCCGCAAATCATTTACAATCTTATTAAGACCTTTTTATAATCCGGTTACAGCATTTCAAAAGGAAAGTAGATATCAATGAATATTAAAATAGCACCCTCTATGCTCAGTGCAGATTTTTCTAATCTGGAACGGGATCTAAAAGAAGTTGAAAAAAATGGCGCCGATTATCTCCATGTGGATATTATGGATGGACATTTTGTGCCCAATATTACCATCGGTCCGGATCAGGTGGCGAGCCTGCGAAAGACCATAAAGATCCCCTTTGATGTTCACCTCATGATTAGCGAGCCGCTAAAATATATCGATCGGTTTGCTGATGCCGGAGCGGATATCATTACCGTTCATGTGGAGTCGGATGGGGAGATTAAGGACTGTATTGACGCCATTGTAAAAAAAGGGGTCAGACCCGGACTGGTGGTTTCTCCGGATACTTCTCTGGAGGTGATAAAGCCGTATCTTGATCACATTAGCATGATCCTGATTATGTGTGTCTATCCCGGTTTTGGCGGACAAAGCTATATTCCAGAAAGCACCGAAAAAATAAGCGCCTGTCGCCAAATGATTGGTAATCGAAATATTGATCTTCAGGTTGATGGGGGAATTAATTTTAACACCCTAAAAGAAGTAGTGGAAGCTGGGGCCAATGTCATTGTTTCCGGATCCTGCTTATTTAAAGGCGATATGAAAGAAAATTTAGGACAGTTCAAAAAAATCATCAAGGGATAAATTCTAAAATTCTAATTATTGAAAGAGGGAATTAACGATGAAACTTGTTTTAGTTGCGTGTGGAACTGCCCTGGCGACCTCGACTGTAGTTGCCAAAAAGATTGAACAGATTGCGCTGGAAAATGGGATTGCCTGTCAAACTGTTCAAGCCAAAGCGGTAGATGCCTTTAAAAAGTATCAAGAATTACATCCCGATGCGATTGTCTGTACCTGTCAACTGGAAGGGGACATTGATATTCCGGTGATTAATGGCCGCGCTTTTTTAACCGGGATTAATTTACAAAGTACCATTGACCAGTTGATTGAAATATTAAAAAAATAGAATTGACAATTGATAATAATTTAACGTATAATTTATTTAGGTTGGATCTAAAAACTAGAGGATAACAAATATTGATTTAAGATCAATAGAAAGACCATGAAGGTTAAGTTTATTAATTTTCGTGGTTTTTTTTACAAAACTTTTAGTTATTTACCTAGCGTTTATGAATGACAACAGAGGTGTAAGTTAAAACAGAGTCTTGACATTTGTTTTGTTCTGATATATATTACCCAAAAATAATTAAATATTAACCAGGTGTCAGCTGTCATTAAAAAATGATAAGCTGGTGAAAAGGGAAGTTGGGTGTAAATCCCACGCGGTCCCGCCGCTGTAAGAGAAAAGTCACACCAGAAATGCCATAAATAGGCAGGATGTGATGTATTGAAACTTGAGCCAGAAGACCTGCCTGTTTATTGTCTTAATACTCTACGGAAGATAGAGGATGATTTTGTGCTGTGAAAAATACAAACTCACTGTCTTTTATGGATAGTGAGTTTTTTTATGGGCTCAAGGAAAAATCAATTGACATGATGTATAGAGTTAGAATATACTAACAAAATAAAAATCAAGGAGTGAATGCGTGGGAAAATATATTAGGAAGCGGTTCGTGCAGTTAATTCCAATACTGCTTGGTGTTAGTTTTATCACCTTTGCATTAATGTATCTTGCGCCTAGTGATCCCGCTGAAATGAAACTCTCAGCTCAGGGAACCGCAGTCAGCCAGGAGATCCTTAATGAAACAAGAGAAGAGATGGGATTAAACAAACCCTTTCTGGAACAATACCTGAGCTGGCTTTTAAATCTTTTAACAGGTGATATGGGGGTCTCTTATGTTGATAATGTACCAGTTAGTCAAAAAATAGTAACGGCAATGCCCTCAACCATTATTCTGGCCGTCAGTTCGATGCTCTTAACGCTTTTAATTGCCATTCCGCTGGGGATTTTAGCAGCTATCCGGCAAAATCAATGGGTTGATTATAGCATTCGTTTTTTTACCTTTGTGGACACCTCAATTCCCAACTTTTTTCTGGCATTGGTTCTGATTTATGTTTTTGCCATGCAATTAAACTGGTTGCCAGTGTTAGCAACAGGATCGATTCGAGGCTTGATTTTGCCCACCATTGCACTATCGACGGTGATGATTTCAAAATATATTCGTCAGATTCGCGCTGCCGTTCTGGAAGAACTAAATAAAGATTACGTGATGGGAGCCCGCTCCCGGGGGATTCAGGAAAATGTTATCTTGTATAAAAATGTATTAAGAAATTCGATGATCACGGTGGTAACCCTGATTGGTCTATCGATCGGGTCGCTTTTAGGCGGCGCAGCAGTGGTGGAAACCATCTTTGTCTGGCGGGGGTTGGGGAAAATGGTTGTTGATGCCATCGGCGCCCGAGATTATCCGGTGATTCAGGGTTTTGTGGTGTGGATGGCAATTATCTATGTTGTGGTTAATTTATTAACCGATTTATCCTATCATCTTTTAGATCCGCGGGTTAAAGAAGGGTGGGAAACCTAAAATGAAAAAAATAAAACTGCCAATGGATGCCGTTCATAAGCGTTTGTATTTTCTTTTCGGTGTTGTCCTGATTCTAATCGTTTTAAGTCTAGTAGCACCCTGGCTGTGTCCCCATGATCCAAATTTAACCGATTTGAAATTGGCGAACCAACCGCCCTCGTCAGAATATCCTTTTGGTACCGATAGTTATGGCCGATGTGTTTTTTCAAGAGTGTTAATGGGTGCCAAGGTTTCCATCTTTGCTTCCCTGGCATTAGTAATGGGGACCTTTATCTTTGGAACGGCCTATGGGGTGGTTTGCGGATATTATGGCGGAAAGGTTGACCGGGCACTGATGGGTGTGGTTGATATATTGTTGGCTTTTCCGGATATGATTCTGGCCATTGCGGTAGCGGGTATTTTAGGTGGTGGTCTGATCAATGCCATGATTGCCCTGGCGGTGACCGGCTGGACCCAGTATGCACGATTAGCCCGGGGCAGTGTCATGGTAGTAAAGTCTGAGGTTTATATTCAAGCCGCCAGGATTTCCGGAAACAGTCATTCCCGGATCATGTGGCGGCATATGTTACCGAATATTTCAGGACCCTTAATTGTTACGGCAACCCTGCAAATTGGTGGAATGATGATGGGCATCGCCGGATTGTCCTTTCTAGGAATCGGCGTGCAGATTCCCCAGGCCGAGTGGGGCTCAATGATCAATGAAGGCCGTAGTCTGATGCAGACGGCCCCTTGGATTATTCTCTACCCAGGGGTAGTTATGTTGGTAGCGGTGATGATTTTTAATATTCTCGGTGATACAGTTCGGGATTTATTAGACCCCAAACAACAAACGATCTAAAACCAGCTACTGGTTTTAAATAAAAATAAAAAGGAGTGAATATGAAAAGAAAAGTATTGATCATGTTGTTGTCATTGATATTAATGGTTGCTGTTTTAGCAGGGTGTGGAAACAGTGAAACCGGAAGCTCGGGAGAAAAACATCTGGTTTGGGGTGAGACACAGGCGGTGAGCTCGCTTGATCCGGCTGTCGATTGGCAGGGTTGGTTTACTGTCCGTTATGCTATTTCAGAGACCCTCTTTAAATTGGACATGGAGCTGGTACCAGAGCCGTGGTTGGCGGAGTCTTATGAAAATGTGGATACCAATACCTGGAAAATTACCATTAAGGATAAGGTCACCTTTTCTAACGGCGACCCGTTAACCGCCGAGATGGTTGTAAACAACTTAAAACGGGTTGGCAGTACCAATAAACGAGCAGCTGCATTTGGCGAAGCCGCTTATGTTGTGGCGGACAATGTTATAACAATCACAACGGCCAGTCCGTTTCCCACCCTGATTAATGAATTGTGTGATCCTTATACGTCGATTATTGATCTGGATAAAACCGCAGATCTTGATAAGGCACCGATTGGAACCGGTCCTTATGTGGTCGCAGATTTCGTTGAAAAAACGACGATCGATTTAACGGCGAACAAAAATTATTGGGATGGCACACCAAATATTGATACGGTTCAGGTCAAATTTGTAACAGATACGGATACGATGGCGATGGCCCTTCAATCAGGAGAGGTTGATGTGGCAATGAATTTAACCTCCGACAGTCGGGAAACCTTTGAATCAAATAACGATTTTAAAATTGAAGAAGTATCAACCTCCCGGGCTTATTTCTTGTATTACAATCTTCAGACGGTAGCCGATCAGGCTGTGCGTCAAGCGATATCGATGGCCATTGATAAAGAGGGCATGGCAGATTTCCTTTTTGATGGATCAATTACACCGGCAGTGGGAGCGTTTCCAAACGATCTGGCCTACGGCGGCAGCCATTTAAAAGGAGCAATCTTTAACGTGGAAGAAGCAAAAAAAGTACTTAGTGCGGCCGGTTATATTGACACCGATGGTGATGGGATTGTTGAAAAAGACGGAAAACCGCTAAGCGTGAGCATTGTTACCTATAAACGATTAAAAAATGAAGCCATTGTGACCGAGCTTCAGTCGGAACTAAAAGCCATTGGCATCGGGGGAGAAGTAACGGTTCATGATAATTCGGACTTTTTTAAAGCCGGTGAATTTGATATTGGCATTTACAGTATTGTAACTACCGCTGTAGGCGATCCGCAGGCGTTCTTAAGTGGTACATTGGGAACCGCTGGTGTGACGAATTTTGGACATTACTACAATGCTGAGACAGATCAATTGTTAACCGAATTAAAAGCTGAATTCGACAGTGATAAGCGGGCTCAATTGGCCATCGAGGTGCAACAAAAGGCTTTAGATGAGTTTGCTTTTGACAATATTGGTTTTGTCAATATGGCAATGTATATGGATGCCAATATTACCGGTTTAAAACCACATCCAACCGATTATTATCAGATGAATGCGGAAATGGATATGAACTAAAAAAGCAATCCAGGAGGTTTGACTGTGCTCGGATTAGTGTCTCATAAACGAATTCGAGCGCAGATGTTTTAATGTCCGGACAAAAGATAAGGATACAAAAAAACGAGAGGAATCAGGATGAACAGTCTTTTGGAAGTAAAGAATCTTGATGTTGGCTATGGCAAGATAGAGATCATTAAAAATGCCGAGTTTTCGGTAGAAAAAGGTGAAATCCTTGGCATCGTCGGAGAAAGCGGCAGCGGCAAAAGTACGCTCTTAAAAGCCATTATGCAATTATCCGATACGGGTGTGACTATTCAACAGGGAAATATTTATTTTCAGGGAAAGGATATGAGAAATTTATCCAATGAGGAAAAAAGAGCCTTCCGCGGTTCGCAGATGGGCGTTATTTTTCAGAATCCCGGTTCGTCTCTAAACCCGCTCAGACGGATAAAAAAACAATTCATTGAAACCATGCAGAGTCATGTTAAAATCGATAAAAAAGAAGCTGGGGAACGGATATTAAGTCTTCTGGATAAACTGAATCTAAAGGATGGCGAACGCGTTTTAAACAGTTATCCCTATGAATTAAGCGGGGGCATGAATCAGCGGATTGCCATTGCTCTGGCAATGATTATGGAGCCAAAACTTTTGTTGGCAGATGAACCAACCAGTGCTCTGGATGTAACGATTCAAGCTCAGGTAGTGGATGAGATGATGGGGCTGCGGGAGCGCTTTGGCACATCAATTGTGATCATTACCCACAATATGGGGGTTGTTTCAAAAATGGCTGATAAAATTGCGGTTATGTACGCCGGACGGATAGTTGAATATGGGGAAAAAGCAGAAGTAATCAGAAATCATCGCCATCCCTATACCCGAGCTCTCTTAGAAGCCATCCCCAGGCTGGATGGCAAACGACCGGTGGGATTAAAAGGACGACCGCCGACGTTTAATGAAGTTAAATGCGGCTGTGGTTTTGCCGGTCGTTGCATCCATGGCTGTGAGGCGTGTAGAACAAAAAATCAGGATTTGTTTAAGGTTGCCGAAAATCATTGGACGAGTTGTCAGCATGGCTGTGGAGTTTAATAAAGATGAATAAAAAACCGGTTCTTGAGCTCAAAAATATAAGCAAGTGTTATAAAAAGGCAAAATTTGAAATAAGCGCACTTAGGCAACTCAGTTTTTATATTAATCAGGGCGAAATTTTTGGTTTTGTTGGCGAAAGTGGCAGCGGCAAAAGCACGGTAGCAAAACTGATTACCCGACTGGAAAATCCCAATGAAGGTGAGATTTTTCTAAGTGGACGGGAGATCACACACCTGAAGGGGAAGGATCTACTTAAAGTATACCAGGATGTCCAAATGGTTTTTCAGGATCCCAAGGCATCTTTTAATGGACGAATGCGGATAGAACAGTCGATTAGAGAAAGCTTTTGTAATTTACGATGCAGTCAGAATAAACTGGATCTAGAAGCGCTGTTTAAAATGGTCGATTTGAAAGAAGAATACGCCGGCCGTTATCCCCATGAATTAAGTGGGGGTGAATGTCAGCGCGCAGCCATTGCCAGGGCCATTGCCGTTCACCCAAAGCTGTTAATTTGTGATGAAGCGACAAGCGCACTGGATGTGTCAGCCCAAGCACAGATTGTTGATTTGTTAGTACACTTAAAAGAAAAAATGGATATGGCCATTCTTCTTATTTCTCATGATCTGGCACTCGTAAGCAGTATCTGTGATCGTACTGGTGTTTTATACAAAGGGGAGCTGGTTGAAATAGGAGAAACGCGTGATGTCATTGATCATCCCAAGGCTGCTTATACCAAAAAACTAATCGCCTCTGTCATGGTTGTCGAGGATTAAAGATAACTTGCAGGGTACTATTTAGTGGTTTTAAGAATCAGTTTTTTTAGTGATAGTAAGAATTGATTTGTTATCAAAGAAATGAGTTGTTAAAGATAGAGGAGAAAAAGTAAATGAAAAATAACAGTTTAACAGAAGGGGTCATATGGAAAAAATTGTTGTTTTTCGCATTGCCTTTGTTGGGAACGAGTTTTATTCAGCAACTTTATAATACCGTTGATTTAATCTATGTCGGTAATTTTTTAGGAAAAGAAGCAGCGGCGGCTGTTGGTGCCAGCGCTTTGTTTGTAACCTGTCTGGTGGGCTTTTTTTCAGGAATGTCAGTGGGTTCCAGTGTCGTGGCATCCTATGTTTTTGGAACCGGTGATAAGAAAGAACTAAAAAGTGTGGTTCATACGGCCATTGGCCTGGGTTTTATCTGTGGCATTATTATTATGCTCATTGGTTTGATCGGAGCACCGTATTTTCTTAAACTAATTAACACCCCGGATGAGATTATGAGTTTAGCGGTAGCCTATATTCGGGTTTATTTTATCAGTATTATCTCGGTGGTCACCTATAATATGGGTTCTGGGATTATCAGAGCACTGGGAAATTCAAAAACACCGATGTACATCCAACTGTTTGGCGGAATTGTCAATGTTATTATGGATGGGGTGTTTATCGTGATCTTTAAATTTGGGGTTGTCGGCGCGGCTTATGCCACCCTATTTTCACAAACGGTTGCGGCACTACTGGTTTTACATTACCTGATGCATGTTGATCGTGACTATAAATTAGAACTTAAAAAAATAAAAATAGCCAAAGTACATTTTTACAAAATCCTTAAAATTGGTGTTCCCACCGGCTTTCAAGCTCTGGTCATTACCTTGTCCAATGTCTTTGTTCAATACCATGTTAATAGTCTTGGTGTGGATGCTATTACTGCGTTCACGGCATATTTTAAGGTTGAACTGCTAATTTATCTGCCGATTCTTGCTATCGGTCAGGCGATAACCACCTTTACCAGCCAGAATATTGGCGCAAAGAATTATGACCGGGTCAAAAAAGGCACCAGGGTCTGTTTAATGATGGGTATTGGCGTTACTGCGGTGATGAGCACCTTTGTGTTATTCTTTGGCAGGCAGGCCTTTGGGGTGATTAATAGTGATCCTTCCGTGTTGGATTATGGCCTGCAGATTATTAGCATTACCTTTCCTTTTTATTGGATTTACCTGATCCTGGAGGTATTGGGAGGAACCATTCGCGGGGCAGGAAAGTCAGTGCCGCCGATGGCTATTATTCTCACCAATATTTGTGTGCTGAGGACGGTACTGTTATTTTTATTAATGGCCTCGGTTCAGGGGATTCAGGGAATTGCCATGACCTACCCAATTACCTGGACTTCCACAGCGCTCTGTATGGCTATTTACTATTGGAAGGGAGATTGGATGGGTGAGTTTAAGCGCTTGTCGATGGCAAAACTGGAAGTCTGACTTAAAAAGCTTAGAATAAGTAAAAGATTGAAATTCGATAGACTAAGAATATGATTTTCCATGGTTGCAGAATAACGCTTGACAGAATAGTGAGATTATGAGAAAATAGCACTAATTAAATACAAGTATATACAAGAAAGTCATGAAGACTTAATTCGATCAGAAGATCGGCTTATTTCTTTGTGGCTTTTTTTATTTTTTTAGGTACGAAAAGGAGAGACAAATGATGGAAAATATTCTTGAAAAAGTGGAGAATTATTGGGATAAACGCTCAGAAGGTTATTCCGAGGTTAATGTAGCGGAGCTCAATAGTTATAAAATGGATGTTTGGAAAGAGTTGATTAATCGTCATAAGCCGGCTGTGATTGGCCGAAAGTTGCGGGTTTTGGATATCGGCACGGGACCGGGCTTTTTTGCCATTACCATGGCCTCCTGCGGCTATGATGTGACGGCGGTAGATTATACGGATGCGATGCTCCATAAGGCAAAACGCAATGCCGGAAATTACCGGAATCAGATTAAGTTTATGCAGATGGATGCCCATCAATTAAATTTTGAAGACAGTTGTTTTGATCTAATTATAACCCGGAACCTGACCTGGAACCTGGAACGGCCGGATGATGCCTATCGTGAGTGGCACCGGGTACTGGCCCCAGGCGGGAGGATGTTAAACTTTGACGCCAATTGGTATTTACATCTTTATGATGAAGAAAAAAGAGATGCGTATTTTAAAGATCGCATTAATTCAGAGGTAGAAGGGGTCAATGATCACTATGTTCATACAGATACGACTGCGATGGAAGAAATTGCCAAAAATCTGCCACTGAGCCGAACCATGCGACCCCAATGGGACGCGGCAGTGCTGATTAATACCGGTTTTAAAAAGGTGATGGTTGAGCAGGGAATTGGCGAGTTGGTCTGGGATAAAGAGGAGCAAGTCAATTATGCATCCACCCCGATGTTTATGATTTCTGCTGAAAAATAGAATCGTGGATTTTTTAATCAATCAACCATAAAATAATAAGCCAGTGAGGTAGTTATTCGCCGAAGGGAATTCTACCTCACTTTTTTAATAATAACTAAGATTGAGACACTGAAGATGACAAAGGAGAAAGATATGATGATAAAGGTTGGAAATCTGGTGGCGGAAGCAGGGGAAAAGGTGAGCGGTTATGTTTCGGTTCCGGAAACGGTAATCAAACTTCCGGTAACTCTGATCAATGGAAAAAGAGCGGGGAAAACCGTATTAATAACCGGGGGAATTCATAATGCCGAATACACCGGGATTGAAACGGCGATCCAATTAGCCGAAGAACTTATTGAGGATGAGATTACCGGGTGTCTGATTCTCATTCATCCGGTGAATATCAGCGGGTTTGAAAATAGAACCATGAGTGCAGTAGCCGAGGACGGGAAAAACCTGAACCGACTTTTTCCTGGAAATCCCAGTGGAACTGTGGGTGATAAGATTTGTCACTTTCTGGTAACTGAATTTCTAAGCCAGACAGATTTTTACATCGACCTCCATGCCGGGGATGGATATGAAATGCTGACCCCTTATGTTTATTATCTGGGCGCAGCAGCGCCGGAGGTGGTGAAACAATCTAAGGCTATGGCTCAAAAAGTCAATGTTCCCTATATGGTCAAGTCCTTTATCACCACTGGTGGTGCCTACAATTATGCAGGTTCCTGCGGTATTCCCAGTATTTTAATCGAACGCGGCGGCGAGGCTAGATGGTCAGAAGCGGAAGTATCGCTGTATAAAGCAGATGTAAAAAATGTACTGCGGTATTTAGCGGTCCTTGACGGAGAAGTAAAAGCAGTTGCAACGGAGTCGGTTGATGTAGATGATGTCGTCTACGAAAATGCTTGTGTTACAGGGTGTTGGTATCCCCGGAAAAAAGTCGGGGAGAAGGTCAAAAAAGGCGAAAAATTAGGGGTAATCAAAGACTACTTTGGCAAGACCCTGGAAAGCTGCGTAGCCAGATTTGACGGAGTGGTTCTTTATCAGGTTAGCTCTTTATGTATTTTAAAAGACGGTCCCATGATAACCTATGGTAAAATTAAATCTTAAAGATAAGATCGGTTTGCCGTGGTTGGTAATAAAAGTACAACCGATTTCCGCCGGATAAAAGATAAAGATGCGAGACATCAATTTAAACAGCCATCAGAAAGAGAAGTTTAGTTCAGATGAAAGATAATCGATTTAAAAAGGTTTGTGATATGGTTGAATTAAAGCAATTAAAGTATTTTGTTGTCAGTGCCGACGTCGGTTCTTTTAGTAAAGCCGCAGAGATATTATACACCACTCAACCTAACGTCAGTAAGGCGATTAAAGCACTGGAAGACCATTTGGGCTTTGATCTGTTTTTGCGAAAAAGCCGTGGAATTCTTCTTTCTACCCGGGGAAAGCATGTTTATGAGTATGCCTGCAAGGCCATTGAAAATATCGAAATGTTAACCTCATTTTCTCAGGTCGATCGGATTGAGACCCTACAGATATCCAGTAACCCCAGTGCCTGGATGGCAAAAATATTTGCGGATTTTTATAATCAATTTCATGTGGAACGGCTTCATTTTCAACTCTATTCCGCTTCGGTGGAAGAAATCATCAAACGGGTGGCCAGTTATCAGGATGAACTTGGTTTTGTCTATGTCATGCATAATCAGAATACCGCCTTCCAATACGCGTTGGGCAGAAACCACCTGGAATTTGTAGAACTTAAAAAAACTCAGGTGGTGCTTTATCTGGGACAATTGCATCCGCTTTATAGGGAACAGGAAATTGCTGAAGATGAATTAAAAAAACTGAAACTGGTTCAGTGCTATGAGGATGAATTTGACCTCAACAATTACTGGAGAATAACCAATTCTCAGGGCAAAGATATGCCCACTTTGGAAAGTGTCGTTATTACGAACAGCGATTGTGTGATGCAGCAGCTTCTGCAGACCACCGATCTGGCCAATATCAGCAGTGGCTATATCACCGATCAGGTTGATGAAAAAAAGCTCAATGGAATTCCCCTCTATGAAAAAGAGAATGTGGTGATGTTTGGCTATGTGCGACGGAAAAGCGAAGATCTCAGTGATTGGGGTCAGCAATTCATCACCTTTATCAGTGAGAAATTGAAAAAATAATTTTAGTTAAAAGTGGGCGGGAATGCGAAAGGATGCTAACTTGGAATGGCCGAGGAACCCCCTGGAGAGGTTGTAAGGCTATTTTTTTGATGATAAAATATTAACAAGCGAATGAGCTATGCAAGAAAGGTATAACAAAAAATGAAAAAATATATTGGCAAACGATTATTGCAGCTGATTCCGATTATTCTGGGGATCACCTTGCTGTCATTTACCCTGATGCAGACAGCCGCCGGTGATGCGGTGGATGCCTTATATGATAATGCCAGCGGCGGGGTTTCCGAAGCAATAAAAGCACAAAAGCGGGAAGAGCTGGGATTGGATCAGCCTTTTATAGTTCAATATACATCCTGGTTAGGTGGGGTAATCAGCGGAAATATGGGTGTTTCTTATATTTCAAACAAACCGGTTTTTGAAACCTTTGTGTCAAAACTGCCGGCAACCATGCTTCTGACTCTGACTTCGATTGTTCTCACTGTTTTGATTTCCATCCCCTTGGGGATTGTGTCGGCAGTCCGCCACAATCGATTTACGGATTATCTGATACGTTTTTTTAGTTTTATCGGAAATTCTCTGCCCGGTTTTTTTGTTTCACTGTTGCTCATTTATTTTTTTGCCCTAAAAATAAAGTTGTTCCCAGTGATGGGAAGTGGCGGCTGGAAGAGTATTGTTTTACCAACCCTAACCCTGGCAATAGCGATGTCTTCTAAGTATACTAGGCAGGTGCGGACAACGGTTCTGGAAGAATTAAACAAAGACTATGTGATGGGGGCCCGGGCAAGAGGGATAAGGGAGCCGGTGGTACTTTATGCAAGTGTGCTGAAAGCCGCGATGCTGACGATCATTACGCTGTTAGCACTATCGATCGGGTCACTGCTCGGCGGTACCGCCATTATTGAATCCATTTTCATGTGGGATGGGGTCGGTAAACTGGCTGTGGATTCGATTATGATGCGCGACTACCCGATGATTCAGGCTTATGTAATTTGGATGGCGCTTATTTATGTCGGGATCAATTTGGCAACCGATATTCTCTATCATTATCTGGACCCCCGAATTCGACTGGAACAGGAGGCCTGAGCCATGGATGTAACAACTATCCGTTCTGCTTCGGAGCGTGTTCACCATCAGAAAAAAGACCGAACCATGGTAAAATTTTATATTTTTCTGACCTTGACTCTGCTGCTTTTGCTAATTGCCGCCTTTGCGCCAAAGATTGTACCTTACGATCCCTATGGACAGGATCTGAACATTGCACTGCAGTCTCCGAGTTCGAAACATCTGCTGGGAACTGACCGCTATGGCCGGGATATGTTATCCCGGGTAATTATGGGGGGGCAAACTACCATTTACTCCGCCTTGCTACTGGTTGGCATCGTCATGGTTGTCGGAACTCTGGTGGGGTTGTTTTGTGGCTATAAGGGTGGAAAAGTGGATTCCTTCATTATGCGGGTGTCTGATATATTTCTGGCCTTTCCCGGGATGGTTTTTGCCATTGCGGTGGCCGGCGTATTAGGCGGTGGGATCATCAATGCGGTGGTGGCACTGGCTTGTATTTCCTGGCCAAAGTTTGCCAGGCTGGCCAGGGGACAGGTTTTAGGCATTAAAAATATGCCCTATATAGCTGCGGCAAAGCTCAGTGGTTCGCGACCGACAAAGATTGTCTTTAAACATATATTACCAAATATCACCGGCCCAATTCTGGTCACTGCGATCCTGGATATTGGCACCATGATGATGGAGCTGGCTGGTTTATCCTTTTTAGGGCTTGGCGCCATGCCGCCGATTGCTGAGTGGGGTTCAATGATGAGTGACGGGCGGAGTATGCTACAAACAGCGCCCTGGGTAATTCTAGCACCAGGTTGTGCTATTTTTATAGCGGTAATGTTATTTAACTTACTGGGGGATACGCTCAGAGATGTGATGGATCCCAAATCAAAAAAAGCGAAATTGAATTGGAGGAAAAAATGAAAATGAAGAGCAAGGTATTAACCTTAATGTTAACCGGTGTTTTGGTTGCCGGGATGTTGTCCGGTTGTGGAACCGCCGGCAGCACCAAAAGTGCGGAAGAAAAGGTCTTTAATTACGGAACGGTGGCCTACAGTGTGGGTAATTCGAATGTGGGAATGAACCCCCATGAATCATATATCGGCTGGTCGACACTGCGTTATGGTGTCGGTGAAACGCTGTTTAAATTCAATGAAAAGATGGAACTGGAACCCTGGCTGGCTACCGATTTTGAGCAGCTGGACGATGTTACGGTAAAAATTAATTTAAGAGACGATGTAACCTTTTCGAATGGCAAGAAAATGACAGGCGAAGCGGTTAAAGCCTGTCTGGATAATCTGATCGCTGTTCATGATCGAGCGCCCAAAGACTTGCAAATCAAATCCATTAGCGCTGATGGTCAAAGCATTACGATCACAACTGCAATCAAGTCTCCGGCATTGGTCAACTACCTGTGTGACCCTTATGGATGTATTATCGATATGGAAGCCGGCGTTACTGCTGATAAAAACGTGGTCGGAACGGGTCCCTATGTGGCAAAAACAATCACCGATACGGAAATTAATCTGGTAGCCAATATGGATTACTGGGGTGGAAAACCAAAGGTTGGTACTGTCAATGTCAAGAGTATCACCGATGGCGATACCCTGACGATGGCTCTTCAAAGCGGCGAAATTGATGCGGCGCAGGGTCTGCCTTATGCCAGCCTGGAATTGTTTCAGAATAACGATGACTATACCATTAGCTCAACCAATACTTCAAGAGTTTACCAGGCGGCTTTGAATTATAATTCAGCCGTGATTAAGGATGATGCTGTTCGTCAAGCGATGGCCATGAGTATCGATAAAGATGGCTTTACTTCAGTGTTACTATATGGAAACGGAACACCGGCGGTTGGGCCATTCCCAGCTAACTTCACCTTTGGTGGTGATGCAGTTAAGGACGCCAGCTATGATATCGAAGGGGCCAAGAAAGTTCTGGATGCAGCTGGCTGGGTTGATTCCGATGGCGATGGTATCCGGGAAAAGGATGGTCAGAAACTTTCGATTAAATGGCTGACCTATACCTCCCGACAGGAATTGCCGCTACTGGCAGAATCGGTTCAGGCAACCTATAAGCAAGTCGGAATCGACGTTTTAGTCAATGCGACTGACAGCTATAAGGATTTCTTAAAAGCCGGTGACTATGATGTTTTTGCCAATGCCTTTGTAACCGCACCAACCGGAGACCCACAATACTATTTCACCACCCATGTTGTTGACAATTCTGATTACAACCGCGGCCATTACCATAATGATACGGTTGAAACCCTGGTTGCTGAGCTGCGAAATGAATTTGAGGTCGAAAAACGCAGTGATTTAGCCACTCGAATTGCACAACAGATTTTAAATGATAACGCCTATATTTATGCATCGCATTTAAAAATGTCCTTCGTTATGAAAAAAGGAGTGACTGGTTTTACTGCCCACCCATCCGATTACTACGAAATTACCGCCGATTTGGATATCACTGAATAAAAAATGCGAGCATAAAAAATTGAGCATAAAAAACTCCGAGAAAAAAATTCCGATCAAAAGGATAAAACGATGCAGCAACCATTATTAGAACTTCAAAATGTAGAAATTTCCTATGACGGACAGCCGATGGTCACCGGTGTTAACCTGAAGATGAAGCAGGGCGAGATTCTGGGGATAGTGGGCGAATCGGGAAGCGGAAAAAGCACCCTGATCAGGGCGACGATGGGCTTATTGGACTGCGCCGGCCGGGTTAATCGTGGCGACATTTTTTACAAAGGCCAGAACGTGATTGACCTCGATGCTGAAGCGCTCAGAACCATGCGGGGACCGGAAATGGGCATGATTTTTCAAAACTGCGGCAGTGCCTTGTGCCCGATAAGAACGATCGGTGAGCAGCTTTATGAAACCATGGAACAACATGGTTTTAAGGACCGTCAAGAGGTGAGGAGGCGGGCGGATACCCTGTTTAACAAGATTAATCTCAAAGATAGTGAGCGTATTTTAAACAGTTATCCCTTTGAGTTATCGGGCGGTATGAATCAGCGGGTGGGGATTGTGATGGCGATGATTCTGGAGCCCGATCTGCTCTTTGCCGATGAGCCCACCTCGGCTCTGGATGTGACGGTTCAGGCTCAGGTTGTCAAAGAGATGATGGCGCTACGGGATGAATTTGGAACCGGAATTGTCATTGTCACGCATAATATTGGGGTGGTTTCTTACATGGCCGATAAGGTAGCGGTGATGTGTCAAGGTCGTCTGGTGGAGTATGGAGATACCCGGGATGTCATCGATGATCCCCAGGAGGCATACACCAGAGCGTTGATTCAGGCCGTCCCAAGAATTCGGAGAAGGTGAAAGATGAGTGAGCTTTTAGCAGTTAGCAACTTAAGTAAAACCTATCATAAGGGAAAAATAAGCATTCATGCAGTTGATGATGTCAGCTTTCATCTTTGCAAAGGGGAATGTCTGGCTCTGGTTGGGGAAAGCGGTAGCGGGAAAAGCACCGTGGCAAAAATGATTACCGGTCTGGAAGCGGCTGATAAAGGCGAAATTCGACTGGGTGGAAAAGACATTATTGGTCTGAGCGGGAAAGCCCAGCGGGAGGTCTATCGGGACATTCAAATGGTTTTTCAGATGCCAGTGGATTCTTTTAATCCCCGGATTAAACTGGGAGATGGCATCATGGAGAGTATGATCAATCAAGGGATCAGTCGTGAGGAAGCCCGGGTGAGAGCCATTAAATATCTCAACATCTGTGAATTAGGCCCTGAATTTGCCGACCGCTATCCCCATCAGGTCAGTGGCGGGGAATGTCAGCGGGCTTCCATTGCCAGAGCCATTGCCATCAAACCCCAACTACTGATCTGTGACGAAGCAACCAGCGCCCTTGATGTGACGGTTCAAGCCCAAATTATGAAACTGCTGACGCAATTAAAAAAAGAGTTGGGAATGTCACAACTCATGATCTGTCATGACCTGGCCCTGGTCCAGGAAGTCTGTGATCGGGTTCTGGTGATGCATCATGGTCATGTGGTGGAAGAAGGAACGCCGGATGAGATTATCATAAATCCTCAACAGGATTATACTAAAAAACTCATTGAGTCAATCTTATAGGTAAACTTCTCTGGCATATAAAGGTATTCTTAAAAAGAATATCATATCGGTTTAAAAAGATTGCGAAAGCAGATTAAACGTGTTAAAATGACAAACAGAAACAATGAAAGACAAGTGATTGTTTCTGTTTTTTAGTGTTTTGATTATTTTTTATTAAAACACCGGCTTATAATTAAATTGAATATTAATAAAACAGGTGCCGGCAGTAATCCAATGTATTACAGGTCGGTGAAAAGGGAAGATGGGTGAAAATCCCACGCGGTCCCGCCGCTGTATGAGAAGAGTTCCTCCAGGAATGCCACCATGATATGGGAAGGCAGGAGGTAATGTTGAC
The DNA here is from genome assembly GCF_047456275.1 of Acetobacterium carbinolicum. Lineage (GTDB taxonomy): Bacteria > Bacillota > Clostridia > Eubacteriales > Eubacteriaceae > Acetobacterium > Acetobacterium carbinolicum. Next base: position 25,995 of record NZ_CP173357.1, read on the forward strand.
GCTTTAGCCAGAAGACCTGCCTGCTTTAATTACTCAATCTCTACGTGTGATAGAGGAGGTGTTTTTTTTAGCAGGCTTTTTTTGCAACCTCACTATCTTTTCTGAGATGGTGGGGTTTTTTTATGGAAAAAATTCCTCAAAAATACAAATCTTTAATGTTGTGATAAAGCTCAGGTTCTTTGCTACAAAAGACAATGGCATGAAACTGGAAGTTTATCAAATAAAACAAGTAGTTTAGAGGAGAAAAGAAAATGAAGTTAAAAAAAGGTTTAGCGGTACTTGTCGCCGCGGTGCTGTGTACCGGTATTTTTGCAGGATGTAGCAGCACCTCGGCAAACTCTGATGTTTCCACTAAAGAAGCATTAAATTATGCCTGTACCAAGGATATCCGGGACATTAACCCGCATCTGTATTCGGGTGAGATGTCAGCTCAAAACATGGTTTTTGAAGGTCTCACGAAAAATGAAGACGGCGAAGTGAAGCCGGCACTGGCGGAAAGTTGGGAAATTTCTGCGGATGGACTGGAATATACCTTCCATTTGCGAAAAGGAGTTACCTTTACGGATGGTGCGGCCTTTAATGCCGAGGCAGTCAAACTGAATATGGATGCCATCGTCGGAAATCTGGAACGGCATGCCTGGCTGGATATGGTCAATGAGATCAAGGAAAATGTGGTAGTCGATGAGCACACTTACAAATTGGTATTAAAGCAACCCTATTACCCCACCCTGGTGGAGTTGGGTCTGACCCGGCCGTTCCGATTCATTTCACCCAATTGTTTTGTTAATGGCACCACCGAAGAAGGCGTGAGTGGTTATATTGGCACCGGTCCCTGGGTTTTATCCGAGCATGTTGATAACCAGTACGCTACCTTTACCCAGAATGAAAATTATTGGGGCGAAAAAACGAAGATAAAAACCGTTAACTGGAAGGTCATGCCAGATCCTCAGACAATTTTATTAGCCCTTCAGAACGGCGAAGTAGATTTACTCTTCGGAGCAGATGGTGATCAGGTTGATCTGGATTCGTATAAAAAACTGGAAGATGAAGGCGCCTACAAAACCTATATCAGTGAACCGATAGCGTCCAGAGCGATTCTCATCAATAGTAATTCACCGATTACCAAAGATATTAAAGTTCGGGAAGCGATTGAATATGCGGTCAATAAGGAAAATATCATTCAGGGAATTTTAAACGGATCTGAAGATCAGGCGGATACGCTGTTATCAAAAGAGGTCCCCTATTGTAACATTGATTTAAAAACGATTTCTTATAATCAGGAAAAGGCTAAACAATTATTAGATGAAGCCGGCTGGAAGCTGGGAACTGATGGGGTTCGCGAAAAAGATTGCCAAAAATGTGAAATCACCCTTTCCTATAATTCCAAAAATGCCCAGGAAGGTACTATTGCCGCCTCGATTCAAGCCGATCTGGCCGCCGTTGGCATCAAGATGAATATTCTTGGAGAAGAAAAACAGGCCTTCCTGGATCGTCAGAAAACCGGCGACTTTGATCTTCAATATTCTTTGTCATGGGGAACCCCCTACGATCCCCAATCTTATGTTTCATCGTGGCGAATTCCCGCCCATGGCGATTATCAGGCTCAGGTTGGACTGGAAAAGAAACAGTGGCTGGATGAAACCATTACCAAGATCATGATTGAAGCTGACGACACCAAACGGGCCGAGATGTACAAAGAGGTGCTAACCTATATTAATGACCAGTATGTGTATATACCGATTTCTTACTCAAAAACCAAAGCGGTGGCCATCGATGGTTTAAATGGGGTAACCTTTAACGATTCTCAATATGAAATACCATTTGAAAAAATGTACTTTTCCAAGTAGTTATGAATAACAAACTGGAAAAATAAAGGGGAGTAAGACCATGAAGCATTACATTGTCAAAAGGCTCCTGTGGATGATTCCGATTTTAATCGGAATCTCCTTTTTTGCCTTTATATTAATTAATTTAAGCCCCAGTGATCCGGCCGAAGTCGCCATTCGGGTCAATGAGGTCACCCCGACCGCAGAGAATATTGCCCAGATGCGGGAGCAATTAGGACTCGATGACCCTTTTATGACCCGCTATCTGACTTGGCTTAGCAATGCCCTTCAGGGTGATTTTGGTAACAGCTATGCCAATAACAAACCAGTCGGTGAAGAAATCGCCAAGGCATTGCCGCCGACTCTTTATCTGGCCAGTGTTTCGCTGTTGATCATCGTTATTATCTCGGTGGCAGCCGGGGTGTTATGTGCTGTGAAAGAGAATAGCATCACGGATAAAACGATGCGGGGGATTGTTTTTGTGGGAACGGCGATTCCGGGCTTCTGGGCGGGCATTCTGCTGATGTGGCTTTTTGCCGTGAAGCTTAAATGGCTGCCGACCAGTGGGATGACGTCTCCGGCTTCGGTGATTCTACCGGCGGTGACCTTGTCACTGGGATATATTGCCACCTATGTCCGGTTGATTCGGAACAACATGATTCAGAACAAGCGGGAGAATTATGTGCTTTATGGTCGGGTACGGGGTTTAAAGGAACAGACGATAATGAAACACGTCTTTAAAAATTCCCTGCAAACCTCCTTAACAGCCCTGGGGATGTCGATTCCCAAGCTGATTGCCGGGACCGTCGTGATTGAAAACATCTTTGCTTGGCCGGGAATCGGCCGGCTCTGTGTGACAGCAATTTTCAATCGGGATTTTCCGATGATTCAGGCCTATGTGCTGATCATGGCGGTGTTATTCGTATTTTGTAATTTACTGGTAGATCTGGGATCCGTTTGGATTGATCCGAGAAGAAGGGAGACGTGAGATGGCAGGATTTTGGAATCGGTTCAGAAAGGACCGCCTAGCGATGGGGGTTAGTTTTTTTCTCTTACTGGTGATTGGTCTGGCTGTTCTGGCACCCTTGGTAGCGCCCTATGACCCTACCGCTCAGAACATCATTGATAAGTTTCAGGGCCCATCGCTGGCCCATTTATTTGGCACGGATCAATTGGGCCGGGATGTTTATTCCCGGATTTTATATGGCGGCCGGGTGACGATCCTCGTTTCGGTGCTGACGATGATTGTCACCATTCTGATTGGTACTGTCCTGGGGGTCATTGCCGGCTATTTCAGAGGAACGGTTGATGATGTGATTATGCGGATCTGTGATATCATGTTATCCTTCCCCAGTGAGGTGCTGATTCTTGCGATTGTGGGGATTTTGGGAACGGGGATCACCAATATCGTTCTGGCAACGGTGATTGCCAAATGGGCCTGGTATGTGCGGATGATTCGCTCGATTGTCATTTCGTTTATGGATAGCAACTATATCCGCTTTGCCAAGGTCGCCGGTTGCTCAAACTGGCACATTGTCAGAAAACACCTGTTAGTTGGCGCTATTGGTGATATTGCGGTGCTGGCCACCTTGGATACAGCGGCGATTATTCTAAATATTTCGGCGCTTTCCTTTTTGGGTCTGGGGGTTCAGCCGCCGACAGCCGAATGGGGGATGATGCTCAATGAAGCTAAAAATGTCATGACGACCAATCCCGGCCAGATGCTGGCACCGGGGATGGCCATTTTTCTGGTGGTGGCCGCCTTTAATTTTCTCGGCGACAGTATTCAGGAGGCCCTAAATCCCAAAATCAATAAGGGATTTAGTACAAAGCGATATTCTTTGCTTGATTCCCTGTTTGCCCGGAAAAAGGCGGTGACCCAATGAGGGTATTACTGGATGTAAAAAATCTCAGCGTTACCGATTTACGGGATCAGGATGAAATCATCCATGATGTCAGCTTTTCTGTGGTAGAAAACAGTTGTCTGGGGATTGTCGGTGAGAGTGGCAGTGGTAAATCGATGATTACCAGAGCCTTGCTGGGAATTACCAATCCCTGGCTCAAAAGTCAGGGCGCCGCTGTCTTTAAGTCTCAGGACAGCGAAAGGGATCTGTTGCAAGAGGATGAAAATACGATGCGAAAGATCCGCGGCAAACAGATCGCAATGATCCTTCAGGATGCCATGTCAGCCTTTGATCCGATTGCAAAAATCGGTGATCAGATGGCCGAAACCTTTGTCGAGAATAAAAATCTCACCAGGAAACAAAGCCTAACACTGGCCAAAGAAGCCCTCGGTCTGATGAATATTCATGATCCGGAACAGGTGGTTAAAAAATACCCTCATCAGCTCTCCGGAGGGATGCTGCAGCGGTGTATGATTGCCACTGCCCTGGCAATGGAGCCCGATCTGATTATCGCAGATGAACCGACTACCGCCCTGGATTCCATTAATCAGGGACAGGTGGTGGAGGAATTTAAAATGATCCGGCAAAAAATGGGAACGGCCCTGATCTTTATTTCGCATGATCTGGGGGTAGTTAAACATCTGTCGGATCGGCTGCTGGTGATGAAGGATGGGGCGGCGGTCGAATATGGCGATGCCGGTGATATTTTTAGAAATCCCCAGCATGCCTATACCAAATATCTCATTGACACCCGGCTGGAACTGACCGAGTCGTTTAAAAAGGCGATGAGAAAAGGAGACCACAATGGCTAAGCTGATAGAAATAAAGGATTTGGAAAAAAGTTATCTAAAGGTGGGGGTCAATTTTGGTGGCTCCCGGGCAAAGATTTTAAACGGGGTGAACATGACCATTGAAGCGGGGTCATGCGTCGGGCTAATTGGTGAAAGTGGCAGCGGAAAAAGCACCCTGGCCCGGCTGATCATGGGTCTGGAGAAGCCGAATAAAGGCAGTATTTTATTTGAAGGATTACCGGCAAACCAATGGATTAAGAACAATAAGGGGAAAATGTCGGTAGTGTTCCAGGATTACACCGCTTCGGTGAATCCCCGCTATACCGCGGCGGAAGCGATTGCCGAACCCCTTTATGCCAGCGGTGCAGTTAAGGATTTGGATCGGCACATTGAAAGACTGTTGGCAAAGGTGGGGTTGGAGCAAGCAGTTAAAAACCGTTACCCCCATGAACTTAGCGGCGGTCAGCTGCAGCGGGTGTGTATCGCCAGAGCGATTGCTACCAATCCCCGGTTTATTGTGCTGGATGAAGCAATCAGCTCTCTGGATGTTTCGGTGCAATCGCAGATCCTTAAATTACTTCATCAGTTGCGGGTTGAGATGAACATCACCTATCTTTTTGTTGCCCATGATCTGCAGGCAGTGTCTCATCTGTGCAACAAGATACTTTTTTTGTATCAGGGAAAGATTGTCGAAGAGCTGCAAAGCGGCGAATTGGCGATGGCCAAGAACCAGTATGCCAGAGATTTGCTGGCATCGGTGATTCCGTTTGAGGTGTGAAAATGAGGTATAAAAAAAGAGGCGTCTAAAATGACGTCTCATTGATTTTCCATTCCTTTTTTATTGCAGTCCCAGTCCATCAACAATCTCATCAATACCGGTGAGGATATAATTGGGGCGGTAGGGAAAATCATCAACGGTTTCCCGAGTGGACACACCACTGAGAACTAAGAAGGTGGTGAGGCCAGATTCGATACCAGCAATGATATCGGTGTCCATGCGATCGCCAATAATTAAGGCATCATCACTGTGAACACCCAGACGCTTGATCCCGGTACGCATCATTAGTGGGTTGGGTTTACCGATGTAATAGGCTTCCTTGCCGGTAGCCAGCTCAATCGGTGCCACAAAGGCTCGACAGGCAGGAACAATACCGTCTTCGGTGGGGCCAGTTAAATCTGAATTGGTGGCAATCAGTTTGGCACCTTTTTGAATCAGTTTTACGGCTTTTAGCACCGAGTCATAATTATAAGAACGGGTTTCGCCAAAAACGACATAATCCGGGTCCACATCATTCATCGTAATCTGGACGTCATAAAGAGCATTAACCAATCCTGCTTCACCAATCACATAGGCCGAACAGCCTGGCGATTGATCCTTTAAAAATTTTGCGGTTGCCAGAGCACTGGTGTAAAAATGGCTCTCATCAATTTCCAGACCCAACCGGGCCAGTTTTTCCTTTAGTTCAATGGGTGAACGTTCGCTCGAATTCGTCAGGAAGAGAAAATTTTTATCGGTAGCATAAAGCCAATCCACAAATTCCTTTACCCCTGGTAAAAGTCTGTTACCATGGTAAATTACACCATCCATATCACAGATGAAGCCCTTTTTATTTTTAATCAATTCTAATAATTCTTCGTTCATGTTTGTTCCTCCAATTAATTTTCAGTTATTTACATTATTATACCCCATTTAATCAGGATTCATCTTAAAAATAAGGGCAATTTATGTAAAAAAATGTAAATAAATGTAAAAATTTGATATAAATCACGATTGGCAAAAATTTTTAGACTTCGCATAATTATTTACATGGGCAACTGTGATAAACTAAAAATATACTATTTCAGAAAGGCAAGGAACCCAAATGGATACAATCTTAAAAAACTATGATGATATGCGTGTGATGCGGATGATAAAAAAAGAACTGATCAGCTGTGAAGCCAATCTGGAAATGCTTCGAAAAGAATATGAGGAAAAGGATGATCAGCTTTTGGCATTGGGGATAAAAAAAGAAGTGACGAATCGCTTCGTTGATGAAGCGGAAGTCGGCGCTCTGACGGAGCGACTTGAAGCCTTAAAAAAAGAAATCCTGGAAATTGAAGAAGATAAGAGTAAAATGGCGTCTTTTAATGCCTACACCAGAAGTTAGGAGAACACCGCTTTAAACGGGGCTTGACTTTAGCGATGTGATGTAATAAAATCAGAATATTAAGAGCTTAATAGAAGTACAAAATGGGGTGCACCACCGAAAGGGTGTAATCGCGTTTTGTGCTTTTTTTGCGTTTAAAAACAGTGAAGGAGAAAAAAATGAGAGTTAATGGAAAAGAGATGAGCCTGGATAGCAATCAAAATCTGTTGCAGTTTTTAGTTGATAATCAGTTTGATGTGGCCACCCTGGCGGTGGCAAGAAACGGCGAAATCGTCCCGAAACCGACCTATGATGCGGTAATACTTTGTAATGAGGATACCCTGGAAGTGGTTCGCTTTGTGGGCGGGGGTTGAGCTAAACTAAGAAACGGAAAGATCGGTAACGACTGTAGAAACAATGGGGTTAGTGGCAATAAGGTCACAAAGGAGAAAAAAATGACAGATCAATTAGTAATTGGTGGACACAACTTTAATTCCCGGTTTATTCTGGGTTCCGGCAAGTTTTCACTGGAAATTGTGAAGGCGGTGGTTGAGAATGGTGGCGCAGAAATGGTGACTCTGGCGCTGCGGCGGGCAAATCTGGGTGGCGAAGAAAATATTCTGGATTATATTCCCAGGCATATTACCCTGCTGCCCAATACCTCTGGGGCCAGAACGGCTGAAGAAGCGGTAAAAATCGCCCGGCTGGCCCGGGAAATTGATTGCGGGAATTTTGTCAAGGTGGAAGTTATTAGGGATTCCAAGTATTTGTTTCCTGATAACTATGAAACCATTAAAGCGACGGAGATCCTGGCGAGAGACGGCTTTGTGGTAATGCCCTATATGTACCCGGATTTAAATGTGGCACGGGATTTAGTCAGTGCCGGGGCGGCGGCAGTCATGCCTCTGGCTTCTCCCATTGGCAGCAACAAGGGCCTTTGCACCCGTGATTTTATCGAGATTCTAGTGAGTGAAATCGCAGTTCCAATTATTGTCGATGCCGGCATCGGGCGGCCATCTCAGGCTTGCGAAGCGATGGAAATGGGGGTCGATGCAGTGATGTGCAATACCGCGGTAGCAACGGCTAAAAATATTCCGCTGATGGCCAGAGCCTTTGGTCAGGCCATTGAATCAGGCCGAAATGCCTATCTGGCCGGGCTGGGCCGAGTCTTAACTCAGGGGGAAGCATCCAGTCCCTTAACGGGATTTTTGGAGGACTAAGATGGAAAAAAAACGAACAGATCCGATGGCATATCAACCGGGTATGGAGAGAATCACTTCGGAGATTCTGGATAAGGTCCTAAAAAATGTGGATAACTATGACTATTTAAAGGTTACATCCGGGGATGTAAAACAGGCGCTAAAAAAAGATCATTTATCAATAGAAGACTATGGAGCCTTATTATCACCAGCCGCGACACCTTATTTAGAAGAAATGGCAAAAAAAGCTATTCTTGAAACCAGAAAGCATTTTGGTAACAGCATCGGTCTGTTTACGCCGCTCTATATTGCCAATTATTGTGAAAATAACTGTGTATACTGTGGATTTAATTGCAAAAATAAAATCCGTCGGGGAAAGCTTAGCCTGGCTGAAATGGAAGAAGAATTAAAAGCCATTGCCAAAACGGGCTTAAAAGAAATTCTGATTTTAACGGGCGAATCCCGCCATCATTCCGGGGTTGACTATATTGGTGAAGGGATTAAGATGGCAACAAAATATTTTTCTACCGTGGGGATAGAAATTTATCCTCTGAATGTTGATGAGTATGCCGATCTAAAAAAATGCGGCGCCGATTTTGTCTCAGTCTATCAGGAAACCTATAATCTTGGCAAGTATGAACAGGTTCATTTAAGCGGTTCCAAGCGGGTCTTTCCCTATCGATTTGATGCCCAGGAGCGGGCTTTGATGGGGGGCATGCGCGGGGTCTCTTTTGGGGCGCTGCTGGGGTTGGATGATTTTAGAAAAGACGCCTTTGCGACCGGGTTGCATGCTGCTTTTATTGTGCAGAAATACCCCCATGCCGAAATCGGCTTTTCTACCCCACGGCTCAGACCCTTTATTAACAATGCCGACAACAATCCCAACGATGTTCATGAGCAACAACTGCTGCAGGTGATGTTGGCTTACCGCTTGCTGATGCCCTTTGCGGGGATCACGATTTCAACCCGGGAACGGGCCGGATTTCGTGATCATGTGATTGGGATGGTGGCGACAAAAATTTCCGCTGGCGTTCGTGTCGGGGTGGGCGGCCATGAAGAGGAAGAAAAAGGTGATGAACAGTTTGAAATTTCCGATCCCCGAAGCGTCAGCGAGGTTCATCAGATGATTTTAAATCGCGGGCTCCAGCCGGTTTATACCGACTATATTCGGGTATAAATCGATTAAATTGGCGGTTTTCTTTTTCCCCAAATATGATAGACTAAGAATAAGAAAAGGAAGGAGCCGAATATGCTCATTTGTATAACGAACCAGAAATTATGCACAGACGATTTTGAAAATCGCATCGATAAAATTGCCAGCGGGAAGCCTTATGCCATTATGCTAAGAGAAAAAGAATTAAGTGAAACAGATTATCAAGAACTGGCTATAAAAATAAAAGAAATTTGTGAACGACACCAGGTAAACCTGATTATCAATCAGGATATTGCGACAGCACAGCGGTTAAATGTGGGCGCTGTTCAGGTATCCATTGATGAGATGAGAAGACATGGTGAAATGCTAAAAAAATTCGACCGGGTGGGGGTATCGGTTCACACAGTCGAACAGGCCCGCGAAGCGCAAGCATTGGGAGCCGATTATTTAATCGCCGGTCATATTTTTCCCACCGAGTGCAAGAAAAATCTGCCGGCGCGGGGACTCCGTTTTTTAAAAGAAGTATGCGATGGTGTCACCATCCCAGTTTTTGCTATCGGTGGCATTAGCGAAGTCAATTACAAAATCGCCTTGATGGCTGGCGCCAAAGGGGTTTGCATCATGAGCGAAGCGATGACCACCGATCATCCGGAAACCCTGGCTCAGCGATTTATCTTTTAATGAATTGTTTTTAATAACACCACCATAATTGAAGCGATCGGGTTTAAACAAAAAAGGGATATGGCTTAGCCATTATCCCTTTTTGATTTTTCCATAAAAGCTAGCAGTTCGTCCTCATCAAGCGGTTTGGCGTAGTAAAAGCCCTGGGCAATGTGACAATTGTTTTTGAGTAAAAAGTCAATTTGTTCTGGGGTTTCCACCCCTTCGGCAATGACCTGGAGATTGAAATTGCCGGCCAGTTCAATGATGACCTTGGCAATGGTGCCGTTGTCGTAATGGGGAATGCCTTTTATAAAGGAGCGGTCGATTTTAATCTTATCGACGGCAAATTTTTTCAAGTAACTCAAGGAGGAGTAGCCGGTTCCAAAATCGTCGATCGATATCTGAATCCCCATCGCATGGAACTGGCTAAGGATGGATTCACATTCATCCTCGTTATCCATGAGGATACCCTCGGTGATTTCCAGTTCCAGCAGTTCCGGCGGGAGGTTGGTTTTAGTCAGGATCGATTGGAGCAGATCGCCAATATAAGGTGACTTAAACTGAAGCATCGACAGGTTAACGGCAATCGGCGTTTGATAACCCAAGGTGGCCAGTTTTTTTCCAAATTCACAGGCGTTTTCCAGCACCCATTCGCCAAGCGGAATAATCAGATTTGATTCTTCGGCAATGGCAATAAAGCTTGCTGGGGGAACCATGCCATTGGCGCTGTTCCAGCGGATCAATGCCTCCAGGCCAACGATCTGATTGGTGGCCATATTCATCTGCGGCTGGTAGTGAAGCACAAACTCCTGGTTGCTCAGGGCATTGCGCAGTTTATTCTGGAGCTCGTATTTTTGAATCGAGAGGGTGTTAATTTCTTTGTCATAGAATTCAAAACGGCGGCCCTTATTAGCTTTTACGTTATTAAGGGCTGAAGCGGCCGTTTTTAACAGTTTGGGATAGTGGTTGGCATCATTGGGATAGAGACTGATACCCATGCTGACGTCAACAATGAGTTCTTCGTCATTGATGGCAATCTGTTTTTCCAAGGCCTTGCTTAAGCCCAGGATATATTCATACAAATTTTCATTGGAAGCAACATGCGCTTTCAGGATGCCAAACTCGTCATTGCCCAGACGGGCTAACACATCCTGATCACTGATTAAGGTTTTAAGACGATTGCCCAGAGCAATCAGGACCTTGTTGCCGAAATCAAAACCTTTGGCCTCATTGATGATTCTGAAATTATCGATATTGATCAGGATTAGGGCGTGATTGCCAACATTATCAGTGTCACCACTGATGAGATTTATTCCTGATTCATCCAGAAACACCTTATTGTTCAGTTTGGTCAGATTATCAAAATATTTCAGATAGTAAATATCTTTTTCAATTTGTTTATGGGCTGTGAGATTGGTGATATTACCGATATAGTAATCATCCTCGCCATTTTTTACCTTACTGATGCGCAGGAAAAGAAAGAGGATCTCTTCTTTAGTCAGGCTATATTCGATTTCACCGGACCAGATCGGATTCATTTGCAGGCTGTCCACCAGTGGTGCATTGATAAGAATATTGTTCTCTGACAAGTTTAGAGTCGGGATTGCTTCTTCTGGAATACCGATAATTCTGGAAAAGGCCGCATTATTGTAGATGCAGAAAAACTCATTATTCAGGATAAAGATCCCTTCGTCGGTGCCGGACAGTAATTCCAGAATCATTTCCAACTGGGATTGAACGCCCTGACGTTTATCAATTTCTTTATTTAGGGCAATATTGTTGGTCTGGACCGCTTCGATATACTCCGTAATCCGGCGGCTCATCATCTTAAGACCTCGGGATAAAATGCCAATCTCATCCTCCCGGCGATATAAACTGTCCGGTAGATTGATTTCCTGATCACCCTGGCTGAAGGTTTCAACCGAGTCGGAAATGGTCACAATCGGTTCTGAAATAAGCCGGGTCATCTGTCTGATAAACAAAGCAATCAAAAAAAGCAGAAGCAGCGAAATAAAGAGCAAACTAACGATAAACTGATTCAGCGGGGCCAGGACTTCTGATCGGGGTATCACGGTTGCCACCGTCCAGTTGGAAGACCGGGTAGGAACGTAGGCAATGTATTTGGCATTGTTTCCCTGATGACATTCAATCACGCCGCTTTTTCCAGAGGTGATTTCGTCGACATAATTGTCAAGATAGGAAAAAGGTTTGGGGCCATCCGCAGAATAAAATTTGAGATCCTGAGGATGGTAAAAAATACTGCCATCTTTATTAATCAAAAGGGTATAGCCGTTCTGGCCGACCTTGTAAGTATCCATCAGCTTGGAAATATCGGAGACCTGTAAGTCAATACCCATGGCACCGATAACGTCGTTATTTTTAAGGATCGGGGTAGTGATGGACACGACCATTTCTTCAGTGACAATATCAATATAGGGGTTAGTAACCGTCACACCCCGGGATGTTAAGGTTTCAATATACCAAAGTCGTTTATTCAGATCATAGTCGGGTCTCGGATCAAAATCGACGGTGGAAGAAATCACATCATTGGATTTTGTGACGCCGATATAAGCCAGAGAAATATTGGGGTCCGAGGCCTTAATTGCCAGAAGTTCCTGGGACACGACGTTAAACAGGGGATGCTGTCGTTTTTCTTCCCGGGTATTGAGCGCTTCGGTAATAGCCTGGTAATCCTGGTTGGTTTTCATCTGTTCCACGATGACAATATTCTTTTCAATGAATTTATCAATTTCAGTGGCAATCTGCAAAGCATCCTTAGATAGTTCCGTTTTGCTGTGATCCTCAAAAAAATTACTCAATAATTGGATGGAAATAATCCCATAGACAGCAAAGGCAACAATAATAAATCCGATAACAATTGTCCCGATCCGCCGGATCAGGCTTTTTTTAAACCACTGCACAGGTGCTCCATCCTCTCTCTGAAGGTTCAGTCAAATTTATAATGCTGAGTGTTCGCTCGTTTCATGCTCCTATTATAAACGAAAATGAGCTTAAAGAAAAATAATTTTTAAGGTATTGACAGAAATATAGCAATATGATACAGTTTATTCAATTAAATATGAAGTCTTCAGGGCAGGGATTGTTTCCCTACCGGTGGTATAGCCCACGAACCGCAAGGTATGATTCGGTGAAATTCCGAGGCCGACAGTTAAAGTCTGGATGAAAGAAGATAATAAAGTTTTGCTTGTTGATAATCTTTGTTTATTTAGCTCTGAAATGGTAACCATTTCAGAGTTTTTTTTATACAACGATAAGTAAATCTGTAAACAAACCCTTTGCCCTGAATGACGATTCAGGGTATTTTTCTTTTTTGAGAAAGGAGAACGTGTGGAAAATCATCAAAAATATATGGATCTGGCTATCGACCTGGCCAAAAAAGGTCGCGGCCGGGTAAATCCCAATCCCCTGGTGGGAGCGGTGATTGTCAAGGATGGTGTAATTATCGGCAGCGGTTATCACGAACAATATGGCGGGCTTCATGCCGAACGCCAGGCCCTGGCGGTTTGTACCCAGTCGGCGGTCGGAGCAACCCTCTATGTGACCCTGGAACCCTGCTGTCATTATGGCAAAACCCCGCCATGCACTGAGGCGATCATTGAAAACAAGATCAGTCGGGTGGTTATTGGGTCTACCGATCCCAATCCGCAAGTCAGTGGCAAGGGGATTGAGATCCTCAGGCAGCAAGGGATCACGGTGATAACCGGAGTTAGGGAAACGGCTTGTCAGGAAATGAACGCCGTATTTTTCCACTACATCAAAAACAGAACCCCCTATGTATTAATGAAATATGCCATGACCCTGGATGGCAAAATTGCCACTTATACCGGGAAATCGAAGTGGATTACCGGGGAAGAGGCCAGGATAGCCGTCCATCAGACGAGAAATGAAGTTGCCGGAATTATGGTCGGGATCAATACCATTTTAAAAGATGATCCCCAGCTGAGCTGCCGGATTGATGGCGGCAGAAACCCCAGCCGGATTATTTGCGATACCCATTTGCGCACCCCGCTGTCATCCCGGGTAGTAAAATCGGCCGATAAAATACCGACCTATCTGGCCACCTGTTCGCGGGATCAAAAAAAAATAAAACGGTTTGAAATCATGGGCTGTAACATTTTAACTGTTTCAAGAGAAGGCGATCATCTGGGCCTCAATGAGTTGATGCGAAAATTGGGAGCAGCGGGGATCGACAGCATTTTGCTAGAAGGTGGGGGCACCCTGAATTTTAGTGCCTTAAAAAGTGGCATCGTCAAAAAACTCCAGGTTTATTTGGCCCCTAAAATATTTGGCGGCGTCACTGCCAAAACCCCGGTGGAAGGCCTGGGGCTGGCAGATCCAGAGGAGGCCTTTCAATTTACAGACAGAAAAATAAAAATTTTCGGGGAAGATATTTGCCTCGAATATATAAAGAGGTAAGGACATGTTTACAGGAATTATCGAAGAAGTTGGCAAAATTACTGCTGTAGTTAAGGGTCAACGATCGTCCCAATTATGGGTTCAGGGTGAGCTCATCATGGACGATTTAAAACTGGGCGACAGCGTGGCGGTGAATGGGGTTTGTCTGACGGTATCCCAGCTCCGTGGAAATAAGTGGATGGCCGACGTCATGAGCGAAACCCTAAACCGCAGCAACTTGGGCGATTTAAAAGGAGGCTCGGCTGTCAATCTGGAACGGGCGATGTCGGCCAATGGCCGTTTCGGGGGACATATGGTGGCCGGCCATATTGACGGAACAGGTCACATTGTAGATATTACCACTGATGATAATGCGGTGATCTTTGAGATTGCGGCATCGCCGAAAATACGGCGCTACATCATCGAAAAAGGTTCAATTGCTATTGATGGCATCAGCTTAACGGTTATCGAAATAACCGTAGGCAGCTTTAAGGTATCGATCATTCCCCATACGGTTAAGCACACGATCCTGGGAATAAAAAAAGCTGGCGATCCGGTCAATCTGGAAAACGACCTGGTCGGCAAATATATCGAAAGCCTGTTGTTAAGTCCTCCTTCAAAAATAGATTGCAGCCAGGAAAAATCCAGTGGTTTGACCTTTGATTTTCTGACTGAGGCCGGGTTCTAAAACTAATAAAATTAAGAGAGGGTACTATGTTTAAATTTAACACGATTGAAGAAGCACTAGAAGATTTACGAGCGGGTAAGATTATCATCGTTACCGACGATGACGACCGGGAGAACGAAGGCGACTTTGTCTGTGCGGCTGAATTTGCCACGACCGAAAACGTCAACTTTATGGCCGTTTATGGAAAAGGGCTGATTTGTATGCCGATGAGCGAAAAACTGGTGCAAAAATTAGCCGTTCCCCAAATGGTGATGGAGAATACCGATAACCACGGTACCGCCTTCACCGTGTCAATTGACCATGTCGATACCACCACCGGTATTTCCGCGGCAGAACGTTCCGTCACCGCCATCAAGTGTGTCGATGAGAATGCCAGACCGGAAGATTTTAGGCGGCCCGGACATATGTTTCCACTGGTGGCCCGGGAAAACGGGGTTCTGGAGCGAAATGGCCATACTGAGGCGACGGTCGATCTGGTCAAACTGGCCGGGCTGAAAGAATGTGGCCTGTGCTGCGAAATTATGCGAGACGACGGCACCATGATGCGCACCCCGGAGCTGATCGCGTTTGCCCAGACCCATCAGATGAAATTCATCACCATTAAGGATTTGCAGAACTATCGCAAACAAAATGAAAAACTGGTGGAACGGGTGACGGTCACCAAAATGCCCACCAAATACGGTGAGTTTATCGCCTATGGCTATGTCAATAAGTTAAACGGCGAGCATCATGTGGCCCTGGTAAAGGGCGATGTAAGCGGCGAAAGTCCGGTATTGTGTCGGGTCCATTCCGAATGTTTAACCGGCGACGCTTTTGGTTCGATCCGTTGTGATTGCGGCGATCAGTTTGGCGCGGCGATGACCGCCATTGAAAAAGAAGGCCGGGGCGTGCTGCTTTACATGCGTCAGGAGGGCCGGGGGATTGGTCTGATCAACAAATTAAAAGCTTATGCCCTTCAGGATCTGGGCATGGATACGGTTCAGGCTAATATTGAACTGGGATTTCCGGAAGACCTGCGGGAATATTATATCGGCGCCCAGATTTTAAGCGATTTGGGCATAAAAAAGCTGCGGCTGCTAACCAATAATCCTAAAAAAATGGACGGTTTGTCAGAATTTGGGCTGGAAATGGTCGAGCGGGTTCCCATCCAAATGGAAGCATCCAGCCACGACCTGTTTTATTTAAAAACCAAACAGGAAAAAATGGGCCATATTTTAAATTATAACTAAAACCTAGTGATAAACTGCCGTACCGACCAATTGTTAATCTGTTGTTTGCTGCAGACTCGGACAGGCTTGGGCCGTGTCCGCTCTGATGCAAACAACATGATGTAACAATTGTCGGTACTAGGTTATCGTTTTGAAAGTTAGATAACAAAAATTATTATAGAGGAGAATATAATGAATGTATATGAAGGTAAGTTAGTATCAAAGGGAATTAAAGTGGGGATTGTGGTGGCGCGGTTTAATGAGTTTATTGGTTCTAAGTTGTTGGGCGGAGCCATTGATGGCTTGAAGCGTCACGATGTGAAGGAAGAGGACATTGACGTGGCTTGGGTACCGGGAGCCTTTGAGATTCCTCTGATTGCAGCCAAAATGGCTAAGTCAAAAAAGTATGATGCCGTTATTTGTCTGGGGGCAGTAATCCGCGGTTCCACTACCCACTATGACTATGTCTGCAGCGAGGTGTCAAAGGGCGTGGCCCATGTTTCGTTGCAGTCAGAAATCCCGGTGATCTTCGGGGTGCTGACCACTGAAAACATTGAACAGGCCATAGAGCGGGCCGGAACCAAGGCTGGCAATAAGGGCTATGATTGTGCCCTGACAGCCATTGAAATGGTTAATCTGATTAACGAAATAGCAAATTAAAAAAGAAGGGGCAGGAAAATTCTGCCCCCCCTTTTTAGATAAGTTTTAAATGAGTTCATCCAGGCTGACGACGCCGTTTTGAAGTGCTAATTCTTTAAGATCTTCATATTGTCCAGCCATGCTGGTAAAGAAGTAGGGGTTCACATAGAAGATACCAAGAATACCAAAGGTAAATCCGTTAAGGATAAACCATCCCAGGAAGCTGAGTGACATCACAAAAATATCGCCCTTATGCCCCTCGGTCATTCGCATCGAAATTTTAACGGCCTCAGTAGCCGGTACATTGGGGTATTCGGCCAAAATATAAGGTGTAAAACTATAAGCGAGGGACTTTATAATACCGGGTATAACAAAAAGCAAAGACCAGAGAAAAACAAATAATTCCATCCAGAGCATGCCACCAAGTTTCCGTCCAAAATCAGAGAAACCGGTTTTAAACATGTCTTCAAGGGTTGGAGCGGGGAGTTCGCCGCGGTAAATCCAAAGTGAAAAAAACTGTAGACCGACCATCATGGGCCCCCAGATAATCAGACCACCTAATCCTCCAATAAAGGAAGTGATGGCGGAAGCCGCACCAATAACAACCAATGCCAATATGGTTGCGCCAACACAGATCCAGTAATTCTCAGAAAAGTTCTGCTTGGCGATGGCTTTAATTTCTTGTCTCGTTTTCATAAAATCTCCTTTAATATTTATTTTATATAAACAATAAAAATGCGAACAAAAATTATTAAGGCACCTTTATTGGAATTTAAATATCAGGATTCCCAGGTAACGAAATAAACGCCGTCCGCTCTTTTTTGACCCTTACCGAGTTCAGCGTGTCTTAAAACGCTGAGATCAGCACTGACTTCTTCGGCTGTCAGACCAAATTTTTCGACAAACTGGGGAATGGTGACCCCGTTGTTGGCAACGATGTATTCATAAAATTCTTTTTGACGGGGGGTCAGGCCCTGGGTTCCGGTGTGGCCGGATCGTTGTCGATCAAGTTTGGCACTGAGAACGGCACTGGGATCGCAGGTTTGAACCAGTTTATGCTGACCTAAGGCGCAGTCATCACAAAAAATCTTACCTTTTACTTCGTAGATATCATCCTCTTTAAGTTCAATTCCGCAGGAAAAACATTTTTGCATAAGAAACTCCTTTATCCATAAAATTTGATTTCAGCTTAAGAAAATTTTGGTATTCTCTTAAGAATCTTTGTATATAATATCACGATTTACGAGAAGAAGAAAGTGAAAGTTGAGTGATCTAGTAGTGAAACAAGATATTATCAAACCCGGACGTTATCGACATTATAAGGGCAATGAATATGAAGTCATCGGAGTTGGAACCCATAGTGAAACATTAGAAACCCTGGTGATTTACCGGCCCTTGTATGGGGAAGGTGGACTTTGGGTTCGGCCAGTCACGATGTGGGACGAAATCATTGAAAAAGATGGCGTCATCATGAAACGTTTTGAATACATTGGAGAGGCATCATTAAAAAAAGATGAACGATAAACTAAAAGTTAAAGACCTGTTAAACGACCTGAAAGGGTTGCTACAAATCGATTCGACCAATGCCGATGCCGGACCTGTTATACCAGAGGCACCCCTAGGCATTGGCATTAACGCGGCAATCAACTATGTGTTAAATCTGGGCGAGCGCTTTGGCTTTAAAATCAAAAACTGTGACGGCTATTGCGGTTACATCGAAATGGGTCAGGGTGAAGAAATGATTGGCATTCTGACCCATGTGGACACGGTGCCGGTGGGGGATGGCTGGTCCGTTAATCCCTTTGATCTGACCATTGACGGCGATAAGGCCTATGGCCGGGGAACCATTGACAATAAGGGCCCCACCCTGGTGGCGCTTTATGCCATGAAGGCTTTGGCAGATAGTGGAGCACTTTTGAATAAACGGGTTCGTCTGATAATCGGTGGTGATGAAGAAGGTGAACAGTGGCATTGTATGAACCGCTATAAGGCCACCGAAGAAGCGCCGACTTATGCTTTTTCACCGGATTCCGGGTACCCAGCCATCTTTGCTGAAAAAGGCATTCTGAATGTCTGTATCAAAAAAAATCTGGAGCCCACCACTTACAACCTGGGCTTTTTTAGCGGTAATCAGATCAACACCGTTCCCGATTATGCCAAGGCCATTGTCAGTGATGCCGTTTATGAAAGCATCGGTAAGCCAGCTCATGCATCTCAGCCCCATGAGGGGGTTAATGCGATGTTTTTATTGGCCAGTGAGTTAAGAGTGCTGGGGTTGGAGCACCCCTTTCTGGATCTTATCGACATCGCCACCTCCGAAGGACTGAATATCGATTTTGAAGATGAAATTTCCGGGAAACTCACCATCAATCCATCGATTGCCAAGGTTAATCAGGACAAGGCGGTGCTAAAGTGCGATATCCGTTATCCGGTCACCATGAAGGGAGCGGACATCCGGGACCACATTGAAAGAGCCGTTACCCCTCTGGGTTTTACCGTTAACATCAATTATGATCTGCCACCGCTCCATATTGAGAAAGAAAGTTATCTCATTGATGCGCTTCAAAAAATTTATGAAGACTATACCGGCGATACCACCGGTCCCAAGGTCATCGGCGGGGGAACTTACGCCCGGGCCTTTGATAATGCCGTGGCCTTTGGGGGACGATTCCCCGAGGAACCCAACACCTGTCATCAGACCGATGAGTACTGGAGTATTAAAAGCATGAAGAAGAATTTTGATATTATCACCAAAGCGCTGGAAAGTCTGGTACAATAATAGCAGGGTGGCCATGCGGTAACCCTAAATCGTAGCGATAGAAATGGGGAAAAAGATGACCATTCATTTTGATAAACAAGCAGTCTTAGAGGCCTTGCGAGGCCTGTTACAAATAAAGTCGGTGAACGCCAACGCTGGAGCGACCACTTCAGAAGCGCCCTTGGGAACTGGGATCAATGCGGCCATTAATTACGTTCTGGAGTTAGGTAAAAGTTTCGGTTTGACCACTAAAAACTGTGATGGCTATTGCGGTTACGTGGAATTTGGCGAAGGGCCAGAAATGGTGGCGGCCATCACACATGTTGATACGGTCGAAGTGGGTGACGACTGGACCGTGCTGCCCTTTGACTTAACCATTGATGGCGATAAAATTTATGGCCGGGGGGTGCTGGACGATAAAGGACCTACCATTGTCTCTCTGTTTGCCTTAAAAGCCCTGAAAGAGGCCAAGGTACCGATTAATAAACGGATTCGCCTGATTATTGGCGGTGATGAAGAAGGCGGCAACTGGGCCTGTATGAAACGCTACAAAGAAACTGAAGAGATCCCCACCTACGCCTTTTCGCCGGATTCCGGTTTCCCGGTTATTTTTGCGGAAAAGGGCATCATGAATGTGATTCTTAAAAAAGAATTGGATAATGGCACACCCGTACTAAACTTAAGTAGTGGTAAACAGATCAATTCGGTTCCGGATTATGCTAAAGCGACTTACAACGGCCAGACCTACGAAGCCAGGGGCAAATCCGCCCATGCTTCTGAGCCACAAAAGGGTGACAACGCTCTGATAAAACTGGCAGACGAATTACGGGCGGCGGGTATAAAGCATCCGATTCTGGAGCTGCTTAAGCGGGCGACCCCGGCAGGTTTTGGGATTAACCTTTCTGATGCGGTATCCGGGGATCTGACCCTTAATCCGGCTATCGCCTTTGTAGATGAGAATATCGCCGTGCTTCGATGTGATATCCGCTACCCGGTGACCATAAAGAGCAGCGAGCTCTGTAAAACCATCCTGAAAGCCATCGAAGAGCTGGGCTTTTCTCTGGAAATGGATCATGAAACCCTACCTCTGCATGTCGATCAGGAAAGTTTTCTGGTCACATCGCTGCAAAAAGTATATGCCGACTACACTGGCGATACCAGCGGTCCGATTGTCTCGGGCGGCGGAACCTATGCTCGGGCCTTTGATAACGCCGTGGCCTTTGGCGGCGTTTTTCCCGGTGAAACCAACACCTGTCATCAGACCGATGAGTCTTGGAGCATTGACAGCATGGCGAAGAACTTTGATATTATTGTGAAGGCTTTGGAAGTGCTGGCGCAATAGAAGTAAGTCTAATTCCTAAAAGAGAATCGCGGGAATCAGATGACTCAAAAAAACAATATTGATTGTTGTGATAAAGGATAAAGTGAAGCGATGATATAATTATCTAAATTCACTTTTATTAAAATAATGATTGACAAATCGATTTCACTGGAATAACATATCTACAGGTATATACTGCCAAAAATAAAAATAGTGAAAGACGTGTCTGAAAACTTATTTTAAAATTTAATCAATTAATTTAGCCATGAAGGTTGAGTGTTCTATCGTAGATAGAAATCAATTTTCGTGGCTTTGTTTTTTTGAAAGGGGTTAAAAATGGAAGTAGTTGGAGTAATAAAAAAAATTGAAGCGTACTGGGACAAGCGTTCTGATTCGTTTGATGCTGATCATGATACGGAGGATTTGCAGGCATGGATGGAGGCGCTTAACAATCTTTTAGGGACGAATCAGAACAAAAATGTTCTGGATCTGGGAACCGGAACCGGATTTCTGGCAAATATGACGGCAAAGCTGGGTCATTCAACCATCGGGATTGATATATCAAGAGAGATGATGAATTATGCAGTTAAGCATGCAAAAACAGCAGCGTCGGATGCTGTTTTTATGGAAGGGAGCGTTTTAGAGCTGCCCTTTATGAACGAAACCATTGATTTTATTATCAATTCCCGGCTGATCTGGACACTGGTTGAACCGGATCTGGCAATCAGAGAATGGCTGCGAATTTTGAAACCAGGGGGAAAAATTATGTGTTTTAACCGGATGAAGGAGGGCGTTGGACTAAATATTGGCAAGGTTAATATTTATGAAGATGAAGAAGTGGATAACCATCTGGTAGTAAAGAGCGCTCGCATGGAAGAACTGAAAGAGCTTTTGGAAAGAAACGGTCTTGTTGAAGTGCAGATACAGAAGTTACCGGGTTTGACCCGTCCGGGATATGATTATGATCCATGGTTTGTTCTGATGGGAACAAAGGTATCAGAAACGGGTGTGCTGATTTCATGAAGGACGCAATTAAATCCATAAGTGGGGAGTGTGAGGATTGAACAGCAAATCGATATTAATTGAGAAAATAGTCAAACGAACCTTATGGTTTTTGCTTTCGATGCTGCTTTTATCAATTGTGGTTTTCTACTTTGCCCGTCTGGCTCCAGGTGATCCGCTACAATCATATTATGGCGATGCAGTCGAGTCGATGACATCCTCTGAACTGGATGCTGCAAGAGAACGATTGGGATTGGATGGTTCCATCGCACTCCAATATGTTAAATGGATCAGCAATGCTGTGCAAGGTGATTTTGGGATGTCGTTAAAATACAAAATGCCAGCATTGGCTGTGATTGCCCCGTTAATCGGAAATACCCTGATTCTGGGGGGCACTGCCTATATCCTGGTATTTGTGCTGGCAACGATTTTGGCATTATTTTGTGCTATGCATGAAGACACCTGGATTGACCGGATTATCTGTAAGGTGGGAACGGCGGCTTATTATATCCCGTCATTCTGGCTGGGAGTTGTATTGGTATTGATTTTTAGCATCAATCTGGGATGGCTTCCCAGTAGTGGCGCTTATGATATTGGTAAATCGGACGATCTTTTTAACCGCATCCAGCATATGATTTTGCCCCTAACAGTAATGATACTTAGTCATCTCTGGTATTACGCCTATATGATCCGAAACAAATTGCTGGATGAAATCCGAAAAGAATATGTGCTGCTGGCTAAATCAAAAGGATGTACGAAGTCGGAGATCGTTTTGAAACACTGTTTTCGAAATGTGGCACCAACCATTGTCAGCATTATGGCGATTTCCATTCCCCATGTTCTCAGTGGGACCTTTATTGCCGAAGCCGTGTTTAATTATCCGGGGATTGGAGCGCTGTCGGTTACCAGTGCCAAGTATCATGATTACAATTTACTGATGTTAATTGTTCTCATTACCGGCATTATGGTTGTTTCCAGCAGTATTATTGCCCAGTTTATCAATGAAGCCATCGATCCCAGAATGAAATTAACGGAGGTGAGCACATGGCAGGAAACGCCACAGACCCCTTTGTCCTAGTCGGGACGAATTACAAAACATACGAATCGGCAGAGAAAAGGATTTCCTTCTGGCAACGGATAAAAGGGATGCCGATCCTGTCAATGGTTATTCTTGGGATTATCATTCTGGGCTGTGTTTTTGCGGAACAGGTTTATAATCATGATCCGACCGGTTTTTATCTACAAAATCTTAATCAACCGCCAAACTCAGAATTTTATTTTGGCACCGATTCCCTGGGAAGAGATATCTATTCGATGATCTGGTATGGCGGTCGGGTATCCATTCTGATCGGTTTATTGGGGATGGCGATTATTACCGTGATTGGTGTTATCTATGGCTGTGTCAGCGGAACCGCTAATTCCCGGGTTGATTCAATCATGATGCGAATTCCCGAGCTGATCAACAGTATTCCCAACCTACTGTTGATTTTATTGCTGACATCGGTCATGGGAACCCAGAATATTGTCAAAATATCATTTGTCATTGGGGTGACCGGATGGTGTGGTCTGGCAAGAATTGTCCGGAGCGAAGTCAGACAGATCCGCAGTAGTGAGTATGTCCTGGCGGCGCAATGTATGGGGAGTGGCTTTTTTCATATTATGATAAAACACCTGATTCCCAATTTTATCTCCACCATTATGTTTGTGGTCGTCTCCAGTATTGGACTCAGCATCTCCATGGAATCCACGCTCAGCTTTCTGGGTTTGGGGTTGCCCGTTGATGTCGTTTCCTGGGGCAGTATGCTGTCTCTGGCAAATAAGGCGTTGCTGTCAAATTCATGGTGGGTCATTATCTTTCCAGGCGTATTTCTGATTACCACCCTGGTGTGTGTTACCAATATTGCCTATTATTTTAGAAAAGAAACAAATAAACGAGAAAGTTATCTCTGATTTTTGAGATAGCGTTTAGATAATTTTAGAGGAGAAAAGTTTATGAGGGTAAAGAAAAAGATTGTTAAATTATTGGCAGGGGTACTTTGTTTAAGTACCATGGTAAGTTTTACCGGTTGCTCGTCAGCATCGGCTGATAAAAAATCATCGACTGGGTCGGATTTGTCAAATACCCTGGTATACGCTGGGGAAACCGCAGATTCCATTAACCCGATTATTAATGAGGGCAGTGAATTGGTTGGGATCATTTTCTCAGGTTTGATGAAGTATGATGCATCAGGCAAGCCAATCATCGATTTGGCTGAAAGTTATACCTATGATGAGGGTTCATTAACATATACCTTTAAATTGCGGAAAGGGGTGAAATGGCATGATGGCCAACCGTTAACAGCACAGGATGTCGTTTTCACCTACGATAAGCTGACAAAAGATACCACCTTATCGGCCAGTGTATTAAGTAACTATACCGACATTACCAGCGTGACGGCAATTGATGACAACACCGTGGTGATTACGCTTTCCCAATTCAATGCCGCCATGCTGGATAATTTTACCATTGGAATTGCGCCGAAACATTTATTGGATGGTCAGGATTTGACCACCGCATCCTTTAATCAGGCGCCTGTGGGAACCGGTCGCTATAAATTTGTCGAGTGGGATAAAACTGGGGGAACCATCACCCTGGAAAAGAATGCCGATTATTACGATAAGGTGCCAAATATCGATCGGGTGGTTTATAAAACCGTTGCGGTAGAAAATACTAAAGCATTGATGCTTGAATCCGGTGAAGCCGATCTAGCCTGGCTGAACGCAAACTATGCAGAAAAATTCCGAGGCAAAGATGGTTATCAAAATATCGATTTTACAACCGCCGACTATCGGGCGATTTCAGTGGATAACCGAACCGATTTCTGGATAAAAAACAAGGATTCTGTTGGGGTTCTCAACGATGCAATTGATAAAGAGTCCGTGGTTAAGAGTGTGCTCAATAATCAGGGAAGCTCTGCATACAGCCCGATTCAGTTAAATGCCTTTGGTGGAAATACGGCCGCTGATATTTATACATTTGATCTGAATAAATTTGCCCAGGAAATGCAGGCATTAGGCTGGACAAAAGGCGCTGATGGCATTTATGAACGAAATGGGGAAAGATTCCATTTTACCATTCAAGTTCGGGATTATGAAGAAGAACGAATTGACATTGCCAACATTATTTCAAAACAGCTAAAAGAAGCCGGTGTGGATATGGAAATTGTTCTGGTTACAAAATTTGACTGGAAATCTGGATACAATGGATTCTTATCAGGCTACGCTGTTGAATTTGATCCAGATGCACTTTATGCCCAATTTACCACCGCTGGTAGTTCCAACACCATGAAATACTCAAACCCTGTCGTGGACGATTTATTGACAAAGGCCAGACATGAGAAAGATGTCGCGGCCAGAAAAGATTTATATGGCCAATTTGAAGTAGCGTTCGCAAAACAACCGGCCTCAGTACTGATTGCCTATCTGGATGGAAATTATGTCAGTATCAGTGGACTTGAAGGGCTTAATACCGATCGCGTTCTTGGTCATCATGCCGTTGGTGTGATGTGGAATATTGAAGATTGGACGCTTAACAAATAATTAAGCGCAGAAGTAAAAGGCTGTAAGGCATTCTTTGTTTGCCGGATGTTTAGTTGAGCATCCGGCATCTATCGATAGAATAGGAGGGCAATAGATGGAGGAACCGATTTTACAATTGAAAAATTTATCAGTGAGTTTTGATACGAAAAATGGTGAGGTTGAAGCGGTTAGAGATGTCAGTCTGACACTGAAAAAAGGCGAAATATTAGCCATTGTTGGAGAATCCGGCTGTGGAAAAACGGTGATGAGCCAAGCCGTTCTAAAACTGCTCCCGAAAACATCCAAAATCAAACAAGGGCGAATCATTGTCGATGGCGAAGACATTACCGACTATAAGGAAAAGGAAATGAGAAAACTGCGAGGTAGTGTTATGTCGATGGTTTTTCAGGATCCAATGACCACCCTCAACCCGACAATTCCGATTGGTAAACAGATAACAGAGGCTATTGTTAAACACAATAAAGTCAGTAAGGAAGAGGCAAAAAAACGGGGAATCGAAATGCTCAATTTGGTGGGGATTAACAGACAGGAAGAGATGTTTTCGTTGCAGCCACACTTTTTTTCCGGCGGAATGAGACAGCGTTGTGTACTGGCAATCGCCCTGGCATCAAATCCCCAAATTTTGTTTGCCGATGAAGCGACCACCGCGCTTGATGTAACGGTTCAGGCAAAAATATTAGACTTACTATTAGATATCCGTAATAAAACCGGGATTTCCATTATATTTATTTCGCATGATCTGGGTGTTGTTGCCAGAATTGCCGATCGCGTGGCAGTAATGTATGCCGGAAAAATTGTGGAGATTGGAACCGCAGAAGATATATTTTATAACCCCAGACATCCCTATGTATGGGGACTGATGTCGGCTTTGCCGGCACTGACTAAGGCGGGTGATTCGTTGGCCACCATTCCCGGAACCCCACCGATTATGCTAAATCCACCCCCAGGCGATGCGTTTGCGATACGAAATCGATATGCTCTCGCCATTGATTATGAAGAAATGCCCCCGATGTATGAAGTCTCACCCACCCATTATGTGGCGACATGGTTGATGGATGAAAAAGCACCCAAAATTAAACCACCAATTTCATTGAAAAGGATGGAAAAAGAATGATGAACTCAGAGTCGATTTTAAGTGTTTCAAATCTGCAGCAGCATTTTCAGATCAATAAAGATTTAACAATTAAAGCCGTCAATGGCGTCGATTTTGAGGTAAAAAAAGGCGAAGTGGTTGGTTTAGTTGGTGAAACGGGATCGGGTAAATCGACAGTTGCCCGAACCATCATGGGTATTTATCCGGCAACAGCGGGCGAAGTCTATTTTAAAGGAAATCTGATTTCGGACAAGGGGGTGTATCGAAAAAACAAAGGCGATATTAACAAAAATATGCAGATTATCTTTCAGGATTCAGCAGCAGCACTTAACCCCAGGATGACAGTTGAAGAAATTATAACGGAACCAATTGTTGTAAATAAATTGATGCAGGACAAAAATGAAATTCAGAAAAAATTGGACACCCTTTTAATAGAAGTGGGACTAGATCACACCTTTAAAAAGAAATACCCAACCGAAATATCGGGTGGTCAGCGCCAGCGTGTTGCGATTGCCCGGTGTTTGAGCACAAGTCCGGATTTAATCATTGCTGACGAACCGATTGCATCACTGGATGTTTCCATACAGGCTCAAATAATCACCTTATTTCAGCGGTTGCAACGGGAGCATGGGTTTTCGTTTCTTTTGATAGCCCATGATCTTTCAATAATTAAATTTATCTGTGACAAGGTAGCAGTGATGCTCCATGGAAAGATTATGGAAATTGGACCAACCGAAGAAATTTTCACAAGACCGGCCCATCCCTATACGCAGTCCTTATTATCAGCAGTACTGGTGCCAGATCCACTTTATGAACGAAATAAAATATTAATTGATTATGATGAAAGAAGTGCGATAGAAGAAGCCGAAATGGTGGAGTTATCACCAAAACACCGTGTTTTTAATAATTTCCCCAGCCTGGTACTTCAAAAATTATATTAACCGACTGGGGTCAGTTTCAAAACCGATTATCGGCCATTATTTTTAATGGTGATAATCTTTTTTTAGTTAGAGTCCGAACAGCACTAAAAAATCTCGTCAAAGCAGTTATGATTTGGGAAAAAATCTAGAAACCACGGGCTTTTTTGATTCGTTAAGCTGATTCGTGGTATATATAAAAAATAGCAGTTAAAATCCTGTCTTGAAACCCGAGGGAAAATCAAAGACAGGATTTTATTTTTTAAAAGCATTTTTGTGTTTTGAGAGGTTTTCTGTTCTTGAGGACGTACTAAGATAATGTGAGGGTGAAGAATGATGGAGAAACAAACAATAAGTATGGTGATTCCCTGTTATTGTGAAGAAGAGGTCATTCCCCTTTTTTATGATACGCTGGTGAATGGGGTTATCACTCAGATGCCCACAGTAGATTTTGAGATTCTGTTTATTGATGATGGTTCGAAAGATAAAACCCTGCCGATTATAAAAAAGCTTAGTGAAAAGGATTGTCGCGTAAAATATGTATCTTTTTCCCGGAATTTTGGTAAAGAAGCGGCTATTTATGCTGGGTTAAGTTATGCCTCCGGGGATTATGTCGGAATTATGGACGTTGATTTGCAGGATCCACCAGCCTTAATCATGCCCATGTATGAGGCTCTGATTAATGAGGATGTTGACTGTGTGGCAGCCTGTCGGGCAAGCCGCGCCAAAGAATCCCGTATTCGTTCGTTTTTTGCCAAACGCTTTTACAAACTGATCAATCGGATGACGGGCATGGAAATTGTCGAAGGGGCACGAGATTTTAGACTGATGAAGCGTTTTGTGGTCGAAGCTGTTCTGGCGGTCGGTGAGTATAACCGCTTTTCAAAGGGAATTTTTGAGTGGGTTGGTTTCAAGACAAAATGGCTGCCCTATCAGGATGTTGAGCGGGTGGCCGGAAAAACCAAGTGGTCTTTCTGGGAATTATGCCTATATTCAGTGGAAGGGATCATCGGTTTTTCAACTGCACCGTTGGCCTTTGCATCAGCCACCGGCCTACTTTTTTGTATGCTATCGTTTGTGGCCATTGTCGTGATCATTATTCGGGAAATATTATGGCATGGTTCCGCCTATGGGTGGGCTTCGCTGGTGTGTTTGATTTTTCTGATCAGTGGGATTCAGTTATTCAGCATCGGGATTTTGGGTCAATACCTGGCCAAAACGTATTTAGAAACGAAAAAACGGCCTATTTTTATTGTCAAGGAACGCAATTAAATGAAGATAGACAAAAATTCGCTTCTGGACTATGGCATTCTAGTTTTAATGGCCGTTCTTTTTCTACTGGTGTTTGCTTATGGAACCAGCCCCCTCTTTATTGATAATTATGGCATCTCAGACTCGGCGATATTCTTACTGATTGGCAAGGGCATCACCGCTGGCTACATTCCCTATGTGGATTTATTTGATCATAAGGGGCCAGTCATGTTTTTTATCGAGGCCTTGGGCTGGTCGATATGGCCCAATCGTTTTGGTAACTTTTTGGTGCAATGGTTTTTTATGGCCGCAAACCTGGTTCTGATTTTTAGAATGGGGCGATTGTTTTTAGCAAAAAAGTGGTGTTGGATTCCGGTTGTTTTCTTTTTGCTGATTCTGGCCGCCACCTTTGAAGGGGGAAACTTAACCGAGGAATATAGTTTACCGTTATTATTTCTGCCGCTATACCTGGCCACAAAATATTTTAAGTTAGAACCCCTGGGAAAAGCCAAGCATCCACCAATCTATGCGCTGGTGTATGGGATCTGCTTTACGTTAATCCTCTTTATTCGCTTAAATAATAGCGTATTTATTGGTGCGATCGTCTTAGTCGTGATGATCCAATTGCTGGTGAATCAGTCGTTTCGCAATTTTTTTGATAATGCCCTGACATTTCTTAGCGGTTCGTTTTTTGTCTGTTCGTTAGTCGCCATTTATTTTTTAGCGAATCATGCTTTTGGCGATATGATTTATGGAACCTTTTTGTTTAATCTCAAATATGCTGGGGGGATGTCAGGGATATCAACACCAGAGGAATTTGTAAAATTTGGTTACGCCATTACTCCGGTGATTTTTTCCTTTAGTGTGGGGATATACTATTTGCTGAAAAAAGTTAGCAAAGAAATTGCCTGGTTATTGATCACCGGTTCGTTGATCACCTTTTTTTCACTGCTGCTGGGCGGGGTTTTCTACCATTATTTTATCTTAACGGCCCCGTGCTTTGTTTTGGCCATTATTTTACTGATTGAGCTCTATCTAAAAGATGGGAAAATGCTGATCCAGGAAAACTATCACGTGATGCTTGTCGGGGTATTGGCGCTGCTGCTGATAACGGTGGGCAGCTACCTGAACTTTGCAGATCAGACGGTGTGGGAAATGATTGAAGAACAACCGAATAACAGCTATTATGAAGACGCCATGACGATTAAAAATTTAATCCCGGCTGACGATTTAGACAGCGTTTTAGGTTATTCGGTTCCCGCCGGATGGTTTCTAAAGGCGGATATCACACCCTGTTATAAATATTTTACGATGCAGGAATGGTGGGGGCGCTACGATCCGCAAGTGCTTGTTGATACCAATAAGCGATTAGAAAATAATCCGCCTAAATGGATTGTGTTAAACAATGATCCCCAACAAAACCAGACGCTCTATGCTGTTCTGGGGAAGAAATATGAATTAATCACAAAGGATACGGTCATTTCTTTGTACCATCTCAAAAGTGACTAAATAAAACTGATAACCAGGATAAAAAAAACGATTGTCGACCATTTAAGTAAAAGTGGTTGACAATCGCTTTTTTTTTCGTTAGAATACAGCAAGAGGTGAAAAAAATGTCGACAAAACAAAAATTATTACAAACCTTGGAAGAAAATCGCGAAACCTATCTTTCAGGAGAAGTGCTGGCCAGCACCATGGCGGTCTCCCGCTCAGCCATCTGGAAGGCCATCAAAAGCTTAAAAGAAGCGGGTTATGAAATAGAGTCCACCACCAACAAGGGCTATCGGCTAAAAAGTGAATCGGACCGAATGTCGGCGGAAGGGATACGCCCCTGGCTGTCTCCAACCAATCAGGCGCTTCCACTGATGGTCTATCAAACCCTTGGTTCCACGAATCAGGAAGCCAAGAAATTGGCACTGGAAGGGGTAAAAACGGGAACTGTTATTATTGCCGAAGAGCAAACAAAGGGACGGGGCCGAATGGGCCGTTCCTTTTATTCACCGCCCAAAAGCGGGATTTATTTAAGTCTGGTATTGCGACCCGATGTGGCCGCCCGGGATGCAGTGCTGTTAACCACCGGCGCATCGGTGGGGGTTTGCCGCGCGATTAAAAAAGTGACAGGCATTGATACCCAGATCAAGTGGGTCAATGATATTTTTATGGGCGACCGAAAAATTGTGGGGATTCTCACCGAGGCGGTGACTAACTTTGAGAACGGACAGTTCGAGTTTGTGATCATTGGCATCGGGGTGAATTTTAAACAGCCGGAAACAGCCTTGCCCAAAGAACTGAAAGACATTGTCGGGACCTTGTTTAATGAAAAACCGGATGCCCTGACCCGTAATCGGCTGGCAGCGGAAATTATCAACGAGGTCTTAACGATTTGTGACGATCTGACTAATCGGGATTTTTTAGAGGAATACAAAACCCACTCGATGGTTTTGGGAAAACAGATTAAGGTTTTTAGGAACGATGAGTGGGAAGTGGCAACCGCCCTGGACATTAGTGACGAAGGCGGATTAATTATCAAAAATCAATTTGGACAAACAGAAACCCTGAACAGCGGGGAAATTAGTATCAGAAAGATCTAGATAATTAATAGACGGTCCTGAGCTTCGCTGCCAGTTAACATCAAACAATTTTTACAGGATGGAAAATTAGAAGAGGATGGAACGAAATGATTGAAAAAAACGTGATTAATAAAAATACCCTCAGTATTAGAATGCTGGTGTTGTGCGGATTATTTTCCGCATTGATTGTGGTAGGAGCGATGATTAAAGTGCCCCTGCCGGGAATACCCTTAACCCTCCAGACGATGTTTGTACTTCTGGCCGGGTTGCTGCTGGGGTCCCGAGGGGGGCTGATTGCGGTTTTAGTTTATATTTTTATGGGTCTGGTAGGGGTACCGGTATTTACCGGTGGCGGCGGCTTAATGTATGTTTTAAAACCGACCTTCGGCTATATTGTCGGCTTTGCGCTGGGGGCATTTGTTACCGGGTGGTTGGCTGAAAGAAACCCTGATCACTCAACAAAGCAGCTAATTCTGGCTGCGGTTGCAGGAACAGCGGTAATCTACGCCGTGGGATTACCATGGTATTATGTGATTCTCAATTATTATCTGAATACGCCAGTGGGAGCGGCAACGGTCATGATGTCAGGATTTGTGATGACCCTGCCAGGGGGGATAATCAAGATTGCGCTCAGCGTACTACTGGCCAAACGACTGGCACCGGTGATTGGGCGAGGGATGCTCACAAAATGATTTTGACAAAACGTATTGATTCAGATCGATCATAGTTGTTAAGACAACATGATAACAAAGATAAAAGGCATTCTAAGAGATAAAAACAAGTGAAGCCGTACAGCCCCCATCGGGCAGATTTTCAAAAACAACCTTCCCGCCATGAATTTTCATGATCCGACGAACAATGATCAGACCCAAACCGTGGTTTCCGAGTAATAGTGATTCATCCAGTCCCCCTGAATTTTTTATAAGTTCAGGGGGATAGCCTTTGCCATCGTCACTGACCTTAATCACCAGGCCGGTCGTTAGATTAGTTACCGAAAGCGTAATATTACAGCCCCGGGGATTGTGCCGGATGCTGTTGTCAATCAGGTTGGTCAGCGCCCGGTGAAGCAGGGCCTGGTCGCAGAGTAAAATCGGGCTGTTGGTTTCTTCGGTTACATCGACGGAGAGGGAATAGGGCGCGGTGAGGCCATCATTGATAAAATTGACCGCTACACCTCGGATTAATGCGGCGGGCGAAACCCGGCTAAGCTCCATCGGTTGGGCATGATACTCCAGTTTGGAAGCCAGGTTTAAATCATCGATCAGGGACTTAATCCGTTGACTCTGCTCTCGGATGATCCGGGCCTGGTTTTGTTCGGCGGCAGGCAGGCGGGGGTTAATTTCCAGTTCGCTGGCGTAGCCCATCACCATCGACAGCGGGGTGCGGATATCGTGGGAAACTCCGGCAATCCATTCCGTCCGGGCCTGATCCCGGTGGGCCAGTTGTTGTTCCTGCTGAAAAAGAATCACCGATGTTTCATTGAGAATCCTAGCCACTTCCCCGGTAACACCGCCGGTGGGCAGTGTCAGGGGTTCTTTTTTTGGTAGGGCGGTAATGCCGTTATAGAGCGGCTTTAGCTTACGGTAGAGCCAGAGTCCCAGAAATAAAGCCAGTGCCAAAGCAATCAACACATTAAGGAAAAAAAAGCTCACAATAAAACCGGGAATATGGGCGATGGTGTTTTCGGTAGAGGTGATGTTGTATTTCCAGGTGCTGTTTTTGGGTTCACCTAAAACCAGCAGGCCGTCGGGATGCTCCCAAACGGAGACCGGATAGTCGTTGAGATACCAACGGCTAAAGGAGGCTACATCGGCAAGGGTGTATTGCAGCGGCACATCTTCAGGCAGGTTTTTGTTCCAGATCACCTGACCCTCCCGGTCAATCAGCATCGCCCAGACAAATTGCTTATTCATCAGAATGGTGGCAGAAGAATTAAGCTCATAAGTGCCATCGCTGTTTAAGAGACCATCGGAAATATCGGAGATCGCATATTTAAGTGGATGGTTACTAGAATATTTCATCATAAAGCTGGTCAAAAATGATAGATTGATGGTGACCAGTAAAAGTGCAATCGCAGCCGTCAGCAAAATCGAACGGGTGATGATTTTTCGCAAACTTTTCATGGCTTGGTTTCCTTGGCCAATTTATAGCCCATGCCCCGGATGGTCAGCAGGTATTGCGGTTGGGAAGGGTCCGCCTCGATTTTTTCCCGGAGCCGCCGGATGTGGACCATCAGGGTATTTTCATAACCGTAGAGATCGTCATCCCAGGCACTGCGGCAGAGGCTGTCAGCAGTGACGATATTGCCCTGGTTTTCCCAAAGCTTTTTCAGCAGGGCATGTTCTTTGGCGGTGAGGTTTTTTTCACCATCACCGGTCTTAACGATGCCGCTTTTAAAATTGACGGTCACCGCCCCCAGTACCAGAACTTCGTCCTGGTTTGGCGGAGTCAACAGCGGCTGGTAAACCCGCCGCAAGATCCCGCTTAAACGCAGCACCAGTTCCCGGGGCAGAAAGGGTTTGGTAATATAGTCATCGGCACCCAACCCCAGCCCCAGGAGCCGATTCTCATCCTCGTCCCGGGCAGACAAAAACAGCATCGGTACATTTGACTGCTGCCGTAGTTCCTGCATCAGAGAAAACCCGTCGCCATCGGGCAGCGTCACATCAAAAATTACCCCATCGGGCTTTTCTAAAGCAAAAAGCGCCCGCGCCTGCTGGCAGTTTTCGGCACTGATAATCTGAGCAAAGCCTGCCTGGTGAAGGATTGTTTTTAATAAATTGATAATTTCCGGTTCGTCATCCACAACCAGAAGCTTTGCTTCGAAAATTGTTTTCATTCGAATCACCCCCAGGTTATTATACCCGAAAAAATTGTTGGTGTTAGCATAAGCGATCAAAATTAAGGTAAAAGTAAGGCCGGGGACAACCCG
The DNA here is from genome assembly GCF_047456275.1 of Acetobacterium carbinolicum. Lineage (GTDB taxonomy): Bacteria > Bacillota > Clostridia > Eubacteriales > Eubacteriaceae > Acetobacterium > Acetobacterium carbinolicum. The sequence goes on from NZ_CP173357.1 coordinate 60,031, forward strand.
CCGTAAGGTTCATCGGCTATCATAAAGGTATCGAAAAAAGAAGGAGTGCGTGGTTATGAGTAATATTATCGAGACTGAGGGTCTCAGCAAACAATATGGAAATGTTTATCGGGTTAAAGATGTTGATCTGTCGGTTCCGGAAGGCGCTATTTATGGTTTTCTGGGGCCCAACGGTGCTGGAAAATCGACAACGCTAAAGATGATTTTGGGGTTGGCGAAACCTACGGAAGGAGAGATCGCGGTCTTTGGAAGGCGGGTTAACAGCAAAAACCGTCTGAAAAATCTTAAGAATGTCGGCTCTCTGATTGAGTCGCCCAGCTATTACGGGCATTTAACCGGCGAGGAAAATCTGCAGATCTTTCAAACCCTGCGGGGGGTACCCAAACAAAACATTGCCGAAGTTTTAAAAATAGTTCGGTTGGAGAATCAGAAAAATAAAAAAGTCAGTCAGTATTCGCTGGGGATGAAACAGCGGCTGGGGCTGGCCAGTGCGTTGCTCGGGTATCCCAAGCTGCTGATTTTGGATGAACCAACCAATGGGCTGGACCCGGCTGGGATTTCGGAAATGCGGGAACTGATTCAGTCGCTGCCACAAAAATTTGGCATGACCGTGGTGGTCTCCAGCCACCTCCTAAGCGAAATTGATCAGTTAGCCACCCGGGTAGGGATTATTCGGGAAGGGGAGTTGGTTTATCAGGACAGCCTGACCAAGCTGCATCAGTACAGTAAACAGCACCTGGCGGTACGAACCATGAATAATGAGGTGACCAAATCATTTTTCAGTCGAAACGGCGTGGCCTGGGAAGCCGAGGATGATTATCTGATTATCCCACAGTTAAAGGACACGATGATGGCCGAAATCAGTAAGACGCTGGGGCAAAATAATATTGGCCTGGTCCGGATCGAAGAACGCAAAAAGAGCCTGGAGGATATTTTCCTGGAGCTGACCGGAACGGCGGTGAGTTTATGAGTGCCGCAATTGGGATGGAGGTCTTAAAAACAAAGGGTCGCAAGATTTGGCTGGTGGTGGCAGTGATGATGGCTGTTCAGCTGCTCTGGGCGGGCTGGGCTATTTCGAATAAAGACGCCAATGACCTGGTTCAGGGCTGGATGTTTTTTCTTTATCAGTTTCCGATGCTCAACTGCATCATCATGCCGGTAATCGCGGCGGTGGTGGCTTCGCGCCTCAGTGATGTGGAGCATAAGGGCCAAACCTTTAAGCTGCTGGAAACCATTATTCCGGCCCAGCGGATCTTTGCGGCCAAGTTTATCTGGGGTAGTGTCTATATGTTTGGGGCTGCCCTGGGACAATTGCTTATCATGATTGGTATGGGTCTCTTCCTGCATTTTGGCGGCCCAGTGCCCTGGGGGGCCTTGACGAGTTATCTGTTTTTCACTCTGGTGGTAAGCTTAACCATTTATATTTTTCAACAGGGGGTATCGATGCTCGTTGCCAATCAGATGGTGCCGATGACCCTGGGGCTCGTTGGCGGTTTTATCGGTCTGTTCAGTATGTTTTTACCTCAGAGTTTTCAAAAGCTGGTTTTGTGGAGCTATTATGGGGTGCTGATGCAGGTTGGCATGAACTGGGATGAGGTCACCCGGGTGGCAGATTTCTACTGGAAGGGCACGGATTGGTCGGGGCTCGGCCTGATTTTGGTTTTCTTTGTGCTGATTTACGGTATCAGCCGGATTTTATTTGTGAGAAGGGAGGTCTAGATGATGCTTAAACGGGTTTTAAAAGCAGAAATGATCAAGATGCGACATAGTCCGGTGTGGTTGGCTTTTTTACTGATTCCCATTATTCCGGCCTTTATGGGTACCTTTAATTATCTCAACAACCTGGGAATGTTGGAGAATCAGTGGTATAGCTTGTGGACTCAGCATACCCTGTTTGCCTGTTACTTTTTCCTGCCGGTATTGATTGGGATCTACGCGTCCTATCTGTTGCGGCTGGAACATACCAACCACAATTGGAATGCGGTAATGACCACCCCGGTTCCGATATCCCGGTTGTTTCTAGCTAAACTGATAATGGGCTGGCTGATGGTGATTTTGACCCAGATCTGGATTGGACTGTTGTTTATTATTTCCGGATTGCTGGCGGGGCTTTCGGGACCGATCCCGCCGGAATTACCAGTCTGGCTGTTGTTTGGAGCGTTGGGCGGCATGGTCGTTTGCGCCCTGCAGCTCTGTCTATCACTGGTGATTCGCAGCTTTGCGGTACCGGTCGGGATTGCTCTGATGGGTGGCGTTGCCGGGTTGGCACTGTTGTCTAAAGGTTATGGGCTTTACTTTCCCTATGCGCTCATAACCCTAGGTATGCGGGCCAACGATCCGGCGGCACCGATGTTGGTAGGCGAAGCTGCTTTTCTGATCGCCTGCGCTGTATTCACCGCTGGACTTTGTTTATTTGCCATCACCTGGCTAAAACGGCGGGATGTGGTGACGGGTTAATCAATAGCGGTCCAACATTAAACAGAAGAACCGTAAAAACGAAGTGAAAAATCAAAGCAAAAAAAGAGGCCAGTGTTTAGCAGCGACGATTATTGCTAAACATTGGCCTTATTCGTTTCGTACTGTTTTAACTTGGCGGCTTGCAGACGCCACAGGGAGTCAGACCCAGGGAATGAACTTCTTCCAGATTGTTTAAGTAGATCCGATTGGATTCCTTTGGTAAACTGGAGCAGCCAGGTAAATGGTAAACCTTGGAGTTTTTATTGCCAATATAGGCGGCCGTTTCCAAAGTGGCTGTGTTTGCCGGTGTTTCTGGGGTAGCTGCGAGCCCGTTGTCCACTTCCTGATATGGTTGGGTTGGGAGAATCCCGGTTTTATTAAAGCTCAGTTGATCACCCTCACTGGTGGCAATAATGGTTCCCAGTTGGTCGGTGCGAAAAATGGTGGAGCCGACGTCGTTGAGACGGCTCATGGTTTCTTCGTGCGGGTGACCGTAGTCGTTGTTTAATCCACAGGAGATTACCGAATAACGGGGGTTCACCGTTCGTAGAAACAGATAGCCAGTAGATGAATAGCTGCCATGATGACCAACTTTAAGGACATCGGCCTCCAGATCCAGGTTCTGGGCTAAAAGTTCCTTTTCCGCCACTTCTTCCATGTCTCCGGTAAATAGAAAACGATGCGCACCATGGGTGACTTTCATGACAAGCGAATCATCGTTAACATCGTCATGAACACTAAGGGGTCCAAGAAAGTTGATTGTTGAGCTGCCAAAAGACAGGGTAGTTCCCGGGCTGGGGGTAGAAATAGGAATGTTCTTACTTTTTGCTTCAGCGGTCAGGTTTCGGGAAGCTTTGTTTTCCTCGGAATTGGTCAGGTATAGATTGTCCACATCCAGTCTGGCCACCACATCGGTTAACCCACCGGCATGGTCATTGTGGTTATGGGTGGCCACCACATAGTCGAGTTGGGTGATCCCCAGATCGGTCAGATAGGTAATGATCGCCTCGCCGTACTCCGGGTTGCCGCCATCAATGAGCATGGTGTCGTTGTTGTCCACCAGCAGAATGGCATCGCCCTGGCCCACATCCAGATAGTGAACCACCAATGAATCATGAGGGGTAAAGCTGGTTTGGGTTCCAGATAATAATTGACAGCCTGTGAAGATAAATAATAAGCTTAAAATAAAAGCTGTAATAAGCAAACGTTTTTGTTTCATATCAGTTCCTCCGTGGCTTTATTTTATCATATTGAGGGAGAAATTACTTGTTATTTTAGACCATCAAACCGACAAGAACGGATGGTTTTTTTGAAAGATTGGAAAAGTGTTAAAAATAGAGTAGACGATAAAGCGGTTCTCAGGTAAAATTAAAGTCATATTTCAAGACAACGAAAAGCATGAAGTTGATATACATCAGAGAGGAGACCGCCTGTGAAGGTTTTAGACAGCATCAATACAGACGTTTATTTTAACCTCGCCATGGAAGAATACTTGTTTAAAAACAATCTTGATACCGAGTATCTGTTGTTATGGAAAAATGATAACAGCATTGTCCTGGGAAAACATCAGAATATTTTTGAGGAAATCAATCTAAAAGCGGTGGAACAAGCAGGGGTGCCAGTAGCGAGAAGAAACACCGGAGGAGGTACGGTATTTCATGATACAAACAATCTAAACTACTCATTTATTACCAATCAAGGGGATGTCTTTGCCGATTATGATCAGTTTTTAAACCCCGTCATTATGGCCCTCAATGAAATGGGGGTTCCGGCCAGAAAGCGTCGTACCAGCGATATTGCCATTGGCGAACAAAAAATATCGGGGTCGGCTCAGACGGTAAAAAAGGGACGGGTGCTCCATCATGGCACCTTACTATATGATTCGGATCTCAGTTTATTAAAAAATTTACTAAAGACAACCACGGGAAAGATCACATCCAAGTCCGTAAAATCGGTGAGAAGTGATGTGACCAATATTAAAAAACACTTAACCGACCAAACAATGAGTCTGGAAACCTTTAAAAACACCTTACTGGTAACCTTATTTCCGGATGGTGTTGAAAAGGTAAGCTTAACAAAACAAGATATTGAGGCGGTAGAGGCATTAGTTAATGAAAAATACGCCCAATGGGAATGGAATTACGGTCAATCACCAAAGTTCTCATTTGAAAAGGATTGCACGATCCTAAACAAAAAAGGGAAGGAAATACAGCTTGCGGTTAAGCTAGAAATTTATAAAGGTTGCATTGCCAAGTGTGAAGTGATCGTCGATGGTTTGGTAAATGCCAAATTGAGCGAGAGGCTTACTGGGCTCAAATATGGTTATGGAGAAATTCTGCATCAATTGGAGGGGATCGGGTTTACAAAAGAAAACGAACTAAGAGTGGATTGCTTAACGGATTGTTTTCTTTAAAATACAAATACAAGGAGAAAATTAAGATGAAAAAAAACATTCAAATGCCAAGACTAAGCGAACAAATGGAAACCGGGGTGCTGGCGGCCTGGAACAAAGAAGCCGGAGATGTGGTAAAAAAGGGTGAGGTACTTTTCGAAATTGAAACCGAAAAGGTCGTCAGTGAGGTCGAATCGATGGAATCCGGAGTTTTGGAAGAAGTATTTTTTGAAGCCGGTGATGAAATCAAGGTGGATGATGTGATTGCCGTCATCAACTGTGATTGATCAAGAGGGCAAAATGGAAAAGAAACCAGAATGGTTAAAGGTTAACTATAATAAGGAAGCCGTGGAAGAAGTCAGCCGACTGATGGCCAAGTTAAAACTGAACACAGTTTGTAAAGAAGCCAATTGTCCCAACCTGGGTGAATGTTATAAAAAACGGACGGCCACCTTTATGATCCTGGGGAACATTTGTACCCGTCACTGCCGTTTTTGTAATGTCGGCAGCGGGGTAGTGGAAGCGGTGGATCCAAACGAACCCCAGCATTTGGCTGAAGCCGTCAAGGAATTGGATTTAAAGCACGTGGTCATCACCAGTGTCACCCGGGATGATCTGGCAGACGGCGGAGCCAGCCATTTTGCCAATACCATTAAGGCCGTGCGAAAGTTAAACCCGGGAGTAACCGTTGAGGTGCTGATCCCTGACCTGCAAGGCGTTTCGGAACACCTGGACATTGTCATAGCAGCCAACCCCGATGTGATTAATCATAATGTCGAAACCGTCCGGGAATTTTATCCTGAGGTCCGGCCGGAGGCGGACTATGATCGATCGATGCAGGTGCTTTTATATGTTAAGACAAAGGCACCCCAGATCAAAACGAAAACCGGGATTATGGTCGGCCTGGGGGAGACGGATGAACAAGTTTTTAAGGTCATGGATGATAGTCTGAAAGCCGGCTGTGATATTTTCACCATCGGCCAGTATTTGCAACCATCACCACAACACATCAAAGTCAAAGCTTATGTGACCCCGGAAAAATTTGAAGAGTACAAAAAAATTGGCGAAGCCAAAGGCTTTCATTATATTGCCAGTAGCCCCCTGGTTCGTAGTTCCTACCGGGCGGAAGAAGCACTTGAAGGAGGAAAAAGCTGATGATTTATATCGAAAACAATTCCACCGATCCTTTTTTTAATTTTGCCCTGGAATACTACCTGATTACCGAAAAGCAGCTGCCCGAGGAGCAGATCTTTATCTTTTGGCGAACCGAGCCAACCCTGATGATTGGCAAGTATCAGAACACCATCGAAGAAATTAACGAAGACTTTGCCAAAAAAAATGGCATCAAGGTGGTGCGGCGCATCACCGGTGGCGGTACCATTTACACCGACATGGGGGGCTGGCAGTTCAGTTTTATCACCAGAGGTCTGGCAGAAACGATTGATTTCAATAAGTACATTGGCCCAGTGATAGATGGACTTAAAAAACTCGATGTTCCGGCCGAATTCAATAGCCGGAATGATCTGGTTATCCACGGCAAAAAGTTCTCTGGCAACGCTCAGTGTATGTTAAACGGCTATACCCTTCATCATGGATCGCTGTTATTTAATACCGACTTTGAACAGATGGTCAAATGCCTGACTGTCGATGATTACAAAATTATTTCCAAGGGTATCAAATCCGTTAAGGAACGGGTCACTAATATTTCAGAACATTTGACAACACCGATCGATACCGACACCTTTAAAAAGCTGATGGTTGAAAGCATTATGCAGGGTTCGGCGGCAGAATATAAACTGACGGCGGCGGATCGGGAACGGATCGAGGCCATTGCCAAAGAAAAATTTGAAAGCTGGGAATGGAACTATGGAAAATCGCCGAAGTTCAACATCACTAAAACCGGCCGCTTTGATGGTGGAAAAATGGAATTTAAACTGGATGTGAACAAGGGCAAAATTATGGACTGTCATATTTATGGTGATTTCTTTGGAACCATGGACATATCGGTGCTCAGTGATGCTCTGATTGGCACGGCCTACGAAAAGGAAAGCATTAAAAAAGCCATTGAAGCCTGTGACATCAAACAAGGTTTCTACAATATTAATGTGGATGAACTGGCTGAGATTATTTGTTAAGTTGCAAATTAAAAGTATTCACCCCATCTTTTCATTGAGGTGGGGCTTTTTTTGTCATCGCATTGGGAAATGACCAGGCCCTTACCTTTTGGTGGAATGCATGACAACAGGCGGATGGTTTATTAAAAAACTGTAATTAGAACCTACATGAAACTTTAAAGAAGCTGTGATACAATCATCCCCATGCTTAAATACAAAGGCGTATTAAGGAAGTCGGGAAGATGAAATGATTGGAGATCAGAAGGAGATGAATTTATGGATAGTTCAAGAAAATTTATTATAATATCGATCAGTGCGGCAATATTATTAATTATTTTAGTCAGTTGTACATTGGCTTATTCAGGGCGGGATAATACCCTGATGTCTGATAAAACGCTGAGCTTAGAAATTAACGGATTTAATGTGGAGTTACCGCTTTCGGAAAACAACGCGGTATTTGACGCCGTTAGCTTAAGCAGTGTTACTGAAAACAGAATAAAATTACTTAATGAGGTTGGCGCTAACGTTAAGATAAATGGGAAAGGCATCGGCGTCGGAACAACCATTGATTTAAAACTGGAGACGCTTTCGTCGGGCGAACGGATAAAAATACAGGTGGATAACGAAAAGGATGAGCGGGTGATTTATTTAAGAACGCTGTCATCCCAGCTTCCTGAAATGATTGCGGCTGGTGAGAGCAGTTATGATGGGAATTACTTTGCTGCCATAGCAACCGGAGGCGCTGCCCTTTATGAGCTTAACAAACAGGGCGAGGTGGTGTTTTACATTGCCAAGTCACCGGAAGAATCCAACGGTGAATCCTATCGGGATTTTAAAAAGCATGTTTTTGAAAATGGAACGATCCGTTACAGCTATCAGCGGGTTAACGGCGACGGTAATGACATTGGCTATGCACCGGGCGAACGGGTTATTCTGGATGATCGGTATCAGGAAATTGACACCATTACCCTGGCTCAAAGTGAACTGGCAAAAGCGGGCGATTTGGTGGATGGTCGGGACTTTATCTTAATTGATGACAACCATTATATTGTGGAAGCCTCACAATTAGTATTGGTTCAGAATGTGCCAGACGGTTTGGGTGCCAATGTGATGGGATCAAAGGTGGTCACAACGCTGATTCAGGAAGTGAAAGACAATCAGGTGGTCTTTGAATTTACCACGGATTCCCATCCGGAATTTTATGGACTCAGTGTTAGTGATAATGATTACAGCAATACCATCAGCCAGAGTCCGGATTATTCGGGCTTTAACCGGATGATCATTGATCCGGAGGATGACAATCTGATTGTATCCTTTGGTAATATGAATACGATTATGAAAATTGATCGGGAAACCCAGGCGGTTATCTGGAAATTATCGGGAAGTGGCGATGAATTCGGGATGTCTGCGGAACAAAAAACCTCCGGACAAACGGATTTGGCGATCACCGCTGAAGGCTATCTAACGGTCTTTGACAATGCCTTGAGCTCTGGTCAAACCCGTATCCTGAAGATAAAACTCGATGAAGTCAATAAAAAAATACTGGGCTATCAGGAATACAAAATCCCGGGAAAAACCTCCCTGGCTTATGGAAGTACTCAAAAAATCGGAGATAACATTGAAGTATATAGTATTGGCTGGGGTCTGCTAAAAGAGGGTAATGTGGCCATTTCAGAGATTGATTTTAATACCGGCAAGAAGTTATTTGAAGTGACGCTTCCCCAGGGCGTTGCCAATGATCGGGTTCAAAAATCGAAATTAGAGATGATACAATAGAAGTGAGGTAAGCAATGAAACCAATATTTTTATGTTACCCTAAATGCTCAACCTGTCAGAAGGCTAAAAAGTTTTTGTTAGAAAACCAGATTGACGTTGAAGAGCGGCATATTGTGGAGGATCGTCCCCAAAAAAATGAGTTGGTTGAGTGGATGCAACGGTACCAGGGTGATGCTAAAAAGTTTTTTAACACCAGTGGTCTGGTCTACCGGGAAATGGCCTTAAAAGATAAGGTTAAAACAATGACGCCGGATCAGATGGCTGAGGTGTTGAGTACCAACGGTATGTTGGTGAAACGACCGTTGGTAATTCTAGAAAACGCAGTGCTAATCGGTTTTAGAGAAGAGCAGTGGCGAATGGCATTATTGACCAATAAGCAGGATTAATCCACAAAGTGGGCGTTATTTTTTCCTATAAATGATTTGTAAGCTCAGAAGTGATGGTCTATAATGGAATGAGGATTATTAATCGAATACAAAGGAGAAATTAAATGTCGCGAAAAACCATTGAAAAATTCAGAAAACAACCTGAGACGGATGGGGTAGAAATACTTGAAATGGAACTGACTGAATATACTTACCCCAAAAGCGGAATCGGTATCTGCCCCCAATGTGGCGGAAAGATGAATGGCGTTGGACTTGATTGGAGCTGCGAAGGCTGTGACTTAAAACTGGTGGGTCCCGTATTTTAAAAAGACAAAAAGCACATTTATCGATTAATTGATAAATGTGCTTTTTTATCGGATTAATGACCAACGATTTCATTATTTGCCAAAAATGAATCTTAAATATTTCCAAATAGCAAGAGGAATAATTGGTGATGTTCATAGAAAATAATGATTTTACGTGACATCATGGTTAAATATGGTAAAATGTTGATAACTTTTTATAGTTTTGCTTGAAAGCATTAAGTAAATCAAATAATTAGACCACCTGCCCACGGTCTTGTAAATAGTCATAAAGACAGATGGATAGCAAAGTGGAATAAACGATAAACAGATCCCTGGAGGAGAATAAAATGACGATTACCTATGAATTAGGGAAGTCTTTATATGTGAACATAACGAATCGATGTAGCAACGCCTGTACGTTTTGCGTAAGAAAAGATGAACCCACAGTCAACGGAGTTGATGATCTCTGGTTGGAGAGAGAACCAACCCAGGCAGAAATACAAGAAGACATATTAAAACGTAATCTGGATCACTATGAGGAGCTGGTTTTTTGCGGATATGGCGAACCAACATACCGTTTAGATGAAATATGCGCCATTGCCAAAGAAGTCAAGAAGATCCATACCATTCCCATTCGTCTAAATACAAATGGTCATGGCAATCTGATTTATAAAAAGGATATGACGCCCCTTTTAAAAGATACCATTGATGTGGTGTCGATCAGTTTAAATGCTAAAAACAAAAAAGAATATGATGAGTTATGCCGTCCTGTTTTTGAAGATGCCTATGAAGAGCTGTTGGAGTTTGCCCGACTGGCCGGAAGATATACCAAAGTGATCTTGACCATTGTGGATATACTGCCCATCGAGGATCAGGAAGCCTGTCGACGAATCAGTCAATCGGTAGGAGCAGAATTACGGATCCGTTCATATATTGACTAAAATTGCTGGTGGCCGGGAGTATGGACTGTTAAATGAGTAATAATAATTTAAAACCCCGATGCCTGAGTATTGGGGGCAAAGATATATTTGTGGTGGATGACCATCACTATGTGCTCCTGATTTGGGGACGTTTATATAAAACCCGAAAGCACCCGATGGTGCTGGTGAGTATTGATTATCATCCGGACACCAACCCACCGTTCTGGCTGTGGGCCTATCAAAAAGCGATGGCCATTGACCCCGATCGGGAAGTGGAACTGGTGGCGAAATTTCAGCAAAGAATGATGATCACCATAGAGCCCCTCAATTTGGACAGTGTCCGGAAGGCTATCGGTCAGATGCGTAATGACGAGCAGATCAATACCGCCATGGCATTGGGATATCTAAGTGATTACCATATGATCAATTGTATGGAAAAACATACTTATTCAAAAGGCAGTCACTATCTGGTTCCGAAAACTCAATTTGGAAGTCTTGAAGACGCCATGTTTAAAAACATCAAACTGCCGCTTAAAAAGATCGGTGCCGAGGATCTGATTCTTGATATTGATCTGGACTATTTCTTGCGTCAGGAAAATTTCGAGCTGGATCTCGATCAAAACAGAATTTTTGCAGATTTGGTCAGGCAGGCCCAGATCATCACGGTGGCCCGTTCAAAAAGTTATTTTGATTTTTTAAGAACCGAAGAATTTACGATTAAAAGCTGCGAAGAAAAACTCATCGGCCTACTGGAAAAAATTATCCGCAGGTAGTTGATAAAATAACACATCTAAGAAGAAAAGCGAGGATGCGCATGGGAGATCGACCTTATGGGAAAACACAGTGAAGAAACCCAAGTCATTAAGCGGTCAAAAGAGCAGTGTGAAGACCGCTTATTAGCCTTTGACACCAGTAAATATGATTTGAAAAACCATATCGCTGACAAAGAAGAAAGTTTGGTTGTTTTTCAAACAAAGATTGTTTTTGCCGCCAATGGCCAACGGATTACGGTTAAACTCAAAAAAGTTGATGATCTCAGGACTGAAGTCACGGTCCGCTCGGAACTGATTTCAAATATTCAGACGAATGACCGCGGTGTAAATAAAAAAAATATTAATGCCATCTATCGCTATCTCTATGATGAAAAGGGAGCTGATCAGAAACCGGAAATTATCGGAAATAAGCAAGGGATAAAAAAGAAATTTGTTCCCTGGGGGAAAAACACTTCCACTGTAAAAATGTCGATCATGGCCAGTTATCTGGGTGGGTATAAAGAATTTAAAAAATCAATTAAAGGAACCCTGGAAATTCAGGAAGCCGGCATTGACTTTGCCGTCATGGGTCCCAAGTTTAGTATCCCATTTCTGGAGATGAGATCCGCAACCATTGCATCAACCTTTGATATTGAGAACAATCAGGCCTGGCAGATGATTTGCTTTAAGGATGAACTCAAAAAGGATAAAACTGATTATGAAAAAGCAAAGAAAAACAAACTGGTCGTCGACTATCAGAACGAATCGGGACAAACCGCGTGTATTTTTAGAGCCGACACTTCATTTGAGGTAGAAAAGAGCCTTTTAAAAGCGCAGACATTGATACAGGAATTGATGGGAAATTAGAATTAAGAAATAAAATTGAAAAAAGGTTTGACAAACTGATTTGTGCGACGTATAATAGTGAAGTTGAAATAAACAAGAACTGAATATGCATAGCAAGTAGGGACAAGGAACACCAATTTTTTCAAAAATCTCTTATGAAGAAGTAGAAGATTTCTGCAAGAATTGATGGCCGATTTAGCCGGTTTGACCGCTAACGCTCTTTTAGACCTATTTGTTTTTTAGCAAAACAAAGCTAAATAAGTCTCGCGACGATGGCGGAAGGGCCACACCTGTTCCCATACCGAACACAGAAGTAAAGTCTTCCAGCGCCGAAAGTACTTGGTGGGTAACTGCCTGGGAGGATAGGACGTCGCGGGACTTTTTATAATGAAGCCGTGCAAAAAAATAGATATATGAATATTGATTCAAGTTCACTTGAAAATCAATGTTCATATATCTATTTTTTTATGGGGCGAAGCCCCAAACGGAGGCGTAGCGTGAGCTACGACGGAGTTGCACGGCTTCATTAGACGGCAGTAATTTTTAGCGTTGTTTGATACGAACGCACCAGCGGTTACCGGATGTTAAGGTCTGCTTTACGGAATACCGTTGATCGACCGAAGATAGAAAAGCACCGTCATTTTTTGTTTCAAAATGTTTAATTAAAGTTTTGGGCGGTATAATTTCAAGTAATGAGTAACAAGTTGTGAATAGAAGAAAAAGAAAGAAGGCGTTTTTATGAAAGAAAGAAAAGTCATCCAAGTTGTTCAGGGGGCTCGTGCAGTCGATGGGGCCGGCGTTCATTTGACCCGGGTCTTATCCCACTCAACTGTAAAAGCATTTGACCCCTTCTTAATGCTTGATTCCTTTGATTCTGAAAATCCTCAGGATTATATCAAAGGTTTCCCCATGCATCCCCACCGGGGAATTGAAACGGTCACCTATCTGGTTGAAGGGCTGATCGAACATCAGGACAGCCTGGGAAATAAGGGCGCTATTGAATCCGGATGCTCCCAATGGATGACCGGGGGAAGTGGGATTCTCCATCAGGAGATGCCTCAGGCCTGTGAAAGAATGCTGGGTTTCCAGTTATGGCTGAATCTGCCGAGGTCAGAAAAAATGACGGAGCCAAAGTATTTTGAGATCAGAAAAGAAGATATTCCTCTATATAAAGGAGATGGTTTTAATGTTGGTGTTATATCGGGATCTTACGAAGGGGTAAATGGCGCCGAACCCCATCACATCCAGGCGATGATTTTAGATGTGGTTGTTGAACCGGAAAAATCGGTTAAGATTCCGACCCCCAAAGGAGAAACCGTATTTGTGTTTTTAATTAAAGGTCAAGGCGCAACGGCAGGAACCTTATATAAAGAGAAATCGGCATTGTTGTTTAGTGAAGGGGAGTATATTGAAATGACAGCCGCTGAAAAGCCGCTTCGACTAGCCGTGTTTTCGGCGCCTCCGCTGAATGAACCGATCGCTTGGGGCGGTCCCATTGTGATGAATACCGAGGAAGAGCTACAACAGGCCTTTGATGATTTGAAAGAGGGCAGTTTTATTAAAGCGTTGCCACAATTGTAAGGGTCCAGGATAAAATTGATCTTCTCTAAGTAGCTTGAGAGTGTTAAAAATAGGGAGAGCGAATCAATGCTGTAGATTGTCAGATACACAATTAAATCAAAACGCAACAATGACTTATGCTAAATTATAATTAGAACAAGACCAAAGATGCTTCGATTCATCCTCAAGCATCGTTGGTCTGGTATAATAAAAAGCTTGGTGTATCATTAAAGTCATGTCAGAAATACCGGTTTATCAATTAAAATATCTTTCAAAGAAAACCTGAAAAAAACTACATAAAAGCATTGACAAGAAGGAACAAAGAGCGTATACTAATGAAGTTGTCTCGTAACAGAGGCGGCGGACATTAGGCTGAAACATTGAAATGAACTTGGAATTAACGCAAAAGAATTTCAAAAAACAGCTTGACAACATCGGGAAATGACGATATAATAGAAAAGCTTCTTCGGTCGGAAACGATTGCAGAACGGCGGTCATAGAAAAGAGAATAGTACCATAAAACCTGTAAAACAGCCAAAACATCCGCAAGGATGAATGATGGCTAAAATAGAAACAGAGAGATGCACTCTTTAAAACATTAACTCGGCAGAGGATAAACTGCACTCGGTAGAGTATAAAACACAGTTATTCATGAGACAGCATTTTAAGCCTAACGGCTTTAAATACAAACTTTTATTGAGAGTTTGATCCTGGCTCAGGACGAACGCTGGCGGTATGCTTAACACATGCAAGTCGAACGAGACAAAAGAGAAGTGCTTGCACGGATCTTTTAGAAAGTGGCGAACGGGTGAGTAACGCGTGGGTAACCTACCCTATGGAAAGGAATAGCCTCGGGAAACTGGGAGTAATACCTTATAAGATATATTTGTCGCATGGCAGATGTATTAAACGCTCCGGTGCCATAGGATGGACCCGCGTCCCATTAGCTAGTTGGTGAGATAACAGCTCACCAAGGCGACGATGGGTAACCGGTCTGAGAGGGCGAACGGTCACACTGGAACTGAGACACGGTCCAGACTCCTACGGGAGGCAGCAGTGGGGAATATTGCGCAATGGGGGAAACCCTGACGCAGCAATACCGCGTGAGTGAAGAAGGTTTTCGGATCGTAAAGCTCTGTTATTGGGGAAGAAAAAAAGACGGTACCCAAGAAGAAAGTCCCGGCTAACTACGTGCCAGCAGCCGCGGTAATACGTAGGGGACAAGCGTTGTCCGGATTTACTGGGCGTAAAGGGCACGCAGGCGGTTTTTTAAGTCAGATGTGAAAGGTACCGGCTCAACCGGTGACATGCATTTGAAACTGAAAGACTTGAGTATTGGAGAGGCAAGTGGAATTCCTAGTGTAGCGGTGAAATGCGTAGATATTAGGAGGAACACCGGTGGCGAAGGCGGCTTGCTGGACAAATACTGACGCTGAGGTGCGAAAGCGTGGGGAGCAAACAGGATTAGATACCCTGGTAGTCCACGCCGTAAACGATGAGTGCTAGGTGTTGGGGAGACTCAGTGCCGCAGCTAACGCAATAAGCACTCCGCCTGGGGAGTACGACCGCAAGGTTGAAACTCAAAGGAATTGACGGGGACCCGCACAAGCAGCGGAGCATGTGGTTTAATTCGAAGCAACGCGAAGAACCTTACCAGGTCTTGACATCCTCTGACCATCTGAGAGATCAGACTTTCCCTTCGGGGACAGAGAGACAGGTGGTGCATGGTTGTCGTCAGCTCGTGTCGTGAGATGTTGGGTTAAGTCCCGCAACGAGCGCAACCCCTGTGGTTAGTTGCCATCATTTAGTTGGGCACTCTAAGCAGACTGCCGTGGATAACACGGAGGAAGGTGGGGACGACGTCAAATCATCATGCCCCTTATGACCTGGGCTACACACGTGCTACAATGGTCTGAACAGAGGGCTGCGAAACCGCGAGGTGAAGCTAATCCCTTAAAACAGATCTCAGTTCGGATTGCAGGCTGCAACTCGCCTGCATGAAGTTGGAGTTGCTAGTAATCGCAGATCAGAATGCTGCGGTGAATGCGTTCCCGGGTCTTGTACACACCGCCCGTCACACCACGAGAGTTGGCAACACCCGAAGTCAGTGAGGCAACCGTAAGGAGCCAGCTGCCGAAGGTGGGGTCAGTAATTGGGGTGAAGTCGTAACAAGGTAGCCGTATCGGAAGGTGCGGCTGGATCACCTCCTTTCTAGGGAATACAGGAAGTCATGGTACTATTTTCTTTTGTATGACTGAGTCATACAAAAAACTGAAAAGAACACATCGGAAGATGTCTTTTTTTTAGCAGGTATATTTATCGCATGGCGATAAATGTCCCAATCGATCATTGAAAACAGCATAGTGTATAAATAAAATTTTTGAAATACAATTTCTTAACACGAAAACGTAACATCAAATAGGATCAAGAAGAAAAGAGCACAGGGTGAATGCCTTGGCAATCAGAGCCGAAGAAGGACGCGACAAGCTGCGAAAAGCTACGTGTAGGTGCACATAACCGATAAAGCGTAGATATCCGAATGGGGAAACCCGGCTGGTAGAAGACCAGTCACTGTAACGTGAATACATAGCGTTATGGAGGGAACCTGGGGAACTGAAACATCTTAGTACCCAGAGGAAAAGAAAGAAACATCGATTCCTTTAGTAGCGGCGAGCGAACGAGGAAGAGCCCTGATTACATCAAGGCTGTATTATTAGTTGAACGACATGGGAAGGTCGGACGCAGAGGGTGAGATCCCCGTAGACGAAAATAGTATGGACGGGTAATCGACGAGTACCACGGGACACGTGTAACCCTGTGGGAAGATGGGGGGCCCACCCCCCAAGGCTAAATACTACTGATTGACCGATAGCGGAAAGTACCGTGAGGGAAAGGTGAAAAGAACCCCGGAAGGGGAGTGAAATAGAAACTGAAACCCTGTGCTTACAAGCAGCAGGAGCTAACGTGACTGCGTGCTTTTTGTAGAACGGGCCAACGAGTTACGGTATGTAGCAAGGTTAAGTACTTCAGGTACGGAGCCGTAGGGAAACCGAGTCTGAATAGGGCGATTAGTTGCATGCTGTAGACCCGAAACCGTGTGATCTATCCATGACCAGGATGAAGCTTGGGTAAAACCAAGTGGAGGTCCGAACCAGTGTCTGTTGAAAAAGGCTTGGATGAGTTGTGGATAGGGGTGAAATTCCAATCGAACACGGAGATAGCTGGTTCTCCCCGAAATAGCTTTAGGGCTAGCGTTGTAGAGAGAGTGATGGAGGTAGAGCACTGAATAGGCTAGGGGTCGTAAAGATTACTGAACCTTATCAAACTCCGAATGCCATGCACTTATATACGGCAGTCAGACTGTGTGAGATAAGTCTCATAGTCAAAAGGGAAACAGCCCAGACCATCCGCTAAGGTCCCCAAGTCCAGATTAAGTGGGAAAGGATGTGCAACTGCACAAACAACCAGGATGTTGGCTTAGAAGCAGCCACACATTTAAAGAGTGCGTAATAGCTCACTGGTCGAGTGGTTGTGCGCCGAAGATGAACGGGGCTAAAATCTGGCACCGAAGCGATGGATTATGGTACTACCATAGTGGTAGGGGAGCAATGTCTTGAGGGCGAAGCGAAACTGTAAGGTTTGGTGGACACAAGACAAGAGAGAATGTTGGCATGAGTAGCGAAAGTGAAGTGAGAATCTTCACCATCGAAAGCCCAAGGTTTCCTGAGGAAGGTTCGTCCGCTCAGGGTAAGTCGGGGCCTAAGCCGAGGCGAGCAGCGTAGGCGATGGACAACAGGTTGAAATTCCTGTACCACCTTTAATTGTTTGAGAGATGGAGTGACACAGAAGGATAAGCGAACCCAGCGGTTGGAAAAGCTGGGCCAAGCGTCAAGGCTGAGTAGGGAGGCAAATCCCCTTACTCATAAGGCCAAGGCGTGACGGGGAACGAAAAATAAGTAGGGAAGTCGCTGATTTCACGCTGTCAAGAAAAGCTTCTATTGAGAGAGAAGGTGCCCGTACCGTAAACCGACACAGGTAGGCGAGGAGAGAATCCTAAGATGAGCGGGAGAAGTGTTGTTAAGGAACTCGGCAAAATGACTCCGTAACTTCGGGAGAAGGAGTGCCCCCTTATGGGGGCCGCAGAGAAGAGGCTCAAGCGACTGTTTAGCAAAAACATAGGTCTCTGCTAAATCGAAAGATGATGTATAGGGGCTGACGCCTGCCCGGTGCTGGAAGGTTAAGAGGAGTGCTTAGCGCAAGCGAAGGTGCAAATTTAAGCCCCAGTAAACGGCGGCCGTAACTATAACGGTCCTAAGGTAGCGAAATTCCTTGTCAGGTAAGTTCTGACCCGCACGAAAGGCGTAACGATTTGAGCGCTGTCTCGACAACACACCCGGTGAAATTGTAGTACTCGTGAAGATGCGAGTTACCCGCGACAGGACGGAAAGACCCCGTAGAGCTTTACTGCAATCTGGCATTGAGTTTTGATCGTGCACGTACAGGATAGGTGGGAGACAAAGAATTTGGGACGCTAGTTTCGAAGGAGTTGCCCTTGGGATACCACCCTTGTACGATTGGAATTCTAACGAGTGGCCGTAATCCGGCCATCGGACAGTGTCAGACGGGCAGTTTGACTGGGGCGGTCGCCTCCTAAAAAGTATCGGAGGCGCCCAAAGTTACCTTCAGGATGGTTGGAAACCATCTCTTAGAGTGCAAAGGCAAAAAGGTGATTGACTGCGAGAGAGACATCTCGAGCAGAGACGAAAGTCGGGCTTAGTGATCCGGTGGTTCCGAGTGGAAGGGCCATCGCTCAACGGATAAAAGCTACCTCGGGGATAACAGGCTTATCTCCCCCAAGAGTCCACATCGACGGGGAGGTTTGGCACCTCGATGTCGGCTCGTCTCATCCTGGGGCTGAAGCAGGTCCCAAGGGTTGGGCTGTTCGCCCATTAAAGAGGCACGCGAGCTGGGTTCAGAACGTCGTGAGACAGTTCGGTCCCTATCCGTCGTGGGCGTTAGATATTTGAGAAGAGCTGTTCCTAGTACGAGAGGACCGGAACGGACAAACCACTGGTGCACCAGTTGTTCCGCCAGGAGCATAGCTGGGTAGCTAAGTTTGGAAAGGATAAGTGCTGAAGGCATCTAAGCACGAAGCCCCCTTCAAGATAAGATATCTCACCGAAAGGTTAAGGTCCCTGATAGACGATCAGGTAGATAGGCTGGATGTGGAAGTATGGCAACATATGGAGCTGACCAGTACTAATCGACCGAGGTCTTGATCCAAGATTTTATACACTGTGCTGTTTCCAGTGATCGTTACGATCACTAGAAAAAAATTGATAAATGCAATTATAATTAAATAGTTTAAACTAGTCTAACTAGTTCCGTAATGATGGCGGAAGGGCCACACCTGTTCCCATACCGAACACAGAAGTAAAGTCTTCCAGCGCCGAAAGTACTTGGTGGGCAACTGCCTGGGAGGATAGGACATTGCGGGACTTTTATTTAAATGAAGCCGTGCAAAAAAATACAGATATGAATATTGATTCAAGTGAGCTTGAAAATCAATATTTATATCTGTATTTTTTTATGGGGCGAAGCCCCAAACGCAGGCGTAGCACAGCGGAGACGGAGTTGCACGGAATCATTAGACGGCAGTAAAGTTAAGCATTGATTCAAGTTCACTTGAAAATCAATATTCATCGCTATTTTTTTATGGGGCGAACCCCAAACGCAGGCGTAGCGAGAGCTGCGACGGAGTTGCACGAATTCATTAGATGGTAGTAAGGTTTGGCTCTGCTTTTATATTGTAGATATGTTATGATGTTATAGATAACAATATACGATAAGGAGGAAGTATGACAAATAGAATTTTAATTATAGATGATGATAAGGAATTATGCGCTTTGATAAAGCAGAGTGTGGCGGCTGAAAATATAGATGCAGATTGCGGCTCGTCAGGCGTAGATGGGCTGATCATGCTCGAAAAGAATGACTACCAGCTGATCCTTTTAGATGTGATGATGCCGGGAATGGACGGCTTTCAGACAATGGAGAAAATACGCCAACAAAGCAGTATTCCCATTCTTATGTTGACGTCTAAAAATGATAGTATATCAAAAGTCCGCGGGCTTCGTTCCGGTGCAGATGACTATTTGACAAAGCCATTTGATATGGATGAACTGATTGCCCGGGTGGTTTCTTTGATACGCCGATATACACGTTTCAATCTGAAGGGAGAGCATTCTCATCCGATGACCTACCAAGGATTGACCATTGACCTAGATAGCCGGAGCGTGACCACGCTGACTGGTACATTTGAATTGCCCCCCAAAGAATTTGATCTTCTGCTGTTCTGTGCTAAAAATCAAGGAAGAATTCTAACGAAACAACAGATTTATGAGGAAGTTTGGGGTGAATCTTACGCTTATGATGACAGTAACATTATGGCGATAATTAGCCGCCTCCGCAAAAAGATCGAACCTGAATCCGGCACACCGTTTTATATCCAAACGGTAAAGGGGATTGGTTATCGTTTCAACAAAGGGGTGTAGACCGTGATTCGCGAGGTAGTTTTGGGCATATTGTTTTGTCTTGCACTTATTTTCGGTATGATCTGTTTGTCAAAACTGATTGGTGTTAAGCGTCAGCTTAAGGACATGATGGATGCCTTGATTGATATTGAATCTGGAAACGGTAATCGAAAAATTCTTGCTACAAACGATGAGTTGACCGCTGACCTTTCCTATAAAATAAATCAAATTGTTTATCGCTATGAAAGACAGATCTTACAGCTCAAAGCGGCGGACGAAACCAATCGTCAGATTATGACCAGTCTTTCTCATGATGTAAGAACACCACTTACAACTTTGATCGGTTATTTGGATGCCGTTCATAGGGGTGTTATAGTTGGTAAAGAGCGGGAGGAATATCTCGAGATTGCAAGACGGAAAGCACATGACTTGAAAGATTATATTGATATTCTATTCGATTGGTTTAAATTAAACTCCAGCGAATTCGCTCTAGCCATAGAGCGGGTCGAAATTGCGGAGCTGACACGAAATATTTTAAAAGACTGGATACCCATTTTTGAGGAAAGCTATTTGGATTATAAAATCGAAATTCCGGAAAAACCACTATTTACTAGGGTAGATATGGATGGATATGCCCGTATTGTTAATAATCTGGTTCAAAACGTCATTGTCCACAGTCAGGGTGGGCAGATTAAAATTGAAGTGGCAGAAAAGGAAACTGAAATAGAAATCTGTATCGAGGATAACGGGATCGGAATTGAAAAAAACGAGTTGCAACACATCTTTGAAAGACTATATAAATGTGATAAAGGTCGTTCTGATAAGGGCAGTGGATTGGGACTGTCCATTGTTCGGCAGATGGTTGAAAAAATGAAGGGCAGAATTACTGTTCAAAGTGAACCACATCAATATACTGTTTTCACTGTCTTTTTACCACTAATTGAGTGAAGAATCCCTGCTACGGCAGGGATTCTTTTTTTAAAAATTGCAAGGTTAATACAAGGTTGCGGCAAGGTTAATGCAACGTTGGCATGGTAAACTTATTTCAACAAGAAAAGGAGGTTCTTAGTTTGAGTGATTTTATAATCGAAACAAAAAATATTACAAAACAATATGGTGAGCAAAAAAGTGTTGCTAACTTGAATATCCATATTAAAAAAGGCCGCATCTATGGACTACTTGGTCGAAATGGCGCCGGAAAAACCACGACCATGAAAATGCTGCTGAATCTAACGCGACCTACTTCCGGAGAAGTTAAGATTTTTGGAAAAAGTATTCAGGGAAATGAAAAAAAAATTCTACCCCGTATTGGTAGTTTAATTGAATCACCGGGATTTTATCCAAATTTGACAGGAACGGAAAATTTAAAAATATTCGCTCAGCTTAGAGGTGTTTCTAAGCGTGATGCTGTTTCAAGTGCATTAGAGGTTGTCGGGTTGCCGTACAGAGATAAAAAGCTGTTTTCTCAGTACTCCCTCGGTATGAAGCAGCGCTTGGCAATCGCACTTGCCATCATGCATGACCCGGAACTACTGATTTTGGATGAGCCGATCAATGGGCTTGATCCAATTGGGATTGCCGAGGTACGTTCGTTTATTCGGGAGCTGTGTGATGCGAAAGGGAAAACCATTTTAATTTCCAGCCATATTCTTTCAGAAATCGCCCTGTTGGTCGATGACATTGGAATCATTGACCAGGGTGTATTACTGGAGGAGGAGAGTCTTGCTGAACTGGAAGAAAAAAACGGCAAATACATTCACTTTATTGTTTCTGATTCAGCGCAGGCAGCCAGAATCATGGAGAGAAATTTTAGGGTAAATAACTTTACAGTGGAAAATGATCACAGCTTACGTCTTTATGATAATAATTTGTCTGTGGCGAAATTAAACCGTACTTTTATTGAAAGTGGATTGGAGGTATCGGAAGCCCACACGTGTGAAGATACTTTAGAGGATTACTTCAAACGTATAACCGGAGGTGAGGGCATTGCATAACCTGCTTCTTAGTGAATTTAAAAAATTCAAAAGAAAGAAGATATTTTTTTTAGGAATTTTGGCGGCTTTCGTTTTTCCTCTTTTTAATGCTGTATTACTATCAGGTTCGGATTTTGCAAGTTTTCAGTCAGGAGTAAGAGAGGACAACGCCTTCTTGCTTTTAATGCCCCTGCTGATTATTCTGGCAGCTAATCTGTTTTTTGTCGAGCAGGATCATGATACGCTAAAAAATCTGCTTAGCATACCGGTATCAAAAGATCAATTGGTTATTGTGAAGTTATTAGTTTTGCTACTTTTTTCGTTTGCTTTTCAACTAATGGGGTTTACAGTCAGCACGGTGATAGCTATTTTTCAAGACATTCCGTTGAATGGTTTTATATTTCAATTATCGCTTACAACAGCGATGGGGATACTTATGTGGGCGGCTGCGCTTCCCTGTATTGTGTTGGTTGTGTGGTTTAATAAAAGTTACATTCTATCAGTAATTATCGTCTTCTTTTACTCGTTGCTAAATTATGCGATGCGTCTTAGCGAAGTGGTTCTGATGCAGCCTTTAGGGCTAAATATCGGAACACTGATGCCTGTTCCTATTATTTTTCGGTGGCTCTACCAATTTTATGAGCCGATCGGTGAAATTCAGACAGAATTTTACAATCGTTTCAGCCAATATTTTATAGCGACACCGGTATGTTTTGGTGTGCTTTTGTTGGAAGCAGCAGTTTGCGTTTGGCTGATGATCTGGATTTATCGACGCCGAGAAATTTAGAGAAAGGGGGTATCTTTTGTGCTTGGCATTATAAAAACCGAATTTTTAAAATTAAAGAGATTTCACGTTTTGCTCATTGGTCTCATTGGCATGACACTTCCGGCAATTTTGTCGGTATTCACACAAGCAGTTGCCACCCCAGAGGTGACGACACAGAATTTTGACTTTTTAGCGCTCTTTAACAGTACCATATGGAATAGTGCAACCATTTTTATGCCTGTCATTTTCACTTTAATTGGAGGCTATCTAATCAGCCGCGAATATACAGATAATACTTTAAAAAATATCTTGACGGTTCCAGTAAGCTTTCAGCGGTTACTATTTGGAAAACTCCTGGCAATGGGAATCTTAAGTGTACTGTTTGGGTTTTACAGCTATACAATAACGCTGATTGTCGGAGTACTGTCCGGTATTTCAGGTCTGAGCGCTGTTGTTTTATGCACGGGTCTTTTACAGATGTTGGGAATATCAGCTTTTACATATATAGCGGTTCTGCCCATCATCGCTTTTACAAGCAGGAAACCGGGAATTTTTATGGGAGGCGTTATTGTGTCTTTTTTGTTCGGATACAGCGCTATGTTTATTAAGGATGTCACGATGCGAAGTCTGTACCCGATTCTATCAGGATTGACGGTGATGAGATTCGATACGGGAACATTCATGAATACTTCCGAACACGGAAATCTTACACTATCCATGTTATCCATTACGATAATGCTTTTGCTTACAATCACGATTGTGAGACTAACAAATCCACCACAAGCAGTTTTTAAGCGGAAAAAACATAAAAAAACCGATATTCTCATCAGAAAGAGGCCAAAAGGTCGATGATTTTTCAGGAAAGGTGGTATTTTGATGAAAAAGCGACTATTTGCGTTTGTGGCAATCGTCCTTTTAATAGGGGTTCTAACCGGCTGCGAAAAAGATGAAATTCTTGAGGCATACAATTATGCCATTCAAACGGCTGGTGATTACATTGTCGTAGCCGGTCAGATCCAAATTGAGCTTGATCAGATCAGATTTAAAGTGTGTTGTGCTCAGTTCTGGAAATAAAATCATCCTGCAGAACCTTAGGCATTTCGACAAAATAGACGGAAAAGCCGGCAATGCGTACGATTAGATTTCTAAATTCCTCCGGATTTTTCTGAGCCTGATAAAGCGTCTCTGTGTCAACAACATTAAACTGTACCTCCATGCCGCCATTTTCAAAGTAAGTGCTCATTAATTGACGAAGCTTCTCAACGCCTTCTTTATTCGCGACACAGGAAGGACTGAAGCGGAGGTTCATTTGGTCGCCATTACCGAGCATCCTTTGAGGTAGTTTAGAAACCGTATTCAGATAGGCGGTAACCCCATTTCGATCAAAGCCCTGTCTGGCGGAGATGGCTTCAGCAAGAGGCTCACCTTTTTGTCTGCCGTCAGGTGTGGCATCAGTTTTTGAACCATAATCAACATGGACAGTCATGGTGAAGGTTCCAAATGCCCAGTTACCGCCTCTGGGATTGGTGGCAGCAGAAACGTGATCATTCGCTAATTCCATCACCCAGGCCGCCAGCTCATCGACCTCATCAATGTCATTTCCGTAATGGGGAATGTCAAAAACAATGGCTTGATAGAGGGATTCGTAGCCTTTCCAGTTGGCACACAAGGCGCTATAAAGTTCTTTGGTTGTAACGGTCTGATCATCAAAACATAATTTTTTGATGGCTATTAGAGAATCCGCTACATTGCCGATTCCGCAACCGGTTAGTCCTGTTGAGTTATATTTGCAGCCGCCAGAAAGTGCATCCCTGCCGCTTTCGACACAGCCATCCATGGTCGTAGAGGCAACAACGGCAGGAAAATGATCGGCGTACATCAGCTCAAAACAATTTCCCCCGGTTATCTGCCAATCGAGAAAGTACTTTAACTGGGCAGCAAATGCGTCCTTGAATTCGTCAAAGGTCTTGTAATCATAGAGGTAACCCGTTTTGAGACCTTTTGAGAAATCCGTCAGCGGATTTGTGCCATTATGGATGGCCATAATAATGGGTCCTAAAAGGTTAAAGAATACTTCAGAACCAGGACCACCACTGGCAGACCATTCATTTCCAGAGCCGGAAGGTTCGACACATCCGATAATACAATAGTCGCGCGCATCCTCCAGAGTTCGTCCACGCTTGAGTAGCATCGGTATGATCAGCTCATCATTTTCAAATGAGGGGACCCCGCCGCAGGCCTTACTTGATTGAATTGCTAACTCCCACACATCGGAAGGCGTGTTCTTGTGGATGCGAATGTCAACGGAAGGATCAGCGAGAAACATCCGACCAGTAGTATGAAGCAGACATCGGGTTAACGCATTTGTGGCATCCGATCCATCTTTTTTAATACCTCCGATGGTGAAGTGATGACCACCGGTATTATAGGAATAGCCTTTTCCGCTATACATTTTTGACAACATGTCATTTGTACTCATGCGAACCTGAATAAGATTATCGTTTAATTTAAGGAAAAAAGCATCAGCATATTCCTGGAGTGTCGCCATTGTGAGGGTTCCTGATTTGAGTTCAGCCTCGGCGAACCAGCCGGCGTATTGGTCGACTCGCCCTTGCGATAAGCCATGTTGCTGACCGTCGGCGACAAGCATAATCTGATAGAGAACAACACATTGCAGAGCTTCCCAGGTATTTCTAGCCGGATGCTCCATGATCCAGTTAAGGGAATCAGCCATGTTAAGCAGTTCGGCTCGGCGCTCAGGATCAGCATGGTTCTTGGCCTGCCGGGCGCATTCTTTAGCATATCGCTTTGTAAAGACAAGGGCCGCATCGCAGACGATATCGGCGGCCTGATAAAAGAGAAATTTGGCGGCATCATTGCCGTAGATCTGGCCTTGCAGCTGATCCATTTTTTCGCGGATTTCACGTTTAATTCCGCCAAATCCGTAAGAAATGACTTTCTGAAAGTTGGGACTGTAATGCCCCTGAGGGACACCGCCTAAACTGGGTTTGCGGGCAAAAAAATCGGAGCACCCATTGCCTTGAAAACCTTGCAGAACCGGAGGAATGCTTTCTAAATAGCGGGCTGAAAGTGATCGATCCAGCCAATATTCGGAAGCCTCTTTAAAAATATCCCGATCGGAGTCACTCATATAGGCAAAGGCGTCTTCACTCTGCCAAGCGCTTTTGAAACCGGCATCATCATGAGTTGCTTGATGAAGCCAGGAGGCATCCCACTCAACAAAGCTGTTTAGGGACCGGTAAGAGCGACCAATCTGACCCACAAAAATATCTTCATCTTCGACCAAAATGGTTTTATTTAAGCACCACTCATAAAGACAATGAGCGCGCTTTAAGATGTTGGGCTCCGCTTCGTGTGTCTTGTAGTAGTCGGTATAAATTTTGGTCCGTTCACCATCTAGAATCGTGCGTCCCTTATTAGCGGCATCACGCTTGTCACGCAAGCGCTGGATGCGGGGACTGATTGCTGCAAATTTAAACATTAAAAAGACCTCCTTAAAAATATCGTCACGTTAGCCCCAGATTAAAGGCATAATAGTAACTAAATAGACTTAGTGTATTTGAACAGGTGTAAAATAGGTTTCTAAGAGTTGTTTGTAGCTTTGCATAAGCTCATCACTTGGTGATTTTAAATCTTTAAGCTGATTTTCTGTTCCCAGTTTATCATATTTGAGAAGGCCCAATTGATGATAGGGAAGTATTTGGAGTAGCTCGACTGAGGGACTAAGGGCCTGGATGAACGCACCGGTGGCGCGTAGATTTTCTTCAGAATCATTGATGCCGGGAATGATAGGAAAACGAAATTGAATTTTTCCTCCCGCTTCAACGAGATTTTTTGCGTTTTCAAGGATCTTGTCATTAAAAACCCCGGTGTACTTCTTATGCTGGTTTGTATCCATGTGTTTTAAGTCGTAGAGATATAAATCAACATAAGGAAGGGTTCTCTTCAGGGTTTCCCACGCGGCAAAACCAGTTGTATCTAAACAGGTGTGGATGTTTTCATTTTTGGCCGCTTTTAATAGTGCTACCGTAAAATCAATTTGTGCGAGGGCTTCACCGCCGGAGACGGTTAGACCACCGCCGGAGTTATTGTAATAGGCCCGATCTTTTAAAATTCTTGCCATGACATCGGTAAGTTTCATGTCGTGACCTGAAGCAACAAGGGCGTTTGACTTGCATACATGCACGCAGTCGAAACAATTTGTGCATTTATCACGATCAACGTCAATAAGCGAAATTTCGCTCTTGTGCAAAGGTGAATGCTTTGGTTTATCAGTTTTTAAGGCATTATGCTTACAAACGGACAAACACAATCCGCATGCTTCGATGCCAATGCATTTCACTGACGTATACGACAACACATAATGAAATGGAATTGATTCGGGATTATGACACCAGCGACAGCAAAGTGGACAACCGCTGAGAAAAACGCTCGTTCTAATCCCCGGGCCATCATGAATGGAAAACCCTTGAATATCATAAATTCGACCTATTATTTCTTGATTCATGGCACTCTCTTCCCTTTACAGTTTATTGCAAATTCGAAACGCTTTACAAAAAAAACGTTTGTTATTAAAAATTCTATAGCAGTGAAACCGTTTAAACAATGATATATCAGGACCAGAAAAATTTTTTTGCGTCCTTAGCGTCCTTAGAGAAGGATCATTTATTCTTATACATACAATAGAATGTTTGAAATAGGACAAAATGAGTAAAAAAGATGTCCTCTTTATTCATTGTAGAGAGGATAGTGAGTCGCTATAATCAAGTTAACCAAGTTTAATTTTGGAAATAGCATAAGTTTTACAAAGCGTTTTTAGATTGGAATTAAAAGAAAGGAAGCGTGAGAAAAAACGTGATGAGATAAGATAAAAAAACTTGCAGAAAAGGGAAATGTCCGGGTTTTGTGAAAACGATTAAATTAGCGTATTTGGACAATTTTTGTGGAGTTTTTAAACTTCATAATTTGTAACGGCTTAGCAAGAAGTCGAAGCTTAAGGGGAAAAAGGAGGAAAGTGTAGTGAGTGTTAATAATGTGGGAAGCGCAGCAAGTATTGAGAATGTGAGAAGTTCAGAATTCTCGTTAAGTACTGGAAGAGCGACGGCCTTTGGTGCGGCGGAAGTTGGATTTGGACTGATGATGCAGGTGGCAGTTAGCTACTTTGCGTATTTCTTAACCGATATTGCGTTATTGGGACCAGCGATTGTTGGGACAATGTTACTCATCAACCGGATTGTCGATGCAATATCGGTACCACTAACTGGTGCGATCATCGAGAAATCGAACCTGCCGTGGGGAAAATACCGTTCCTGGATGATGATCGCTCCGGCCGTGGTGGCTTTTTGTTTTATCATGATGTTTAGAGTGCCAAGTGGGATGAGTGAAGTGGCAATGGCGATCTATTTTTCGGTATTCTATATGCTCGGTCATATATTTGTGAACTTTAGTTATGCATCCCGGTTTTCGCTCCTGCCAGCAATGGGTAATACACCTAAAAGCAGGATCATGGTGGCATCGAGAACCAATCAGATGAATACCGCAAGTCGGATTCTTTTTAGCCTGATATCATTGCCACTGATTATGTGGCTGGGTGGGGAAGAAGTCAGAAATGCCAGAGGGTTTTTTCTCTACATGCTGATTTTTGCGACGCTGCAATGGGTCGGTTATATGATCAGTGCACGGGCAGCAAAACCGGTCGATATTCCGGGACGATGGCCGAAAAAGAATGTGCCAACTGGTCGTGAGATGATCAACCAGGTGGTAACCAATAAACACCTGATCATTCTGATGCTGGCGGAGTTAGGGAGATTTACAGCCGCTTTGTCGCTGGCGGGATTTGCCGTTTATTTTTATCAGTATGTTGCCGGCGATATGGCGCTTGTTTCAATGTATTTCTTAAGTCTGACAGTCGGTGGTTTTGTTGGGAATCTGATTGGACCACAAATTGCCAAAAGACTCGGCACTAAAAAAACCTATATTATTGGATTGTTCGGGCAAGCGTTTTTCCTTGTACTGGCATACTTTATTGGTAGAGAACCAATGGCCTTCCTGGCACTGAGTGGTCTAGCCTCGCTATCAAGTGGTTTTGGATTCTCAATTTCAGGGGCGGTATATTCAGATTGTGCCGACTACGCAGAATGGAAAACAGGAAAATCTGCAAAAGGAATTGTGATGTCACTTTCCGCATTTCCAATTAAAATAGCGATGGTTATTTCAGGCAGTATCGCAGCTTATGCGTTAGCAGCAATTGGCTATGTTGGTGGAATGCCTCCAACACCTGAGATTCAGCAGGGGGTGGCTCTTATTGCGACGCTACTACCGGCTGTGGCAGCAGTATTTGGCTTTATTTGTATCCTGTTTTACAATCTAAAACAGGATGATCTGGAGATAATGAAAGAGGAGATTAAGGAAAGACAAAGCCAGCAAGCTTAGGTGTATGAATCTTTTTGTGGTCATAAGAGAAATGTGATCATTAATGTAAAGAAAAGATCCGTTAAATAATGAGTCGATTCTTTAACCGGCGTTAAGAAAATAAAGACGGATCGGCAAAACGACAGAATAAGGAGTGAAACAGAATGGGTATTAGAACAATTGGAGTCGTCGGGTCCGGTGCAATGGGAACCGGGATTGCCCATATTATGGCCCAATATGGATATAACGTCATACTGAGTGATGTGAATAACGATCACCTCGAACGTGCCCTTGCTTCAATCGGAAATGTTTTGGATAGTAAGATTCGCAAGGGAAAATGGACAGAAGATAAAAAAACGGAATTGTTAGGTCAGATTAAGATAACAATAGACTTAAATGAGATGACAGCGGTTGATCTAATTATTGAAGCAATTACTGAAAACATGGATGCGAAGATTCAGTTGTTTTCGAGTTTGGAAAAAATCTGCCGGGCTGAAACAATTTTTGCAACCAATACCTCGACCATGTCAATTACTAAGATGGCCTCGGCCTTAAGTCAACCCGAAAGAATGGTTGGACTCCACTTTTTTAATCCAGCCCCGGTAATGAAACTTGTTGAGATTATTAGGGGATACTATACCAGTGATGAGATTATTGTAGCGCTTAAAGAATTGGTCCGGTCAATCGGAAAGGAAAGCATTGAGGTCAAAAAAGATACCCCCGGATTTGTGGTAAATCGATTGATGTTAACGCAGTTTAGAGAGGCTTTACTCGTTTTGGAGGAGGGGATTGCATCGGTAGAAGATATCGATAAGGCCATGACATTGGGATTAAATCACCCGATGGGCCCCTTCACACTAATGGATTTCACAGGAAATGATATCGCCTTTGATACCCTTAAATATATGCATACCGAACTGGCCCAACCCAATTGGGCACCGCCAATCGTTTTAAAAAGAATCGTCAATGCCGGCAGAATCGGAAAAAAAGTACAAAAGGGCTGGTTTAACTACAAATAGGCACAAGAAGGAGAGCTTTTAATGAGTAAACAAATTTTAGCCCGTGAAGCAGTGGGCTTAATTAAAGACAAATCAACGGTGGTATGGACAACCGCAGGACTCTGTTGTTTTCCCGAAGAAATTGCAGTTGCGCTGGAAAAGCGTTTTTTAGAAACGGGACAGCCTAAAAACCTTACAATCGTACATAGCTGTGGATGCGGGGATGGCAAAGATAAGGGGATGAACCACCTGGCATACGAGGGATTGACCGAGCGTCTGATTTCAGGGCACACCGGTCAGGCACCGCGAATGGGCGAACTCATAACCGAAAATAAAATAGAAACCTATCTGCTGCCACAGGGGGTCATGGCCCATCTGTGGAGAGAGATTGCGGGGAAAAAACCGGGTGTCATTACCAAGGTAGGCCTGAGAACCTATGTCGATCCAAGGCTTCAAGGTGGAAAAATAACAAAATGTACCAAAGAGGATCTGGTCGAGCTGATGGAAATTGACAATCAGGAGTGGTTGCGATATAAAACATTTCCTATTGATGTTGCAATTATTAGGGCCACAACAGCCGATCAAAAGGGAAATCTCTCAATGGAGAAAGAAGGTCTTTTACTGGAAGCGCTGCCGATGGCTCAGGCAGCAAAAAACTCAGGCGGCATCGTCATTGCTCAAGTTGAATATCTGGCAAAGGCGGGCTCATTACATCCGTTGGACGTAAAGGTGCCGGGTGCGCTGGTTGATTATATCGTCGTTGCCAGTCCTGAAAACCATATGCAAACCACGGGAACACAATTTAATCCAGCGTTTGTCGGCGATTTAAAGATGCCCATGGACTCAATCAAACCAATGCTTTTTAATGAGCGAAAAATAATTGCAAGAAGAGCAGCCATGGAACTGGATGCCAATGGTATCATCAATCTTGGTATCGGAATGCCTGATGGCGTGGCCAGAGTGGCCTCAGAAGAGGGAATTGCGGATGATCTGGTGATGACAACGGAACTGGGAACTTATGGCGGAATCCCTGGTGCCGGCGATGATTTTGGGGTAGCCTATAATGCCGAGGCCATCATTGAGCATGAGGCTCAATTCGACTTTTATGATGGTGGCGGTCTTAGTGCAACCTTTCTAGGGCTGGCACAAACAGATAAAAAGGGAAATCTTAATGTCAGTAAATTTGGGAAAAAAGTGGTCGGTTCCGGCGGATTTATCAATATTTCACAGAATTCAAAAAAAGTAATCTTTTGTGGAACCTTTACTGCTGGTGGTGGAAAGTATGAAATCAAGGATGGGAAAATCCGCATTCTCGAAGAGGGACGCGTAAAAAAATTTGTGAATCAGGTCGATCATATAACCTTTAGCGGTGAATATGCCACCGAAATAAAGCAACCTGTTCTTTACATCACGGAAAGGGCTGTTTTTACCTTAGAAGATGGTGAAATGACACTCATTGAAATCGCACCGGGGATCAGCATTGAAAGAGACATCTTACCGGCAATGGAATTTGCACCGAGAATTTCACCAGATCTAAAAGAGATGGATAGCAGTATCTTTTACGAGCAGTGGAATCAGCTTAAAAATAGTATGATTTCCAGCTCACAAACGGCAAGAACTTGAAAGGAGGCAGTAATGAGACTCGATAATAAAGTTGCCATTGTCACCGGTTCTGCTCAGGGACTGGGTAAGGCGATGGTATTAAAGCTAGCTCAATCCGGGGCAAAAATCGTTGTAACGGATATTAATTATGAGGCTTGTTTAAAGGTTGAAAAAGAGATCAAAGTGGCAGGCGGAGAGGCGTTTTCGGTTAATTGCAACGTTACCAGCCGGACAGAGGTTAAGGATTTAATCGCAAAAACGATTAGTCGTTATGGTCAAATCGATATCCTTATTAACAATGCGGGGATAACAAAGGATGCCCAAATAACGAAGATGACCGATGAACAATGGGACAGTGTGTTAGAAACGGATCTTAAATCGATGTTTATCTGCATCCAGGAAGTACTGGTAGAAATGATTCCCCATGGCAGCGGAAAGATCATTAATATTACCTCCATTGCCGGAGAAGAGGGGAATTTTGGTCAGACGAATTATTCAGCCGCAAAGGCTGGTGTGATTGGTATGACAAAGACGCTGAGTAAGGAACTGGGTAAAAGAGGCATAACGGTAAATGCGGTCGCACCAGGATTTATTTTAACAGAAATGACAGATAGCATACCGGAAAAAATTAAGCAACAACTTATCGGAAGAATCCCGTTAAAGCGTGGTGGAGAACCTGAAGAGGTTGCTGATGCAGTATTGTTTTTAGCGTCTGATCAGGCATCGTTTATTACTGGACATGTTCTTAATGTAAATGGTGGAATGTATGTCTAGTCATAAAAATTTAAGTAAGAGAGGGATAATGTGATTAAAGAAAGATTGAGCACAGAATATAAAACAAAATTATTTACGGATATTTATTCGGGAAATAAGCCGGATCGGGTTCCCGAAAAAGTGGGCGTCAACGCCTGTGCGGCACTGGAATTAGCTGGTTATGACTTGCGATTGGCCCAATATGGTATTACCAAGGTACTGGATGCGACAGAAAAGATAAACGCCAAATATGACACATACACGCTCATTGGCACATGGCCAGGTACGCCATGGTTGCATAAGTTTACCGGCAGTCGAACCAATGTAATGGGAGAAGATGGATTTATACAGCATCCCAATGTTCATGGTATGGAAGCGGATGAATACGACCTGCTTTTGGCGGACCCCTTGAAATTTATCTGGGAAACGGTTATTCCAAGGCTCTTTACAGAATTTGATGCACCGCCAATGAAGGCCGCTCTGGCAATGGCGAAAACAATCAAGGCAAACGATTATATCAATGGAAAAATCGCCCAGGGTAATATGTCATTGATAAAAAAATACGATAAGTCGGCATTTCCGACTTTTGTGGGAATAAGTCGAGCCCCCTTTGATTATCTGGCGGATTACCTTCGCTCCTTCACGGGGGCACTTGTCGATATCCGCAGAAAGCCGAACGAAGTGCTTGAAGCCGTTAACCTGATTACGCCGTTGATGATCAAAGCCGGCTGCCCACGACATGTAGAAACCCCCAGCAGATTGACCAGAATTTTCTTTGCTCTGCATATGCCAACCTTTATGTCAGAGAAATTTTTTGCAAAATTCTGGTGGCCTTCTTTTAAGGAAACGGTCTGGGCAATTTATGATAAGGGCTTTGGCATCAACATCTTCTGTGAAGAAAACTGGATGCATTTGCTGGATTATTTAAATGAACTGCCCCCTGGTTGCGAGCTTCAATTTGAGTATGGCGATCCCAAAACGATCAGAGAAAAAGTTGGTGATAAGCACCTTATTTCAGGGCTCTTCCCCGTCAGTCTGATGAAAAGTGGGACAAAAGAGGAAGTCTGTGATAAGGCGAAGGAATATTTGGACATCCTCGCAGTGGATGGTAAGTATATCTTTAATTTCGATAAGTCCATTCTAACAGCAGGACAAATAAACTGGGATCTTTTTCAACCCCTCATCGATACGGTTCATGAATATGGAAAGAATTAGGAGGCACAGGATGGAGAAAAAAATTAAAAGCGACTATTATACAGATTTGGATGAGACCTTGAAAAAATATGGCATTCCGGAAGAAGCGAAAGACGACGTTGATGAGACGATGCAATGCATTGAAGATATGATTCTCTATTTTACAATGACGACCTTAAGCAACTAAAACAAATACCGGCACCTGGAAGTCACATTAAAATGATTTTTGGGTGCTTTATCATTAACAGAGAAACGGTTAAATTAAAAAATATCAGAAAGGAAAAAAGATGATGTATGAATTTAGACCGGTAACCAAACGAATAAACCAGATGAGACAGCTTGTGAGAGACCGGGTCATTGCGGTGGATGCACAAAGGGTGGAGCTCATAACAGGTGCCTATCAAAAATACCATAAGGTTCCCCCAAGTATAAAAACGGCTTTAGTGACCCATGAGATTTGCACAAAAATGACGACAAGAGTAGAGGACTTTGAACTAATTGTTGGAAATATCGGAAAAGCGTTTTTAGGTTCAGGCATGTGGCCCGAATGGGATGCCAGTTGGTTGTGGAACGAACTGGAGGACAAGGCGCTTTGGGAATATTGGGATGATGGATTGTATCACCGCACCGACAAATCCGGGGTTCATTTAAGCATGAGTGAAGATGAGATAAAGCGGTTTATGAGTTATCAGGATTTCTGGAAGGATAAAACCATTACTCAGTATTTTGATTCCTGGGGACCGGATGGCTTTGAAGAGGTTGCCGGCTTGGGGATTCTGGAAATGGGCGAAAAAATGAGAGCACCCATTCATACCGGGCATCTGGTTGCGGGTTACGAAAAAATCATTAACAAAGGCTATGGAAGGATTAGAAGCGAAGCAAAACATTGGATTGACGCACATAAAGGCAATTTGATGGGGGATGATGTTGAAAAATATATGTTCTATAAAAGCGCCGTTATTGTCTGTGATGCAGCAACGGGGATGATCAAAAACTATGCCAAGGCATGTGCCTTAAAAGCAAAAGACTGCCCTGATGCCAGCAGGAAAGCAGAGCTTAAAAAGATGGCTGACGGGCTTTTATGGCTCTCTGAAAATCCAGCCAGAACATTTTGGGAGGCCTGCCAGGGCGTGATCCTGTATCAAGTTTTGCTTTATATGGAGGCCCGGCACCCGGCCCTGGCATTTGGAAGATTTGATCAATATACATGGCCCTTTCTTGAGGCTGATCTTAAAGAAAACCGATTGACATTGGAAGCGGCACAAGAAATAGTTGATGCATTTTTCCTTAAATCAAATTGCTTTTATCGGGCATCGAATCCCAGGATTGCCGCATATACCGGGGTAGGTGTTACCTATCACCATACCACTATCGGTGGGGTAAACAAGATAACCGGTGACGATGCATCAAATCCAGTCACCTATATGGTCCTTGAAACCTTAGCGAGACTCTCCCTTCATGATCCGACAGTTTCTTTACGCATCCATAAAGATACACCGGAAAAATTATGGGATCTGGCCATTGAGACAACCAGAAGGGTCGGGGGCTTACCCTTGTTCCAAAATGATGCGATCATTATTCCCGGTCTTGTTAAAGAACTGAACATGACGCTTGAGGATGCCAGAGATTACAGCATCATCGGCTGTCAGGAAATCGTCGGCTCAGGAAATGATTATCCCGCCGGAAATGGACTTCATGGAAAAGCCGGATTGGGAAGCCACGGGAATGTTTTACTGACGGCGCTAAACAATGGGACAAATCCGTCAAATGGGAAATCTGGCGGACTGGAAACCGGCTATCTTTATGAGATGAAGTCCTTTGACGAGGTCAAAGCAGCTTATAAAAAACAATTTGATTATCTTCATAAATGGTCGGTTACCATTCAAAATTATGTTGAAAATCTGTCCGAATTTTACGCCCCGTCGCCAGCGTTGTCAATTTCTATCGAGGGCTGTATGGCGTCCGGAAAAGATTGCGCGGCAGGCGGTGCAAAATACAACTCTTATGGGGGAACAGCCACTGGTCTGGCTACCGTTTCGGACTCGCTAATGGCAATTAAATACATGGTTTTTGATCAGGAAATCTGCACCGCAAAAGAACTCTATGATGCCATGATGGCCGATTGGAAAGGCTATGAAGTTTTGCAGCAGCAGATTTTAAATGAGGTTCCGCATTATGGAAATGATGATAACGATGCCGATGAAATGATGCGGTGGGTTACCGATATCTATTACGACAATTGTAAAGAATGCTACAGTAAGCGCTCCAAGGTTTATAAAGCAGGGCTTTACGGAGCTGCCCAGCATGTTGTTCAAGGAGCAGTTACCGATGCGACACCTGATGGCAGAAATGCGGGCCAACCATTGGCAGACGCGATGTCACCGGGACAGGGAAGAGATAAAAATGGTCCAACCGCGATTTATAATTCAGCCTGTCACATCGATCATGGGAAATACATGGATGGCATCGCGCTAAACCTGAAAGTGCATCCCTCATCGCTACAAACGCAAGGTGCGAAAAAAGCCCTACTAAATATGACCAAGGCCTATTTTGAAAAAGGCGGAATGGAGGTTCAATATAACGTTGTAAGCACAGAAGCGATGAGAGCCGCACAAAAAGATCCGGCTGCGTATCGCGATCTGGTCGTCAGGATTGCCGGTTACTCCGCCTATTTTAACGAGCTAAGTGAGGCGATGCAAAATGATGTCATCAGCAGAAATGAAGTTGAGGTTTAATGGTTTAGGTTTAAACCAATAGCAGACAAGTGTATGGCTAAGTCGAATTTTATTACTGAGAAATTCAGCGAAGAATTCAACAATCATCTTTTTACAGTAAGCGACTAATAATTCAAGTTGCAATAACGAACTGTGAAATAGGCGTCTCAATAAAAATAAAATTAACAAGGAGGACAACGGTGTTTAACAAGGCATATATTCCATACGGGGGGTATTTCAGCACACCATTTTGTAAATGGCAGGGAAGTCTTCAAAATGAAAATTCCATTAAATTGGCGGCCCAGACCGGTAAGCGTTTTTTAAAAGCAAAGGGTTTTGATCCCCAGATGATCGAGTTTCTTTATCTTGGTCATACGGTTATCCAGCCGGGATCTTTCTTTGGCGCATCCTGGGCAGCGAATGAAATGGGCTTAACCATTCCTGGGATGGCCATCAGTCATGCATGTGCGACTTCCACCAATACCATTTATTCAGCGGCATTAGCAGTAGAGATGGGCACCTTGTCAACCGCATATTGCATGATGACGGATCGGATTTCTAATGGGCCACATATTGTCTGGCCAAATCCACAAGGTCCGGGCGGGGAAGTCGTGTCGGAAAATATCAACATGGACAATATCAACCGCGATCCTTCAACTGGCTTTGGGATGCTGACCACAGCAGAGAACGTGGCCAGAGAAGGCGGATTTACCAGAGCAGAAGCGGATGAAGTAACCTTAATGCGATATCAACAATATGCCGATGCTCTGGCCAATGATCGAGCATTTCAGAAAAAGTATATGTTTCCGATTGAGCTGAAATCAAGAAAAAACACCCTGATCATCAGTGAAGACGAAGGCGTTGCCCAAACAACCAAAGAAGGTCTGAAAAAACTACGGCCGGTTGCTGAAGATGGGATTCATACCTTCGGTTCCCAAACACACCCGGCTGACG
This sequence comes from Acetobacterium carbinolicum, assembly GCF_047456275.1. GTDB lineage: Bacteria > Bacillota > Clostridia > Eubacteriales > Eubacteriaceae > Acetobacterium > Acetobacterium carbinolicum. The sequence continues at coordinate 97,437 of NZ_CP173357.1, forward strand.
GGAATACCGGGATGATCATTACTACCAAGCAAAAAGCAGCGGCATTAAGCATCGAAAAAGTAACGGTACAAGTTGTTTCTTACGGTTTTAATCGAACAAAAAAAGCATTCATGCCAGCGGCTCCGGCCGGTGCCGGACAAATGGCAATGGAAAAAGCCGGGATCGGCATTAACGATTTGGTCGCGATTAAAAACCATAGTCCCTTCATCGCAAATGACCTTCATTTAGCAAAAACACTGGGGATTAAACAAACCCGGATCAATAATTATGGGACATCATTGGTATTTGGTCATCCTCAAGGTCCAACAATTGCAAGACTATTAATGGAAGGCATTGAAGAAGCGGTTATTAAAGGTGGCGGTTACGTATTGGTCTGTGGATGTGCAGCCGGAGACTCCGCTGCTGCAATCATTGTAAAAGTTGGCTGATTTTAGTGCACATAAAAATCTGCCTTGAAGCAGGAAAAGTTTAAAATAATAATCAAAAAGAGCATCAATACATGGTATAATTTTGATAAATAGTGACTGTAAACGACTTCGGATCGAAATGGAATTATTGAGAAAAAGAGGAGCAAAAAAATGAGCTATTCATTTGCTGAACGTCAAAAATATAATGATTTGATGGGAACATACGTGACATTATCTTATGACTCTTTTAGTATCGTAATCCATAATAACCAGTTTATGAACCAGGACCACATCGAATTTCCGCACAGTCATGATTTCCATGAACTTTATTATGTGCTAAATGGCCAAATGGTCGTAATCTGTGATGGCGAAGAATTAGAACTACAGAAACATGACATCCTTTATTTAGCCCCCAATGTTGAGCACCATATGAAAACAGATAGCTTTTATGGAAATGACAGATTTTTGATCACTTTTGAAATAATAAAAAACAAATGTGATGACAGTAAAATGACCGCGTTGGAATATCAAATTGATGAATTGGATCGATACTTAAAAAGCATTCGTAAATACGCGATTTCAAGCGATACAAATGGTGTAATGGCGTTGATTGATGATCTTTGCAACGCGTTTCTAAGTCGCCAGCATTTTTATTATTTAAAGCTTCAAGGACTCCTCTCATTGATCGTAATGAGTATGATTCAGAATATGCTTACGGGTAAGGACGACGGGTTAAATGACCATTTAAAATATGAAAACAGAGCACTTCTGATGACAAAATATATTCATCGTAACATAAGTGAAAAAATAACACTTGAAAAAATGGCGATCATTTTTCACACAACGCCCCGGCATGTTAACCGGATATTTAAAAAGTATTTCAATACATCTTTTAATAAAACCTTGATTGAAATCAGATTGGGATATGCCAAAAGATATCTTGTTGAGTATGATTATTCAATTGAGAAAATCTCAGAGCTGATCGGATTTGATTCAGTCAGGACACTCTACAAACTATTTAAAGAAAAAGAGCGCGTTAGTATGAACGCATATCGTAACATGTATTCATGTAAGTCAAATTTTTCTAAGGAGAAATAATCATGTGGAAAACAATCCGAATTAACTCAAGTAACAATACCGTTAAAACTGAAAACTACAAAGATGCCTATTTGGGCTTGGGCGGGCGAAGTTTAATTGCACAATTTTTAATCGATGAGGTGAACCCGAGCTGTGATCCTCTGGGTGAAGAGGCTAAACTTATCTTTTGCACCGGTATGTTTGCCGGCAGTGGACTGGTTTGTGCCGATCGACTTTCGGTTGGGGCTAAAAGTCCGCTGACCAATGGTATAAAAGAATCAAATGTCGGGGGAAGTGTGGCCGGTGCGTTAGCCGGACACAATATCCGCGCGATTGTGATTGAAGATATTCCTAAAGAGGATGCGGCAATGCAGTTTGTTCTGATTCAATCAAGCGGAACGATCAGTCTGGAAGATGCGTCATCATATGAGGGGATGAACAATTATGAATTTGTGGAGCAGATGCAAAATAACTATGGTGAAAAGGTCTCGGTAATTTCCATTGGTCGGGCGGGAGAACGGCTGTACAAGAATTCTTCTTTGCAGGTAACGGAATTTGGCACCAATTATCCGTGTCGGGCGGCCGGCCGGGGTGGCTTGGGATCTGTTTTAGGTTCCAAACGGATTAAAGGTATCGTCATTCAAAAAGCTACTGAAAAAAATACGCTCGAATTTGCGGATCAAGAACAATTTAAAAAAATCAAAAAAGAACTCAATCAAGCGGTAATTGAATCGTCAAAAACAAGCCCTTTTTCTTTAGTGGGAACGGCTTCGACCATTGATTTAGTGGGCCCTGCAGGGATCATCCCGACACACAATTTCACGGGCACGATTTCTGAAAATATTGAGAATTTAAAATCGGATAAGTTCCTGGAATTTGTCAATAAGAATGGCAAGAACAAGCATCCCTGTCAAGCGGGGTGTTTGGTTAAATGTTCAAATATTGTCAATGACGATGATGGAAACTTTTTAACCGGTGGCTTTGAATATGAAACCATTGCGCTCTGTGGTCCAAATTGTGATATCTATGATTATGAAGCCATTGCAAAAATGGACCGGATGTGCGATGATATTGGTCTGGATACCATTGAAACAGGCGCAACCATCGCCTTGTGTATGGAAGCTGGAATCATCCCATGGGGCGATGCTATTGCAGCGTTGGAATTATATCAACAAATTTCTGATGGGACGGAGTTGGGGAATTTGCTTGGCCAGGGTACAGAGCAAGTGGGCCGGCATTTTAATAGCAAGCGAATCCCAACCTGCAAGAATCAGGCCCTGCCTGGTTACGATCCGCGCGGTTCAATTGGTACTGGTTATACCTATGCAACAACGGCGATGGGAGCGGATCATACCGCGGGAATAACCCTGGGTCCGGATGATCCAAGCGATGTCGATGGGGCAATTGCAACGTCCAACATCATGCAGCATATCTTTGCCATGGCGGACAGTATGACTTGTATGATGGCGATGGCAACCTTAGGTGGTCAACTTGATAAGGTAGCTGAGTTATATAATGCCCTATACGGGAAGAACTTAAGTCCCGATGACCTCTTTGCAGCTGCCGATACGACCTTGCGGTTAGAAAAGGAATTTAACAAACAGGCCGGCTGGAAACCAGAAGATAACGTCATGCCGGAATTTTTCAGAAATGAGGCATTACCGGCAACCGGCAGAAAATTCGATATTCCGGTTGAATTGCTAACAATGAAAGCAACAAAATGATCGTTTTTAATAATCAGGAATTTGATGCGATTAAAAATATAACACTTGCGCAATTTGTTGACCTAATGAAAGCGCAACGCGTAATCGAAAATACGGCCCTCCTTATCACTGTCAATAATGAGTTGATCACGCCTTCGGCAGTGCATACCAAAATGATTAATGATGGCGATGTTATTAAAACGCGCAATTTACCGATGGGTGGATAAGTATGAATAAATGAACGTGCTTAGAAATTCGAAGGTAAGCATAAACACTCGCAAGAGATATACATTTAATTAAAAAAAGAAAGGTAATTAATATGATTATTATTGGAGAGAAAATTAACGGCTCCATCCCGGCAGTGAAGGATGCCATTGAAAAACGGGATGCTGCATTTATTGCAGATCGTGCGATCAGACAGGCAAAAGCCGGTGCAGATTTCATCGATGTTTGTGCCAGTACAGCCCCGGAATACGAAATTGAAACCTTGAAATGGTTGATGGAAGTGGTGCAGGATGCGGTTGAGACACCCCTCTGTATCGATAGCCCCAACCCCCGGGTCATTGAAGCAGTATTTAAATATGCCAATAAACCGGGCATGCTCAATTCCATTTCCGAAGAAGGGGACAAGTGTGACGTCTTGCTTCCGCTGATGGCAGGAAACACGTGGGAAGTGGTGGGACTCACCTGTGATAATAACGGGATTCCCAATGATGTCAAAACAAAGGTGGATATCACAAAAAGCATGGTTGAAAAAGCAGCCAAATACGGCATCACACCGGATCGGATTCATATCGACCCCTGTGTGATGGCGTTATCGACGGCAAACAATTCGCTACTAAATTTTGTAGCTGAAATCAAAGCAATCAAGGAATTGTACCCCAACATCCATGTAACCGGAGCGATTAGCAACATTTCATTTGGTTTACCGGTGCGCGGACTGCTTAACAAAACCAGCATTGCATTTGCAATACAGGCCGGGATGGACTCGGTCGTAATGGATCCTTTAAACCGGGATATAATGGGAACCATCTTTGCAACCTACGCACTGCTCGGACAGGACAAACACTGCCGAAAATACAGTAAAGCCTATCGGGCCGGTCAAATTGGTCAAGTATCGAAATAACGTGTTTATCGGAAAACCCAACGGGATTGGGGGAGCATTGATTAAATGATTTGAGACTAAAAAGATAATCCAGTACCGACAATTGTTACATCATGTTGTCCGCATCGGAGCGGACACGGTATCACCTGTCCGATTCTGCGCGAAGGCAACGAGCCAATCACAAGCTTGCTTGTAGTTGGCGACTGCCCGCGACCAATACGAAAGGAGCACAGCGGATTTCGTATGGTGCGGCGAACAACAGATTAACAATTGGTCGGTACGGTAGTTTATCGACAACCTCAGACAGGCCCTTTGGGCCTGTCTTTTTATGAGTGTGCACAATTTTTTAGTTTTGGTGAAAAATAACGCGACGTTTATCCAAGGCAAAGTAGAGGACAGAGCCCAAGACCATACAGGAAATCACTTGCCCAAGACCGACCGTTGCCATCATCACCGGGATCGGTAAAGGGACGCCGTAACTGTATTTTAGAACAAAGGGTACGATGATCATATTGACCACAACCGGGGGGACGGTGACGAGAAGCGGATATTTATGATTTCTCAGCTGATAACTGAGACTCGCCGCAATGAGGGTTGCCAGGCTGCCAAAGACAATATCAATGACGGTAGCGCCGATTAAAAGATTACTAAGCAGACAGCCAAGGAAAAGGCCAGGTATGGCTGCCGGAGTAAAAACAGGCAGAATACAGAGCATTTCGGAGAGCCGAATTTGAATTTCGCCGCTGGCCAAACCCATTGAGTTGGACACAAAGGTCAGCACCACGTACATGGCGGCAATAACCGCCGCCTGGGTAACAAAGAGAACACTGATTTTTCGCATAAAAAAAACTCCTTTAGTTTTGTTTTACGTGTGGAAGGTCACGAACACACGAAGAATGGCCGAGAAATAAATCTCGCTCGTTAACACTATAGCGGATATCTGAATAAAAAGCAAGAGAAAATGTCTGATTTCAGACATTTTCAAATGCCCAAGAGTGGCTTTAATTACGGGGTAGACTTTTTCGATAGGTTTCATAATCCCGATAAACTTGTTTGGAATAGTCGAAACACCAGTTAACGGCAGCGTGATCAAAACCATCGCCATCGCCTAAATACCCATTGATCCAGTTGGCAAAGGGGCTTTGCACATGTGCGCGAGCCAGCGCGACGCCGCAATTAATGACATATTGCTTAAACGTCTCAAAATCAAGTTCAGACAAATCAACCGTGCCTTTCATATCGCGAAACTGACGGACGTAGAAATCCATCCCTTCAGCAGCAGAAAAATATCCAAGAAAGGGATCAGAGGCAGCCTGGAGAATTTGTTGATGGCTGACCACCCGATAGCCGTTGCCTAAACCATGCGTCATGGTATTAGGGGTGGTGAAATTTTTCTGGCTGTACTTAGTGATTGCGGAGTCGTTTGCCTGCTTGATCTGCAAAACGAGATGGCTTTCGTCTTCGCAGGTCAGCACCAGCAGGTAACAGCGGGTTCCGATACTGCCAACCCCGACGATCCGCCTGGCAATATCGGTTAAAACATGCTGGGACAAAAGTATTTCAATATCGGGACGAACGGTTTTTAAATACTGTCTGAAATAGGATTCCACTTCATCAATCAGTTTCGCATCTAAATGAGTCGTAATCGGCGGATTTTCGATAAAGGTACGGCGGCCAAAGGGATCGGTTTCGGTCATTTTTGAAATGACCTGGTTGGATGTTCTTTTTTTGGCTTTTTTAATGATTTTCTCAAATTCTTCCCGGGAGGAGTCGGAAAAACTCTTAAGAAAAAGTTCCTCATCGCCAAGGATAAAGTAGCGCTCAAGGGAGGTCATATCGGACATCAAGTCCAGACCTTTGCGGTAGAATGCTGCGGTTTGAAGTACCGCTTCCCTTGTATTTTTGGTGTCAAAGCCCAGTTCATGGGCACAGAGAATAATACTGGTGATCAGCCGTTTTAAATCCCATTCCCAGGGGCCTGGAGCTGCCTCGTCAAAGTCATTGAGATCAAAAATCAGGCGTCGCTCCGGAGAAGCGTAAAACCCGAAATTGCCAATATGGGCATCACCACAGATGGTCACATGAATGCCGGACTGAGTCTGACAGGATAAATCATGAGCCATTAACAGGGCGGTCCCCCGGAAAAAGGCAAAGGGCGAACCGGTCATTTTTTGGTGGCGAAGGGGGATCAGTTCAGGGATGCGAAAATAGTTTTGACTTTCAATGATGGCAACGGGGTCACGGTCGACTGGATGAAAAACAGATTGGGCCGAAAAAGGTACTTTTTCCCGAAGCGCCCGACCACTGTTTCGATTCATTTTCTTAGTGGGAATCTGCTGGTTCTTGGTTAAACCGACGATCATGCATTAACCTCCTGATAAAGATTGATTTATTTACTTTATTTTAGTATGATTATATCAATGCCAGAATAAAAAACAAGTAGGCAGAAAAATATAATTAAGATAGACGGCTGATTAAATACGTAAAAGGATAGACTAAATGGATAACGAAGAGAAGTTTCTTGCACTAGAAGAACTCATTGGGAAGACCCCCTTATTAAAAATTAATTTTCTATATAAGGGTCAAGCCCGGAGTGTTTATGCCAAAGCAGAGCATTATAATCTCACTGGCAGTATTAAAGATCGGGTGGCTTTGCACATCCTAAAAAAGGCTTATGAAAAGGGTGAAATCCATGAAGGGGAAACCATTGTTGAAGCCACCAGCGGCAACACGGGGATCGCGTTTACCGCCGTCGGGACCTGCTTAGGACACCCGGTGGTGATCTACATGCCAGATTGGATGAGTGATGAACGAAAAAATCTGATTCGGAGCTATGGTGGTGAAGTTCAGCTGGTTTCTAAAGAAGAAGGTGGCTTTTTAGGGAGTATTGCCCAATGCGGTGCTCTGGCTGCCAAAGGTAACGCCTTTCTGCCCTGCCAATTTTCCAATGAAGAAAATACCGAGGCTCAGTATGAACGGACGGCCCCGGAAATTGATGCCCAATTGTCAGCGTTTGGAGTAATCCCCCAGGCGTTGGTTGCCGGTGTCGGAACCGGGGGAACAGTGATGGGATTAGGCCGATATTTTAAAGAGAAAAATCCAGCATTTAAGGCTTATCCCATGGAACCAGCAAGTTCGCCAACGCTATCAACGGGATATCGGGTGGGTAGACATCGCATTCAGGGAATCTCAGATGAATTTGTACCTGATCTGATAAAACTGGATGAATTGGACGATATTATAGCAGTCGAGGATGGCGATGCCATCATTATGGCCCAGCAGCTATCCAAAGAATTGGGTTTAGGGGTAGGGATCTCATCGGGTGCCAATTTTATCGCCGCCATCATTGCCCAGGATTTATTAGAAGATCCGAACGCGGTGGTCGTCACCGTCTTTGCTGATGATAACAAAAAATATTTAAGCACCGACTATGTTAAAGAAGAAAAAGTAAAATCGGAGTTTCGATCAAAAGATGTTAAGCTGCTGGATTTTGAAGTGAAAAAATAAGCGTTGCAAAAATAATAGTGAAAGTAGATGAGGGCTGAAATGGAATATGTTAATGTTACAATTGAAAAAACCAAAAAAATCGCTTTAATTGCCCATGATGGGAAAAAAGCCGAGTTATTGGACTGGGCTTGTCGCAACAAAGAAATATTACAGCGGCATCATTTGTGCGGAACGGGAACAACCGGAAGTCTTATTCAAGAGCAAACGGGATTGCCGGTGCAGATTTTTAAAAGCGGCCCTTTTGGTGGTGATCAACAAATTGGGGCGCGCATTGTGGATGGTAAGATTGATATGCTGATCTTTATTTGGGATCCCCTGGAAGCCCAGCCCCACGACCCGGATATTAAGGCCTTGCTCAGGATTGCCACGGTTTATGATATCCCGGTGGCCAATAATCTGGCAACGGCTGATTTTATCATCCATTCCCGTTTTATGAATGAAGAGTATGTGCATCCGATAGAGGATCAGGTAAAAAAAATGAAAAATAGATTGGTAAGTGTATTAAAATAGAAAGAGGAAAAAATGACATTAAGTTATAAGCCCCAGGGCGTCTGTGTTCGCAACATTCAATTTGATCTAGCGGGTGATGTAGTCAGTAATCTGGTTTTTGAAGGCGGTTGTGATGGGAATTTAAAAGCTCTGGTTGTGCTGCTTGAGGGAAAATCGGCAGATGAAATCATTGCGATGTTTAAGGGGCAGACCTGTGGGAAAAAGCCCACCTCCTGTATGGATCAGCTGGCCATTGCCCTGGAAGAAACTCGAGAGGAAAAAGCATGAACGGACAGAAAAGAAGCGACGTTAAGGTTGGTGCATTAGTCGAGATTGTTTTAAAGGCTGATCAGCGCAGTGGTAAGTTGACTTCGGGCCGGGTTGGTAAACTGCTCACGAAAAGCCCTACCCATCCCCACGGGATCAAGGTGATGCTCACCGACGGTCAGGTCGGCCGGGTGGCTAAGATAGTAGAAGAGCCAAAATAAAAAAAGCGTGCCATCTGCAGAAGAGGCACGCTTTTTTAGATCAAGTTTTTATACTAAGGCTTTACAGGAATCAGCTTCTCACTAAAGTTTTTGACAAAATCATCGAATCGATCCGGTGCTAACAGCAAGATGCGATTGGGTGTTTCTACCAGGATGGCGGTATTGCCGTTGACAAAGACCGCGGCTTCGGTACCGTTTTGCAGCAGGAAGATGCCTTCCCGGTAAGCTCTAGTTTCGGTACCGACCACCTTTTTGGCAATGGTGTACTCGGTCTGATCCAGACTGACCATCTTAGCCGAAAGAATATCGGCTTCGGGATAGGTCTCGAAGGTAAAACCGGTGGGTAGTCGGAGCGACAGCTCATTATCCTTAACGGTGATGCCGGCAACCAGGGGAACCACAATAAAGATACCCAGGATAAAAATAAGCACAAGACTGCCGACGATCATTTCTTTAATGGCATTCCCCCGCAGCTCGGCATAGGTTTTATAGGTATAAATGGCTTTCCAGAGCAGCAGCCCGGCAATAGCCAGAAGCGCAAAAAAAAGCGGATTAATGGTGTGTAAAATAGAAACGAAATACATCATGTTGTATAAACCACGGTTCTGCCCAAGGGGGAACCGATACCCTTCGTTAAATTAATTTTGTCTTTTCATAATGAGAAAGTTCCAATCTGAGCTCAGAGGGGACTTTCTTTTTAATTACTCCGATTTGAACACTGTAATAATAGTAATTGTAGTATTCAATTATCGAAAAAGCATAAAGGATCAGGCCGAAAATGTTCATGGTCATAAAAAAGGTGTCAGGCTTTAAAATCAGCAGGTACAGCAGATAAAGCGGGTATAGGCAAAAGAAAGCCAAATCCAGTTTTTTAAGCACTGAAAAAAGCGGCATTATCCAGTCCATCGGGTCGCTGGGATTATCCACGAGCTGATAGCGATAATACCAGTATCCGGCGCTTTGAAGGATAATAAAGATCAGCACCCCGCCGGGGATCAGCAGGCGTAGATCGAGGGGTTGACCGGTGGAGTCGGTGAGCAGATACATCAGCATCCCGCAGACCAGGGCGGTGACGAGCTCGCTCATATATAAGCGGTTCAGTTCTTTTTTTGTTTTTTCGGTCATCTAAAGCTCCTTGTCAATTTTAGGCGGTGGGGGAAGTTCAGCCACGATTGTTTTACTGTGTTTTATAAAAGTGTCCAGACGCTTACGGTTAAAGTAAAGTACGGCAATCAGAACAGCATAGATGGCCACTGCAATAATAAACTGGGTGGGGCTGTCATCCATAATTCCAGCACCGATCATGGTATTGATAAAAACACTGGGGGTTCGAGCTAACAGGACGATCAGGATAAAGGTTTTCAACGGCATGGTTGATAGACCGGCGATAAAACAAAGCATGTCATCGGGAAAAAGCGGAAAGAGAAAAATCAGAAAAAGAACGGTGTTGAGTTTTGATTCTTTAATATGATCATATTTTTCAATCAGTTCCGGACTGACAAAGCGCACAACAAATGGCCGTCCAAATCGTTTGGCCAAAACAAAAACGATAATCGATCCGGTTATGGTACCGGCAGCACTGATCAGAAAGCCACCAATAGTGCCAAAGAGGGCGCCGCCAACCAAACCAATGGTTCCTCCGGGGATGGGAGCAATGATGATTTGGAGCAATTGCAACAGAAAAAACGCCAGCGGTGTCCAGATGCCAAATTGTAAAAGAAAGCTCTGCAAGGTGTCAAGTGTTGAAAAAATTTCCATTTCTTACCTCGATTTCTTTTAATCATTTTAGCATAAAACCGGCAGATCTACACCATATTTTGGGGATCTGCCGGAAGTAAAATAATTATTTAAGAAATCAACGAGCGGTAGAATTGGCGCGATACAAAGAATCAGACCAACCAATTATTGAGCATGGCATATCCTACGGTTTAATATTTCTCAGTCTCAAAATCAGCCCAGGGGATCGCCACCGCCGCGCCGTGATTGATGATGTCATCAACATGCATCAGCAGCGGAAAATCTTTGAGTTTAATGCTGCCCCGTTCGGCCAGACGCTGGACGTAGCGGGCCGTGCGGGTGGCAATAACGATCGATTCCAGGGTGACGCCTTCCAGTTCGGCGATGGCTTTTTTAAAAGAGATGCCCCGCCCCAGAAGCGTGCCGATTTTTCGGGTGCGCCCGCCAAAAATGGTGACGTATAGGTCGCCAGCACCATAGATAATATTTTCTTCGCCGCCGTTGACAATGGCAAGTAACTGTTTCATTTCTTTAATGCTTTGTCCAAAGAGTGCCGCCTGGGAATTATAGTGTTCTTTACCAGTGTCATCGGGACCAAGGGCCAGACCGATTGCCAGGGAAACCCCCAGGGCATAGGCGTTTTTAAGGGCTACTGCACATTCAACCCCGACCACATCGGTGGATAGACTGATGTGATAATAATCGGTTGAAAAGAGTTTTTTAAAGCGTCGTAGAATTTCCATATCGGTACCGCAAAAGGCTACGGCCGAGTGATCCTTGTCGGCCAGTTCATAGCTGGTGCAGGGGCCGCCGATGGCATTAATGGAAAGTTTCTTTCCCGCCGGCAGTTTGCTTAAAAAGTAATCGGGGTAGGTAATCATCGAACCATCCTCTAAATCAATCATTCCTTTGGTGACCGAAAGCAGCGGAACAGAGTCGGGGATCAGCGGCAGGATTGTTTCACAGAACCAGTCCACACCAAAACTGCTGACCCCACACAAAACGGCATTGGTGCCATCCAGCGCCAGCTCCACATCTTCGAGCTGATAATACTTGATTCCCTCTTTGGGTAACTGGCGTTTCAAGGTTGGATGAAAACCGGTTAGTTCAGCAGAATCAATAATGTCCCGATCCAGGTGAGTACCCACCAGGCGGACTTCATGGCCGTTTTCTGTGGCCGGAAAAGACAGGGCAGAAGCCATTTGTCCGGCTCCCACAAAGGTAATAATACTCATAATAAATCTCCTTTTCTAAAAGTTTAGGTTTTGTTCAGGCCAACGGCATCCCGGGAAGCGGAGAGGGCGTCGTAAAAGACCACTTCATTTCGCATAAAGGCACTCAGGTAGAGGATATCGATGATGGTTAGCTGGACTATCCGGGAGGCCATCGCTTCGGAATGGTATTTTTTGTCGTTGGTGGAGCTGGATAAAAAGATATCCGCCTGCTGGGCCAGGGTTGAATTTTCAAAACTCGACAGGGCGATGATCTTGGCCTGGTTTTTTTTGGCAATGGTAACGGTGCTTAACACCTCCAGGCTTTCACCGGTATGGGAGACGGCAAATAAGACGTCATCAATGGTGGCATGGGAGGCAATAATATTCATAAAATGGGGGTCGGGATAACTGCAGACATTGAGCCCAATTTTTACAAACTTATGCATCGCATCCATGGCAATGGAGGCCGAGGCACCAACACCGAAAAAAAGTATCCGTTTAGCGGCCAGCAAGATGTTTAGGGCTTCTTCAATGACCTCATTTTTTAGGGAATGTTCCAGATCATTGATGGCAGTGATGGTATGGCCGATGACTTTTTTCTTGATCGTATTGACGTCATCATCCCCAAGAATCTCCTCAATGATGCTTTCGGAAGGCGTGTCTGAAAACTCTTTAGCCAGATTAATCCGAAAAATTTGATAGGAACTGTAGTTAAGCTTTTTTAGCAGTCGCATGACCGTGGTTTCGCTGGTATGACATTTTTTAGCCAGCTCGGTGATGGAAAGCAGCGAAACCGTATCGGGATGATCTAGGATGTAATTGGCAATCACTTTTTGGGTGCTTGAGAATAGGTTATACTTTGTGCGTATTTCAGTTAACAATGATGGCAACGAGAGAGCCTCCGTTCTTTTTTCTTATTATACGTTAAAAAAAACACTTTGACAATTACCGGAGACTTAAAAAAGTTAATAATTGACGCCAATCATATTGACAGCGTTGGTTTATGGTGTTAGAATGAGTTTAAATCCAACGGTAGTAGAAATTTGATAGTAAATTTCAAACGGTATGCGTTTTTTTATGGGTAGTTCGAAAAGCTGCCAATATTTTTTAGACGCAAAGAAAAGGGTTACATTGCTTAAAAAAGCGATTTAAAGCCATTTTTAAATTCACACCAACGTTTTAAGGAGGAAAGAATGAAAGCTGTATCTATGTATAAACCAGGCGACTTGCGGGTGGAAGAGGTTCCCCTGCCGATTGTTTTGTCGGATGAGGTAATGGTAAAGGTTCGGGCCGTCGGTCTGTGTGGATCTGATATTCCCCGGGTACTGACCTATGGCGCCCATGTTTCGCCGATTATCATCGGTCACGAATTTTCGGGAGAAATCACCGCGCTGGGTGCGGATATTAAAAACTTCAAGGTTGGCGATCGGGTGGTGGTTCCGCCACTCATTCCTTGTTTTGAATGCGAATGGTGCCAGAAAGGCATTTACTCACTCTGCGAACACTATGACTATTATGGGTCCCGCCGCAATGGTGCCCTGGCAGAGTATGTAGCGGTAAAAGAAGGCAACCTGTTAAAAGTGCCTGATCATGTTTCCTATGAAGATGCGGCAACGATTGATCCATGTGCCAACGCTTATCACGGTTTGGCTCGGGCTAATTTTTTACCAGGCGATTCGGTTTGTGTGGTAGGCACTGGACCGATTGGTTTATTTGCTGCTCAATATGCCAAACTGGCTGGGGCATCGCAGGTGATTGCAGTGGATGTCTGGGATGAAAAATTGGAGATTGCCAAAAAAGTCGGTGCCGATGTTACCATCAACTCCCTAAAAGAAGATGCCGTAGCGGCGGTTATGGAAGCCACCGCTGGAAAAGGCGCCAATATCGTCATTGATTTTTCGGGCGCACCCGCGGCTCAAAAACAATGTATTCTAATGGCCAGCAAAATGGGCCGGGTTGTTTATCTGGGGATTTCCCACAAAGGACTGGATCTCAGTGAAAAAGAACTGGATACCTTAATGCGAAGCCAGTTGAGTCTGATCGGTTCCTGGAATTCGTTTACCAAACCCTATCCCGGGGAAGACTGGACCGAATCCTTAAAAATGTTTGCTGAAAAAGGCATGACCGCTAAAGACATTATCAGTCATCGTTTACCGCTTGATGAAGTGCCCAACGTTTTTGCTGAAATAGCCAAAGGTGGTTATTTCTACAATAAAATAATGTTTTATCCATGGGGGGAGAATTAATGAACACAGAAAAGTATTTTATGGGTGTTGACACCGGAACACAAAGTGTCAGAGTGATTGTAACAGATATTAAAGGGGCGGTAATGGCTGGAGATGAACAGGTTTATGAAACCTTTTATCCTCAGGCTGGCTGGGCCGAACAGAAACCGGCCGACTGGTGGAATTGTTTTAATGTAGCGGTTAAAAATGTGATGTCGTCACTGACAAAAGAAGTACGCCATAACATCCAAGCGGTCAGTGTCTGCTCTACCTCATCAACGGTCATTCCGATTGATGACAAAGGCAACCCATTAGCCGATGCGATCATGTGGATGGATACCCGGGCCAAGAAAGAAATGAAAATCATCAATGACACCAAACACCCTGTTTTAGAATACTCCGGTGGAGAAGATTCAGTAGAATGGATGCTTCCCAAGGTGCTGTGGATTAAAAACAATCAAAAAGAAATCTATTCTAAAAGCTATAAAATTATTGAACAGTTGGACTGGATGAACTACCAGTTATGCGGGGTTTATGCCACCTCGATTTGTAATTCAACCTGCAAATGGAATTATATTAAGTGTGAAGGCGGTTGGAACGGCGAATTCTTTGAACAGATTGGTTTGGAAGACTATGCCGAAAAACTGGTTCTGGATGTGAAACAAGTGGGTGATTTTGTGGGCATCATCAACCGCGAATTTGCTGATCATTACGACATCAACCCGGAAATGAAGGTTGTTCAGGGCGGGATTGACGCTCATATCGGGATGCTTGGTTTAGGTGTTGCCAAAGAAGGCAAGCTGGCCATGATCATGGGGACCAGTTTTGTCCAACTGGCCTTTTCCGAAAAGAAACTGAATCTGAACGGAATTTGGGGTCCTTACAACAATGCCATCGTTCCCGACCAGTGGTTATTAGAAGGTGGCCAAATTTCGGCCGGTTCGATTATTAAATGGTTTATGCGGGAATTTGATATGAGTTCCCATGAAAACCCCTATGCCTATATGAATGAATTGGTAGCCAAAATTCCTGCCGGCTCGGAAGGTCTGGTAGCTCTTGACTTCTTCCAGGGAAATCGGACTCCCTACAAAGATGCCAATGCCAAAGGGGTGATTTACGGCTTAACCCTGAGTCATACCAAAGCGCATATTTATCGGGCCCTGCTAGAATCCGTAGCCCTTGGGACTAAAAATATCATCGATAACTTTGAAGCTCAGGGTTGTCCCATCAACATCATTGTAGGCTGCGGTGGGGTCACCAAAGATGCCACCTGGATGCAGATCATCGCTGATGTCACTGGCAAGCCAATTGTTGTCACCGAAGACGCCAGTGCCAGTGTTCTGGGCTGCGCCATTGTCGCGGCAGTCGGTTCCGGCACTTATGCATCCTTTGATGCGGCAACGAAAGGCATGGTCAGAGAAGCGTATTCGGTACAGCCCAACAAAGACCTGTACGCAACCTATCAGGGTGTCTTTGATACCTATACCGAAATCTATGAAAAGCTCAAAGACACCATGGCCAAATGAGTGGTTGGATTAGTTTAGCATGATAACGTAGTACCGACAATTGTTACATCATGTTGTACGCATCAGAGCGGACATGGCATCGCCTGTCTGATTCTGCGCGCAGGCAACGAGCCAATCACAAGCTTGCTTGTAGTTGGCGACTGCCCGCGACCAATGCGAAAGGAGCAAAGCGGATTTCGCATGGCGCAGCGAACAACAGATTAACAATTGGTCGGTACGGTAAACTAAGATGAAGCACATCATTGATTTACGAGAATTAGGAGAATGAGAATGACAAACAAGGAAATTTTAAGCCATATTGATCACACACTGTTAAAACAATTTGCCACCTGGGAAGAGATTACGGTGATCTGTGACGATGCCATCACCTATGAAACCGCGTCGGTGTGTATTCCGCCGACTTATGTAAAAAAAATCAAAGAAACCTACGGCGATAAACTCAATATTTGTACTGTTATCGGTTTCCCGTTGGGTTATAACACCACGGCCACCAAGGTTTTTGAAGCGGTTGAGGCGGTTAACAACGGGGCCTCAGAAATTGATATGGTGATTAATATCACTGCCCTGAAAAACAAAGACTATGAAGTGGTTCAAAATGAAATTGCCGAAATTAAACAGGCCATCGGCGACAAGATCCTCAAGGTGATTGTGGAAACCTGTTTCCTGACCGAAGCCGAAAAAGTGACGGTCTGTAAGCTGGTGACCAATGCCAAAGCCGATTACATCAAAACTTCCACCGGTTTTGGAACCGCCGGGGCAACCATTGAAGACATTCGCTTATTTAAAGCCAATATCGGCCCGGCTGTAAAAATGAAGGCTGCTGGTGGGGTTAAATCCGTGGATGATCTGATTGCCTTTATCAACGAAGGCTGTGCCCGCATCGGAACCAGTTCTGCTGTTAAACTGTTAAAAGGTGAAACGGCTGGCAATTACTAAAACCGCTTTAGGCGATTTATTTAGGAGTAGAGTATTAAAGTTACCGATAGTATCCAGCTTAATCTTTGCCACTGACAAAATGGCTGACAAGCTTTTTCATGATTATTTTTTAAAACCAAGAAAGTATCCCAATAGTCTGTATTGACGGTCGGGATACTTTTTTACGTGGAATAAAAGGGTGTGAAAGAACAAATCCTAGGCGGTTACAGTGCTTTAGATCGGATAGTGTTGTTTAATTGTTTAGAATTAGATTAAGAGAGCACTGAATATGAAGAGACTTTTTATATCACTTTTATTTATTTACAAACATATTTTTTAGTTAAAAACAAAATTATACATAACAAAACGATGTTATAATAAATGTAAAATAACTATTGATTTTGAAATATATTTATTGTATTATGAATTAATTGAAACTTAATATAGCTAAATTTTGCTTAGCGATCGATTAAATATAAGAAAGGATACCCGATGAAATCATTAATTAATTGGGAAGAACTTCTGTCCCTGAAGACCGCCCAACATGGGCCAAAACCAGGTTCAGATTATGACCCCGGGGTATTTTGGGATAAGCAGGCGCCGATGTATGATCAAATGGCAAAGATGGAAAAGGCCTATACCCGTCTTCAGATCGATGCCATTCCGACAAGTCAAACGGATACGGTGTTGGATCTTTGTTGTGGACCGGGAAGAGTCACATCGATGATTGCCCCTCGGGTTAAGCAGGTGACAGCCGTTGATGCATCCCCCAAAATGCTGGAGTATTGTCAGATGAACTGTGAAGCCTTAGGCATATCAAATGTCACCACTCAGTTGATGAACTGGAACGATATTGTTCTGGATGACACGGTAAAAAAGCACGATATTGTTATTGCCTCACGCTCTGTCGCCATGCAAGATATCAAGAAGCTAAATCAACTGGCAAATAAGGCCGCGGTTATCATTTGCTGGGCGAATGGTCCCCATATTCCGGTTATTCTGGAAGACATGTTTAAAAACACCAGTGATACGCTGTCAAATAGGCCAGGTGATTTCCGAAATGATCGAAGACTCGGTTATAATGTTACTTTCAATATGGTCTACGATCTGGGCTTGGACCCCAATATTTCAGTGATTGATGATGGGTTTACAAAAACTTATCCTTCATATGAAGCGACGTACGCTGATTTAAGACAATTACGGCCTTTTGCGGATGATAAGCTTCCTATTTTCAAATCAAATCTGGAAGCCATGTTAACGAAAAACAATGATGGAACAGTTACCTTTTTAATACAAACAAAAAGTTTTGTTTTGTGGTGGCGACCCAAACACATTGATGAGATTAATAATTAAACCGCTAATATGTAGCGGGCAGCGGTTATGCAAGGGCCGGATACATAGGGAATCTTATGGAGGTGTTTTTTGAAAGATACTGCGGTACAAAAAAAAGCCCGGCTATTCCAAATCGATTGGTCCGCTCAAAAAAATTGGATTATCGGTATAGTCTTGATTGTAACTATCATTCTGGTTGCGGGCATTTCGCTATCGTTCGGGGAGTATAGTATTCCTCTCGATCAAATCAGGGATTTATTCATCAGCCAGATCACTCAACGCCCACTAGATGCCGCAGATCAAAAAGCCGCGACAGTATTATTTTTAATTCGAATTCCCAGAATTATATTGGCGTTATTAGTGGGAGCCGCACTGTCGGCCTCCGGGGCGGCCTATCAGGGTGTATTCAAAAATCCAATGGTATCACCAGATATTCTGGGTGTTGCCGGAGGTGCTGGCGTCGGTGCCGCGATTGCTTTATTATTGGGATTTCCAACAATTGGGGTACATCTATTATCATTCTTGTTTGGCATTGGCGCAGTATCTTTGGTGTTAGTGCTTTCAAAATTGGTCGGGAAAAGTCAGGGCACCCTCTTGATTATGGTTCTTTCTGGGGTGGTTATTTCGTCTATTTTTTCAGCATTAACATCATTGATTAAATATCTGGCTGATGCTGATGATAAACTGCCCGAAATCACCTTCTGGCTGATGGGCAGCTTTGCCCGATCGGGCAGCTATCAGAATATTTTAATTATGGGTTTGGTGCTGATTATTGGAGGGATACCCCTCTTATTGTATCGTTGGCAAATGAATGTTCTGACTTTTGGTGATGAAGAAGCCCAATCATTGGGAATTGATGTCAGAAAAACGCGATTAGCCATTATTTGTTGTGCATCGCTGTTAACCGCATCTTCTGTTTGTCTTTGTGGAGCAATAGGCTGGGTCGGATTAATCATGCCACATATAACGCGTATGCTGGTGGGACCCAATTACAAGGTGCTTCTGCCAATCACCTTACTCAGTGGGGGCTTGTTTATGCTGATTGTGGATAATGTCGCCCGTTTAATTGTTCCCGGCGAGCTGCCAATCGGGATTTTAACCGCCCTGATTGGTGCGCCCTTGTTCATTTATATGTTATTTAAGGGAAGACGTGATTGGTCATGAAGCTTGAATTGAACCACTTGCAATGCAGCTATGGTGAGAAAATTATCGTCAACGATTTTTCAGCAACCATCGAATCGGGAGAAATTTTTTGTTTGCTGGGACCCAATGGGATTGGAAAGACAACCCTCTTTAAGACAATTCTACGATTCCTGCCGATTAAAAAAGGCACCATTACAATTAATGACCAGGATATTTACAGCTATTCAAAAAAGGATTACGCCAGGCTGATTGGTTATGTCCCGCAATCGCATACCCCGCCGTTTGCCTATACAGTGATGGACGTGGTCGTAATGGGCAGAACAGCCCACATGGATGCCTTTGGATCGCCGGGTAAAAAAGATTATGACTTTGTGTCCAAGCTTTTGGAGCGGCTGGAGATCGCTGATCTTAAAAACCGAAAATACACCGAACTTAGTGGTGGTGAACGGCAAATGGTTCTCATTGCCAGAGCTTTGGCACAAGAACCGGTTTTTTTAATGATGGATGAGCCGACCTCCAATCTTGATTTTGGCAACCAGGTAAAGGTTATTCAAAATATTAAGGATTTAGCCAAGCAGGGGTTAGGCGTTATCATGACCACGCATTCACCAGACCATGTTTTTCAATGTAATGCCAAGGTGGTATTAATGATGCAAGACAAACGCTATCTGGTGGGACACGTATCGGATATTCTCAGCGAAACCACGCTGACGGATACCTATGGTGTTCATATCGCCATCTTAGAAGATCAATATCAGGACCAGTCCTTTAGCTTTTGTCAGCCAATATTTGAGAGTAAACCATATTGATGTGGCAATAATATTGCCGCATCAATTAACAAAGAAAGAAGGAAATAAAATGAAAAGAAAAAGATGGTTAAGTACCGTTGTTGTTATGGCGGTAGTCATTTCGCTTTGCCTTGGAGGCTGTAGTGTTGGAGCATCAAGTACGGTTTCCAGCACCCGAATGGTTACCAATAGCGAAGGGGTAGAAATTGAAATTCCAGCGCAAATTACCAAAGCCGCTCCGGCGATTGGTGCATTTGCGCAAATGACTGAAATTGTCGGGGGACCGGGGATGATTTCAGCTGCCGCAACGGATAATATTTCAGATTACTTTAAAACCGTATTCCCGGATTATCTTGAAAGTAATTCGAATAATTATGATACGGGTTCCATCGAAGGTGTTATTGCTTCAGGTACCCAGGTTGTTTATGGACCAGACAGCGTTTATTCAGATGAGCAAGTAGCGCAGCTTGACCAGGCCAAGATCCCCTTTGTTGCCATTAATAATATAAAAAATGTTGAGGGAATGTGCGAGTCATTTAAGATTATCGGTGAAATTTTTGGCGAAGATGGCGTCAAAAAAGCGCAGGACTTCGTTGATTATTATCAGGGAAATATTGAAAAAGCAGAGAAACTGACGGCTAAGGTTGATCCTGCAAATAAGGTAACCATTATGAGTCTTCGCTATGCAGGAGGAGCCTATTCAACCATCAATGGACAAGATATTTGCAATGAATACTTTGAGTCCGCCGGCGGGATTAATGTGGCTAAAGATTATACCAATACCACTTCCGGTACCGGCTTATCCGTTAACACGGAACAAATTGTAGCCTGGAACCCGCAGGTGATTATGGCCTTTACCAAATCGGCAAAAGACGCAATTTTGAGTGATCCTACGCTGGCTGATGTTGCTGCTGTTAAAAACCAGAAGGTTTACGTTTGCCCTTATGGTGTTTATAACTGGTCAGTAAGAAGTGGGGAAGGCGCCATGTTGCCATTGTGGCTGGGAACGATTATGTATCCGGATTTGTTTGCAGATACTGATATGAAACAGGTCGTTTCGGATTTCTTTAAGAGCTACTATGGCTATGATATTTCCCCTGAGGAAATCATGATAGTTTTGGCTGGGAGTTCCAAATAGGCAGGTTTGTTTTTGAAGGAAGGCAATCGATGTTTTAAATCATTCAGCGTTTTGAGACACTTGGATAAAGGCTCAGACGACTAATTTATGTTGTGTAAAGAAGGGATCATGCAAAGGCGGAGGGTGATACGCTATTTTGCATGATCCCTTTTTTAATGTCCTGAAAGCGAAATATTAGGTGGCTAAATCCCGCCTACTAAAGGCCACAAAAGTTAAACCGAAAAAAATCAGGGTAACGGTCAGTAAAATTGCGGCAGAGTTAAAGGAAAGCTGATCATTGATCATCAAAGCGGCCCCTTCAAAATACTTAAAAGGCGTAAAGATCGTAAGAAACGCCAGCTTATCATATAAATCAACAACCACCGATAAGAGAAAGAAACCCATGACCAGGCCGGATGCGACAGCGGTTGCTCTTTTGGTATTTTTTAAAATGGCACCAAACATGGCTCCCAAAGCGAGAAAGAATAGCTGGAGCATAAAAAGTGCCAGCATCGTGAGGGAAACCTTGTCAATTAAGCCATCGCCATTGTTGTGCTGAGCAATGAAAAAAACCGAAGCGGCAAAGGTCACCATGTTAAATATCAGAATATTGACAACGCCGGCGAGCAGCTTGGGGCTGATCACCTGAAATCGGCGAATTGGTTTGGTATAAATAAAATCAGCACAGTGATCCCGTTCTTCCTTGGATACCACGACTGCCCCAAACATTACGGCATGGACAGCAGCCAGTAGCATAAAGTAGAGAAAGAAGACCGAATAATATCCGGCAACCTTACTGATATCCACCGAGCCGAGACCAAAAACGACCATTATCTCTTTGGGAAAAGCATCAAACAGGGCATTGATGTCCACCTTGGAATCGGCAAATCCCTGATATTTCATCATTCCGGCAAAGATAATAAAAACCTGGGCACAGCCCCAGATGATCAACGACTTAAGATTGGCTTTCATTTCTTTTTTAAACACATTCATTGGTTATGCCTCCTTTTGGGTTAGATCGATGGTAAATCTTTTCTGGCAAAAAGCTTATAGGTTAAGAAGATAAACAGCCCCACCAAAACAAACCATAACAGTAAATTCAGTGAATCGTAGTTCATGCTTTTGGTTATTTCCGAGAGATTAAAATAGTCAAAAGGTGACACCAGTCCAAGCGTTACATCTTTTAATGTTTCATTAAGCAGGTGGATAATATAAAAAATAATGACCACGCCCATACTAATGGGTAAAACGGTTCGGATTCGTCTTAAGAAAACGGACACAAAGAGCCCCAGGCTGGCAAAGAAAACCTGAAGAAAGAGTAAACTCAGGGTAACCAGGGTAAAGAGTTTAAAATCATAGGATTCAGTGCCAAGCACGGTCACCAGAATCAGAGCGGTTGTAAAAACGACGGAATTGGTAATCAGAATCTGAACCAGCACGGCCAGGATTTTCATGGAAATCACCCGGTTTCGGCTGACTGGTTTGACAAATAAAAAGTCTCCGGTTTTTTCCCGGACTTCAGCAGAAATAACCGAAACGCCGAGGTTCATGGCCTGGATGGCACCGGCCAGCAAAACATAGGTCAGGGCAAATTGATAAAAACTCAGGATGCTGGAAAGATCCAGGTCGGCAACCCCTGCCGCTTGTTGAAATTCAATGGGGAGGCTGTGAAAAACCTTCTCAAATTCTTCCAATTGGCCGGAAATAGACGGATAAAGCAGCATAAAAAGGCTTAAAATTCCAATTAGCGAGATACACCAGATGACCAGTGCGTTTCGGCCCATCCGCAACTCCTGTTTTAGGATGTTCATGGCAGCTCCTCCTTCTGGTAATAGTGCATAAAAATTTCCTCAAGACTGGGTTCCTCAACCAGTAGATTTAAAAGGTTCTGTCCCTGAAGCCGCTCAATTATGCGATTAATATCCCCTTTAAATAAAAAATGGAGGGTGTTCTCGCTGACCGTTAAATTGGTAACCCCTTCCAGGTTAAAGTGGTGCACGTCAATAATTCCCTTATAATCCAGGGTGAATTTTTTATAATTGTGCTTTTGCATATCCCGGATATTTTCGACGCGAACAATGGTGCCGTCCTTGATGATGGCAACTCGGCCGCACAGCTTTTGAACCTCAGAAAGAATGTGAGAGGAGAATAAAACCGTGGCACCGTTCTGGTTTTCCGCCTGGATCAGGTCAAAAAATTTCTGTTGCATCAGTGGGTCCAGACCTCCGGTAGGTTCATCCAGAATAATCAGTTTGGGTTCATGGAGCAGTCCCTGAATAATGCCAACTTTCTTTTTGTTTCCGTAGGACAGGTCGTCAATGCGCTTATTTAAATCAAGATCCATGACTTCAGCCAAACTTTCGATCCGTCGGTAGTCCACATTTTCATAAAAGCTGGCCGAATAATTGAGCACTTCGCGAACCTTCATATGTTCATAATAAAAAACCTCTGAAGG
Source organism: Acetobacterium carbinolicum (assembly GCF_047456275.1). GTDB lineage: Bacteria > Bacillota > Clostridia > Eubacteriales > Eubacteriaceae > Acetobacterium > Acetobacterium carbinolicum. The sequence continues at coordinate 120,665 of NZ_CP173357.1, forward strand.
CAGGTAGCCAATGTCCCGGCGAATTTCATTGCCGTACTTAATACAGTCCTTACCGAAAATTGTAGCCGAACCGCTGGTCGGATGAATCAGCGATAGCAGGGCCCGAATCGTGGTAGATTTACCAGCTCCGTTGGGACCAATGAAACCGAAGATCTCACCTTCTTCCACAGAAAAGGATACATTTTCGATGCCTCGATGTTTTCCATAATATTTTGTCAACTGATTGATTTCAATTATATTCATGCAGATCCCCTTCTTTCACGTTTAATCAGATAAATTACTAGGATTTTATTAGTTTACCCGAATACAGAGAAAATAAACAGCAGCAGGAAAGGGGAAGATCAGCAAAAAAACGAATATTTTTGTTAGAAGTCCTGTTCCGGGGGAATATAAAAAAAATAGCTAAAAACAAAAGATAAAAAACAGGAGGCGAGTACGTTGAAAAAGGAAGAAACAAGAGACCTGATTCTGAATATATTTAATAATCGTTATACCTGCAAGGGTTACGATGCCGATAAAAAAGTTAGTGATGAAGATTTTACGGTGATTATGGAGGCGGCGCGGCTGTCGCCCAGCTCAATGGGGCTGGAACCCTGGAAATTTGTGTTACTGAATAACCGGGTGATCCGCGAGAAAATTAAGCCCTTCGCCTGGGGTGCGGAGGTCAGTTTGGATGGAGCCAGTCATTTCGTCCTGATTCTGGCCAGAAAATCCGTTGATCTCCAACCGGACTCCGACTACGTGGAGTATATAATGAACGATATCCAGCATTTTAGCGACGATTTGAGACAGGCGCGAAAAAATAAGCTGGCGAGCTTTCAGGCGGACGATCTGAAAATCGTCGGAAATGATCGGGCCTTTTTCGACTGGGCCGGCAAACAAACCTACATTCCACTCGCAAATATGCTAACCGCTGCCGCCATGCTGGGAGTCGATTCTACCCCCATGGAAGGCTTTAATACTGAAAAGGTGGAAGCGGTTCTGGTTAAAGAAGGCATTCTTGACCCGGTCCATTTTGGGTTGTCCTGCATGATTGCCTTTGGTTACAAAAATAGAGACCATCGTCCTAAAACAAGAAGAAAAATAGAAGAAATTCTGGAAACCATTGACTAAAAGTAAACCAATCATTATTCACAACTGACCGTGAGGCAAAGGTTTAATAATAAACAAATGATCAAAAAGTAAAAGTCGCTTCTCGACAAGTAGGAACTGAGCGCAAGGCGCACAGACTTTTCGGGGAGGGACTATTATTACTTAGGGCAATAAAAAAAGTGAGTTTTGAGATAAAAAAATAGGAATCTATTTAGTTATGTTATATAATGATGAAATTAAGAACAAAAAGTAAACCATTACAAATGAAAAATGATCATTTTACCGCTTCTTTAGGGCTCAAAGCATGGGTAAACAGGTTGGAAAAGGAGATAAAAGAATGGAACCAGCAGCGGCGAGTATGCTATTGATACTGGGACTATTTAGTGCAGTGGGAACACTTGCTGTGTTATTAGTTCGAAGTAATAAAAAATTGCAGAAATCGAATGAGGAGACGAGAAGCAGCAAGGATAGCCGAGGTAAAACAGATCAAGAAAAACTGATCAAAAAGCAGGAGAAAATGCTTTTTCGAAATAAGATTCTGGTTAATGTATTGAGTAAAAATTTCAGAAATGAAAAAAAGCAACTGGATTACGTTTTACACGAAGCCCTGAAACTGACGGAAAGTAAGGTTGGTTATATCTGCTTTTATAATGAAAAAAAACAGGAATTCACTCTAAAGACCTGGTCAAAAGGAATGATTCAAGAGGTGGAAGTGCCAAAGCTAATCTATCGATTAGAAGAAGCGGGGGTATGGGGTGAAGCGGTTCGTCAGAGAAAACCCATTATTTTAAACATCGCGGTTGTTGAGCCATCAGCCGGACAGGAATTTCCTGGGGGTCAGAAAATTGCCGGTAATTTTATCGCCATTCCCATTTTTATTGATGAAAAAATCAAAGCCACCGTTGGCTTCGCAGGTAAAGAAGACCGCTATGATGATAATGATGTGGATGAAATGACGGTGCTGATGAACGGTGTATTGACCAATCTGGAAAGACGGATTATGCAAAAAAAACTGTTTGAAGAACGCAGCAAATACTTTCAGACCCTGATCTCGATTGGGGATGGCGTAATGGTGGTCGATCCCGCCGGTAAGATAGAAATGCTCAATCAGGTGGCTCAGCAGCTGACCGGTTGGGCCGATGAAGAAGCCCGGGGAAAACACTATACCGAGGTTTTTGTTTTGTCCCATGAAGACCACCGCCAGGAGATTATTGACCCTATTTTTACGGCAATGAAAACCGATCAGACCCAGGAGTTGAGAAACCATGCGGTGCTAACGGCAAAAGACGGCTCGGTCTTTCATCTGGAAGATAGTGCGGCGCCAATCAAGAACGAAAAGGGCGAAACCGTTGGCATTGTTTTAGTATTTCGTGATGTTTCGGAGAAAAATGAGCAGCGCAAAGAAATTGAATATTTAAGCTTTCATGATGCCCTGACCGGACTTTATAACCGCCGCTTTCTGGAAGAAGAGTTATTGAGGCTGGATATTGAAAAAAACCTGCCGATTTCGATTATTATGGGCGATGTGAACGGCTTAAAATTGACCAATGATATTTTTGGTCACGCCCATGGCGATGTATTTCTTAAAAAAATTGCCGAAGTGATGCGCAGGGTCTGTCGGGCGGATGATATTATCGCCCGGTGGGGTGGGGATGAATTTGTTATCCTACTGCCTAAAACCACCGTTGAGCAGGCAAAACAGATTAAAAAGCGGATTAAAACCGAGTTTGCCCGAGATGGGGTACAGGTTATCAAAGGAAATATTTCCCTGGGCTGTGATGTTAAAACATCAGTGGATCAGAGTATCATGGAGTGTCTGGATTCCGCCGAAGAAAAAATGTATGCCGCTAAGATTTTAGAACGGGATGACTTTAAAAGTTCAACCCTGGATTCGATCATTACAACCCTGCAAAGTGACTGCCCCCAGGAAGAAGAACATGCCCAGCGGGTCAGTCAATGGTGTCATGATTTGGGTGTGACCATGGAACTTCCTCATGTAAAAATCAGACGGATGAAATTGGCCGGTTATTTCCATGATATCGGCAAGATTGTTTTACATAAAGATTTATTGGAGGAAAATAGTGAGCGCACCGCGGAAGAAATATCTGAAATCAAGAAGCACCCGATTATGGGGTATCGGATTCTTAATGCCTTTGATGATACCATGTCCCTGGCCGATGCGGTACTCCACCATCACGAAAGATGGGACGGCAGTGGCTATCCTAAAGGGCTAAAAGGCGAAGAAATCCCTTTTTTGGCAAGAGTGGTTGCGGTTGCCAATTATTATGATCGGTTGCTCTCTGCAAAAGAAGGGGAAGCCCTGGAGAAGAATCAACATCCACTGATCCATCTGGAAAAAATCGAGGGGCGTTTTGATCCGGAAATCAAACGGGAATTTATCAATATGATTAAAAATATTCCCAGTTAGTATAGCCCAGTTATTCTGTTTTAGTCATTTCAGTTAAAAGAGTAAAAAGCCATCGGAGTTAAAACCCGGATGGCTTTTTAAACGCTCTTTTTTAGGGGCAGATCGTTTAGAGGATGACAGTAAACCGAACCCAGGAACCAACCTCGCTGCTTACCCGAATCGTTCCCTGATGTTCGTCAACAATCGATTTAGCAATGGCCAGTCCCAGCCCATAGCCCCCGGTAGCCTTGGAACGGGACGCATCGTAGCGGTAGAAACGCTGAAAAATTTTATCCTGCTGATCTTCGGGAATACCGGCACCGGTATTGAACACTTCAAGATGAATCGTATCACCAACTCGCTTGAGGATGAGTTCAACAAGTCCGTCATCGTCGGCATTTTTAATGGCATTGTCAATTAGGATGGCAACGACCTGTTTGATTTTATTCGCATCACCAAGATAGGAAATACCGTCTGTAATCTTAAGGGTGTAGTTTTTGTGTTCCTCAAAAGCGATGCTTTCAAAGGTTAAGGCAATGCTTTCCACGGCGTTGCTTAAATCAAAAGGTGAATAAACACCGATGGGTTTGCTGGAGTCCAGCCGGGCCAGGGTGAGAAGACTATTCACCAGGGTATTCATCCGGATTGACTCGGATTGAATGTGAGAAAGATACTTGTTTGCGCCAATGTCCCCTTCCAGTACATCGGCATTGACACTGATGACTGAGAGCGGGGTTTTTAGTTCATGACTGGCATCGGAAATAAAGCGCTTCTGTTTTTCAAAGGCTTCTTCCACCGGCTTAACCATCAGGTTGGCCAGAAAAAGCGAAACAAAGAAAAGCACAAACAGGGTAATACTGCCAATGATCAGCGAGGTGGTTAGAAGCCGATCAGCCAAGGCATTAGAAATCCGCTGATCGACAAAGACCAGCAGTTGGCCATAGGGTTTTTCAACAATCAGATACCGATAACCGCTCAGGGTGCCGGAAGCTTTGTTCTTATTAAGCATCTGATTTGCCAGCTCCAGGACTTCTGCGGATTCCAGACTGGTATTGGTGCTGCCGTTGACAGAAAAGAGGTTAGTAGCCGGGTTAACCTTAACCGAAAAGGTTTTTTCCCGTTCAAATACATCCGGGGGAGGATGATCTGATGATCCGGACACCATCGGGGTCTCACGAGGAGCCATCCCATCATTTTCGGCCAGGGCTGATAACAGGGCCATGCTTTGACGTTCACTGGACTGGTAGTTGAAATAATTGATGGAGCCAATAATTAATAAAAAAACCAGGGACAGAATAATCATAATGGTGGCGACAAAGCGAATTTTTAGTTTTTTGATCATCTTGGTTTACACTCACTTCGTCATTTCCAGAAAATAACCGATACCCCGGTTAACCTTGATCTGCACCTGAGATCCCACAAAACTGATTTTTTTTCGCAGAAACGAAATATAGACTTCGACATTGTTATATTCAGCTTCGTTGTCAAAACCCCAAACCTTTTCGATGAGCTGTTCCTTGGAAACGATCTGACGGGAGTTGATCATCAGGGTTTCCAACAGCAAAAACTCCTTTAAACCAAGCTTTACTGAAGCACTACCACAAATAATCTCCCGGGTCTTCTGCCGCAAGGTTAAGTCGCCCCAGTGAGGATCGTCGATGATCACTTCACCTTTTCGTCGGGTAACAGCCCGAATCCGGGCCAGCAGTTCACCAGTTTGAAAGGGTTTGGTCAGATAGTCATCGGCGCCCCAATCCAACCCGGCAATTTTATCCTCCAGTTCGGTTTTGGCGGTCAGCATTAAAACCGGAGTTTTGATTTTAGCCTGCCGCAGTTCCTTTAGAATCGTCATGCCGTCTTTCCGGGGCAGCATAATATCCAGAATAATCAGATCGTAGATACCCGTCAGGGCATAATCCAGACCGCTTTCACCGTCCATGCGAATATCCACACAATAGTTTTCTTTTGTAAAAATAGCTTTCAGGGCTTCCACCAGTCCCCATTCATCTTCTACCAGTAATAGTCGCATTCTTAACAACACCTCTTCCACTCTTAACAATTATAGCATTATTTATTGAATCAAGCTTGAACTTCAGCTTAAAAGATTCTGGGTTCAATCTTTATTCAAGCTAACAAAACTATGATATGCAATGTTAAGAACGTGTTAAATCAAAACAAGGAGGTGCCCCATGCAATTCAGGCATGAACACAAACATGACATCAATTATTTAGACTATCTGATTCTGCGCAGCAAATTAAAAGCAGTGATGCAGCCGGATTTAAACACCAATGAAGATGGCAAATACCAGATCCGCAGTCTGTATTTTGATAATTACCGCGATGTTGCCCTACAGGACAAGATCAGCGGGATCAATCGCCGGGAGAAATTCAGGATTCGCTGTTACAACAAGGATTTTAACTTTATCAACTTGGAAAAGAAAAGCAAGATCAATGGTCTTTGTTTAAAGATCAAAGCTACGATCACAAAGCATCAGGCCGCCGCCATCCTGGACCACGACACCGATTGGATGGCTAAAAGTGAGGAGCCCCTGGTGGTGGAGTTTTACTCCAAAATGAAATCGGGACAGCTTAAGCCCAAGACCATTGTCGATTATAATCGGGAGGCTTTTGTTTACAGGCCGGGAAACGTTCGGATCACCATTGACCGGGATATTCGCACCGGTTTGTTCAGTACTGATTTGTTCAACCCCGATCTACCCACCGTCGCCACCGGGGATCAGCAGATTCTGCTGGAGGTGAAGTACGACCAGTTTATCCCGGAGGTCATTGCCAATATCATTCAACTGGATGGCCGCCGGCAAACGGCTTTTTCTAAATATGCGGCCAGCCGGATTTATAGCTGATAAATTATTAAACTAAGAGGGAGTAACTAAATGACATTTAATGATATTTTCAAATCTAATTTTCTGGAAAACGTCACATCGGTATCGATGATCGACATTGCCATGGCGATGATTCTGGCCTTTGGCATCGGAGTGTTTGTTTATCTTGTGCATAAAAAGACCTATAAAGGGGTCATGTACTCATCCGGTTTTGGGGTAACTCTGATCGCCCTATGTATGATCACCACCTTTGTGATGCTGGCCATTACCAGTAATGTGGTGCTGTCATTGGGGATGGTTGGGGCGCTTTCGATCGTCCGATTCCGAACCGCCGTTAAAGAACCCCTGGATATTGCCTTTGTTTTCTGGTCCATTGCCGCCGGGATTGTGTTGTCAGCCGGAATGATTCCCCTGGCTATTCTTGGTTCGGTGCTGATTGGGCTTATCTTGCTGGTGTTTGTCAATCGCAAACCCAATGAGCTGCCTTATATTGTGGTGGTTAACTGTAGTGATCGGAACGCCGAAGAAGCGGTGAAAAAATTCATTGCCGACAGCGTTACCAAGAGCATTATCAAAAATAAAACGGTGTCCAAAGAAGGCGTTGAACTGAATATTGAAGTGCGGCTGAAAAATGACAACACCGATTTTATCAACGACGTGGTTGAGATGGATCATGTCAACCATGCCGTGCTGGTCAGTTATAACGGCGAATTTATGAATTAAGTGAGGTGACGGCATTGGCAGATCACAAGAATATTGAACGGATTTGCATAATCATTGGCATCATCACCCTGATCATCGGTATTGTTTTCTCATATTTTGGTGAAAGCGTGGGGATTACCGCCGGGAGTAGTGTTGATCTGAGCTATGAGACAGAATTATTTGATGACAGCGAGGTTCATACCATTGATGTAGTAATAAGCGAAACAGACTGGAACAATCTCCAAGAAAATGCAACCGATGAAGTCGATCAGATCTGTGATGTCACCATTGATGGCGAAACCCTGAGCAATGTGGCCATCCGACCAAAAGGTAATTCATCTTTGTCTAGTGTGGCGGCCAGCGATTCGGAGCGTTACAGTTTTAAAATTGATTTTGACAAATATAACGATAGCCTGAGTTATCACGGACTGGATAAGCTGAACCTGAACAATATTATCTCAGACAACACCTATTTAAAGGATTATCTCTGCTTTGACATGATGGAATATATGGGCGTGGATGCACCCCTGACCAGTTTTGTGAAAGTATCCATAAATGGTGAATACTTTGGACTCTATCTGGCGGTGGAAGGGGTGGAAGAAGCTTTTGCCCAGCGAAACTACGGGTCGGACGATAGTAATATTTATAAACCCGACAGTATGCAAGTTGGCGGTGGAGAAATGGGTGGTGGCGAGAGGCCGGACATGACCAATATGCCGGAAATGCCCCAGGGAACAGATGGGGACCGGGAAATGGTGGATATGAGCCAGATGCCAGACATGACCGAGATGCCAGATATGACTCAGATGGGGAACATGGGTGGGTTCTCAGGGGATGATGTGGCTTTGATTTATTCAGATGATGACTTGTCCAGTTATGAAAATATCTGGGCAGGGGCTGTCTTTGATGTTACCACCAGTGACAAAAAGCGTCTGATTGAAGCCATCAAACAGCTTAATGCCAGCGAAAACTTAGAAGCAGTGGTGGATGTGGAAGCGGTGCTTAAGTACTTTGTGGTCCATAATTTTGTCGACAATTTTGACAGCTATACCGGCAGTATGAAGCACAATTATTACCTCCGGGAAGTGGATGGCCAGCTATCGGTGATCCCCTGGGATTATAATCTGGCTTTTAGTAACTTCATGGGTGGAATGGGTGGCGGCAACATGACGGCAACAGCGGTCAGTACCGATGAAGCCACAGCCTTGGTGAATTATCCCATCGATACCCCGGTATCCGGCACCACTATGGAAGAGCGGCCGCTGCTTAATCAACTGCTCTCGAATGAAGAATACCTGGAGCAATATCACCAATATTTTGCAGAATTTATCTCCGGTTACTTTGACAGCGGGCAATGTAGTGAGACCATCGATGCCGCCGTGGCTCTGATCTCCGAATATGTAAAAGAAGACCCTACGGCTTTTTGTACCTACCAAGAGTATCAGGAAGGGGTTTCAGTACTAGAACAGTTTTGTGATCTTCGGGCCCAGAGTATTAGCGGTCAGTTGGATGGCAGTATTCCTGCAACCACCGGCGGCCAGACTGTCCAGCCGGCTACTCTAATCGATGCCAGCAGTCTGGATGTTTCTGCAATGGGTAGCAGTATGGGCGGCGGGATGGCCAGGGGTATCTCAGTACCGACCGATCAAAGTGTAGAATCAACAGCAAGTGCCGATGTAACAAGTCAGACACCAACGGAGACCAATTGGCAGTCGGCCAAAGGTCAACCCCCAAACCAATCCGACGGTGATGTGGAAATGGAAAAACCGGCCAACCAACCAGGAGCGGACACGGAATCAACAACTGTTGCCGGGGATCAGACCGGGGCGGGACAAACCACCCCAGCCAATGCGGACGGCCAGCAAAATAATCGCTTTAATCCCAATGGTGCGACAACAACAAATGATAATCTGTGGACCCTGATACTGCTAGGCGGCTCTTGTCTGCTGTTGGTTTTGGGCATTCTGGCGACAAAACTTTACAAACGATAAGCAGATACGGGTTAGAAAACTGACAGATTAACAAACACTAAAAAGCGGCGGTTACCATTGGGAAAGCGCCGCTTTTTAAGAACTTTAACCGGTGATTTATATCAATTGGCGAAAAAAATGGAGGTGCAAAGAAATGATTGACTTTTATCTCGGTCTGCCGTATAATCAGTAAGCATGAAAAATTTGAATCGTTTTTTGTTCTACCTGAGGAGAGATGTCTGAGTGGTCGAAGGAGCACGCCTGGAAAGCGTGTGTACGTGTAAGCGTACCGAGGGTTCGAATCCCTCTCTCTCCGCCACCAAAATTAATTAAGAAATCGCATGATACAGCCTTTTATAGGTTGTTTTTTTATGCCTGAAAACTGCTTTGACCCCTAAGTTGACCCCTTAGAGATTTTTAATGAAGGAATCCATACGTTCAGAACTGGCTTTTCTCATGGCATCTGTGACATGTGCATAGGTGTCCATTGTAAAGGCTGCGGAGTGGTGACCGAGGTTCTCTTGGACGGTTTTAATATCATCACCGGCCTGTAGAGATATGACCGCAAATGTATGACGCATATCATGAAACCGCAGATCAGGTAGCCCCATCATGACCACAATTTTTTTATAATTTTTTGACAGTGTTTCATGTTTGATATGAGTTCCCAGCGGATTAGTAAATATAAAGTTCTCTGGATTTTCCCACGCTGAACCAGCTCTTAGCCTGTTTTCGGCCTGTTTTATCTTTTCAGCTTTCAAGATATCCATCACAAAATTTGCCGGTTTTATGAGCCGTGTCTTTCCATTTTTAAGGGTAGCCCACTGATAACCGCCTTTTAATTTCTGATATTGCCGATATACAAATATAGTACCGGCATCAAAGTCCACACAATCCCAGGTTAACCCAATGGCTTCTGATTGACGTAACCCAGTGAACAGATCCATTGTATATATTTTTTCAAACTGGTGCCCTTTTATGGCTTCCAGAAAGACCGGGATAATGTCTTTGTCCATGGGCGTTATTTGGGTCTTGACTACCTTGGGTAATTTGCAGGCTTCGGTGGGGTTCGTCTTGATATAGCCTAAATCAACAGCCTGTTTTAAACCTTTGTGTAGAACGCCGTGAATATTCTTGATCGTTTTGGCTGAATATTTATCATTAAGACCATTATAAAATTTCTGGATGTGATGCGGTGCTAATTTGCACAATTTGACTTTACCCAGGGCAGGAATGATGTGATTATTAATTTGGGTGTTATATGATTTTAGTGTAAGTGGTTTCAGATTTAGAATATAATCTTTGATCCAGATTTCAAGCCAGTCTTTAACGGTCAATTTGGACGGTTCTTTGTATTCACCATTATCAATAGACACCGTGATGGCGTTAAGCTGCTTTCTGACTTCCTGTTGTGTGGAACCGTAAATTGATTTACGGTCAGGCTTTCCAGTGCCTGGATCATGCCCGGCTACATAGCGTGCTTCCCATCTTCCATCAGGCCGTTGGCGAATGGTGCCGGAGCCGTGAGCGTTACGTGTTTCCTTTTTCTTTGCCATTGAGAATAGTTCCTTTCTTAAAACTAATTCTAAAGTGCATGGTATGTACATCCGGTTTCTAAAGTCGGTAATACCGACATTCGAATAGTCTCGCCGTTACTCAAACGTTACCATCAGTTACCGTTTGTTACCATGGTGTTACCAGTAGTTACACATTTTGGGTGTCAATTATCTTGACACCCTATTTTTTATACTCTGGAATCTTTGTCAATAATTCTACACTCTCAACAGCCTTTTCTTGGCCTTGCTCGTTTAGTTGGTCGAAACAATAGAGCAAGTGTTTTTTTCTTGAGATCCAAACCCAATTCTCATTACCACTTTTCATGAATATCATATCCGATGATTTAAAACCATGTGAACTAAGAACATTATAAATAGCACTAATTTCAGAATCAGTTGGTTTTACTTTGTTTTCTTCAATTTCTATATATCGTTCAAGCTCCATTCCGGTAGCCTTTGAAAAATATTCTTGTGTTAAGTTAAACTGCTCTCTAACAGCCCATAATATTCCTTCTTCGTCAAACAATACGCTTTTATCAGCACCAAACATATAGGTAGTGGCAATATCACCCACGATATCACGCAACCCTATCTTTAACCCATCGGCTATTTTATTGAGTGTATCTAGAGTTGGGGAGCGTTCACCAGATTCATAGCGTTGGAGAGAAGCCAAGCCTATACCGATTTCTTTTGCAAATTTTTCTTGTGTCATATTTTTACTTTTTCGTATTTTAATCAAATTTTCGCCAAATGTCATATTCGTTCCTCCTCGTTTTATATAATTATAAACTAAAAACATCCAAATGGAAATATAATATTATAATTATCTTGACAAGCATCCGAACGGATGTTAATATTGATTTATAAATACATCCAATCGGAGGTGATAACGTGAAAGCAAACAAATACAAACTTGAAATTGCAATGGCAAATAGATGTCTAAATACTGGTGATTTAGTAAATCTAACAAAGATGCCACGCCCTACAGTTAATAATGTCATTACTGGCAGAAGTGTAAGGCCTGCAACAATTGGGAAAATTGCAAGAGCATTGGAAATCCCGGTAGAAGATCTAATAGAAAAGGAGGTCTAAGCATGGACGTCTTAACAGGGAATGAAATGCTGGATATTCTGGCAGATCTGGTTGTAGACAGTTCCTATTGTCAGAATCAGGAGAATGAACTGCTTAATTTCATTGAGGATATCAGAGAAGCTTTACCGCTTATTTTCGGCAAAATTTAGATTTCCGGAAGAACCGGACTTGTTGGAGCAGAATATCAAAAATGAAAGGGTGTGAAGATATGGAGAAACTTACATATACAGTCCCAGAAATAGCGAAATTAATAGGAATTTCAACCCCGAAGGCATATGAATTAGTTTGTTTGGCTGGATTCCCAGCAATTAGAATTGGCAGACGTATTGTGATACCAAAAGAAGAGTTTAAAGCATGGTTGGGAGCGGAAGCGAGGGGTGAACATGGACAACAGTAAAGATGAATTATATGTTGAGTTACGGGATGATTTCTTTGATGATGAAACGATTATTGCCCTTGAATCATTGCCAAATGGTTACCTTTATATAAATATTCTTATGCAAATGTATTTGATCAGCCTAAGAAGTGAAGGGAAAATAAAAAATAATGCGGTTAACCTTTCATATATGACCGAAGAATCTAATGAAAATGTTGAGACTGCTATCAAGATATTTATTGATTTCGGCATAATCAAAATCATGGGCGATGGCGTAATTGATATGATGCCTGATGACGGTAAACTTAAGGAGTTAGTATGGCTAAAAACAAAAGATACTATTGGTTAAAGCTGAAAGAAAGTTTTTTCAGAGAAAAAGAAATAAAGAAGATGCGTAGGCTAGAAAATGGTGGAGATTATATAGTTATCTATCTAAAGTTAATATTGCTGAGTATTAATAGTGATGGATGTCTGATATTTACAGGTAACGAAGAAAGTATGTTTGAACAACTGGCATTAGAAATTGATGAAGATGAAGAATTGATCAAAGAAACCATTGATTTTTGCATTAAAAATAGTCTTCTTGAAATTGATGGTGATGAGTATTTATTACCCAGAATAGCAGAGTTTATTGGCAGCGAAACTGACAAAGCTGAACTTATGCGCCGTAAGCGTGCAAAAGATAAAGTAAATGGAACTAGTAACAATGTTACCAGCGAGTTACCACCTGTTACTAACGGTTACTATGGCGTTACCAGTGAGTTACCGCCTGTTACGAATTGTTACACAGAGATAGAGAAAAAGAAAGATTTAGAAGAAGAGAGAGATCTAAATATAGACTTAGAAAAAAGACTAAAAGAAAAAAGAGAAGAATATAAGAGAAATAATAAGACTAAGACTGAAGACTTAGAACCAATCAGCCAGTCAATCCCTCCATTATCAACAGTTGATAATAACTCTATTTCTTTAAGTGCTGAAGAAGTTCAATATTTCATTGATTGCTGGAGTAATCTCAATGTATCAGATCCAATTAGAAAGCTTAATGAAAAACAGACCGAGAAGCTGACAGAAAACGTAAAACTTTATGGTGATGGTCAGGAGCCTATGGAGACGATCGGTTATCTAATTGACAGCATTACAGACAGTTCCTATCTGATGGGAGATACTGAACACAGGTTTCAACTTTTAATTGATTGGGTTCTTAAACCGGAAAACTGGAAAAAGATTATTGATCGTGATTATAAGAATTGGGAAGATCCTGAAATCTAAGAGAGGATAAATTATGAAAAAATATGGTTTTATGTTTGAAGATCCGGAATGTGGTTTTGATGTACCAATGATAATTTACATTTATGCTGATAACTTTAAAGAAGCTTGCAGAAAAGTCTATGATCAGGTTAAAAAGGCCGATCAGGAAGGGAAATAACCAATGAGAACGCAATACACCGAATTGAAACTGATTGAAGAAGCTATTCACATGGCAGAAAATACCCTGTTGAGTATTGAAAACCCCAGTGATGCCGTTTTATCGGCGCTTGACTATCTGGGTGATGTTCTATGTGGGTTAAGCAGTGAAAAGCTGTTAGGGGCGAATATGGCACCCCAGAATGATGGTTCCTATACTGATTTGGTATGGGCAGAGAAGCACATAAAAAAAACCGCCCTCAAATTGCAGTTTGAAGACGGCACACAACTAAACCTTTAAGAATATTATAGCACTAATGAATTAATTTTGTCCAGTGCGGTAATGAAAAACAATGTATTAAAAGGTCAAATCCATTTGACAAAAATAGCAGTTGTCTAATAGGCGCATCATGCATATTAGAGACAATTATAGAGAAAAGGAGCGTGAAGAACATTAGCATTTTTAACCGATTCAAAAAACCAGTACCCAACCCACAGACGATGGAACGGGCAGAACTAATCAGCGGAAATAACAGCTTTTCCCCCTGGTCAGGTGATGCCTATTCACTGGACATTTACCGGGGTGGCGTGGATGCCATCGCCCGGAATTGCGGAAAATTAAAGGGAAGCCATGTGATCAGTTACGCCGATCATAAAAAGGTCGAAGGTGATTGCAGAATTAATCAGCTGCTACAGGTTTCGCCCAACCCGTATATGACCGCCTATGATTTCCTGTATAAGATGGTCACCCACTATTATCTTTACAATAACGCTTTTGCTTATTTACAGAAAGATGATCGGGGCCAGTTATTGGGGGTTTATCCCATGGGGGCAAACCATGTGGATTTTATGACCGATCCGACCGGGGAAATGTATTGCAAATTCTTGTTCAATAACGGAAAAGATGTGATTTTACCCTATGCGGATATTATCCACTTGAGACGAAATTTTAATCAAAATGATTTGCTGGGAGATCCGAACACCGCCATCATGGACACGCTGGAGCTTGCCCACGCTCAAAGTGAAGGGATGGTTACCAGTATTCAATCATCAGCCAATATCCGGGGAATTATGAAGCACACCGGGATTTTATCAGATGAAAAACTAAAAGAAAGCAGAAAGACCTTCATGGAGAACTATCTTCAAATGAGCAATAACGGCGGTGTGGTCATGGTTGACGATAAAATTGAGTATACCCCGATTAATCAGGCACCCGTGAATATTGACACCGATCAGATTCAAGCCATTAAAACCAAGGTCTATAACTATCTGGGCATATCAGAGAGCATTGTTAATAGTTCATACAATGAAGATCAGTTTTCGGCATTTTATGAATCAACACTGGAGCCGATCGCCTTACAATTAAGCCTTGAATTTACCCGGAAAGTATTTAATGACCGGGAACAGACCTTTGGTAACAGTATTTGCTTTGAATCCGGGCGGTTGATCTTTTCCAGCAACGCCACCAAAGTCAATATGATTAAAGAATTAGTGCCGTTGGGGTTGCTGTCGATTAACCAGGCATTGGAAATCCTAAACCTACCCAGTATTCCGGATGGTGACAAACGGCTTCAAACATTGAACATGGTGGATGCCGACAAGGCCAATCAATATCAATTAAACGAAAAGGAGAGTATAAAACCATGAAAGAAACCAGAATAAGCAATATAACAGCAGAGACAAGAGCGACCTCAACCCCGGCAGGGGTTGACAATAGCCTTCTCATAGTTGGGATGCCGATTGTATTTGATCAGCCGACCACAATAAACGATCCGGCAGGATCTTACACCGAAATTATCCGCAGGGGTGCGCTTGATGATTGTGATTTGTCCGATACACGACTTTTATATAATCACGATTTAAGCAAGATCCCTTTAGCCAAAACACCAAAAACGATGCAATTTAAGTTGGACCCGGTAGGGTTGATGATGATCGCAACGTTACCCGACACCGAGGAAGCCCGATCCGTTCATACGGCAGTTAAACGGGGCGATCTTTCAGGAATGAGTTTTGCCTTTAAAGTCCCGGCAGGGGGTGACCGGTACGACCCAGCGACCAATACACGGGAAATATTAAAGATTGAAAAAGTTTATGAAGTGTCAATTTTGCCATTTCCAGCCTATCCACAAACATCTGTGGAAGCCAGGGCAGCTATTCAGGCAACCGGCACCGATCAGGTCAAAGAAGCCATTACAATTATGGCCAATAAAATTTTATTTAAGGGAGAAAAATAAACATGAAATTTAATACAGCAGCAGAAAGCTTTAATCATTATCGGAACTCCAGTATTCAGGAAATCGAAACCAGAGCAGCACAGATAAAAAAGACCATTGAAACAGATTCCACCGCCGACGTAACCGCATTAAATATTGAAATCACGGGGCTTAACCAGGCAAAGGAAAACATCATCGAGAACCAGAAAAAAACCGAAACAGAGATCCGGGGTCAATTTAACCCAATTACGGGAGGATCATTTGAAACCCGGGCCAGTGAAGCAGCCTTAACCGGGGATGTGTTCGCAAGTCCAGAGTATCGATCAGCGTTCTTTAAAACATTATTGGGCCAGAACCTAACGGCCTTTGAGACCGCAGCATTTAATCGGGCGCAGACCATTGTGGACACGGAAAAACGAGCCGATGCCTTTAATACTGTCACCAATGCGGTTGCCGTTCTGCCTACCCAAACATTAAATGAGGTGATCAGCAAGGCCCGAACCATGGGCGGTTTATTGCCACAGTGTCGATCATTCAATATTCCAACAAAGATCAGTGTACCAGTGGGAACCCCTACCAGTAAAGCAGCGTGGCACGTTGAAGGGGCAGCCGTTGAGACTGAAAAAGAAACCATTGCAACAGTGGCCTTTAATGGGTATGAAATCCTCAAAATATTCTCAATCAGTGTAGCTGCCAAGAAAATGAGTATCAGTGCGTTTGAATCCTATATCACCGACGAATTAACCGCCTGTGTGATGGAAACCATCGCAGACTCGATTGTCAACGGTGCAGGCACCACCGAGGGAACCGGGATTGAATCAATTGCCTGGGTAAAAGATGCCAATGCGATTGAATATACAAAAGGGACTATTCCAACCTATACGAATTTTGTTTCTACCATGGGCAAATTGAAACGTGGTTACAGTGCCGGGGCAAAATGGGCTTGCAACAACGCAACCTTATATACCCATATTTACAACATCGTAGATGATAACAAACGGCCTATCTTTATTGCAGATCCGAAACAGGAAAGCATTGGTTACATTCTGGGTCGTGAAGTGGTTATTGATGATAATATCGCCGATGGTGACATTTATCTGGGAAATTGGGCTTACATGGGTTACAACATCCCCGAAGGGATTGTTATTGAAGTCTCCAGAGAATCCAGCTTTAAATCAGGATTGATTGATTATCGGGCCATTGCAGTTGCGGACACTAAGCCAATTGTTACCGAAGCATTCGTTAAACTATACGAAGCAGCCCTTTAAGATATGACGGTTACAGAAGCAAGAGATTATCTCAGGCTTGATGGTACAGACAATGACGGGGTGATTACCCCGTTGTTGTCAGCCATCCCGGATTATATTGAAACCACAACCGGCATGAGTGCAGCCCAACAGGCCACCGAACCATTAGCCGATACAGTCAGTAAATTTTTATTGGCGCTGTGGTATAACGCAGAAGGGACGGAAACTGAGAAGCTGGAGCGGACTATTAACAGTTTGCTTAAAGTATTGACAGCCATGGCGGTTGCACCAACAGAATAGGAGATACAAAAGGGGTTTCCAGATTGGAAGCCCCAACAATTAAGGCGGTGATTTAGATAGCAAAAATTTATGCAAAAGACTTTTATAATTCGGTGAGATGGCGACGGACTTCAAAGGCATACGCAGCAAGCAAGCATTTTATATGTGAACGATGCGGACAGCCGGGGCGCATAGTCCACCATAAACAGTACATATCACCGAAGAACATTCATGATCCTATGATCACATTGAACTGGGAAAACCTTGAGTATCTATGTCAGGATTGCCACACCCGTGAACATTTAGCTGGATCTGGATGCAAGGAAGGATTGTGTTTTAACAGCGAGGGGGAACTTATCAAAAATGAATAGCGTTGAACCAATCAGAGAAAAAAACGATATTGTCAATTTTGTTGAGTATCTGAAAGAACGCAACGAGCGTGATTTCATCCTTGCAATGACCGGGTTTTATTCCGGCTATCGAATATCCGATTTGTTAAGCCTGAAGGTAAAAGATTTTCGGGATAGAGATTATTTTTATTTCAGGGAACAGAAAACAAATAAACAGACAAAAATACTAATTAATCCAGAATTGAAGAAAGCAGCGAACGAATATATTTATTGCAACTATCTGAGAGACAATGAATATATGTTTAAGAGTCAGAAGGGTTACAATCAACCAATAACCAGGCAACGGGCTTATGTGATATTGTCTTCAGCAGCTAAGGCAATCGGATTGCAGGGTAGCTTCGGTACTCATAGTTTAAGAAAGACGATGGGTTATCATTATTACAAACAAACAAAGGACGTGGTCACTTTGAAGATGATATTTAATCATTCTTCAATCGATGTGACGTTGTTATATATCGGTGTGACGCAGGACATTATTAATAAACAACTCAAAGATTTTAAACTATTTTAATAATGTTACACAATGAACAACTGAAACAAAAGCAGTTTAAAAATGAATCTTACGAATGGCTTTAAAAAGCGGTTTGATTCGTTGATAAATTTACAGATTATTAAACGATATGGTCAAAAAATCGTTAAAAATTATAATAAGGATACAGAATGAAAAAAGATAACATTTGTTTTTTATATGTGGCAAAAAAATAAGTAATAAACAGGCTTTGAAGGTATTTTAAGAAACATTACACAATTATAGATATGTAACTTTTAAAATGGAAAGAAAAAAATGGTTGATGATTTTTAAAAACGTGATGAGATCCCCCCGGGTTTGAAGTTGAAAAAAGCCATTTAGGAACCGTAGGATGGCCTTTAGAAAACCCCTAAAGTGAAATTTCAATTTTTGAGGGGGGTAAATATTGAATGAAGGGAGTAAAAATTTGAGAAAAAAAGAAAAAGATATTGAATGTGAAAATTATATTCTGGATTATTGGGATCAGATTAAATCCGGTGAAGTGATTGTGTCCAAACGGGTAGCAAAGCAATATAAAAAAATTGTGGATGCTCTTAAAAAGCCTAACGAGGGTTATCATTTTGATATTGAACTGGGAGCTAGGCCAATAATTTTCATAGAAATGTTTTGCAGACATAGCAAAGGCGAATGGGCAGGAAAGCCCGTCAAGTTGGAACTGTTTCAAAAAGCTTATATAATGACTCTGTTTGGTTTTGTGGACAATAAGACGGGTTATCGGCAATACCGGGAGTCATTGTTTATGGTAGCCCGTAAAAATGGGAAATCAACCATGGCCAGTGGGATAGCTTTATATATGATGATCGGAGATTTTGAACCCGGTGCAGAAATCTACAGTGTTGCCAGTAAAAAGGATCAGGCGAAAATTATTTTTGATGAAACACATAACATGGTGAAGCAATCTCCTAACTTAACAAAATACATCAGAAAGCGAAAAACAGATATTTATTTTGAACAAACATTATCAAAGTTTGAACCATTGGGGAAAAATTCCAACAGCCTGGACGGATTAAACAGCCATTTATGTATTATTGATGAACTTCACAGTATTAAAGACCGTAACATCTATGAGGTACTTAAACAGTCCATGAGTGCCAGACGGCAGCCGTTAATGTTGATGACAACAACGTCAGGTACGGTCAGAGAAAACATTTTTGATGATATCTATGAATATGCCTGTGGCGTTTGTGATGGCAGCTTTGAAGATGATACATTTTTGCCTATGATTTATGAGATGGACGAAAGGGACGAATACAAAGATAAAAAATTATGGACGAAAGCGAACCCTGGCTTAGGAACGATTAAGAAGATTGATGATCTTGAAAATAAAATCAATCGGTCAGAGAATAGCGCCAACGATTTAAGCGGGATCTTATGCAAGGATTTCAATATTAAAATGAACGCCTATAATGCATGGTTAAGCTGGGACGATATTGTCAATGAAAAAACTTTTGATCTGGAAAGGTTCAGGGGATCATACTTTATCGGCGGTGCTGATCTGGCCAGATGTGGGGATTTAACCTGTGCAACGGCTCTAATGATGGATCGGGAAACAGAAGAACGGTTTGTAACGCAAATGTACTGGTTGCCAGAGGATTCATTTAATAATCGTGTAGAAGCCGACAAAGTACCTTATGACAAGTGGCGTGAACGGGGATTATTGAGACTGTGCAGCGGAAACACCATTGATTATAAAGATATAACGGCGTGGTTTCTGGAATTAGTCCATATTCATGGCATTAATCCGGCATGGATTTATTATGATGCTTATTCAGCTACATACTGGAAAGATGAAATGATAATGGAAGGTTTTAACATGATCCCATGTAGACAGGGCGCAAGGACATTAAGCTTACCCATGGAAAAGCTGGGTGCGGATCTGGCAGCTAAAAAAATTAATTATAATAATCATCCAATCCTTAGATGGTGTCTGTCTAATACGGGTGTAATTGTGGATCGTAATGAAAACATTATTCCAGCAAAAGCCAGCAGTCCTAAAATGAAAATCGATGGTACCGCATCGTTGTTGGATGCTTATGTGGGATTATGTGACCACTATCAGGAATTTGTAGAAGCGGTGTGATAGAGAAGAAAAACAAACCCGATATCGCCATTTTAAGCCGTTTTTAAAAGGGCGATCATACACTAACACCCCTTAAAGAGTTTAAAACCGTGGGGCTTTTCCATGGGGAAGGAACGATTAATGAAAAAACGTTTAAAAGATAAAAAAATCCAGATACTAAAAGCGGTATATACAAAAAATGAAATTGGTGAAATGTTTCCATCATCGCTTGAAGCCATTCACCCAGGGAGCCTGTGGGCATATGTTCGGCAGTTATCAGCCAGTGAGTTTTATAAAGCAGCAGCCGTTCAAACCGGTGAAGAAATGTTATTTGTAATCAACTGGAGAGATGATATTGATCCCACAACCCATGTAATCAAATATAAAGGCCGGTACTACAATATCAAGCGGGTTGATACTTACGAGGGTTATAAACAGGATGTGCAGATTTATGCAGATTCATGGTCAATTGGACACCCGGTCATATAGGAGCCAGCTATGGAGGGATTGCGATGTTAAGAATTATTGAAACAACAGGCCAGCCAACTTACCGGCTTGTTTATCTGGATGGCATGATCCGAATGGCCAAAAGCTTATTAGCTGAAACATCGGTCAGCGGTTTAAAACCAATCATGAATTTTTATGCGGTGAAGTATTTCAAGGCCATTGAGGTTGAGGGCATCACCCAGGAAGAATTAGAGCAGCTTCAGTCATTCAGGGGTATATTGACCGATGCCATGATAGGGACGATAAAACAGGCAGACCTGATAAGAGTATACCCACCAGCGTTAAAAGTCTTGCAATAGGCTGATTTATTAAAATTGAAAGGATGATAAAATTATGGAAAATGGTAGTTTAAAAGCTTTATGGGATTATGCAAGGGAAAAACCGATTCAGGAAACAAGTGAATTTAATCAGGCGCATGGGAAATATATGTATCTGGTTAGTCAGATCGAAAATCACGATGAACAGTTAATGTTAAAAATTGAAGAAGCATCACTCGAACTTTCAAACATTGAAGGTTACCAGGCGTTTGTTTTGGGATTCAATGCAGCTGTTGAGCTTTTAATGGGGCGTGTGAAATGAACGATCGGGTTAGCTCTAAGAAATTATATGATGTAACGGTGCTATATTTTTATAAATCAAAATCGATCAGCATTAACCTTGAGGTAGACGCAGAATCAAAGGCTGATGCTGGAAGGATTGCGGTTGATCAATTTTTGGAAATTCCGGGGCCAGAAGGGTTTAGATTAGCTGGTACAATTGTCCATTAAAAGAAAGGCCACCTTGTAGGTGGTCTTTTGCATGGTTATGGGAGCTGATGCACTAAATCAATGCATCAGGTCAAAATAAAGGGTTCGGCAAATACAGACACCCTATAAATTATGACCCCTAAGCTGATATTTTGACCCCTAAATTTACCCCTTAGAGAATTTTAAAAGGTGATTCCAGATAGTACGGGATTGTCTAAAAATGGCTATATAATGGGATTCTATGAGATTTGATTAATTACGGTTTTATGCCATTTTATAGCATCATAATAATTCGAATCCCTCTCTCCGCCATTTCAAAAATTAGTAAAAAAATCAATAAAAATGTTACGATGCAGCCGATTAGGGCTGTTTTTTTTGCGTGGTTTTGGCGTGTTGACCCTTTGGAGAAGCACCGCTCTTTTTGTTGTTTAGTGAGAGAATATCAGGTATAATACGCTTAAATTAACAACTGAGAAACGCAAGGATCTTTATAATCGAAGAGCAGTTGCAATCTAAACACAAATAAACTGATGGAGGTATCTATGAATAATGTATTATTTGCTTTTATGCTAACAACGTTTGCCGGCTTATGTACAGGCATCGGCAGTGCTCTAGCATTTTTTACCAAGAAAACCAATACTAAGTTTTTAGCAATAAGTCTCGGTTTTTCGGCTGGAGTCATGATTTATGTATCGATGATTGAAATATTTGTTAAGGCACAAGACAGCTTGGTTGGTGAACTTGGTCTTAAAACCGGTTCCTGGGTTACCGTTATCGCCTTTTTTGGAGGCATGTTGATCATTGCAATTATTGATAAACTGATCCCCAGTTCGGAAAACCCCCACGAGTTACACAGCATTGAAGAGCTCAATAGTGACCACCCAACCGATACTCATCACCTGGAACAAATAAAAAAACGCGAAGAAGCAAAAAAAAATCATAAGCTACTAAGAATGGGTATGTTTACGGCACTAGCGATTGCTATTCATAATTTCCCCGAAGGTTTGGCTACGTTTATTGCCGCACTTCATGAACCCAACATTGCCATCCCGATTGCGGTTGCGATTGCCATTCATAATATTCCAGAAGGGATTGCGGTATCCGTTCCAATATACTATGCAACCGGAAGCAAGAAAAAAGCCTTTTTCTACTCTTTTTTATCCGGGCTTGCAGAACCCTTCGGGGCTTTGATCGGCTATTTACTCTTAATGCCATACCTGACTGAAACGGTGATGGGGATTGTATTTGCGATCGTTGCCGGGATAATGGTGTTCATCTCATTAGATGAATTGCTTCCTTCAGCAAGAGAGTATGGGGAGCATCATTTATCCATCTATGGACTTGTCGCCGGAATGATCGTTATGGCAGTAAGCTTATTATTGTTTATTTAATAAATGATTTAGTGAACTTATATCATTGCCTGGGCTGGACCCGGATTTGAATCAGATTTTTTACATCTTCCAGAATTCGTTCAGAGGTCACGGGAATCATCAGCCATCGGCCCCCGGCAGCAAAAGGCGTTCGGGCAAATAGCTCTTGAATTTCAGGGCTGGCCTGGGGAAGATACGCTTCAGCTTCAGTGAGTTCCTTGTTTCCTATCACCACCAGTGCGATAAAATAACCATCCATTGGATAGAGCACACAAAGGGATTTGCTGCTTTTCCGGTACTTCAGATTCCAGCCACGCTGGGCGGAACAGCGGCTGTAATTCATGATCGGTTTGATGTGATAGGTGGCTTCAATAAAGCTTTGCAAAGCAATCCAGAGAGGATTATTGACGAAACTGATCATCTCGGCGAGTGTTGGCTCATGATCCTGTTCAAAATACTGACTCCATTCCATAAGATAACCTCCAATATTTTTTCTGGTAATTGCAGAATGTACAAACGCTAAAGTAAAGCCCAAGACACTTCCCCCAACTACCGTTAATTTTATAATTAGAATTTATCACCATGATCCAGACAGGTCAAGTTAATTTGATAAAAATGGTGATTATCTATTGGAGAAGTCATCTGAAATTGAATGGTTTGGGGAAGAAGATGATGACTAATCGGCCGGGATAACATGACGAACAAAACATCCCCATGTTATGATGCCCATGTCAAGTTTGTTGATCACGAAAAGAACCCGATTTTCAATTTGAAAACCGGGTTCTTTGATAGTTTGAGAAAATTTTTCTTAGCGTTCTTCTTTTTTTTGTCTGGAATAAAGGTGTTCTTTGTTATAATTGTTTGTCGGTATTGAGGGTGTGATAATTACATCGCATCTTTAAAGATCTGAATGACGTCCTCTAGTTTTGCGGTTCTTGGATTGGTTCCGCTACAGGCATCTTTCATGGCGTTTTCAGCCATAAGCTCGAAATCCTTTTCATTGACCCCAAGCTCGGTCAAGCCGGTTGGAATTCCAACATCTTGTGAAAGCTGAATAATGGCGTGTACCCCTTTTTCAGCGGCATCTCGGACAGAAAGACCGTGAATGTTTTCGCCTAAAGCAACTGCAATATCGCTGAGGCGTTTGGGATTGCTGTTAAGGTTGTATTTAAGAACATGGGGGAGCAAGATGGCGTTGCATACACCGTGAGGGAGATCATAAAAGCCGCCCAGTTGATGTGCCATTCCGTGTACGTAACCTAAGCTGGCATTATTAAATGCCATGCCGCCTAAAAACTGTGCATAGGCCATATTGTTTCGGGCTTCAAAGTTTTGGCCGTTGGCGACGGCCTGACGAAGGTTTTCGCCGATGAGCTTCATTGACATTAATGCGGCAGCGTCAGTTATTGGGGTAGCAATGGTTGACATATACGCTTCAACCGAATGTGTTAAGGCGTCCATTCCGGTTGCGGCGGTTAAACCAGCTGGCATACCCATCATAAGAACGGGGTCATTAATTGAAACGGTTGGAGTCGCTCTCCAGTCAACAATGGCCATTTTAACGTGGGTTTCCGAGTTTGTTATAATACAAAAACGTGTCATTTCACTGGCGGTACCAGCGGTAGTATTAATGGCAATGAGTGGGGTCATTGGTTTGGTGCTTTTATTTACGCCTTCAAAATCACGGATGTTGCCGCCGTTGCTGGCAACTAGGCCGATTCCTTTTGCACAGTCATGTGAGGAGCCACCACCTAAGGATACAATCAAATCACATTTTTGTTTGGTAAAAACCTTTAAACCATCAGCAACATTAAGATCAGTTGGATTTGGCTGGGCACCTGAAAAAATAACGACCTTCAGTCCAGAAGCCTCAATAATATCTTTGACCTGATCAGCCACGCCCATTTTTGTCATGCCTTCATCGGTTACAATTAACGCTTTTTTTGCACCAAGACCTTTTGCCTGTTCACCAACTTCTTTTACTGCACCGGGTCCCATTAAATTCACGACGGGCATAAAATACCCAAAAACTTGATCTGCAACAGCCATTTGATTATTCTCCTTTGAATTTTTATTTTTATTTCTATGCAAAACAGTAAGAGTAGAGCACGCATCCATTTATGAAAGGTTGTGTTGTGTCGGCAAGGTCGTTTTTTAGTTCTCTTGTATTGATTATAGCCAAGGGAGATATTTATTCAGTGACTAGATCACTTTCAAAAACGGTTGATAAAATTTGCATAAAAAGATGATTGGGTTTACAATAAATAAAAAGAGTTAAGGTAAATAATAAGGAGGATCTATCATGTATGTTACCAATAATAATTATGCGACTCAGAATCGGGTATTCTCTGGAACAGCAAAAATTGCTGGGGTTCGTTTGCCGGATTTTACGGATGTCCATGTCAATACAAAAAAGCAATCAGGAACGAGTGATTCTGAATATGAGCAGGCAATAATAGCACAAGCAATTAAGGATCAGCAAGCTGGAAAATTTCAGAATGAATCAGCGGGATTTAACAAATTGGCCAAAAGTTATGTTTCGGAAGTATCCCCAGATCGGAATCGAATTATTACGCAAGGTTTAAAGGAAGCATTAAAAAAAGGTTCGAAAAATGACCTGGATATTTTAAAACCGATTGATTGGATTGCTTTACTCTTTGAAGGAAAAATAAAGTATCAAAAAGAATCGGATTGTGTAGAATACGCTGAGTTTTATGATGGCAATGGCGAAATGGTTGCAAGCTATTCAAATGGCGGTTGGACGATGTTTGGTACAAAGGCAGAAACGGGTCGTCAAATGGAAATGTGCTCGATATATAATGCGGCGTGGGGAGCGGCAGCAAGAGCAGGTCATCAGGAAAATGATGGTTTGGCAGAGAGTAACGCAAATCCAAACAATGCCCTTGATCGATTGGTATAAGGTCAAGAAAATCGGTGGTACCGGACAATCAATGACAACGAAAAGAGGATAAACAATGCATTTAAAAGACGTTTTTAACCAGTATAGTCAAGATTATGATGCCAACCGGCGGCATTTCATTCCCCTATATGATACTTTTTATCAATCGGCTATCGATCTATTAAACTTTGATACTGATACGCCGAAGGTACTTGATCTTGGGGCGGGGACGGGGCTGATGTCAGCCTTTGTGCTGGCAGCTTACCCTAAGGCTCAGATCACCCTGATTGATCAAGCCCAGAACATGCTTGATCTGGCTAAGCAACGTTTTGAGGGGCGGGATCAGATGCACTATATTGCCGATGATTATACCAGTCACACCTTCGACGAAAAATATGATGCCATTGTATCAGCCTTATCCATCCACCATCTGGAAGATGATAAGAAGAAAAAGCTTTTTAAAAACTGTTTTTCAAGTCTTACTCAAAATGGCATCTTTGTCAATGCCGATCAGGTATTGAGCCCTGATCCGGAACTTGAAGAGCAGATCATTGGTATTTGGCATGATTTTGTTAGAAAAAGTGATGTTACTGAAGAAGAACTGGCCGCCTATTATCACCGCACCTCTTTTGATCAAACTGCACCGCTTAATGATCAACTGGCCTGGCTTCTTAGTGAAGGATTTTCGAAAGCGGATTGCATCTTCAAATATCTGAATTTTGCGGTCTTTTTTGCAATAAAATAAGGCAGTAAGTGAAATAAAGAGACGAATAAGAATGATTCCCTCTTTGTTTTTCTTTTACATACGGAGGAAAAGTATGTCAGAAAGAAAAAAGAAGCAGTCAAGAAAAAACACTAAATGGATGATGACACTCCTGTTTCTGGTTTGTGCTCTGTTGGTACTATCGAGTTGTGCCAAGGATACCCTCACTGGTAATTGGGAATTGGTGCCCCGCGAAGGGGCGTTAAATGATACGGCAATGACAGGATATGTCTTTAACGAAAATGGTACCGTGAGCTTTTATAATGGTTATGATGGAAAGCTGACGATATCAGAAGGTGAGTGGCATAATGATAAAAATACCCTGGTGTTGCGTTTAGATGATATCGATACGCCAGAAAGGCGGATTCGGTTTAAAATAGAGGAACAAACCCTCTATCTTTTTTCGGATTCCGGAGAAGGAAAAACCGCTTATGATAGCCAATATAAAAAGGTCGAGCGATTCAGCTTTGAGGATTTTATTTTAGCGGCTAAAAGTCAGAAAGAAAAAGAAAAGCAGGATGCGCAAATTTTTTGTACCCTGTCACCACAGGAAATCATTGAGCAGCTAAAAGAAGCGGGCCAACCGATTGGGGAAGTGGTTGTTTATACTGATCCTGTTTATGCAAGTGGCTTATTGAAACAACCGAATCTACAATTGGCCCAGGCCGCCCGCTTTGAAGATACGTCCATTGAACAGGCGGAAAATCAGAGTGAACCCTTGGGTGGATCAGTCGAAGTTTATCAGGATTATACGGTAGCGAAGCAGCGCTTTGATTATCTGAGTGTTTTTTCTGATGTGGCAGGGTTAACCTATCAGACCGGAAATGTCCTTTTGCGCCTGGATAATGCGATGCAACCAGAAAGCCGAAAGCATTATGAAACGGCACTCTCGGGTATTGTCAAATAAGTTGATTTACAGGATCATAATATCCTCTCTGACCCTTAGGAAAGACGGATGTCATGAAGTTATCGATTAAAGATGACTGGCATCCGTATAAGTTGGTCTTAGGTGCCTATCTTTCGAGTAGGCGATACTGTTTGAAACATAAAAATATGAAATGAGGGTTGAAATTGATCACGATGTTAAAAAACATGAAGTATCGGTATCTGATTTTGGGAACTATTCTTACATTGGTGTTAAGTTTGATCCTCTTTAATTTGCTGGGGTTAGCGAGTTCGTATGTCATGTCGTTTGCCGGAACCTTGGCGCTTTATTTTTTTCCCATCGGTTGGATGTTATATCACTTTAAAAAACACCATGTGTCTTTACGAGAGTGGCTGCAGCCGATAAAATTTAAAATTAGAGAAACAATTGCGGCGGCATTATTTCCGGAATTGCTTGGGATGGGGATTCTAT
Organism: Acetobacterium carbinolicum; assembly: GCF_047456275.1. Classification (GTDB taxonomy): domain Bacteria; phylum Bacillota; class Clostridia; order Eubacteriales; family Eubacteriaceae; genus Acetobacterium; species Acetobacterium carbinolicum. The sequence goes on from NZ_CP173357.1 coordinate 148,486, forward strand.
TATTGATTTCCCTGGGAATTATGTTTGTTTTGCCCGCTGGGGTGTTTAACGAATTGTCTGAAACCACCACCAACTGGGGGCTTTATTTTATATCCGCAGTTGTCTTGGCGCCAATCTGTGAAGAACTGATTTTTAGAGGCTTTATTTTTAATAAAATGCTGACACGATTTTCAGCAGCCAAGGCAGTGATTATATCCTCGGTGATTTTTGGAGCGATGCATCTGACCACCGGTATTAGTCCCACCCTCGTCGGGATGGTGTTGTGTGTGATCTTTATGAAATACGGAAGTTTGCTTCCGTGTATGATTATCCATAGCTTCCATAACCTGGTGGTGGTGTTGCTTAAATATTTTGCATCCCTTAGCACCGAGACCGCAACCGAAATAACACCCGCCGATATGCCGCTGTTACTTATTATGGCGGGCATTTTTATTACGATTGGATTGGTCTGGCTGGTGCTTTTCTTCCGAAAAAACTGGCATTATGCGGCGGCGTTTGGGCAACGATACTACGGCGATAAGGATTTACGCTCCAATGATACTAAGGAATTGTAAGTTGGCTCAAGTAAAGCTGTGCCAATCAGTTTTAGGAGTGATCGGCATTCCGTTTCTAAAAAAACTGACTGCAGGGTTATCAGTAGTATTGAGATTTTTTAAACAAAATTGTTACTTTAAAAGGATATAAAAAATTTGACTGTTGAGACACGGTATTGCTTATGCTAAAGATAGCGATACAAAACAGTAAACAGCAATAAGGGAGGGATGATCAATGACCTATTTAATCCAATTTTTAAAAGAAAAAAAAATGATGCTGTTTTTAATTATTCTGGCCACGGTGATCCAGTCCTTTAGTATGTTGGCGGTACCCTTTTTTGCGGCCAAAATCATTGACGACGGGATTCTTAAAAAAGATCTGATGGCGATTGTGATATTGGGCTTACAGATGCTGGCGGCAGTGGGATTATCGGGCCTGATTTCTTTATTTGCCAGCTACCTGAGCGCCGATTTGGCCGCACTTTCAGGAAAATACCTGCGCGATCGAATTTTTGATAAAACTCAAGTCTTATCAATTCGTGATTTTAATCAGTTTAGTACCGCTTCGATGATTACCCGGGCAACGGGTGATATTACAGTTATTCAGCAGAGCGTGATTATGTTTGCCCAAATGATTTTGCCGGCACCGATTATCGCGGTAACAGCCATTATCATGACCATCGAAGTCAGTCCATCTCTGGTGCCAATTCCCATCATTGCAATGGTAGTTTTTATGCTGGCCATCTATGTTATCTTTATTAAAGCTACCCCAATCTCTAAAACCATCCAAAAACGGTTGGACGTTATTAATCGAATCATGGGTGAAGCGATTACCGGGGTTCGGGTGATCCGGGCCTTTGACAATTCGCAATTTGAACGAAAACGAACCAACAAAGCTTTTTTAGATTATGCTGACAATGTGATTCGCCTGAATAAGACTTTTGCAGTGTTTAGTCCACTGATCTGGTCAGTTGTCGGGATCAGCATGGTAGCGGTGTTGTGGTTTGGCAGTTTTCTGGTGCTCAATGGCGAAATTCAGGTTGGCGGTATTACCGCCGTTTCAGAATATACCATCCTTTTGTTGATCGCACTGATCATGTCGTCAATGGTGATGGTGATGTTGCCGAAAATGAAGGCCTGTCTGGATCGCACCCAGGAGGTACTCGATACGATCCCGGAAATTGAGGATGAAAAACAACCTCTGGCCTTACGAAACCCGGCTAGCCCTCAAAAGCTGGTCTTTGATCAGGTCAGTTTCTCCTATCGGGGTGCTGAGGAGTCCGTTTTAGAAGGCATTAGCTTTTCTTGTGAGCAGGGTAAAACCACTGCGATTATCGGCGGGACCGGGTCGGGCAAGAGTACCATTGCCAGTTTGATGCTGCGACTTTACGATGTAGCCAGTGGAACGATCACTCTGGAGGGGGCGGATATCCGTCAGATGACCCAGCACGAGCTTCGGGAAAGCATCAGCTATGTACCCCAGAAAGCGATTCTCTTTAGTGGGACGATTGCCGACAATCTGCGGATGGGAAACAGCCAGGCAACCCCGGCAGAATTGGAACAGGCTGCCCGGATCGCCCAGGCCGATGACTTCGTTACCGAGCTGGCAGAAGGTTATCAAAGTCTGGTGGCCCAGGGTGGCACCAATTTTTCCGGCGGCCAGAAGCAACGGCTGTGCATTGCCCGGGCCCTGGTAAAAAAAGCACCGGTGTATATTTTTGATGACAGCTTTTCAGCACTGGACTTTAAAACCGATGCCGCCCTCAGAAGAGCACTGAAAAAAGAGATGGCAGACGCAGCGATGGTGATCGTGGCCCAACGGGTCAGCACCATTATGGATGCCGATCAGATTATCGTACTGGATGCTGGCCGGATGGCTGGCATCGGACGGCATGGTGAACTGATGAAAACCTGCCTTGTTTATCAGGAAATCGTCGCGTCTCAGCTCAGCGAAACGGAGGCTGACAGTTTATGAAAAAGCAGCGAAAGAAACCACAAAAGGAAAAGAAGCAAGCGCCTAATACCGAAGACCTGCTTGAAAAGGAAGACCTCTCCGAGATGGCGGATATACCCAAAAATTCAAAGGCATCGGCGAAACGATTAATGGCGCTGTTGCTAAAACAAAAAGGGGCCTTGTTGATCATTCTGTTGGCGGCCGTGGTTAGCAACGGGCTCTTTGCCTTCACCCCCATCATCATGGGAAAAGCTCTGGATCAACTGATTCAAGCCATTAGTGACTACGGCATTGGCGGCAGTTTTGACAAGCTGGCTGGGATCCTGGGAATACTGCTACTCATGTTAGTGATGGCGTATCTGATTGGCGCGGTATTTTCCTTTCTTCAGGAATATACCATGGCCAGTGTGGGTGAAAAGCTGGCCTTATCGCTGCGGGAGAAAATAAGCGAAAAGATCACCAGGCTGCCGCTTCATTATTATGATGCCAATGAAACCGGAGAAATTTTAAGCCGAACCACCAATGATCCGGATAAGATTGCCGAGATTTTAAAAACCGGGGCCCTGCAGTTTGCCAATGCCCTCTGCAACCTTGTCTTTAGCATTGTCATTATGTTTGTTCTAAATCCCGTCATGGCGGTGATCATCATTGCCACCATGTCCCTGAGCGTTTTTGCGACAAAGTGGATTTCGGGTAAAACGCTGGCAATTTTCTATGAAAATCAGAAGGTTTTAGGGGAATTAAACGGAAAAATCGAAGAATATTATAGTGGAAACCTGATTATCAAAAGCTTTAACCAGCAGGAGCAGGTTATTAAAACCGAGCGGGAGTTGAGTGATCGGCAGTACCAGGCCAACAAAAAATCACAATTTGTGATTTATGCCATCTATCCGGCAATCCGCTTTCTGACTCAACTCAGTTTTGTGACGACCGCCATTGTCGGAGGTGTTTTTGCCATTAATGGCACGATGACCATCGGGACAGTACAGGCCTTTTTGCAGTATGTCAATCAGATTGCTGATCCCATTACTCAATCTTCTTATTTTATCAATTCGATGCAGGCGGCCCTGGCATCAGCGGAACGGGTTTTTGAATTTCTGGACGAGCCTGAAGAGGTACCTGAAACCACCACGCCAAAACAGATTGTAGTACCGGAAGGTGCCGTGGTATTTGAACATGTCCGTTTTGGTTATCATCCCAGTGAATCGTTAATGGAAGATGTCAGCTTTACCGTCAGACCCAACGAGATGGTGGCCATTGTCGGGCCCACCGGTGCCGGGAAAACGACCCTGGTTAATCTACTGATGCGTTTTTACGAACTGGATGGCGGCACGATAAAAGTCGATGGAATTGATATTAAAGAACTGTCCAAAAGCGGGCTCCGGCGGATGGTGGGAATGGTGCTTCAGGATACCTGGCTTTTTAAAGGTACCATTGCAGAGAACATCGCTTATGGGAAGATGGATGCTACCCGGGAAGAGATTATCCAGGTAGCCAAGGCGGCCCGATGCGACCATTTTATCCGGACCTTGTCAGAGGGCTATGATACGGTGATCTCCAATGAAGAAGGAACTGTTTCCCAGGGGCAAATGCAGCTCCTGACCATTGCCCGAGCGATGCTGGCCAATCCCGCCCTGATGATCTTGGATGAAGCGACCTCCAGTGTCGACACCAAAACCGAATTGCAGGTGCAGAAAGCGATGCTTTCGAGTATGAAGGGAAAAACCAGCTTTGTCATTGCCCACCGGCTTTCGACCATCAAGTCAGCGGACCTGATTCTGGTAATGAAAAACGGCACCATCGTTGAAAAGGGAACCCATCAGGAATTGTTGGCCGCCGATACTTTTTATGCTGATTTATATAACAGCCAATTTAATAATCTGGCGCTGTGAAAAATACCAAATAGAATGAGAAACCGTAAGTCAAATATTGTGCTTGACAGAGAGGATAGTATAAAGACCAAGTTTATTTTTAAAGTGAATAACATAATCAAATTGTTGGATTTAAGTAGGGAGGAATTTTGAATAATTTTATTGTGCAGGAAATGATTGAGCAACTTAAGGGTAAATATATCAAATGGTGGTGGAAAACGGACAAGTGTTTTCCTGTTTTGGGTGAAAAAATCAGCCTCAAAGAAAAAATAAAACGGGAAAAGGAGTTGAACCAGTTTATCAATAACCTTTTTTCGCATTTAAAGCAATGTCCTAAGAATAAAGATCTACTAACGGACTGGAAAAATGCCTTATGGACACTGATAAAAAATCTTGGAGAACAGTCAGGCTTTACCGAAGATGAGGTTGATCATGATTTTGCAAAAGCCCTTCCAAGTGTAACGAATCGCTTTATTTGCAGTGTCAAAGGGTTTAACGCCGAGATGGAATTAAAAAACATGCTGCAAGCCCTCAGAAATGTCTGGATCATGAATCTGCTCCAGGTTTTGTTTGCGGTTGAGGTTGAGTATACCCCTTCTATTTTTGCTTATAGCATGCTTTACCCGTATACTGATAATTATTTAGACGACCCGGAAGTATCCTTTGAAGATAAACAACAGATCAATAAACGCTTTAGACGCCGGTTAGAAGGTGAGCAAATAGATGCGAATGACGACTACGAAGCGGCCTTATTTGATTTTGTTGGGATGATTGAAAGCCAATATAGTCGGACAGATTTTAAAGAATTATATGAAAGTCTCTTATCTATTCACGACGCACAATGTAATAGTCTGATGCAGCATGATGAGATGACGTCCCCTTATGAAAAAGACGTCTTAGGAATAAGTGCGCAAAAAGGCGGGGCTTCGGTCCTGGCAGATGCCTATTTAGTGAAAGGCAAACTTTCTGATGGTGAGGTGGATTTTGCCTTTGCCTATGGTATACTGCTTCAATTATGTGATGATTTACAAGATGCCAAAGAGGATCTGGAAAATGAACACATGACTATTTTTTCGGTGACGTTGGGAAAGTGGCCGTTAGATCGGCTAACCAATGCCTTGTTTGATTTTTCTAATATGATAATGACAGATTCATATGAGCAACTGGATCATGAAAAATCCCGTAAAATGAAATCCTTCTTACAGAAAAACCTGACGCTATTAATATTTGAAGCGATTTCACAAAACCAGGATTTTTATAGTAAAGATTATATAAAAGCCATTGAACCGTATCTGCCGTTTAGAATGACCTATACGAGAAAGCTTTATAAAAAACTGAAACGGAAGTATTCGAACTTTAAAAGCATGGCCGGATACACCATCGATGAGATCATCCTAATGGCAATGGAAGAAGCGCGTTGAAAATTAGCGAGTGCAATAAAAAGTGAAAATAGGGGGAAGTAAAGATGCGAGTATGTGTTACATGGGCTTGATAAGCCTAATGGGAATAGCAGAAAAAAATGTGTGGTCGTTGATTTTTAAAGGGGCCTTCTGGCAGGAGAAAAAAATGTGTGGACGTTATATTTTATATTCCGATAAAGAGGAAAGAGCGATCAAGGCAATCGTTGAAGAAGTGAATAAAAAATATCATACCGTGATAAAAAAAGGGGATATCCATCCAACTGATCTGGCGCCGGTTTACATCCCTCGGAAGGATCATCAGGGCATGGATCTGGTGTTAAAAAAATGGGGGTACACGCGGCATTTTGAGAAAAAGACCCTCTTGATTAATGCCCGCTCGGAAACGGTGCTGGAAAAACCCCTTTTCCGCGATGATTTTATGAACCGCCGTTGCTTGATTCCAGCGATGGGTTTTTATGAATGGAATGAGAAAAAAGAGAAATTCCGCTTTACCGGTACCGAGGAGCTGATTTATCTGGGCGGCTTTTTCCATCAACAAACAAAAGGTTTCGATGAGTTTATGATTATGACTAAGCCCCCAGTCGAATTGATCGCACCGATTCACAACCGAATGCCAGTGGTGATTCCAGCAGACCAGGCAACAGACTTTCTGTATTCCACAAAAACCGCGATAAAAATTAGCACGGAAAATCGGGTTGTCCTAAAAAAAGAATTGATTCAGGGAGAGAAGCAAGTTAGTTTGCTTGATCTTCTTGCGGATGTGGCTCCCCCAAAAGAAGTGTAACCAGATAATTTCAGAAAGTCTAAAAGTCGGTGAAATGTCTGTCATTTCACCGACCTTTTTATAGGCGGTATTAAATCTTCACCTTTTGATGGCATTAAACAATTCTAGACTTTTAAAAATCAACAATTGTTTTAGCGACATCCGTTCCATCCGGGCCGGAGAATTTAACGGTTATCATGGATATCCCTTTTTTCATCCAAACTCGATCAATTTCCGGTTTGCCTTCAAAGCCCTGAGTTGAAGATAATTCATAACCATCTCCTCCGAGTTTCGCTTTGGTTTCCTCATAGGTCATCCCTTCAGTAATACTTTGTGCCTGTTCGTCAGTGACTCGTTTGTCATCCGGTAGTGTGATGAGGTAAGCTTCCAAACCCTCGACACTTTTATTAAAAACAACTTTTGAACTTCCATCTTGTGAAAAAACAGAGCTCAGACCAATCATAACACCATTTCCATTTGCGTCAGTATACTGGAATACATCAGTCATGGGTTCTTTAGCTGTTACGCCCAAGGCGGTATCCACCTCCGCTTTTGTCTGGCCGAGCTGAACCTTGTCATAGAACGCATAAATTTTATCCAGGGTAGCAGTGCTATCAACCGCTTCGGAACGATCACCCGTTTCGGAATCACCATCGGCGTCTTGAGTGCTTTGTTGACCACAGCCAGCCATAAAAACTGACGAAAAAACCAGCAAAACCAACAGTAAAATGAGTCGCTTGATTCTTGACTTTGTCATCGAAAAACACCTCCTTTTTCTTTCAGTACGTTGATACCCATTATGACGACTAAATAACAGTTTTGATTAAATATTGGCGGTGGTTTTTAAGGACTGAAATGGGCGATTGATTTCAATAAGATTGACTAAAGTTTCAGAATAATCTGGAAATAGTGTTTATATCCACGTAAAGGTTAAAAGTTTAATGCACGGTTTCATAATAGGAGTATAATAAGGTATCAAGGAAAATGGGAGTTATTATGGAATTTAAAAATGTGATTGCTGAAAGACGGAGTATGCGGAAATACGACGTATCTAAAAAGGTCGATGAAGGCGATCGGATAAAGCGATGATTGCGGTGGGTCATGCAGCCCAGGAAGCTAAAATGCCTCCTCGTAAATCGGCTGATGAGATTCTAAAATTCTTTTAGAAAATTCTGGTTTGAAGAACAGTAGCCCGGAGAATGGTCTAGGGAAGGAGATATAGTTGAAGGGAATTAAAATGACTAAAATTGAAGACGGTAACCCAGTTGATGCGTATATCCGCCAATTCCCGGCGGACGTCCAGGTGATTCTTCAGGAAATCCGGCAGGTGATTAGAGAAGTAGCGCCTGAAGCGGATGAAAAGATTAGTTATCAAATGCCGACATTCTTTCTGGATGGTAATCTGGTTCATTTTGCGGCCTATAAAAACCATATCGGCTTCTATCCAGGACCCTCAGGTATCGAAAAATTCAAGAAAGAATTGTCAATATATAAGGGCGCCAAAGGGTCGGTTCAATTTCCACTTCATGAACCAATACCTTTTGATCTGATCCGAAAAATTGTCACTTTTAGAGTGGCAGAGAATCAGGCGAAAGCGAAAAACAAGCAAAAAAAAAGCGAAATATAACAGCCTGAAAGATTATATCAAACGCTATAAAACAGTAAGCCCTCTAAATAAGGTTCTGGAAATGAGTGCTTTTAGCAAGGGCAGTCAAGCAATTCGTTCCAGAAGGTTATGAGCTGATTGAATTGCCTCCCTGCACGATGATGGTATTTCAGGGCGAACCCTATGACGATACCGATTTTATGGCCGAAATTGATGCAATCTGGGAGCATGTTAAGCGGTTTGATCCAACGGTTTATGGCTATCAATGGGCACCGGAAGCAGCACCGAGATTCCAGCTGGTGCCGATGGGCTACCGCGGGTATATTGAAGCTTATCCCGTTAACGCCATTAACAAAATCTAGTCTCATCCAGCACCAGCCAAGCCGGTTCAAAGCGGAAGAAAAATCTGCGCGCTTTGAACCGGCTTTTTAACAATCTATTATAACGATTTATTTCTCCATACTGTAAAAGTATGGAGATTTTTTGGGTGTGCCCGGTAAAGGGTGGATCTAAATAAGGGTTTCTTTTTAGTTTGAAAATGCATATAATAATGAGACGGTGAGGTCTGATTAAAATTCGAGCAAAGCGTTTTATTAATGGGGTGATACAGATGTTTTCAAAGTTATTTAATAAATATCTTACCAACGATTTTAGATTCACTTCCGAGGATCTTCAGTTTCGGCGGGTACGGATGATTAATTGTGTCCTGCCAATCGCTATTTTTGTGCTATTCGTTTTTTCCTTTGTTGCCTATGCCATCGAGCTTTATCCAGTGATGGTCAGTAATTTAATTGGCGGTGTGTTGGCATTTTTTGCGCTTTATGATTTTCACAAACGGCATTTTGTCTTTTTTACGGCGGTCTTAATAGTGGCTATTGAAATTTTTGTTCTGCTTAGTTTATTCTGGTTTGTGGGATTTAATCACTATGTACTTGTTTGGATAGTCGTCGTTCCCATTTCTGCTTATTTTTTGCTAGGAAGAAAGGGCGGCCGAATTTTTACATTTAGTTTTTCCCTAATGGTTTTAATATTTATCTTCTTAAATTATGCGAATTGGGAAACCCAGGGTTTTACTAATGTTGGCTTACTTAATCTTGGCTTTTCATATCTGGGCATGATTCTGATAATCAGCTATTATGAACTCAGTATGCAAGAAGCACTAAAAAATTTAGAGCGAAAAAATCACGAATTGGCCATCTTATCAATCACCGATAGTCTTACCGGGATCTACAATCGGATTAAACTGGATGAGATTCTATTTTTAGAAATCAGCAATTATCGAAAAACCGGCAAAGATTTTGCCATCCTAATTGGTGATATTGACTTTTTTAAACAGATCAATGATAACTACGGGCACCTGTACGGGGATAGAGTTTTAAAAGAAATCACCCAAATAATGGGTGAAACGATACGAGAAACGGATATTTGTGGGCGCTGGGGTGGTGAAGAATTTATGATTATTTGTTTGAATACGCAGATTGGCGGTGCTGTTTTTCTGGCGGAAAAACTCCGGCTGGCAATCGAAGATTTCTCCAGATTAGCACCTCATCAGGTTACCATGAGTTTTGGGGTTGCGCAATTTGAGCCACTGGATACCATTGAAACCCTCATCAAGCGGGCCGATGATGCCCTTTATCTGGCAAAAAAACGGGGTCGAAATCGGGTTGAACAATTATAGTTTAACGAGAGATATTTGCTTTAGATACAAAATTTAGTGACGGCACCATCATATAAATGGGTATATAAAAGAAAACTACAACAAAGGAGACGTAAAATGGACGATAAAGTTTTAAAAAAGTATCCTTTTTCCTATGACATGGAAACCTTGGATAATGAACTGCACTTAAGAGGAAATGAAGCGATGTTGGATATTCTAGAACCCATCTATGAAATGGTTCAAAAGATTGCCATACCCAAAGCCATTTATTTTGAAGCTCAGATTACCGAAAAAACTGATGCATGGGTAAAGGTCAATGGTGTAGTCTTTGAAAGCGAGCTGTTGCGAGGTTATGTCAATCAGGGAGATCCGGTCTTTCCCTACATTGTTACCGTGGGTACCGAGCTGGATGATTATGCCAAAACCCTGAAGGATTCTATGGATCTCTTTATGATTGATGAAGTGATGAATCTGCTAGTTAATACCGGCAAGGTGTTCGTGGCGGATGCGGTCAAAGAGGTGTCAGGCTGGCAGTCGGTAAAGGATTATGTTCCCGGAAACGGCGAAGAATGGTCAACCGTGGAACAGAAACGTCTTTTTGACCTGTTTGCCGGTGAAACCGCCAAAATCGGGGTGACTCTGGGGGATAATTATTTTGTGTTGCCCGGGCGGTCCACCATTGGGATTTTATTACAGAAGAGATAAATCGGATCAGTAGAAGTTACTCAGCTTCTTTAAAATACGCGATAAAATGCTTGTAATAACCCTTTGATTTTTCGGTTACAAAGTTACCATTGATCTCTGGGTTATTTAAGATGCTATCAATATTAAACCCGCCGGTGTAGGGGTCGACAACACAGCCGGTCAGATTTCTTGCTTGTATGGCGTGAGTAGGACATCCGTAAATACAGCGCATACACCAAATGCAATGGGAGCCAAAACAGATTTGACCCGCAGTTTCGAGAATATTATTTGTCGGACAATTACGGATACATTTGTTGCAGAGGTTACAGTTATCAGATGTTGAAAGACCTCGCGCAAAATATTTTGCCCCATAATGTTCTTCACCATAGTAGAGAATTCGAAGAAATTTACTAAGAATCCCATTGATTTTTAATTGCTGCGCCTGTTCATTGATGGTGTCGGTGACTATTTTATCAACTTTTTTTACAGCGGCGCCATATAATTGTTTATTTAGTTGATCGTCATATTTTATAAACCAGTTACAGGGCATAGCCAAGATGGAATTATGAAATACCAGATAGCCTTTTTCTTCCATTGTATGAATGATCGAATCGGATGCACCATGGTTAATGTAATGTGCAGAAGAGGCAGTTTTGAATATGAAGGCCTTCTTTCCCGAACAAGGGGGCAAGATCTTGGCAAACTGCTCAGTAATGCTGGAAGCACCGAATCCTAGGACTGGATGACCGACACCAATCATATCAAATTCATTAGTGATCAACGGTGTTTTATGATTTACAATATCCTCAATCCTGAATAATTCAACTTTGATGTGCTTTCGTTGATAGGATGCCGATAACAGTCTGGCGATAATTTCAGTATTGCCAGTACCTGAAAAGTAGAAAATCCCGATTCTTTTCATTTTAATAGTGCTCCTCTTGTGTGGATTCTAAAACCTTTTGGTCTAAAACAGAAGTGATAAACCGGTCCTCAAAATCTTCGATAATGGTATCTGAATTTGTATTCTTACTCATTACCAGAGAAGATAATACACCATCAAGTGCGGAGACAAGGGTTATTGCACTTGCACGGGTATTGTGTTTGCTAAACTGACCGCTGCTGACGCTTCTGTCGTAGAGCGTTTTGATAAAGTTGGTCATATTATCATAGTAATCCTCATAGACTTGCCACATTTCTGGAGACGAAAGGGCTTTAACCATAGTTAGAAAGAAAAAAGTCAGCTCCTTCTTGTGCGTCAACCAGTAACTGACATAGCTCTGGATGTAAAAGCGGATCCCCTCAACGGCGTCTGGATTTTCCGCAGCGATGCGGACATATTCATAAATCGGTTCGTTTAATTTTTCGTTTGCAAAATATAGGATTTCATCTTTGCTGCTAAAGTGATGATATAAACCGCCTTTACTGATCTGTGCTCTTTTTGCAATCGCCTCCATGGATGCACCTTCGTAACCCTTCTCAAGAAAAATTTCGACAGCGCTATTGACAATATCATCGATTCGCTTTTCTTTTGTTTCCCATTTAGACATTGTTTCCTCCTTTCAAAATAAAACCGACCGTCGGTTTTATTTTAATGCAATGACCTCGTTTAGTCAATCATTTTTCGTAAATGATAGTTGAATCAAAAGAAAACAATATTATTTTTAACGTTATTTAAACAAAACCTAAACATTTAGCGGTACAATCATTCCACAATTGATTTTAAAATAAATTTGCAGATAAGGTGGAATCATAATGAATTTGGATCCCTATCAAGTTTTAGGTGTCCCTCATGATGCCAGTGATGAGGACGTCTCAAAAGCATATAAAAAACTGGCGAAGCAATATCATCCGGATTTGAATCCGGGGGATCAGGAAGCCGCCCGAAAAATGAGCGAGGTCAATGCTGCCTATGATTTGATCAAAAGCGGTAAAGCCAATCTCGCTTATGGCAATGCCCATGGCACGGCCAGTCCGTTTTCACAAGGCAATTCGGGACAGACCAGAACGTATACCTATCGCTATGCAAGTAGTGATGGTCGTAGCGGCCAGGCAGACCCCTTTGAAGGTTTTGATCCCTTTGCGTGGATTTTTGGGGCATATTCGAGCCAGCGGCAGACCTATAGTTTTGAAGCAGCAGCAAACCATATCAATATGGGAAATTATGAAGAGGCAATTAATATCCTCAATCATCTGTCAGATCGAAGTGCCCAATGGCATTTCTACAGTGCCATTGCAAACTATGGCCTGGGTTACCGGGATATTGCCGTTGAGCATGCCAAAATGGCTGTTGAGATGGAACCGGACAATGAAAAATATCAGAACCTGTTGAGTCAATTAAGTGGCAAACGCAGCTGGTTTTCTGGTCGGCGATCATCAAATTTTTCTCCTTTGGGAACTATTGTTAAGCTGTTTATTGGCTTTTACGCCATCCAATTTTTGCTTTCGTTTTTAGGCTTAATATTTTAGAACCTGTGATTAAATTAATTAGGAGACGATAAATGGAAAGTTTGAAAAATAAGCTGGTCCGCTTCATGACCGGCCGCTATGGGATTGATCAGCTCTATTATTTAGGGTTGTTTATGGGCTTGGGAGCGATGATGATCAATCTGAAGGTTGATTCGCTAGTTTTGACGATTTTTTCAGACGGTTTAATTCTCTTGGTACTGCTGCGAAGTTTTTCCCGAAATATCAGCAGACGGCGAATGGAAAATGAAAAATTCATGAGGCTCTGGAACCCGGTAAAAAAAGCAACCAGAATCTTGGTGCGAAGAATTAAAGGGATCGGCAGATACCGTTACCGGAAGTGTCCCCATTGTAAAAAGACGTTGCAACTCCCGATTAAGCGGGGAAAACACACTGTGAAATGTCCGACATGTCAGGAAAAATTTGAGGTTCGCGTGATTGTTTAAAAATAAAGCATCAGCAAGCCATAATAAATCGAGGAAATAATTGCTATCAACAGCAGCTATTGGTTGGCCAGCCCTTTAAAATAAATTGAGGGTGAATCGAAGGTAAAACTGCTGTCCTCAAAAATTGTATTTCTTTTTACAATGGTCTGAATTTCAAAAAGAATCTTTGTTAGTTCATCGCGTTCGTCTTCATTGATTGAAAATTTGACGCCGTATTGGTATAAATGGTTATTGAATTTTTTCATGTGCATCGGGTTGCCATAAACCTTGATTTTTTTATTTAGCAGACTGGTTTCGAATTGAAGGGTAAAGCCTTGTTCAATGGGAAACTGGATGTTTGAAATAAAACACAGTCCCCCAGGTCCGATATCTTGAATTAAAACCTTGGTATTCCCTACCCCCATCTGCTTGTCTTTGATTTGTAAAATGGCAAGATCCGCTCGGACGTATCGATTGAAAAATAGTCTAAAATAATTGCGACGTTCATCAACGAGCTGAGCATAAGTATTTTGGGGAAGAAGAGGTTCGGGATCACTGATCCCAGTTTTTAGAATTGTTTTATATTCATCTTTAGGTAAGGGTTTTGAATAGAAATCGCCCTGTCCGGCATAGCAATTGAGTTTTTCCAGAAAGGCTTTTTGTTCCCAGTTGTCAATTCCGACTGCGACCAGTTTGATATTCAGTTGCCGGGTAAGTTCAATAATGCTCTGTACAATTGATGCACTTGCTGTGACGGTCAGGACGTTATTTAAAAAGGATCCGTCCAGGATAAGGATATCGATATTAAAGTTCTGTAAACCGATAAAGCTGAAGTTGGGATCATTAAGAGCTATTTTAATACCCATTGACCGAAGTTCTTTTAAATTGTTTCGGATATTTTCCGAGTCATCAAGCAAAAGATCTTCAGTAACCTTGACAATTAAAAACTTCGGATCCAGAGAAAATTTTGTGAGAATTTCTTTTATCGTTAGGGCAAAGCTTTTTTCGTAGAACTGAATGCTGGAAAAATTAACCATCACATTTTGCTTGGGAAACCCTTCGTTTAAGGTTTTATTACAGCTTTGACAAACTTCATTAAGCATCCATTTTTCCATTTCAATGATACTTCCTGTTTCTTCTGACAGATAAATGAACTCGTCGGGAGAAACCAGTCCCCAGACGGGATGATTCCACCGGATCAAAGCTTCGGCAACCAGGATTTTTGTCTCCTTCAGGGTGACTATCGGTTGATAAAATATTTTAAACTGACTCTGGTAAATCGCCTTAATAAAATCGCTACGCAATTCGAATTGTTTATAATTTTGAATGCTGAAATCCGTACAATAGAATTTAAACTTGTTCGGCCCCTCTTTTTTTGCCCAAAGCAGGGCAATATTGGCTTGTTTAATCAGGAACTCACCGCTTTCATCGGCCAGATCATCGGGATCCTTGCCTTTGGCATCCTCAGTGTAAAGACTGATTCCCATACTCATGGCGATTTCAAATTCATAATTAGCAGCTTTGAACGGCTGTAAAAATAAAGCGGTGATTTCACGAGCCATGGTCGCGTAGGCTTCTCGACTAGCGAGGTTTCGGGCAATAATACCGAACTGGTTTTCGGAATAACGTCCAATTATTTGATTTTTTTTAAGGAATGCTTTGAGCCGGATCATTATTTTCATGATCATCTGATCGCCAAATTGAGTGCCCAAAGCGTCACTGATATATTTAATCCGCTCAAAATCGAGCATCAATACGGCTAATGATATGCCATTATTTTGGGAAAGTGCATACTGCTGAGCGAGAAGTGTCTTGAAATGGAGTCGATTGGGCAGGTCAGTCAGCTCGTCATGGGTAATTGTATAATTGAGTTTATTTTCTGCTTTGACACGTGTTGTAGCATTGGTGAAACTCAGGATAATTCCTTCAATGGCGGGATGGCTTATTAAGTTTTGCATGTTGACTTCCAAATGAACCCGTTCGCCAGTCTTTTTTTTATAAGTTAATATATTTTGGGTTTTGGCACCAGGATTTGCCAGTACGTAGCTGATCATGCCCTTTAATTTCGTCAGGTCCTCACCTTGATAGAATTTAAATATTTTCTCGCCAATTAATTTGTCCGGCTGATAGTGGACTACCTTGGTTGCGGCATCACTGATAAACGTGATAATGCCCTCCGGGCTAATTATTTCATAGACTGTTTCAGATTCTTCGATCAAGGCTTGAAATCGATCTGTAACGTTCCAGTTGCTTCGCTGGGAGTCGACAAAAACCTGCGTATTATCCTCGGTCTCCGGGCTCTTCTTATCATGGTGTTGTCGAAAAAGTTTTTGAATATGATCCTGCTTTTCTTCCCAAATTTTAGGAATTATTTCAGTTTTTTTTTCTGGTGGATCATTTTTAGGGCTAAAACCCATATCGATTCTCCTTGTATTCTGTTTAAACTTATGTTTTAGCGTCTGACAGAGGTGTTAAGCGACATGTGGTCAGGGTGAACATCGATGCGTTTTGATAGACAACAGGGTTAATTTAGTATAGTTAACCTAACTGTAAATTTTTAGCGACTATTTGTCAAGTTAAAACAATACATTTAACATAGCTGGATACATCCGTTACATGTCGGATGATTGCGTAAAGAATAAAACAGCAAAAACGTCAAAATTCCCCCTTGTTTTCAGTTGAAAAACGTTGATAAAAACGGATCCAAAGATTGTAAAAGTATCTTTGGATCCGTTTTATGTTAGTATTTGTCCATATCATCCAAAATAATTCGAGGTTCTGGAGCTATTTCCTCAACTATTAAATCTGGTTGAGGTGCTTGCGTTAAGACTGAAGTTTTAGGAGAACTCGTCTGCTTGAGTTTAAAAGCCGCAACCATTTGTTTAAGTAAGGCGGCCTGTCCAGATAGTTCTTCACTAGAGGCGGCGCTTTCTTCGGCTGTGGCCGAATTGGTTTGAACGACTTGGGAAACTTGCTCAATACCCTGAGTGATCTGAGCAATTTCAGAAGCTTGATCATTGGAAGCACCGGCGATGCTGGCCACCAGGTTGGTCACCGTATCAATTTCTTGTAGTATTTCTTCCAGACTCACAGCGGTTTTATCGGCAATTTTTGTGCCAGCATCCACCTTGTCAATGGAGCCTTCAATGAGAGCAGTAGTCTCCTTGGCGGCTTCGGCACTCCTTAAAGCCAGGGTTCTTACTTCTTCGGCCACCACGGCAAAGCCCTTACCATGCTGACCGGCCCGAGCAGCTTCCACAGCCGCATTCAGTGCCAGAATATTGGTCTGGAAGGCAATGTCATCAATGACTTTGATGATCTTAAAAATATTATGGGAGGATTCATTAATTTCCGACATTGCCAGAACCATCTGGTGCATCTGGTCATTGCTCAGTTTAGCATTGTTACGGACCTTCCATGCTAATTCATTGGCTTTATCGGCATTGGTGGCGTTCTTTTTAGTTTCTTGGGCGACCTCATCAATGGAAGCGTTCAGTTCTTGAATCGAGCTGGCCTGCTCGGTGGTACCCTGAGCGAGAGCTTGACCACCATTTGAGATTTGGCGGGCACCAATTTCCACCTGATCGGAGGCAATGCTAATGTCAGACATCGTTTTGCTCAAGTTGTCGGTAATTTCATTTAGTGATTGTTTGATGGCCTGGAAGTTACCGAGATAATCACTGGTAATTTCCTGATTCAAATTTCCGTTGCCAATTTCTTCCAAGGTGTGGGTAATTTCCTGAACATAACGATTCAAAGCAGAGATGGTCAGATTCATATCGTCTTTAACTTGAGTAAAATCACCATTATAAGTACCTGTCATGGAGGTAGACAAATTACCGTGGGAGAGTTCTTTTAAGGTTGATGAAGCTTCTTGAAGTGGCTCAACAACAGCATCAAGGGTTTGATTGATGCCATCAATGATGCGGGCATAATCGCCTTCATGACATCTGGCATCGGCTCGGGTATCAAGTCTTCCGGCTAAGGCTGCTTGGGCCAGCATGTTGGAGTCTGAAACCAGGGCATCTATTGACTTCACGCATTTGACAAGTGAATCCTCAAGAACCAGGAAGGTTTCATAAACGTCATTCGTGTCATCATCCCCCGGTGTTATCTCAATTTGAACCTTGGTATCACCAACTGAAAGTTTAGTCAGAGCAGCGGCTAGTTTTTTTGTTTCGAATTCCTGATAAAAGGCGATTTTTTTCATCCGACGCTCTGCCTGTTTGATGGCAGTAAGATCGGTAATGATTTCTAGAGCACCAATGGGGTTGCCGGATTGATCCAAAATAGGAACACCGGTATAAGAAATGTCCAGGTCTAATCCGGGTTGAGGATGGGCATCAGCTTCACTGGTTGAAGTCTGGCACTGTTTCATGGCTTGGAAACAGGCACAGTTTTTCGTCTGGCAGTCCGAGGTTTTAAACAGGTTATAACAATGCTGGCCAAGTACATCATCCTTATTCAGCCCGGCAATTTTTGTCCCCAGTTCATTCAAATAAAGAATATTAAAATCATTATCTATAATCATGACTGGACTGGGCATCACATCGATAAAACCGACCAGTGCGTCAAGTGTCATATTAACGCCATCCATGATTTCTTTAAAGCCACCATCGAAAACATCTGGATTGCCACGGGTGTTGAGACGTCCTTCTGTGGCGGCTTTAGAAAGCATGGTGGCATCATCAATGAGGGTGCGGATGGTAGTGATCGTGCGATTTAATGCGGGTGTGATTTCATCTTGTGGATCTTTGACTTCCAAATTGGCAGAGACGTCACCTTTGGAAATCTGATTCATGGTTGCAATGACTACGTTTTGAAGATCGTCGGCGAAGGCATCCATCGCAGTTGCCATTTGTCCAATTTCATCAGTGGCGTCCATCTTAAGACGCCTGTCAAGATGGCCAAGACCCATTTCTTTTAGCATCTGAGCGGCCTTTCTGAGTGGCTTACAGATAAAATTACCAAGCAAAACACCAAAGATCACTGCAATTAGAATACTAAAGACCATAATCACCGTCATCGTGGTGACAGCGGAGCTGGCTAAATTGGTATTAGCATCAGATTTTGCTTTTCCAGTTTCAATATTGGCAATGACAAGTGCTTCAAGGGCATTTTGCTGGGCTCTTGAGGCAATGCCAGCCGCCCCGGTTTCAGCGATGCGTGCCAGAGCTTCCGCATCCTGATTATTTTTAGCAAGGGCAATAACAGCATCAAATTCGGTGTTGGTAGTGATGATACGATCATTTAATGTTTGAATTTTAGTGGAAAGGGATTCAGATTGAATAGTTGTATTAAGTGCTTTTACCAGAGCTGTGATCTCCTCACGTCGCAGAGTGACTCGATCAGCATACTCTTGGACGGCCTGGGGTTCGGTTTCGGCGATCATATCCCTAAGGTTAACACGCATACGCTGAAAAGCTGTAGACAGTGCACCGATATCGGCAAGAGGGATTGTAACGTTTTCATAAAGTTCATTATTTGAACGGTCAAGGGCGTTGATGTTCACAATTCCCAGATAACCAACAATGCCAACGATAAAGGCAATGAGAATGAAGCTGCCGACCAGTTTTGTTTTGATTTTTAGATTACGGAACCAGTTCATAGTTTTTCCTCCAGTGTGAATTTAATAGGGCTTTAGGATGCGATAGGATTGTCTATTTGATTAAATATTCACCACCTTTGTTTCCCTACACATAAGAGTCAGATCATCGAATTGATAAGCAGATAGTATTCTGTTTTTACCCCAAGATATTCGAGATGAACAAGCGAATCATTTATTATGCAGTTTTATTGTATTTTTTTTCGATTATACAGTAATTTTTTGGAAAAAGTAACCATAAATTGACGGCAAAATGAATATTTATCGGAGAAGTATAAAAATTTGTTGCTCCAATCAGAAATTGGATCATACAACTTTTAAAATACAACCTTGTGGTTTTGACATTTTTAGTGTTGAGAGAGTAGCAATATTGCATTATCATTTGATAAAACATCAAATAAAGTCTGAAAAGAAAATTAAGAAAAAAATAGATAACGTTATCAATAGTGAAAAGTTTAACAATCTGTGGTATGATCCAGTCAAAGAGTTGTTAAAAAAATAACAGCTGCTTTTTATCGAGAATAGCGTATAATATTGCACATCAACGATCAGGACTTTTCTGATATCATGTGAAATTAGTTTGATTAAATAGATTACAGGAGGTCAAATCAATGGTCAACACATATTTTAAAGAAGAAAGCACGGAAATTTGCCAGGAGAATGGGGTTCAAGAAATTAAACTTACCTGCAGCACATGTCCTCGTCAATGTGAAATGACCTTATTGATGGAAGGGATTTCGGTATTGATGGTAAAAGATGATGGCTGTAAAAAAGGCAGCAAGTTTGCCTATCGGGAAATGAAAAATCGAAAGATGCAGAAATATCAAAATGGAACGTGTTGCTGTGAAATGGACCCGATTGAAGAGGCTGTCTAAAGTGGTTAAAGTAGAATAAGAATATCGTTAAATATAGCACTCTCAATAAAAGGAACCCTCAACATTGTTGAGGGTTCCTTTTATTGAGGAGTTTTGAAATTTTTTAGTTTCAAGTAAGTAGACTCAGGTAAGATACCAATAATAATCTGACAAAGAGCCAGTCCCACCAGTCCCCCGAGGATAAAATGCAATGCTGGCATTTCCGGGAGCATATTTTTGCTGAAAAAATTGATAAGATTAAAAATGGCAAATAGCAGGATTTCAATTTTCAGTTCTTTTCTCATATTGGTTTTCATTTAATGAGCTCCATTTCTTTCACGGATTGTTCTGCACAAATCTTATTCGGGAATAAACCAGCACCGGTAGATCGGCTAGCATCATAAAACCAATGCTGCGTACGGCCCAATCCGGCAGGGGTAGGATTATCCAGTTAATGAACACCAACCCCAGACAAAACAGTATGATCATAACGGTAGCTGGAAATAGAATACGTTTTCTCATCAGCAGGCACCACTACATGGTTTTCGTACAATAAAGCTTAACCATGGCGCTGATCAATAGTTGAGCAGATACAGCGACGACCAGCGTATAAAAAACGACAATGTTAAAATACCCGGCAATTATGGCAGCAATAATCATCATGACAGAAGTAACTACAATCATTGGTGCACCAGCTTTATTACGGATTGCGATTAGCCGCTCGTCATGCTCCTTGTTGTACAATATTCTTAGCTTGGTCTCGTCATTGATTGTCAGACTCAGCTTGATGATATCAAAGACCGCCAGTCCGAAAATGCTGACAATCAGACCAAACTGGAATCCCGCCACAAAACCATCAGAGTGTGTTGCACTTGAGTGGTCCGTAATAATTATTGAATAAGTACTAAAAACCCCCAACACCATGGCAATAAATGCCATTCCTGAAGAAATTGCAATTCTTCGTTTAATCGTGGTTCTAAATTTTTCCATGATCCTGCCTCCTAAAATTCATTTAGTTCTGAAAAGTCAAAAACGTCTTCAATGGTCAGCCCGAAAAAATGGGCGATTTTGTAGGCCAGCACCAGAGAAGCAGTATATTTGCCCACTTCGATGGAGGTAATAGTCTGTCTGGTTGTTCCTACTTCCAGTGCCAGTTCTTCCTGAGATAGTTTTCGCTCTTTTCGTAATTCTTTTATTCGTGTTTTCATTGGTCACCTTCTACTAAATTGCATAGCATGCTTTGCACTATTAGTATAGTTCGCTTTGCATTAAATGTCAAGCGGGCTTTGCAAAAAAAATAAAATAACGATGCTACAATATTTAATTAACAAAAAACAACCAATTAAAATAAGAACACGGCTTATATCAATAAAAAAACAGCATTTATCCATATAACCATCACATTGCCCGCTTATAATTAAAATAAAAGAGACGGGTATCACAGAATTATTGTAAGATTCCCATTGCGATGCTAAAGGTTCTTCAACTGCCTGAGAATAAAAAGGACTTAAAAAATGCTTCGTAAAAATATTTTAAAAAGAGAGAAATGAGAGGATGTTTAATGAAAAAACTAAAGATTTTCATACCATTTTTATTGTTTATCATGGTAGTGGTTGCCGGATGCAGTTTGGATTCCGAGACAGCACCGGCAGAAACCACTGCGGCGGCGGTGATAGAAACCGCCTCAGTTTTAACCGCAGCAGTATCACCCACATCGACAATTGTTGTCGATCCGGAGTTTACTGATCGCGATCAGAAAACAACCTATGATGACACCAGTGCAGTTACTGTAACTCTGGATGGCAGTGACATTCAGGTAACCGGTGACGGTGCCACCGCCAGTAATGGCGTGCTTACCATTACGAAAGAAGGGACTTATGTGGTCACCGGGAATTTGACGGACGGGCAGATCGTCGTGGCAGCGGCCGATAGCGATAAGATTCAGATTGTGCTAAGTGGCGCGACCATCAATTGTTCAGACAATGCCCCGATCTATGTAAAAAGTGCCGACAAGGTATTTGTAACATTGAATGAAAACACCGTCAATACCTTAACCGATAGTGGTACCTATGTTCAGACCGATGAAAATAATGTTGATGGGGTTATTTTCAGCAAAGAAGATTTGACCATCAATGGCGAAGGAACCCTAAATATTACAACAAGTGATAACCACGGGATTGTGTCAAAAGATGATCTGGTGATTAGCGGAGGTATTTATAATATCACCTCAGCAGATGATGCGTTCAGTGGTAAAAACAGTGTCAAAATAAAAGATGGTGTCATTACCATTGATTCTTCAGCAGGCAAGGGGATGACCTCAAAGAATGCTGATGATAACACAAAAGGCTATGTCTACATTTGTGGCGGGACGATTACCATTAAAAACAGCACCGAGGGGATTGAAGGGACTGCGATTATTGTAGAAGACGGAACCATTAATATTACTTCATCGGATGACGGGCTTAATGGCGCCAGTGCCAGTGCCGCAGAAACCGATACCGGTGTAAAAGGCGGTGGTGCTGCGATGCAAAATGACTCAAACGTCTATGTTTCAATTTCCGGCGGCACTATCGATGTTAATGCAGCCGGAGACGGACTCGATAGCAACGGGAATCTCTATATTTCCGGTGGCACGGTGACGGTCAGTGGCCCCACCAATAGCGGCAATGGCGCCCTGGATTATAATGGCAGCGCCGATGTCAGTGGCGGAACCGTGGTTATTGCCGGTAGTACCGGAATGGCTCAATCATTTTCAGAAACATCGACCCAGGCATCATTGCTTTATAACCTCACATCATCCTGTGCAGCGGGGACAGAAGTAAAGTTAACCGATGCCAGTGGCAATAAGGTGGTTTCCTATACGCCGGATAAAACCTATCAATCGGTGGTGATCAGCACCCCAGATTTGGTCCAGGGTTCCACTTATACACTAACCTGTGGCAGCCAGACGGTGGAAATCCCCCTGACGGGCGTGGTCACCAGTAATGGCCAGACCGGCATGGGTGGGCCGGGCCAGGGTGGTCAGGGTCAACCCGGTCAGGGCGGTCAAAGACCTTAATCGATAAAATATTTATAAAGAAAAGGCATGTTTCTTTCAATGGAAGGACATGCCTTTTTTGAGATGCACCCGGCACAGGTACAATCTAACGGATGAAAGTCCCGAGCACGGGTAGGCAAGTGATAGCTTTTGCGATTCTTTGTTCTAATTAGATGTGCCCTTAGCTTTTGCGTTCAGCTTTACCAAGCACTCATCCCAGCGCGCGTAGTTTTTGTCTCCACGGTGATCTGATAAGATGCCCCGGCCTGACAGGTATTCCGCTAAATAATGAGTTACTTTGTTTGCTCCGGAAGAATTTAAATGATCCCCACCGTCACGGGTATCCAGGCTCCAGTCTATGCCGACGGTATCATTCATCAGATTTAAATCAATATATTTGCAGTTCAATTCGCTGGCAAGGATCGCGATTCCGTTGTGTGACTTATAATTCCAATTTTTAGTGCTCGGTGTGCTGAGAAGGATTAATTCGGCTCCATTTTCATCACAGAAGTCTTTGATTTTTTGTATGAAGTATCTGTTTGTTTTTGCAATTTTCGCAGACTCTTCTGTAGGCGTCATGTATTCCAAATTGTGAGCGGGAGCGACTTGATTGGAGTAAAAATAGCCCTTGTAATCCTCAGTCCAGTTGTATTTGACTCCGTTTCCAACTCCTTTCAGATCATATGATTTCCATCGGTTATGATATTCAAATACGGGAAAATAGCGAGCGATCTCAGCCAGTCCCACATTGCTCAATGACATTTTGCGGTAGATTGCAAGGGTCTCCAAGATTACAATTTTAGGCTTTTGCTTTTGAAATGCCCTGTGCAGCATGGTGTTGCTGTAGGTTAAATGCTGACCCGCGGTTCCGCAGACATATGCGGTGTAGCCTTTTTCTTTCCAAAGCTGCAAAGGGGAGATGGAGAAATAGGATTCGCTGTCTCCGAGCACCAGAATGTCGATGGAGTTTTCCTTTTCACCAAGGATTCCGTTGGCCGAAGTTGCTTCCATTCCTGCTGCAGCCGTATTGTCTCTGGGAACAAGCAAATAGGATGATACGGCCAGCAGGATCATAAGTCCGGCAATGAATGCTACGCCTCCCAGTATGTTCTTGATTTTCATGGTTTACCGCCTTTCTAAAAGCTTGCATAAATCGGATCGACAGGGACATAACCGGTTCCATATGCGCCAAATATGACAATTGCCATAATCAGAGCATAATACACCGCAAAACGTTCCACTACAGGCTTTGTACTGATGCGTTCCCGAATGGAGAGGCCCTTTTCTTGCCGAAGCTCAATAAAAAAAATGACAGCCAAGACAATAGCGACAATGATATAGTCATATAAGTCTGCACCAAAAGAAAAGAAAGTTTTTTCCACAATGGTGTTGAAAGTGAAGTCTGTAAAAATCTTTTTAAGCATTGCAAGTCCGGTACGAAGTCCGTTGGCTCGGAAAAACATTTCACCGATACAAACCAAAGCGGCGGTTCGGACGATTTGAAATCCATGATAAAGCGGACCTGATCGTGAGATATGTAACTTTTCCGCAGATTTTGCAATAAAAGGTTCTGCTATGTTTCCACTCAAAATCAGCACGAAATGATACATGCCGAAAAAAATGAAGTTCCAGCCAGCGCCATGCCACAATCCATTGCATAGCCACACGTAAAAGAGCGCGATGGCACTGGCGGGCAGTGTACCAAAGTGATGGCCAAGTCGTTTTCTCGCCTTGGAAGAAAGGCGTTTCATGGGCTTTGACAGGGAAACAGGATAGAAGATATAATCACGGAACCAGGCACCCAGCGTAATATGCCACCGTTTCCAAAATTCAGGAATAGTCTTGGAAAAAAAAGGGCGCTGAAAGTTTTCGGTCAATGAAACACCGAAAATTTGTCCGATGCCAAGGGCTACATCCATTGTGCCGGAGAAGTCCATGTAAAGCTGAATGGTATAGCACACTGCGGCGACAGCGATCACGAAGCCGTCATAGTCCTGATAGCTGTTGAATACATTGCTGATCAGCAGGTTCAGGCGATCTGCGACGACCATTTTTTTCAGAATACCGAACAGAATGCGTTGCAGGCCAAAGGTAAGGTTGCGATATTCAATGGGCGGTACGCTCCACAACTGCGCTGCGGTTTCGGTATACCGGCAGATTGGCCCTTCCATGATCTGTGGAAAGAAACTCATATAAAGGGCCAGACGAAATAGGTTGCGGTCAGCTGATATTTTTCGGTGATAGACATCCAAAACATACGATAGTGCCTGCATGGTATAAAAAGAAATGCCGATTGGCAACACAAAAGAAGGTATGGCGACCGTAGCAGGCAGCTTTAAAAGATCAAAGCCGACATTCAGGTTTGTTGCAAAAAAAGCCGAATATTTAAGAACGGCCAGAACGCCTATATGGAGAATAACAGCAAACGCAATAATCCCTCTTTGCTGCCGCTGATATAACACTTTGATGCCCTTGCGGTTTTCCTTTTGAGCCGGCTCCAAAGCCTGGTCACAACGATTTTGATTGTCGGCAAGCCAGAGACCAAAATGGTGGATGGAGAGCGTGGACAGCAGAAGATAAACCAACAGCTTTCCGCTGACGGCCCAGAAAAAGGCGTAGCTCGCGAGTAAAAGTACAATCCGCCGCGGCTTTTGTGGAAGGAAAGCATAAGTCGTGACAGTGACTGGTAGCAAAATCGCCAGAAACTGTACGGAAAAATAGGATGGAATCGAGGGCATATTATTCTTCCTCAATTAGTCGCGTTACCATTGCCCAGAGAGATTCTGCGGAATTGAAGTTGTCCGGCGTTATCTCGACGGTCGGGATTGTAATATCGAATTCTTCCTCCAGCTCTCCCACCAAGGCAATGATGGAGAGCGAATCCAAATGATGTCCATCGATCAGGTCTTTGCAGTTTGTGTAGTTAATTTCCGGTTCTATGTCTTTCAAAATTTTAATTAATCGTTCCATATTCTTTCCCTCATTTCATTATTCGGTGTATTTAACATTTCTATTGGCATATGCCCCCGTACACAGACGGGTTCACAACCATTTTTCAGTAACATGACCGCCGGTAGATCCCTGCTTAAAAACAAGGCGATTCCTTCCGCCGCACAATATGCACCAGCGTTTTCAAATACGATCACATCACCGATTTCCGGGCGATACATGGGAAACTGCTTTACCAAGATATCGTTAGTGGTGCAAAGCGAACCGCAGATATTCCATGGCTCGTGCTCTGTGCCCCCGCGGTGAGTGAGCTCGTGGACAATGGGATGCTTCATTGCCATCGACTGACCATAATAGATAAGTTGGTGTATACCGCCATCGACAATGGCGTAGTTCTGCCCTTTGTTTGTTTTTTTATCGACAACGCTTGTTAAATAGGTACCGCAACTGGCGGCGATGCTGCGTCCAAGCTCCAGCGTAAGCTTTGTCTTGAACTGCATTCTGGTCAGCAAGGCTGAGAATTGATGCAAAAAGGCGTCTTCGTCAAAGTCCTCATCGATAAAGTAGGATACCGGAAGTCCGGGTCCGAACTCCAATTCAGGAGCGGAATAGCCGCGGTCAGTTTGTAATTTGTTAAGTACGCTGTCCAGATAGTCCAGCTCCCGTTTAAGCCGCTTCAAAGATGATTTCTGGGTACCGGAAAAATACTGGATGCCTCTGATTTCAAGGAATGGATCGTGCTGGTACTCGCTGACGATATGTTCCAATTCATCCTCGGAAAGTCCAAATTGGTTGCCGCTGGTCAGGCGGAGCAGAATGGAAATGCGTTTTTTTGCCAGATGAGCCGTATCGCTTAAGATGCTGAATTGATGCATGGATTCCACAGTGTAAAGCTCCCCGGACGGTCCCTGGGCAATTAGTTCTCGAATCAGGGCGGGCGTCTTATAAACACCGGAAACCACAAATTTGTTCGTGGGCAACCCCATTTGGTAGCAAATCCGCAGTTCTCCCGGAGAACAGATTTCCAGTCGATCGACTAGCGCACTTACTGTCGCAAGTATAAAGGTGTTGGCTTTCACTGCATAGCACAGTCTGACACCTTCGGGTAAACAGCTACGCAGGGAACGGATACGTTCTTCCAGTACAGAAAGGTCGTAAGCGTACATAGGCGTTGACTGTTTTTCTAATAATCCTCTCCATTTGATTTTGTTCATGTTTTACTCCTTTCGGTCAAGCAGTCGCTTGCGGTCGATTTTTCCGTTTTTATTCAATGGAAATTTCTTGATTTGATAAAGTGTGCGCGGGACCATATATACAGGTAAAGACTCGGCAAGCTGACTGCGGAGACTGGGTTGCTTTGGACTGCCGGTGTAGAAGCCGTATAGCCGCTCCTTTTTTGCGTCAAACACACAGCAACACTGATCAACACCGGGGATTTTCGCAACCGCCCGCTCGATTTCTTCTAATTCAATCCGGTGTCCCATGTATTTGATCTGAAAATCCTTCCGGCCGCAGAACAGCAGTTCCCCATTGTCCAGATACTTTCCAAGGTCGCCTGTTTTATAAATGCGTTCGGGGTAACTGGTATTGAGCGGATTCTGTACAAAAGCCACCTCCGTCTGCTGAGGGTTTCGGAAGTATCCAAGCGCCAGTGCCGTTCCCCGTACGCAGATCTCACCGACAACACCGGAGGTTGTCACTTCTTGTGCGTTGACGTCGAGCAGGAACACCTGCTCATTGGGGAAGGGACGCCCAATGGGAATCCCATGAGAATAATCACCGCTTCTGTCGATGACATGATAGGTGCAGTTGCACGTGATCTCCGTAGGTCCGTAGAGATTGACAAACTGCGCGTCCGGCAAATGTTCCAGCCATGCTCGGAGATGCTTTTCCGGCATGATCTCGCCGCTGAAAAGAATCTTACGCACGGAAGTGGGGATAAGGTAGTCCAGACCGTGAAACGCGCTGATCAGGCACAGTGCTGAGACGGCCCAGATCATGACAGTGATGTGAATCTCGCAGATCCAGTCCAGAAGCTCTTTTGGTCGTGAAAAAAAGGGCTTTGGAATAATCGCCAGTGTCCCTCCAACCTTTGCTGAAGTATAGATATCCTTGACGGAAACATCAAAATCGAAGGGGGCCTGATTGCCAAAGATATCCGTGGATGAAAACTGGAAGGTGTCTGTGAAAACATCGATAAAATCGATCACAGAACGGTGACTGACCACAACACCCTTTGGAACGCCAGTAGAGCCAGAGGTGAAGTTGACATAAAGAGGATCGGTATCGATCATCCTACTGCGCACAAAGCGCAGACGCTCCAAATCTATGGATTCTTTTTGCAGATCGTCCATCATCAGGATTGCTTTGGCCGGAAAAAGTTCCGCCGCAAGCTTTGCGTGCGGAGAATCGACAATCACATATTCCGCCTGAAGCACCTTTTGAATCTGCTTTAGGCGGAATATCGGCAGCTCCGGATTGAGCAGCACATAGTAGCCTCCCGCATAAATGGCGCCCCAAAATGCACATAGCGCGGGGATGCCTTTTTCCATCAAGACCGCGACCGGCTGGCCGACTTTGATGTGCCTTGACAGCGCTGTCCCGACAGTCTTACAGGTATGTTCCAATTCCCGATAGGAGTTGGAAGAAGTTTTATCAACGACGGCAATCTTGTCCGGGCAGCAAAGCACATGGTGCTCCATATATTCCAATACATTTTTCATGGTGTTTCCTCACATTCATATTATTCTGTTATTCTAAATCGCTTTCTTTGAGAGAAAAACGCTGCAAGTCAGCGATGTTTTGCCCTGGAAAATCACACATGGGAACGCGATGCTTTTTTTATGTATCGAGAAATCAGCGGCTTTGAAAGCGCAGAACATAAGCTAAAATGATACCTAAAAATAAGGTCAGCATACCCATATAAGTGAGAATCACGGTGAAATTTTAAAATCCAAGCATAGGAACCTCCTAAAGTACGTTGCTGAAGAAAATGCTGTAAAGCAGGATACACCAGGGCTTTGCAGTCACGATAATCAGAATATATTTTTTTGTTGGCATATTGATCAAACCGGAAAAATAACACAGGGCACAGTCCGGCGCCAGCGGAAGCAGAATGGAAAGAAAAAGAATAATCGTATAGCTCTTTTTCGAGGCTGCCCATTCAACGGCGGCATTATATTTTTTCTCCGGTATAATCTGTTTCACAAATCTGATCCCGAAGCGTCTGGCCAGGTAGTATGCAATGATGGAGCCAAGGCTGATTCCGATATAATTGCAAAGGAAGCCGCCAAACGCTCCAAATAATCCGGCGCCCGCAGCGAATCCGAAAAAGCTTGGGATGATCGGTAGAAATGCTTGCATGGTTTGAATCGCCGTCAACATCAGCGGTGCGAACGGGCCAAAGGTGCCAATATAGGTTCGAAATGTTTCCAAGGATCCAAAGTATCCTCGGAAGAAACCTATTGCGAGGAATACTCCGGTAATAAGGAGTAAGAGCAAAAATAGTATAAGGAAATAAATCTTTAGCCGTTTTTCACGCTGTTTCATCCGCACCCCCGACGAGATATGCCCGTCCGCAGTTTTTATTTTATTTTTGCATTATATCTATATATTCTGACGCTGGGGCTTACGAAAACCTTAAGTATTCTTAACTGACCCTGATAGGGGTATATCTTCGTTGCTTGTGTGACGGGCGGATGGTAAAATAACAGCAATACGTAGAGTGGAGGCGGAGCGACATGAAGAACGCCGCAAAAATTATGATCGTAGATGATGATTCTGAAATCCGTGAGATCGTCTGTGTTCTGCTGGAGAGCGAAGGTTTTACTACGCTGGAAGCAGCTAACGGGGAAACGGCGTTGTCGGTCTTTTCCGATGATGTGGATCTTGTTATTTTGGATATTATGATGGCCGGTATGTCTGGGTATCAGGTCTGCTTGAAAATGAGGGAGCAAAGTAATGTTCCCATTTTATTTCTTACGGCAAAAAATAAAGATTCCGACCTGACGCTCGGATTTTCATCCGGCGGGGACGATTATCTCGCAAAGCCGTTTTCTTATGCCGAGCTTCTTGCCCGGGTAAAGGGACTCCTACGGCGCTATCAGACGTACAGAGGGAAAGGCAATATTGACAATGAAACTCCGTTGGAATGGCGTGGAATCATACTGTATCAGGACCGAAACGCTGTTTGCAAAGATGGAGAAGAACTGAACCTGACTGACAAGGAGTATCAGATTCTCCGGTTACTGCTGACCTACAGAGGCAGACTTTTCTCTGCGCAAAATCTATTTGAGAGCATTTGGGAGGAACCGTTTTATTACTCCTCCAGCAACACTGTAATGGTTCACATCCGCAGACTGCGGGAAAAGATTGAGGAAGACCCGCAGGAACCAACATTGCTGAAAACGGTTTGGGGAAAGGGGTATCGCATTGAATAGCAGTAAATTTAAATCCCGCCTGGGTCTGAAATTCACATCGGTTGCGGCGATTGCGCTGATTATTTCCTTCTCTGTTTTTTTACTCCTGTATGATGGCGTTATATGGTGGTTCCTGTACGGTTCGGAGTTCGATTCTTATTGGACAAATGTGGGAATTTCGGCAGTGGCGAGCTTTCAGGAACATGTGACAAACAATGAGCTGACTGTCGATGACGCAATACGCGATGTCAGATGGGAAAAGAATTATCGCACGATGTATCTCTATTTGGCGAGCAGCCCTGAGGCGAACATCCCGGAGGAAGACGATGATACGCAAGTCGGTATCCCTGTGAACTGTTCGGACGGTGTCGTATATGCTTATGCCTATCCGTCTGCTTCTCATTATGATGGGATTGGAATGGCAATCTCTCTTGGTATCGCGGCAATCTGCTTCTTCCTGATTCTAATTCCCTATGTCTATCGGATCATCCATCGCATTACGTATCTGAGTCGTGAAATGGAGATCCTCACAGGAGGTGACCTCAGCTATCACATCGACTCTCCCGGCGAGGACGAGCTGGCGGAGCTAGGACGCAGCATTGAGGGAATGCGGCTTTCAGTAATCGACCAGATGGCACGAGAAAATGAAGCTGTGCTGGCGAACAGCCGGCTGATTACCTCTTTATCACATGACTTGCGAACGCCGCTGACCAAGTTGACGGGCTATCTTGAAATACTTCGCTATAAAAAATATCGGAATACGTCAGAAAAAGAACGCTATTTGAATAGCGCCATCGAAAAAGTGCAGCAAATGAAAAGCCTTTCCGATGAAATGTTCCGTCATTTTCAAGTGAATGATACCCCAAAAGCGGATACCGTTGGCGAAACAATTTCAGGGACGCTGCTGCTATCACAGCTGCTTTCTGAAATGTGTTTTGATCTGCAGGCAGCAGGCTTTCAAGCAACCCTTCCGGTCATTGACGGTGAATTCATCCTTTCCTTTCCCGTATTTGACCTGCGGCGAATATTTGACAACCTGTTTTCCAACATAAAAAAATATGCCGACCCATCGAAGCCCGTCGAAATCACGATCAGTAAACAGGCATCTGAGATTGCCATTATGATTTCAAATTATATGGGAGCTTGTTTAGATACCGACAGCAATGGCATTGGTTTGCCCGCGGTAAAAACACTTGTAGAGCAAAACGGTGGAAGCTTTGATATTAAAAAAACTGACGAAAGATTCTACGTCAAGATATTTTTTCCAGTGCAAAACAGGTAATTGCGACGTGCAAAACGAATCCAGAAGAGCGGGGTTCTTTCGCATTTTAACGTTTATTTTAAACGCCAGGTCAGTAAGATCGCAATCGATAAAGTATTTATCAAAGAATTAAGAAAAGGCATGCTTCTTTTAATCAAAGGACATGCTTTTTTTTGAGTGGATCTAAGTGATAACAGCCAGTAATTCGAATTCAAACCAGATGCAATTGCGGCAGAATAATGATATGATTGAACAAAGGATTAGTACCTAATCAAATTGGATGACTTTCCCGATGCCATCGGGAGGATTGGAGTAAGTGTGAACTGGGACTGTTTAATTGTCGATGATGAAATAGAACTTGCCAAAGCGACCTGTGAATATTTTGAAATGTTTGGCGTGACCTGTGCCTTTGTGACCAATTTTAATGATTGTGTTTTGTTCATGGAAAGCAATTCGGTTAAATTGATTTTGCTGGATATCAATCTGGGAAATGACAGTGGGTTTGAATTGTGTAAGGCACTCCGCCAAAAAACGGATATCCCGATTCTTTTTATCAGCGCCCGCCAGAGTGATGATGATGTTCTGATTGCCCTTAATATTGGTGGGGATGACTATATCAAAAAACCCTATTCTCTGAGTGTTTTGCTGGCCAAGGTAAAGGTGATTATCAAGCGGTATGAAGGTGCGGCTAAAAAATCTGGGCGAAGCGATACGGTCGGTTCTGAGGATCAAGAGAAAAACAACTATAGCAACCTGAGAATTGACAAGGATGCCATGAAAGTCTATCGGGATGGAAAAGACGTGGGTTTTAAAACAAAGGAATTCAAGCTGTTTTTATACCTCTATGAAAATAAAAACCGGGTGATTGCTAAAGACGAGTTATTTAAAATGATCTGGGGAGATGCATTTTTTAGTGATGGCACCCTGAATGTCCATATCCGCAAAATCCGTGAGAAAATCGAAGAAAACCCGAATCAGCCCAAATATATTAAAACCATCTGGGGCACCGGATATATGTTTGAAACCGGGGAAAACGAATAGTATAGTCTTTATTATTCAGATACAAAAACGATCAGTTGAGGAAATAGATGAAAATAAGAAATATCGTTATCCTGTTTACGGTGCTGATGATAGCCGTTTATATAGCCGCAGTCATCACGATAAATACCACCCAGATTAATCAGGTGAACGTCGCAGAGATTAACCACGTTGTTAAAACGATTGAAAAAGAGTGGACCCAAGGTGAGGTAGAAAAATCCGGTACGATTGCGGAGATGTCTTACCGGATCACTCTTGTTGCAGATGAAAACTATCAGGCGCTTCTGTTTGATGGCATCAAGAATCGTCAGACCATCATGGATTTGACTACATCTGATGGCCGACAAGAGGTGTTAGGTAAGATCATCTTTCTAACCAACGGCAGTGAAGAAGTAGTCATGAAAACAAATCTGCTGACAATAATCTCCTTTACCTTTGGCATTATGTTGATGATGGTTTATCTGGTTTTGGGGTTGGTGTATACTTCTGTTCTTCGGCCCTTTGGAGTGATGAAACAGTTTGCCCGGAAGGTTGCCGATGGTGATCTGGAATTTCGGCTACCGATGGATCGAGGCAACTACTTTGGCGCCTTCACTGAAAGTTTTGATCTGATGCGGGAAGAACTAAAAAAGGCCCGACAGGGAGAATATGCGGCCAATATCAGCAAAAAAGAGTTGGTGGCGGAACTATCCCACGATATTAAAACACCGGTGGCGACCATTAAGGCCATTTGTGAGCTCCTGGAGATCAAACTGGCAACTGTGAAAAGTGAGGATTTACCGGAGTCAACTGCGGTAATGACGCTCACCGAAAGCATCGAAAAAATCACCGTGATCGATTCCAAAGCAGATATTATTGATGCGCTGATTAGCAATCTCTTCCACGCAACCCTGGAAGAACTGGAAATGCTAGCGGTTCATGTGAGTGAACAGCCCAGTACCATCCTGATCCAGATGTTTAAGGATATGGATCATTTTGGGAAGATCAGCTTAAAAAATGATTTGGTCGAATGTCTGATTTGTTGTGATCCGCTGCGACTGGAGCAGGTGATTGACAATGTTATCAGTAACGCTTATAAATATGCCGATACGGCTATCGACATCTGGTTTAATCTGGACAAAAATAAGCAGTATCTGGAAGTCAAAATCCGAGATTATGGGGATGGGGTGAATCCCGATGAATGCCCGCTGGTGTTTGAAAAGTTTTTTCGCGGTTCTGGAGAAGCGGTTCAAAACACCCCGGGATCTGGGCTGGGACTTTATCTGGCCCGGCAGTTTATGACCGGTATGGATGGCAGCATCCATTGTTATAATGCGGATGGGTTCGTTGTTGAGCTGTGTATCAAGGTGGTTTAAGGTCGTCTTATTATAAAAAAAGACTCGTTAAGAAACAGATAAGGATTTAATAAGAGTTGGTAAAAGACCGGTTAAGAACAGTTGACATATAATAGGGCCATGGAAAGCCAAAGCGGACCATGGTCTTTTATCATCGGGATTAAGACCGATTTAATTAATCGGGAGGAAAATAATGAAGCACACCATTTTAAAGGCGGAAATGCTCAGTAAAACCTATTCAAACGGCAGCATCATGCAGCATGTTCTAAAAAATCTCAACTTAGAAATTAATGGCGGAGACTTTACGGTCATCATGGGGAGCTCGGGTTCGGGAAAGTCCACCCTGCTTTATGCGCTTTCCGGGATGGATAAGCCGAGCCTGGGAACCATTGATTTTAGAGGTGAGGAGATCTCAAACTATTCCAATGACAAACTGGCGGTATTTCGGCGTAAGCATTGCGGATTTGTGTTTCAGCAGATCTATCTCAATGATACCATGACGGTGCTCGATAATATTATGATTTCAGGCCTGCTGGTCAGCCGCGACAAAAAGGCCATTGCTGCTCGGGCCAGGGAACTGCTGCAGCAGGTGGGGCTAAATGATGCGTGCTATCACAAATATCCGTCTCAGCTTTCCGGCGGCGAAGCCCAACGGGTGGCGATTGTTCGAGCGCTAATCAATGCCCCGGAAATCGTCTTTGCGGATGAACCCACCGGGGCCCTTAATTCGACCAATGCCATCAATGTGCTGGATGTGCTGACCGAGGTGAACGCCTCGGGCCAGAGTATCATCATGGTGACCCATGATATCAAAACGGCCCGCCGGGCCAACCGCATCCTTTATTTAAAAGATGGGGTCATCATCGATGAGCTGAGTCTCGGCACCTATGTTAAAGACGATCCGGAACGACATAAAATCCTGCGCGAATTTCTGGAAAGAATGGGTTGGTAGCCATGAACATTCGGATGATTGCGACCAATAATATTAAAAAAGCCAAGGTGGCCACGGCCACCCTGATCATCCTGATTGCCATTGCCACAATCTTTCTTTATGTGGGCATCAGCGTGCTGTCAAATTTGGGAAGCTTTATGGATAAAAAAAACGTCGCGACGAATGGCGCCCATTTTGTATCCATTACCGATGGTAACTACGATCAGGAAATTCAGGCCATTTATGAATCCAGTGAGACCTACAATTATAGCGAAAGGGAAGCGGCAATCATGTCCCTGGCGTCAAAATTTCAGGATGTAAGTACCGGAGAAAAAGCCTACAGTATTTCCTCGTTGTTTTTAAATTTGGATACCAGCCGTAAAATATCTCAGGTGGATTTAATTGATGAGGCGGCGGTGATGCCGAAAAACGGGGTGGTCGTTCCCTATATTTTAAAGGTTGCCAATGGTTACAAAACTGGAGATATTTTGAAATTTATGGTGGATGACGCCAGCATTGATCTTGAGATCGCCGGGTTCTATGAAGATTTGATGTTTGCCAGTCCGACAAATGTGAGTATGTATAAATTATTCGTGGGAGATCAGCAGTTTAATGAACTAATCGCACAACCGGAGTTTGGCTTAACGGTGAGCTATAGTGCCGTTATCCTTAACGATATCAATCGTTCCGATGACTTTGAATCCTTATATGCGGAAAGGATAAAGACCATTATGACAACCAACGCTGGTAATCATGCGGCCCTCAATTATGGAACCATGAAGATTGGGGTCGCAACGTTTATCAACATCATTATGGCAGTGCTGTTGTCTTTTTCCATTATTATCCTGGCGATTGCTGCCATCGTCATTAAATTTTCAACCATTACCCATATTGAGAATAACATTAAAAATATCGGAACCCTGGAAGCGATGGGGTATACAACCAGGCAAATCATCCGCGCCACGCTGCTGGAATACCTGATCATTGCCATGGTTGGTTTTATGGTGGGATTGGGGGCATCACTCTTTATCTCACCGGTGATTACCAATGTGGTGTCCTCGTCAATTGGGTTAAGCTGGACGATGGGAATCTATCCGGTTGCGGTGCTCGCCAGCCTGGGCATGGTCATGATTCTGGTGCTGGGAATTGCCTATTTCAGCGCCTTTAAAATTAAACGGATCACGCCGCTAGCGGCTTTGCGAAGCGGCGTGCAAACCCATCATTTCATAAAAAATAGAATCCCGCTGGAGCAGACAAAACTCAGCTTGAATGCGGCAATGGGATTAAAAATGCTAATTCATAACAAAAGACAGAATTTGATTGCCGCCGTCATTATCATGCTGCTGAGTCTGGTAACGGTATTTTCATTGGCCTCCTATTACAACTTTTCAGTGGACAAAACGGCGATGATTAAGTTAATTGGACTGGAAACCGCCGAGGTTCAATTAACCGCTTTAGCAGATGAGCAACGGATATTTACTGAAATTGCCGCAATGCCTGAAGTTGAGGACACCATCAAGCTGGATGCATTTGAGGCAGTCATTAAATTTCAGGGCAAAGAAAGCGGTGCTAACGCACGTATTACCAAAGATTACAGCCACTTGAAAGTCAATACCTGTGTGAAGGGAAGGATGCCGGCCAGTGACAATGAAATTGCCATTACCAGTATCGTTCTAAATAAAATTGGCGCTCAAATTGGCGATACCGTGTCGATTGAAAACAATGGGTCAGCACGCGAATTCTTAGTGGTTGGAATCACGCAGCAGTTTAATATGCTGGGCAGAGGGGCGGCCATCACTACCGCAGGGATGAAAAAAATGGTACCATCCTATCAGGAGCAGGTTCTAAAAATCTATCTAAAAGATGGTCAGGATACGGAAAAATTTGTGACGAAACTGAATAATCAATATGCAAGTGAGAAGGTTCAAAGCGTCAGCTATTTTGAATCGATCGAAATGATGCTCAATTCCTTTGAAGCGTCGATACAAATTGTCGTCGTCGGCTGTTTGGGCGTCATTGCGGTAATCATTGTGTTTATTTTGTTTCTTATCGTTCGGGTACGGCTATTAAGAGAGCGAACCCG
The DNA here is from genome assembly GCF_047456275.1 of Acetobacterium carbinolicum. GTDB lineage: Bacteria > Bacillota > Clostridia > Eubacteriales > Eubacteriaceae > Acetobacterium > Acetobacterium carbinolicum. Next base: position 185,373 of record NZ_CP173357.1, read on the forward strand.
GCTGGGAGTTTCTAAGGCGCTGGGCTTTACCTCTAATCAGCTGATCGGTCAGCTTTTAATCAGTGAAATGCCGGTCATTATCGGTGCTTCGATGGCGGGAGCCGCCGCTGGTTATTTCACCACCAATCCGCTGCTGGCCTTGATGCTTTCGGCCAATGGGATTCTGAACTGTGATTTTTATGTTGATCCCGGCATGGTGCTTCTCACTCCGATCGGAATCAGTTTGATCGGGCTGGGGACGGTGCTGATTGTTTCCGGCAAGATCAGAAAAATCAGTCCCTGCAAGATGTTTGAAGAAACAACGGACTAAAAAACTAACGTAAATAAGAAGTATTGGTATTCTGATATGTGACTAGGAAAACCCGGGAAAAAGGAGTGCGATGCTCCTGGTGAAAAAATCTATTTACAAACAAGGACCGATATGCTATCATGACCATAAGTCACATGACTAATGGTCATGATTTGCGTGGAGGGAAAACTTTAATGCCAAAAAGCACATTTTTTAACTTACCGGAGGAAAAGAAAGACAAGATCATCGCCGTTGCGATTGATGAATTTGCTCAAAATCATTATGAAAAAGTAACCATTAATAAGATTGTTAAACGAGCAGAAATTCCCAAGGGCAGCTTTTATCAATATTTTGAAAATAAAGATGACGTGTACATTTTTTTGTTTAGCCAAATTGGAAACTCAAAAAAAAATAACCTTGAGGAATTAAAAGATAGAAGTAGTCAATTGGATTTTAAATCCTATGTTATGTTACTGCTTGAAGCAGGAAATCAGTTTGGAAATGAGGATTTAAGAATTTTAGAGCTAAAAAATCGTTTTATTAATGAATGCCCGCAAGAAATTAGAAAGAAAATACTAAGTAATGAATTTCCCAAAAGTTATCAATTGCTTGCGGACGTGATCCGGTTGTATATAAAAAAAGGGGAATTACGGGAAAACCTGGATGTCGAAATGGTTGCTTACATCGTTACCCAAGGTCTGGCAAATATCGAATTTTATCAAAACGCTGGCTCAAGCATTAAAGACTTAGGGACGCGGATATTGGACGTTGTCATTGAAGGGATACAGACCGAATCAGGAGGGGAAAATAAGAAGGGAGAATAGACCATGTTAACCAGGCAAGAGTTAGTTCAAGCTGAAAAATACCTAAAACTAAATGAATCCGGTGAGTTTGTCATTGATACCGATGAGGATCTGGAAATTATCGATTTTCATACGCATATGTGCAATGTTCTGCCGATTAAGCATAGTAATCCAAAGTCAAAAGGAAATAAACTTACATTTCCGACGCTTCCGCCAATTGAAAAAACAGACTTTTCAGTGCCTTACTGGACAAAAGAAGAACTAAATATTAATAGGAAAGGCATAATGCCAATATTTCACTATGCACAAAATGCCTATGCGGTGCTGCAGGACATGAAAAAAGGCGGGACTTATGATAATTGTTTTAAGTCTCAAGCGGATAATAAGATTGGCATCAATGTGGTGCTACCATTAAGTACAAAAAAATGCGATTGTTCACCAGAGGCCCTGAGAATTGTCGCCGATTATCCGAACCGCTTTATAGCATTTTGTTCGGTTCATCCTGATGATCCGGAGATGGAGGAAAAAATAGTAAAATACAAAGCCCTTGGTGCAAAAGGCTTTAAACTAAAGATATCAGATATTGAGCTTAAAAATGATTTCAAGCCGTTAATAAGGCTGTTTAGAACCTGTCATGAAGCAGAATTGCCGGTTATCTTGCATACCGGGTCAATTCCGGTGGATCAGGAAAGGACCTCTAAATTGCTATGGAAGTTTTTAAGGTCAACCCGGGTCGAATTATTTGGTCGTCTGCTTGAGGAAATGCCAAAAGATTTTGTCTTTATCTTCGGACATAGCGGGGTCTGCGAATATAAACGTGTCGCCGAATATTTAAAAAGATTTCCGGCAACTTATGCAGAAGTGTCAAGCCAATCCCAGCATAGCATCAAGTATTTAATCGATGAGGTCGGTTATGAACGGTTGTTATTTGGCTCAGACTGGCCGGCCTTACCCCAGGCAATCACCCTTTCGCGCGTACTAATGGCGACGGCAGAAAATAAAGAAGCAAGAGATCATATACTAAGTAAAAATGCTAAAAGACTACTAAATCAAGCATAAGATAATTATTCAAAGCCATGATGCCATTTGCGGCATCATGGCTTTTTTTCAAGAAGGGATTAATTTTATCGAGCACTCTGATATAATAAAAAAATGATTGGAAATATTAGGATTGAAATAATGAAGGGGTGGTGCTTGAGATATGCCATTTGAAATCATCCGAAACGATATTACTAAAATGATGGTGGACATTATTGTCAATGCCGCCAACACCGGTCTGAAAATGGGCGGCGGCGTCTGCGGCGCGATCTTTGCCGCGGCCGGGGCGGACCAGCTCCAGGCGGAGTGTGACCGGATTGGTGGCTGCGCGGTGGGTGAGGCAGTGATCACCGACGGTTATCGGTTACCGGCAAAGCGCATCATCCACACCGTCGGGCCGGTCTGGCAGGGCGGTGGTGCCAACGAGGCCAGGCTGCTGCATCGGGCCTATACCAGTTCCCTGCGGCTGGCGCTGAAACAGGATTGTAAAACGATTGCCTTTCCGCTGATTTCATCGGGCATCTATGGCTATCCCAAGGATCAGGCCTTAAAGATTGCGGTGACAGCCATCGCGGAATTTTTGCGGGAACATGAGATGTTGGTTTATCTGGTGGTTTTTGATAAAAAGGCCTTCGTCGTCAACGATGTGGTTTGCGAAATGCGGGCTAGTAACCCCCATACCAGCTAGCTGGAAGGCAGAAATTGAAGCAGACTTTGAACAGAGGAAGAATAAGAATAATTAAAAACGAATACTAACAGTATATAGCATCGTGCTATTGCTGTTAGTATTTTTTGCGATTAAATATACAGAACTTAAAACACGCCCATACTTTATTATTGAATTATTCAATAATAAAGTATGGCTTGAATTCAAAGCCAACTTTATCAATAACTTCCTTACTTTTTTTAATTACTTCGGCAATTCTTTTTTCATCAACACGCATAAACCGAAAATTCATTTCCACGATATAATCAAGACACTCTTCCAAAGTACACTTTAGCATATTATTAATAAAATCGATTATGATCGCATGAGATGCTGCGGTAGCACCCCTTGCCAGCATGCTGATTTCATCATTTTGCCGGTTAATATTAAGATGATATTGGCGATCGTGAATTTTATAAAAACTTTTATAGTGTGTTGTAAACATATCTTCATAGTTACCATTAGAACTTTCCCTAATGTACCGGGCAACATTTGGATCATGTAAAATTAAAGATGTAGAAAGCCTTATTTCAATCGCAGTACTCAACTGTAAGTCATACTTATTATTACAGAAATAAGTATGATAGAGTTTAAAAGAAATGCTATTTTTGTTATTAACAGAAAAATTTTCTGTAACTTCTTTGGCCAATAACGATTTTGTTTTAAAATGATATGAAATTAAAGATTTCGTAATATTTAAAGCTTCGGCTATTTGGTAAAAGTAGCTATCATCGTAACCGTGTTCATAAAATAATTGAGTTGCAGTTGATAAGATGTTTTCGCGCTGCGTAGACATGGATTCACCTGAAATTCTAGATTTATTTCCATTATATCAAATTCTAGATTATTTTACAAAAGAAAGTAAACTGAACATGTATAGTTTTTCGTTGACAACAGATTCGTAAAATATTATAATAAACACAAAACTGAACATGTACAGTTTGAGAGGAGAAAGAAAAATTGAATGATAAGGAGAAGCAAATGTTGACAAAGAGACAAAATCTAATGGAAACGATTAAATACGGAAAACCGGATCGCTTTGTAAAACAATATGAATTTCTTAATATGATTTTTGAAGCTGCATTTCCAATGACCGGAATTGCGATGGTGCCTGGTCAGACGAGTAAAGACGGTTGGGGAGTAACATGGACATTTATGGAGGGGCAAATTGGTGGTTTCCCAGTACATGATAAAGAACATATTGTCATAAAGGACATTGCCGAATGGGAAAAATATGTTAAGAAACCGGTCCTTCCAACGGATGAGCAATACTGGGCACCGGCAGTTGCTCATGCCAGTGCGATTGATCGAAATGAAGAATTTGTCACAGCAATGTATGCACCAGGTGTATTCGAAATGACCCATCATATGATGGGAATGGAAAATGCCTTAATGGCTTTTTATGAAGAACCGGAGGCTATGCATGCGCTGATTGATTATATTACTGGATTTGAACTGGAATTTGCGGAAATGGTAATTGATCGAATCCATCCGGATGCACTTTTTCATCATGATGATTGGGGCAGTCAGATTTCATCATTTCTTTCCCCTGAAATGTTTGCAGAATTCTTTGTGCCGGCTTACAAGAAAATTTATGGTTATTACAAAGATAACGGTGTGGAATTGGTTGTTCATCATAGTGATTCCTATGCGGCAAATCTTATTCCAGCGATGATCGAAATGGGAATTGATATTTTTCAGGGAGTTATGAACACCAACAATATTCCTGAACTGATTAAAAACTATGGCGGTCAGATATCCTTTATGGGTGGACTTCACAGCGGCGAACTTGATTTTCCGGATTGGACCCCTGAAAAAATTGCCAAAGATGTCGAGCGTGCTTGCACGGAAAATGGTAAGTTGTTTTACATTCCTTGCATCACGCATGGCGGAGCGATGAGTCATTTTCAGGGAGTCTATGAAGAAATAGATAAACAAATCGACAGAATGAGCCAAGAAATGTTTACAGAATAATCGGATAACGAATAATCAGGCATTCATTGTTTAGTAAAAAAAGTATTGAGAGCGAAAGGATAGTATTATGGAAAGAATTGAATTTTTAAAAACGGAGTTAGATCCCATCGGGGAGTACCCAAGCCTGTTTCCAGGCGTGCCGCCAACGCCGATATATCGTACACCGATAACACCAAAAGAAAATTATAAGGCTTTGTATAAAGGTGAAAAGCCAGTATGGATTCCCAATTTTTATGATCTGACAACCCTTTGTCCCGCTTGTTATCCCGATGCAATTGCGCGAGGGTTTGTTGTGAGTGCGGAGTCGGGGGATTATATGGATGATAAAAAAAAGGGCGGAAAAGATAGTTTTGGGATCGAATGGGTTTATGAACCTTCAGCGATGGGATCGATGGTAATACCGGGAAACCCAACACTTAGAAATATATCCGAGTGGCGAGATAAAATCATCCTGCCGGATGTTGACTCGTGGGATTGGGCTCAAAGCGCAAAACGGAATAAAGACTATGCATATAATAGCTCTAATCTAGTTCAGGCCTGGATATTCACAGGGTTTTTCGAACGATTGATCTCACTACTGGATTTTGAAAATGCAGCAATAACAATGATTGATGATGAAGTTGAAGATGCAGTTCATGATTTTTTTGCAGAATGTGTCAAAATATACAAAAAAATGATAAAACACTATCAGGTCGATTTTAATGCTGATGTGATTTATTTTCATGACGATTGGGGAACTTCACAAAATTCCTTCTTTTCGTTGGAAGCATGCCGCAACTTAATCGTTCCGCACTTGAAAGACGTTGTTGATTATGCCCATGAACTGGGACTCTTTGTTGAATTACACAGTTGCGGTAAAAGTGGAAAGCTGGTTCCAGCTATGATTGAAGCAGGCGTGGATGCATGGACACCACAAGAAATCAATGATTTTGGCAGTTTGTATAAACAGTTCGGGGGCAAGATCATGTTAGGTGCATACCATCAGGTACCAATAGATGTTGATGAAGCAGCGGCAATTGAGACGGGAAGAGAATTTGTTAAAAAATATGCCGGGGCAATCCCAGAAAAACCCGTTTTTTCGGGTGATTATGCAATTCACATCAAAACAAGAGAAGCCTTATACGAAGAAAGTCGAAAATACTTGAGTGAGTAAGATTAACAGCAATGAATCAGTTAAGATAATCGTTGCGAAGTCAAAAGGGTGAAAAGAGAAGCGAAAATGATTAGTAAACGTGAGAATTATTTGATGGCTGCTCATGGAGAAAAACCATTGTGGGTACCTTCATTTGCTGAAGACAGCAATGTGTTTCTGCCAGATTTCTGGATGCAAGTTGACCCTCAGACAGGAACTGACTTTTGCAACATACGCTGGGTGGAAAATGACGCAGGCCGTATGCCTGATGAGAAATGGCGGGCAATGGAAAATTTGGATCAGTGGCGTGAGACGGTCAAGTTTCCAAAGGTGGCGGAACTCGACTGGCCAGAAATGGCAGAACGTTTCAAATCGATGAGTGATCCGGAAAAGGTTAATATTGCCATACTTAATACCAATGGGATCTTTCTGATTCCGATCGATATGATTGGGTGGGTGGATGGTCTTTGCGCAATTTATGAAGAACCGGAAGAACTGGAAGCGTTTATTTCGGCGATAACGGATTTTCTGGTTGAGGTGGTCAAGTATTTTGGAGCATATATTCATCCGGATATTGTATTTACAGGCGATGATTTAGCGGCTGCTAACGGACCTTTTATTTCAAAGGAAATTTGGGAATCGCTTTATAAACCCTATTTTAAAAAAATCATTGATGCCATTCATGAGATTGGTGCACTAGCAGAATTTCATTGTTGTGGAAACTGTCAATTCCTGATCGACGCGTTTTTGGAAATTGGAGTGGATATTTGTCAGCTACCCGAGCCGAATGAAAGTCTTAGGCAGAAAAAAGAAAAGTATGGAAAGCGATTGGTACTTACCGGTGGCTGGGACAGGCATTCAGCGGCAGCCTTTCCCGGTGCATCCGAGGAAGTCGTAAGAGAATCGGTACAAAAAGCAATTGATGATTATGGCAAAAACGGGGCGTTGATATTTTGGGATGGTGGCATCTGTGGTAGCAGTGAAGATTCGCGGAAAAAAATGGAATGGGTTTTAAGTGAACTGAATAAATATGGGCGGGCTGTTTATAATCATAAATCGATATGATTTTTCATACCTTCATATTGTGATAATTGATAAAAAAATACCCGCTTCGAATCGTGAATTAAAAAAAAACACTAAATTATAATTACCTTAAAGGAGACGAACATGAATCAAAAAACATCAGCCTTATCTGGATTTGCGGTATTGGCCATGGCCTTTATCACAATGGGTGTAGGAACGGTTACTCCTGCGCTTAATGTAATTTTTGGAGCCTTCCCCCAAGAATCGTTAACAACATTATTATTGGTTTCAACCTTACCATCACTGACAGTTATACCGGCAACGTTGATTGCGGGTAGCCTTGCCGGCAATAAGGTAAAATACAAAACGCTTGCTATTGTAGGTATACTACTGTTTATAATTGGTGGCGTTGCACCATATTTTGCGAGTAGCTGGACGGTGGTACTCATCGAACGTGCAGTTTTTGGTATCGGTCTGGGTATTATTTCACCATTACCGAATGCTCTAGCGATGGGTCTTTATGAAGGTGATAAAGTAGCATCAATGATGGGTATGGTTACACTTCTAATGAATATTGGTGGTATGATTCTACAATTTTTGGGCGGATTTTGTGCAGGTTTTGGATGGAATTTTGCTTTTTTACCACATGCACTTGGTATTATTTCACTGCTGGCCGTAATATTCTTTTTGCCCGAACCGCCCAAACAGAATGGCGCGATTGATGCAGGAAAAGTAATAACGAAAGAAAAAATTCCCGGAAAATTATGGGTGGTAGCAGGCGTATTTGGATTTTCCGTCATGCTGATCTATCCACTGCTGGTTAATATGTCATCATTGTTAGAAGCCGGTAATTTAGGGGATTCAACGACGGCAGGCGTTGTTCTGGCATTTTATACAATTGGCGGAATGGCCGCAGGTGCTGTATTTGGTCAGATCTTTAAAGCAACAAAAAAATACATTCTCTCAATTGGTTTATTTGCAGCCGCTATTGGAATGGCAATGGTTTTATTCGGCGGAAACGTTGTGTTAGTTACGATTGGAACAGCATTGGCGGGTTTTGCATTTTCAATCGGTATGCCAGCTGTTTTCATGATTGTCAGTATGATCATAAAATCTTCACAACAGGCTCTTGCAACATCGATTATTCTAGCAGCAATGAATCTATTTGCATTTTTATCAACTTACTGGATTGCGATGACGACATTAATTACTGGCGATGCCCTTAAGGGACCGATCCTTGCAGGAATGATGATTTTGGCAATTCTTGGAATTCTGTTTATATTCTTGAATCCAATGTCTGGAATCGTAGGATCAAAAGAAGGAACCAATTAATCACAATGAACACTCGATTCAGAAAATAATCAGCACAGGCAAAAAGTGTTTTTAGCGCTTTTTGCCTGTGCTCGTTTGTTTTTGCTTTATTTCCAGTGAATGGCCCTATTTTCCGTCGCCAGGGCCGCCTCTTTAATGGCCTCGCCAACGGTGGGATGGGCATGAATGGTCGAGATAATTTCTTCCACTGTCGATTCCAGCCGCAGCGCCAGCGCGCCTTCAACAATCAGGTCGGTGGCTCGTGGTCCTAGAATATGGACACCAACAATTTCCTTGTATTTTTTATCGGAAATAATTTTAATCATCCCTTCGGTGGTGCCCATAATCAGTGACTTGCCATTGGCCGCCAGCGGGAATCGGCCAATCGAATAATCTTTTTCATAGCCCCGGATATCCTCCTGAGTAAGGCCCACTCCGGCAAATTCGGGAGTGGTATAGACGCAGGAGGGATTGGTTTTTTCGTCATAAACGGCCTCATGGCCCATCGCATTTTCAGCAGCAACTTCCCCTTGCTGAGAGGCTATGTGAGCCAGCATGGTTTTGCCCAGACAATCTCCGACGGCATAAACATTTTTTAGATTGGTCTGCATTTTTGGATTCACACTAATCCCTTTTTTATCCCAGTTGATACTGGTGTTATCCAGTCCCAAAGTCGATAATTCGGCTTTACGTCCAATTGCTACCAATACCTTATCACCTGAGATGTCACTCTCGTTATCGTCCTTTTTAATTCTAACGGTCGTTTGGTGCTCATCACTCTGGACTGACAACACCTGCGCACCCGTTAAAATTTTTATCCCATCTCTCACAAGTTTTTTGCACAGCATTTCGCCCAGTTCACCATCCATAAGCGGTAGAATTCCCGGCTGCATTTCTACAATCGTTACTTTGGAACCAAACTGATTGTAAACTGACGCCATTTCCACACCAATGACGCCGCCACCAATAATCACCAGTCGCTCCGGAACATGATTTAAAGAAAGCGCCCCGGTGGAATCCAGGCAATTGGGATGATCAATGCCAGGAATCGGTGGAAGTGCCGGTACTGAACCGCTGGCAATGATAATTTTATCCGCTCGTAACTCGTCAGTTTTACCGGAAACGTCAGTCACCAGCAAGACCTCATCATTTAAAAACTGCGCAGAACCGGTAATAATCTTAACCCCATTGGCTTTAAGCAGCCCTTTGACGCCGCCGGATAGCTTGGTGCTGATCTGCTCCTTATGGGCTTGAATTTTTGTCCAATCATAACCGACCTCAGGAATGACTAAACCGATTTTTGACGAATTTTTAGCTTCGGTTAATACCTCGGCAGAATGGAGCAGCGCCTTGGTGGGGATACACCCGACATTTAGGCAGGTGCCGCCCAGCTTTTCTTTTTCAATCAGGGTGACCTGGGCGCCCAGTTGGGCCGCTCGAATGGCCGCCACGTAGCCCCCGGGGCCACCACCAATTATGGCTATATGTTTCATGGTTTTACCTTCTTTCACAGCACTTAAACAAGTAACAGCGCAGGGTTTTCGAGATATTCCCCAATTCGCTGTAAAAACTGAGCAGCCAAAGCCCCGTCAATGATCCGGTGGTCGGCGGTGAGACTCAGATTCATCATCGGTCGGATGGTGATTTCACCACCGATAACAACTGGGGTGTCAACCATCGCATCGATACCTAAAATAGCCAGTTCCGGTTGATTGATAATGGGCGAAAAAGAAGTGATCCCATAGGCCCCCAGATTAGACAGGGTAAAGGTGCCACCAACCAGATCGTCCATATTTGTGCGGCCGGCCTTGGCCTCAGTGATCAGTTTTTCGGTTTCTTCAGCGATTTGAGAAAGCGGCTTGAGGTCACAGTTTTTCACGTTAGGGACCAACAGTCCTGAATCCATACCGATGGCCAGGCCAATATGGGCATGAGGATGAAGAATCAGGGTGTCATCAACCAGGCTACCATTAATATGAGGAAATTCCAGCAAGGCCTGGGCGCAGACTTTCATGATGATATGATTAAAGGTCAGCTTGAGACCCCGTTTCTCAAATTCAGGTTTTAAGCGGGAGCGGAACTCTTTTAAGCCGGTGGCATCGACTGGTCGGGTATAGGTGACCCGGGGTGACGTACTCCAGCTTTCACTCATTCGCTTGGCAATGGTTTTGCGCATCCCTTTAAGTGGGATGCTTTGAGCGAGGGCATCGGGTGCTTGCGATTTTGTCAGTAACGCTTCAACATCTTTTTTCATAATCCGACCATCGCTGGCTACGGTGCTTAAATCAACGTCCGACGCAGCAGCCATTTTTTTAGCAACCGGGGAAACAGCGGTTTTTTTATCGGCTTTATCAGTTGGTGTATAGTTATTAACATCATCCACGGTAATACTGCCCTTATTGCCAGTACCAGTGATTAGAGCGAGATCAAGGCCTTTTTCTTTGGCCATTTTTTTAGCTAACGGGGAAGCATTAATCCGGCCGCCAGCAGTTTTAACAGCGGCTTTTGAAATAGCGGGAGCGTCGTCTACAGGCGAAACAGCCGCATCGACATCAGGAGCAGAACCACCGGCTAATAATGCGGAAATATCTTCGTTAGCTTCACCGATAACTGCAATCGGTTCCAGGCAGGTAACGGTCGCTCCGTCAGCTTCGATAATTTTTAGTAGAACCCCTGCTTTGGGGGATTCAAATTCATTGGTCAGTTTATCGGTTTCGATCTCGCAGAGAATATCGCCTTCAGCAATGGGATCGCCCACAGCGACATTCCAACTGGCAATGGTACCTTCTGTCATTGTCAGCCCGAACTTGGGCATGACGATTAATTGTGCCATAATAACCTCCGTATTTTTTTGATTTTATTGAGCTGTAATCTTCTAAGGATAAGATTACATCTGGCTGTCAGATTAAGGGATAAAGCAGTACCGACAATTGTTACATCATGTTGTACGCATCGGAGCGGACACGGCAAAGCCTGTCCGATTCTGCGCGCAGGCAACGAGCCAATCATAAGCTTGCTTATAGTTGGCGACTGCCCGCGACCAATGCGGAAGGAGCACAGCGGATTTCGCATGGTGCAGCGAACAACAGATTAACAATTGGTCGGTACGGGATCTCATCGATAACCTTAAAAATTAAGCCATGACTTCCTTGATGGCGTTGTAAATGTCCACGTCGTTGGGCAGGACAAAATTTTCCAGGTTGGGTGCAAATGGAATTGGGGTATCCAGGGCGTTGACCCGTTTGATCGGGGCGTCCAGATTGAAGAAACAGGATTCGGAAATCATCGCTGCCAGTTCACCGGCGAAACTGCCGCGTTTGACTTCTTCGGTAGCAATGACCACCCGGGTTGTTTTTTCAATCGAGTCAAAAATCATCTTTTTATCCAGTGGATAAAGGGTTCGGGGATCAATGATTTCGACAGAAATTCCTTCTTTCTCAAGTTTAGCCGCGGCTTTAAGTGCTTCATGAACCATTTTACCGGTGGCAACCACGGTGATATCGGTTCCTTCGCGCTTGATGTCGCCGACGCCTAATTTAATCGGAACAACCACATCATCGACTTCGCCCTTCATACCATACATCGCTTTGTGTTCGACAAACATTACCGGATCTTCATCGTCGATGGCACTGAGCATCAGACCCAGGGCGTCTTGTGGTGTTGATGGAAAAACGACCTTTAATCCGGGCACATGTGTTAACCAGGCTTCTAATGATTGGGAATGTTGGGCTGCGGCACTAACACCACCACCACCAGGTAAACGGACAACCATCGGAACGGAGATGTTTCCGCCGAACATATAACGCATTTTGGCAGCCTGATTGACCAACTGATCCATCCCAACGGTTAAGAAGTCAATAAACATCAGCTCGGCAATGGGGCGTAAGCCAGTGGCGGCTGAACCGACGGCACAGCCGATGATAACGCCTTCGGAAATAGGGGTATCCCGGACGCGTTTATCGCCAAATTCATCGAATAGACCGGCGGTGACACCAAAACAGCCACCAAAAGCCCCGACATCTTCTCCGAAAATACAAACATTTTCGTCTTCTTGCATTCTAATGCGCATTCCTTCACGAATGGCTTCTCCATATGTCATTTGTTTCATCTCTGTCGAACCTCCTCAACAATATCAAAGTAAATATCTTTTACCGCACTGGATAATTCCGGATAGGCACTGGCATTGGCAAACTCAATCGCTTCAGCAATTTCTTTAACCACGGAATCCTGGAGTTCTTTTAGTTCTTCAGCTGTTACAATTTCGCTGTCGATCATGTGTTTCTCAATTCGCGGCATGGGATCTTTTTTCATCCACATTTCCTGCTCTTCGATGGGTTTGTATTTTCCGGCATCGCCTTCGAAATGGCCGCGGTGGCGGTACGTTTTGCATTCGATGAGGGTCGGACCCTGACCGTTTCGGGCCCGTTTAACGGCTTCAACAGCGGCTTCGTGAACCGCAATCACGTCATTGCCATCGACCGAGATGCCGGGAATACCATAGGCGCTACCGCGGTCAGCAATATCTTTAATGGCCTGATGACGGGATTGACTCATGGAGATGCCGTAGCCATTGTTTTCACAAACAAAAACAACCGGCAGTTTCCAGATGCTGGCCAGATTCATCGACTCATGAAAGGTTCCCTGATTGGTTGAGGCATCGCCAAAAAAGCAGACGCAAACCTGATCAGTGCCTCGGTATTGCGCACTAAAACCTGCTCCCACCGCCAGGTTATGACCGGCACCCACAATCCCGTTGGCGCCAAGAATGCCTTTGGTAGCGTCGGCAATGTGCATGGAACCGCCTTTGCCTTTGCAGTAACCGGTTTCTTTTCCGTATAGTTCGGCCATCATGTATTTCAGATCGCCACCTTTGGCAATGATGTGACCGTGGCCGCGGTGCGTACTGGTGATGTAGTCCTCATCGTTAAGAGCCTGGCAGACGCCGGTGGCAACAGCTTCTTCACCTAAATAGAGGTGAACAAAACCGGGGATGGCACCTTCGGCAAAAAGGTTCATGGCCTTTGTTTCAAATTCCCTGATCCGTTTCATGCGGATGTACATGTCTTTGATAATCGCTTTATCAAGTTTCATAAATTCAGTGTTCTCCTTTTTTGTATTATCCAAAGATTTTAGATGACTTATCTGATCAAACAGGTTTCGGCAATACCCGTACCGACCAATTGTTAATCTGTTGTATGCTGCAAGCTCGGACAGGCTACGCCGTGTCCGCCTTGATGCATACAACATGATGTAACAATTGTCGGTACTTACTTTAGGTTTTATTTGCAGTCTAAGATTTTGGATAACTTATCTAATAACAAGAACCGTGCCAACTTTAAAAATCAGTTGGATATTTTTTTTAAATGGCTTAAGCATAGGATTTAATCTGGGTGGGGGAGTCTTTTGCACAAAAAAAGATACACCGGATTTCTCAGGCGTATCTCATATTCGCGAATTGGTTGTCTCAAAAACGAGAAAATTCTCACATTTGAGACATATAGCGATAATCTTTGATGTCAATATTGTATTTTTTTATTTTCCGGTAAAGTGAGGCGCGACTGAGGCCCATCATTTCGGCTGAGGCTTCCACACAACCCTGGGTTTCTTTTAGTATTTTTTCAAGATTTGCTTTAACCAGGTCGTCCAGGGTGGGGCTGGCGGCCGTCGGTAGAACCTTGGTTTCTTCGCGATACTTTGGTGGCGGTGTAGGCAGATAATCGCTTGAGATAATGGGTTCCGGACAGAGGTAAAAGGTTCGCTCGATGTAATTCTGGAGTTCTCTGACGTTACCTGGCCAGGGGTGAAGTTTAAGCCCTTCCAGAAATTCTTTTGAAAAGGTTTTGGTATGCTCAGGATATTCCCGGTTAAGCCGATCGAGGAAGTGGGAGGCAGCCCAGACAAGATCATCACCCCGAACCCGCAGCGGCGGAATATGAAGGTAAATCACATTCAGACGGAAATAGAGATCTTCCCGGAAATTCCTTTTTTTAACCTCCTGCTCCAAGTTACGATTGGTGGCAGCAATAATTCGGATATTTAGTTTGCGCTCACTTTGGCTACCGATTCGTGAAACCGTATTTGTTTCTACCACCCGGAGCAATTTAGCCTGAACTTCCAGCGGCATTTCGCCAATTTCGTCCAGGAAAATGGTGCCGCCTTCGGCTAATTCAAACTTTCCGGGCTTGCCTTCGCTAAGGGCCCCGGTAAAAGCACCTTTGACATAGCCGAAGAGTTCGCTTTCGACCAGATCCCGGGGTAAACAGGCACAATTAACGACAATAAAGGGGCCCTGAGAAAAGGAACTGGCCCGGTGAATAGCGTGGGCAAACATCTCTTTACCGGTACCGCTTTCGCCTTCGATGAGAATACATTTTTTAAAGCGGGCCATCTTTTCGGCCGTTTTGATAATCATCCGCATCTGCGGATTCTGGGTGATGATGTCGGAAAAGGTATAAGTCGCCACGTTACCGCTGACCCGGTTGACGGCACTGTGGAGGTGTTTGATTTCGCGGATACCAATGGAGTAGCCTTGAATTTTATCGTTTTCCAGAATCCGGGAAACATTGGCGCTACATTGAATTTTTCGACTGCCGATATGAGCGGTGACATCAGTATAGTAACGCGTTGTTTCTTCTAAATCCCAGCTTTCACCAGCCAGATCGAGTTTTTTAAAGATTTTTTTAAAGCCGAGTTCATTAAATTCATCCATACTAAGATGGAGAACTTTTTGAGCACCAATATTCATCCATTGCAGATTAACGTTCTCATCGGTAACTAGAATACCATCTTCGGTGCTGTCCAGGGAGGCTGACATGGATCGATAGGTATGGGATAGGGCCAGTTCATTTTCAATACTGTAGGCGGCCGCGACAACAATCCCCAGGGTATGAGAGTGAAGTTTGTGACTTTCCCCGGACATGTTGAGAACGCCGATGATTTCACCTTTTACATTGTGAATGGTGGTGGCGGAACAGGTCCAGGTATGATGGGAAACACAATAGTGTTCAGCGCCCACTACGTGAACGGGTCCATCTTCGTCCAGAGCGATGCCAATAGCATTGGAACCGACCGCTTCGTTGGTCCAGACGGTGCCTTTTAAAAAACGCAGTTCGGAAGCCCGCATACTGACGACCTCATCCCCGATGGTGTCCAGTAGTACCCCGTTTTTATCAGTTAGAACCAGAACAAAGTGGGATGATAAAACGATTTCATAAAGGTTTTGCATAATTGGTTGGGCGATTTTGATCAGCTCCCGGTTTTCCGCCAACACCTGCTCGAGTTGGCGGGCATCAATACTTTCTCCTTTACCACCATTTACATCCATTTTTATATTTTGACAGTGGTTCCAGGAGCGCTGGATAATTCGCCGGGTATTTTCATCCAGAATGCCACGTTCGACAAAGTTTGTCCAATTGTTTTTTAGTTTATTCAGATCAGGTTCCATCTTAGTTAATCCTTTCTGCAAAGAATACGGTAAAGCAACAGAGCACGGGTATGCTGTCGAAGACGCGTTGAAGGTCGGTGAAAATAGAATTAGTCTTAGCGATCGCTACAGTAGTGGACAAAGACGATTGGTCTTATTGATTCACATTATAGCGGAGTTTTTAAAATAAATCAAAAATAATTGTAAAAAATAAGAATTACTAAAATTTGGGGTGGCAGCGAAACAGCGGGCCTTTTTTTGTTGGAGAAAAGTAGGACTTATGTTATATTGAATAATTATAGTAGGTGTTTGAGAAAAACAATTGGTACAAAGTAATAGGGTTCAGGAGGTGTCAATGGATATCGAAATGAGACAATTAAATCAAGAAGATGTAAAACAGGCGACAGAAATTTGGAATTATATCGTCGCCGAGGCAAATAGTTTTCCCGGCGACAAACATCTTAGTGTAAAAGAGGCAGCAGCGATGTTTACCCAGCAGACCAAAACGATTTGTGCCCGGTGCGGGGAAGCGGTTGTGGGGATTTACATTCTTCATCCTAATAATATTGGTCGGTGCGGGCATATTGCTAATGCTTCATTTGGGGTTGCAAAAGAATATCGGGGCAAAGGCATTGGACGTCTGCTGGTGGAAGACTGCCTCATGCGCAGCAAGGAAAGTGGCTTTAAAGGTCTCCAGTTTAATGCGGTGGTGGCGACCAATTATCCCGCTATCACCCTGTATTTGAAACTGGGTTTTAAAATCATTGGGACCATTAAAGAAGGCTATCGACTAAACGATAATAGCTATGTGGACACGCTTATTTTTTTAAAAAGTTGGTAAGTAGTTTGCATAAAAATTATAAAATAAAGAAAGTGATGTGATGACAATCGAACGATTGAAATTAGATGAAAAAGATTTTGAAAAAATATATCAACTGATGGTGTGTTCTTTTCCTAAGGAAGAGATCAGAACCCGGGAAAACGCAAGGGCTCAGCTTAGGGATCCCAATTACACCATTTGGACTTCAAAAAACGAAGTGGATGAAATCCTAGGTTTTATTGCTGAATGGGATATGGGTTCAACTGTCTTTGTGGAACATTTCGCGGTGGACCCGACAAGGCGGAGCGGCGGAATCGGTTCGGGAATGATGGCCGCTTATTTGTCGCGGACTTCAAAGCCGGTGATGATTGAGGTGGAGGATGAAAAAAATGAAATCAACTTACGCCGGATTGGGTTTTATCAGCGGTTGGGGTTTCACCTGTCTGAATACGGCTATGATCAGCCGGTGATGCGGGGTGATGCGAGTAAAAAAATTCCGCTTAAAATAATGCGTTTTCCTCAGCCTTTGACAGAAGAAGACTTTAAAAATTTTAGATACCAGGTATTTACCCAAATCTATAAATCGATCGATGCATAGATAAATAAAAAGGATGGATTGCTGTATGGCAATTCATCCTTTTTTCGACTTTATGATTAAAGCAGGGTAACCTGATTTTTACCGTTGGTCTTGGACTGATAAAGGGCGTTGTCAGCTCGCCGGACGATGGTATCTTCGGTATCGATATCAATGGCTTGGGTTACCCCGATACTGACGGTGATATTAAATTTTGCAAGCAATGGGTCATTAACAATTTCAAGTCGCAGGGTCTCTAGTTTTTCAGCGGCTAAAACCCCAGAAAGGTAAATAATGCCGCTAAACTCGTCACCACCCCAGCGAGTGATGAGATGATCACTAAGAGCTGTTTTGCATAGTGTCATCACATGTTTTAAGATCTTGTCCCCCTGTAGATGACCGTGGGTATCGTTGACGTCTTTAAAGTGATCCAAATCAATTAGGAAAACCGACCAGAAGTCCTTTGTCTCATCAGTCAGAGCCAGTGTGGTTTTTAAATTCTGATCGAAATCTTTCCGATTGGAGAGGATACCCAAATTATCCAGCAGAGCCAGTTGTTTCATTTGATGATCATTTTTTATAATGATTCGCTGGACAATGATCAGCACAGAGGCCAGGACTAAAATGACAATAAAGAGATCATAGTATAATTGTTGATTAAAGGACTGAGCCAGCTCTGAGGTGTCTTTTCTAACGATCAGATACCAGTTTAGTTCTTCAATATAGTGACTGATGATATATTGCTGATTATATAAATTATCATCATTAAACACATTGATGGTGTCGGCTTTATTATAAAGATCAGAGCCGATGGAGGCATAAATTTCCAGATCGTTGATATTTTGATTTTCAATCAGATTGGGATTGGTGTGAGCCTGAATCAAGCCCGTTTCATCAACGAGAAAGGCTTCCAGATCATAATCCCGTTCAAAATTCTTAAGTAGCTCCTGGACATAAGTCATTTCAATTCCGACCCCGGCCACGCCCAGAAGGTTTCCCTGCTCATCTAGTATTTTACAATTGATAAAGATCGTCAAGCGTTGGTTATCGACCTGATCCTGATCGACATCCAGGATATAAAGCTGATCCTGATTGATAAAGTCGTAATACCATTGATCGTGGTCATCCTGGGGAGAAATGGTTTTAAATAAGCCATTGTAATGAAAATAGTGTAGCGATTTGGCTGAAATCAAAAAGACAGAATGGTAATTATATTTGCTTCGGATTCCCCACAAATAGTCAATGATTTCATGGTTTTGCGAAGAATCTTCCTGCTGGAGCCACTGCTTGACAAAACTGTCGTTAGCCATGGTCAGGCTGACAAAGATCGGTTTGGTCAGTTCGTTGTTAATTTCTGAGTAGATATTAGTGGAGGTGAGTTTGGAAATATTTAGTACATCATCTTTAATGATCTTGCTGTAGGTTGCAAAGCTGAAGAACACAATAGCAACGATACCAATGAGTATGATTAGTGAGATCAGCAGTCCGACTTTATTTCGTTGTTTCATAATGCCCTCATCAGTTAAGTTTTATTTCAATTTTAAACAATAAAAAGAGGTTTTGTCAATCAAAATTAACAAAACCTTTTATTTGGCGGATCGTAATGAAATTAAGTTTTAGCTCTTAGATACTCAGATCAATATGCTGAATCGTTCCGGCCGAACCATTTTCATTAAGATAGATGCCAGTGCGTTGCAGTTGGCCATCGGTTTGATTGTCGGCCCCTTTGAGTGCGAAGCTGGTGCTGACATTGCCCAGATAAATGGCGCCTACGCCTTTCTGACCCAGTGCCACTAACACATCGTTACCGGAGGAATCTTTGGACCAGATCTGTAGCTTATCATAGATGGGATCGTTCTCGTCGATCCAGTGATTGCCATCGGAATCATATTTTGTCAAATCATCAAAACCGTTGCCGCTTTGCGGGCCGAACAGCTCACTGCCGTCATTAATTTTACCATCGCCATTAAGGTCCAAGGCCAGGAAACCGCTGCCGGGACCAACAAAGGAAATTTGATCCAGGGTGCCGTTGGCATCAATATCAAAGGCATATTTCTGCTGCGTCAGCGAGGTGGTGGCGGCACCGAAATTAATAACCAGCGGGTCAACCTGAACCGGCTCATTGCCAGCTTTGATATTGAGATTGGAATAGGACATAAATTCCCGGCTGAGGGAAAGTTGCAGATTGACATTGATTTCTCGGCCATCGGCAGTTTTCACCATTGCCTGAGCCTGAAATGAAGTACTTTCAGATTCATAGTGGGTGACGCTCTGATTGTATTCAAAGCCGCCACTAGGAGAAGCACTGCGGGGTTGAGCACCGGCTAAACCCTGAGCCCACCCGGCGGCAGCGGTCAGTAGTGCACTTCGACTGGCATAGGCGTTTTGAATGGACTGACTCATTTTCGGATTTTCCAAAGTAATTTTTTTAGGCATCACAAATTTCATTTTTTTTCGGGTTAATGCCTTAAGCATTTGTTCTAGTAGCGTTAGCTCCTGTTCTTCTTTACTGGAGAGCGAAGCGGTTTCATCTCCCGAGGCCACTGTTGACACTGGGGTTTGATTTGATATAGGGGTTTGAGCAGGTAACTTTTTAGCTTGTTCTGACAACTCAAGGATATCCATCCCCTTTGCAGAAGCGCTGGCTGTGGTTGAAGTTACGGCATTGCCCTGAGCATCCCAAACTCTCAAAGATCCGACAGATTTGGTTGCTTCCCTATAACTGCTTTGACTTGCCATTGTGACGGTTGAACTTTCGATTTTCATAAATCCACCTCCATGTTTTTACGAAATGATCACGCCCAAAAAGACGTAATCCGTTAGAATTAATATCGGCAGATCAAAAAAAAAGATAAGTGCTAAATTAAATAAAGTTGATCAGTTCTCAGGATGGAGTGTCACGGTTTTGCCTTCAAGAATCATATTAGTGGTGCGCACCGCGCACATTTTGCCACACATCGAGCAGCTATGTTTTTCTTCGGTGGGGGTGCTTTCGTAATAGTCTTTGGCTTTTTCGCCATCAATAGCCAGTTCGAACATGGCATCCCAATCGATCTTTCGCCGGGCGTCAGACATCTTGTTATCCCAGTCTCGCGCGTTGGGTATACCTTTGGCAATATCGGCAGCATGGGCGGCAATCTTTGTTGCAATAATCCCTTCCTTGACATCATTAGCATCCGGGAGGCGCAAATGCTCGGCTGGGGTTACATAGCAAAGAAAATCGGCCCCATTGGCAGCGGCAATAGCTCCGCCAATGGCAGCGGTAATATGGTCATAGCCTGGGGCAACATCAGTTACTAAGGGGCCAAGAACATAGAAGGGCGCATTATGACACAATTTTTTCTGAAAAACAATGTTGGCGGCAATTTCATTAATCCCCATATGACCAGGTCCTTCAACCATTACCTGGACATCCTTAGCCCAAGCCCGTTTGGTTAGGTGACCCAGTTCGATGAGTTCACTGAGCTGAGAAGCATCGGAGCTGTCATCAATGCAACCAGGGCGCAGAGCGTCACCTAAACTGATGGTGACATCAAACTCCCGGAGGATCTTAAGAAAATCATCATAATATTCGTAAAAGGGATTTTCATTACCCGTCATTTCCATCCAGGCAAAGAGCAGTGAACCGCCCCGGGAGACAATATTTGTTCGCCGTCCATCCCGCTTAAAGGCTTCTACCGCCCGTTTATTAATGCCGGCATGAATCGTCATAAAGTCAACCCCTTCTTCGGCGTGGGCTCGGACAACCCGCATAAAATCCTGGGCGGTAATTGCAAGTAGATCTTTGTCAAGATAACCGATGGCATCATACATCGGAACCGTACCAATCATTGCAGGGGACATTTTAATGAGTTGTTTTCTAAAAGTGTTGGTTTTCCCGTAGTTACTTAAATCCATAATCGATTCGACTCCAAATTTTAGAGAGAGGTTTACCTTCTCCAGTTCCGCCTCATAGTTTAGACAATCTCCCGATACGCCGAGATTCACATTGGTTTTAGTTTTCAGACCGGTGCCAACACCTTCCGGCGAAAGGGAATGATGTCTGATATTGGCTGGTATAGCAACCTGGCCGCAGCCGACCAAAGCCATAAGTTTGGCAGCATCTATATTTTCCTTTTGTGCCACTGTTTTCATTTCCGGGGTGATAATCCCCTTTTTTGCCGCTTCCATTTGAGTTTTGTAGTTTTTCACAATACATTCCTTTCAAATCAGAGATTTTTAGGCACAAAAAAAGTGCCTTCCCGAATAGGAAAGCACTGAAAACACGTATTTGAAAATTAGCCAAAACGCCTTGCTTCCCTACGTCAGTATTAACTAACAGGTTCAAAGGGTCAGGTTTTAACCTTCTCAACTTTATAAGTCCCCCCGCAAATCAGTATTTAATTGCCAACATTATATCATGTAAAGTAAAAATGTCAAGAGCTAAGAGCTGGTTTAGTTAGGAGGGCAAAATAAGATAGAATATGAAAAAAATAGGGTTAAATTAGTAAATAAAAACTGTCATTTTAAGGTTATTATTGTTATGATAAGATCAAATAGAATTACTTTAATTATAGTAGCCCTGGTGGATTGAAGCAATCAAGGGATGAGAGAAAATATGCGCTATAATTAGAATGATGCTTACGGAATAATAGTAAACAACGGTATATAGAAGAAAACGATTAAATAAATTAAATTGAGCAGAGTCAGTTTAAAAAGACAGAGATGGTGTCATATGAAATTAAAACATAAAGCAATTATGATCGCCTTGTGCAGTGCCGCCGTGCTCTTGGGCCTTACCTATGGGATTTTTTACGGGGTTTTCTATGGCTATGTTGAGGAAGCCCAGAGAATACAGATCAGCAAAGATTTTGAAATGGTTGAAACCATCATCGAAAATGAAAAAGAAGACCTCAATAGTATTTTGAAAGATTGGGCCTATTGGGACGATACCTATCGTTTTATAAACGACCGGAATCCAAGCTACGTAACCGTGAATCTTAATCCGGCGTCCCTGGAAAACTTGAGCTTAAATATGATGCTCTTCGCAAATCAAAATAATGAGGTGATTGCTTATTCGGATTTTGACCTGAAAAATGAAGAAACGGTTGCCTTGATCGAAAAAATCAGACAAAACAACTTTTATAGCGGATCGATCACTGATGGTGAGGACGCTAAAACAGATCTGATTATTCTGAATGGGCAGCCATATCTGATTGCCTCCGGGCGGGTTAATAATTCCAGTCGTACAGCGACAAGTAATGGTAGTATGGTGATGGTCAAAAATGTTGATAAGGAAATGACCGCTTACATTGAAGTACTAACCGGCGTCAATGTGGAATTCAGAGAAGCCGGGTCGGCTGCCGTCGTTTGGGAAAACCAGATTGTCAAAAGAGAATTTGCTGGAAAACCCTATCTCACAGCCAGTCGTCTTCAGCGGGATAGCTACGATGAGGAAACCATCTTAATGACAATTTCCCGGATTGAAGAAAACTATAGCTTTGTAAAAGATCAGTTTAATCTGTTTATGGCCAGTTTCATTCTTGTTCTGATAGTCATCCTCAGCATTGATTATTTTATTGTCGATCGGTTTTTTTTAAAAAGAATTGAAAAACTCATCGCCTTTACCAAAGAAGTGGGGTTAAAACGAGATACGACCTTATCCATCGAAATGGATGGAAAGGATGAACTAAAAATGCTGGCGGTTTCAATCAATCAGATGCTTAAGCAAATAAATCAGGCCAATCAGCGTATCAAATCCAATATTACCAAAAGAAAAACAAAAGAGGAAGAAGTTTTGTTTTTAAGTTATTCCGATCCCTTGACCCGGCTTAAAAATCGCGATTATATGAAAATGCAGTTTGAATCCATCAGTCGTCAGAATGAGAGCCACTATTTTATTATCATGTGTGATATCAACGGCCTTAAACTGACAAATGATGCCTTTGGCCATCAGGAAGGTGATCAGGTACTGATTGCCGTAAGCAATGTGCTCAGACGAATTTGTAGGCCGACCGATATAATTTCAAGATGGCCTGGAGATGAATTTGTTATCTTACTCAAAGACATTACTCAGGAAGAAGTTTGCCAAATTATTCAAGAGATTACCAATGAAATTGAAAAAATCCCGGGTTTTCATTTAAAGATCAGTGTGGCTATGGGCTATGCTGAAAGGAGTGAAGACCTAAAAAGACCGGAAGATGTACTAAACCTGGCGGAAAACCGAATGTACCGTAATAAGCTGATGGAAAGCAGCAGTTCCAGAAATGCCACCATTCGAACGTTAGCAAGAACGCTTCACGAAAAAAGTACGGAGACGGAAGCCCACACCATGCGGATCGGCCTATTGAGTAAAGCCCTGGGAAGCCGTTTGGATTTACGCAAAGATCAGCTGGATGATTTGGAGCTGTTATCGTTACTGCATGACATCGGCAAAATCGGGATACCAGAGTATATTCTTGACAAACCGGCCAAGCTTAGTCATGACGAATGGGAGATTATAAAAACCCATCCGGAGATTGGCTATCGGATTGCGAAGTCGACTCCAGCGCTTGAACATATTGCCGATTATATTCTGGCGCACCATGAAAAATACGATGGAACTGGCTATCCCAATGGGTTGAGCGCCCAGGATATTCCTTATCTGGGCCGAATCATCACCGTGGTAGATTCCTTTGATGTGATGACTCATAGTCGCAGCTATAAAAAAGCCAATGATTTAGCTTATGCCATCGGTGAATTGAAAACCTGTTCGGGAACCCAATTTGATCCAGAAATTGCGAAGGTCTTTCTTAAAATGATTGAGGAAGAAGGATTGCCAGTGGAACTTGAGATTTCAATAATAACGGAGGATTAGAAAAATTAAAAACAAGATAAAAATATAAGGAGGAAGAAGTTATGGCAGAGATAATTCAATTAGGGGCAATGGCTCCGGATTTTGCATTGCAGGATCAAAATGGTGAGGTGGTCACGCTAAGTCAGTTTAAAGGAAAAAAGGTGCTTCTGTCCTGGCATCCGCTGGCTTTTACATCGGTGTGTACCGATCAAATGCGCTCGCTTGATCGCAATGCAAACCGATTCGAGGAAAAAAACACCATCGTATTGGGTCTTAGTGTTGATCCCCAGCCCAGCAAATCAGTGTGGGCCCGGGCGTTATCCTTGAAAAACATCAGAATTTTGTCAGACTTTGTCCCTTTAGGTGAGGTAGCCAGAGATTATGGGATCTTCAACGAAGAGCATGGGGCGTCAAAAAGAGCGAATATTCTGATTAATGAAACGGGAATGGTGATTTGGGTTAAAAAATACGAAATTCGTACCCTACCGGATGTGGAAGAAGTGTTGGGAAAAATGTAATAAAGCAAAAATAATGCGTTGAAGTTGTCAAAAGATCATCAGTAGAAGTAAAATCTATGAAGCTGCTATTTTTAATACCCCGGGTAACCGGGGTGTTTTTTGAAGTATTTGGGGTATGAAAAAGACATACTTGAAAGGAGGTCAAAATGGAAAATTTAACCGACTATAGTTTAGTGGCTCAAACAGGATCGATCCTGGAGCATGTGATATACATTTTCTTTTCTTTGGCAGGCGCTTTTTTTGCATACTGGCGAAAATCATTAAGGCCTTCGGCGGCTTTGGGAGCCTTTCTCTTGGCAGTAGCCTTGTATTTAGCAGGGGGACCCCTATTCTTTATGCTATTGATGGTCTTTTTTTTAAGTTCCACCTTTTTGTCGCATTTCAAAGCCGGTTTAAAAGATCCGATTGCGGCCAGAATCCATGCCAAGTCTGGTCCCCGGGATATTGTTCAGGTGGTTGCCAATGGGGGAGCGGCACTGATTATGGCGGTGCCCTTTGCCATATCTCAGAACCCCGCCTATCTGGTGGCAGTGGCGGCTTCATTTGCAGCCTGTAATGCCGATACCTGGGCTTCGGAAATCGGCATTCTCAGCCGCAGGGCACCAGTTTCGCTGATTACCCTAAAACCTGTTAATCCGGGATTGTCCGGTGGGGTCAGCCCTTTGGGCCTTCTGGCTTCCCTGGGCGGCTCGGCAGTGGTGGCTTTGACCTATGGTCTTTTTCAATTGATGGCTGGAAACAGCGGCGAACTCCTGTGGATGCAAATGGGTATTATTACTTTGGGAGGCCTGTTGGGGTCAATTCTGGACAGCTTAATGGGTGCTGCGATCCAGGCCAAATACATCAGCAGAGAAACCGGAGAACTAACTGAAAAACCCAACCAGAACAATAAACCCAACCAGTTGCATAGCGGGTTAAGCTTTGTAAATAATGATTTTGTTAACTTTGCCAGCTCCTTGCTGGCCGCCGTATTGGTTTTTATTTTTATCGACTTCCAGTGAAAATGGGTTGCATAAACAATATTATTTTGGGGGATAGGAAAGGAAAGTTGCGATGATCAAGCAGGCAGTTTTTCAGGGTAAAAACAAGAAACGACGCTATTTTGAAGGGTGGTATTACAAATGCATTAGCGCGGATCGGAAACATGCCATTGCCATTATTCCGGGAATGGCGATCGATCCTCAGGGAAATAAGCAGGCGTTTATTCAAGTGATCAATGCCGCAAATGGAAAAACCTGGTATCATCCTTTTCCTTATTTCGAGTTCAAGGCTAGAACAGATGAATTTGACGTAGAAATTGAAAACAATGCTTTCAATGCTCAGGGTCTGTCTTTAAATGTTGACACCAAGGAGGGGAGTATCAAAGGGCGGCTGACCTTTGATGAAATCCATCCTTTTCCCAGAGGACCAAAGCATCCCGGGATTATGGGGCCTTTTGGGGTAATCCCCTTTATGGAATGCTACCATGCGATCCTTCATTTATATCATGAGATCAAGGGCGTTATTGAGCTTGATGGTGAGTTGCTAGATTTCAATGGGGGCGTGGGTTATATTGAAAAAGACTACGGCCGGTCATTTCCCAAAACCTATCTCTGGCTTCAGGCCAGTCACTTTGCAGGCGGAAATGCTTCTTTTGTTTTTTCGCGGGCCAACATTCCTTTTTTAGGACTGGAATTTCCGGGTTTTTTCGCCTATTTTACTGACTTTAAAACGATTACCCGGCGTTTCGCCACCTATAATTTTTCCCGGCTGGAAAAATGGGAAGTGGATACAGAAAAGGGAACCTGCGCCGGAGTGCTGGAAGGTCCGAATGGGTCGCTTGCTTTTAGTGCTTTGATGAACAGTGGTGGTAGGCTTCGGGCACCAGTGGATGGCCTGATGGATCGGGAGATCATTGAGAGTATTACTGCCAAAGTTTGGGTGTGTTTAACAAATAATCAGGGCGTTGTTCTCTTTGAAAGCGCCAGCAATGAAGCTGGAATGGAAATATGTCTAGACGATCAGGTCGCTTCGAACAAAGAATCAGAATAACGGAAATTAAGGAACGACCTCTATTGCCGAGCGGAAAGAAGAGGGCTCTGTGGATAACTATTCATTTAATCCACAGGGTATGTTGATAACTTTGGGAAATGTGGATGAAATCCGAACATTTGACTCGGTGGAAGCCTCGGCTTTGTGCATTGTTCGGCTTTTAAAGGGGCTATAAACCAAAACCAGGGAAGATATTGTTGCCTTAAATGCCGGTCTGATTCTTTATTGAAGAGACAAGTCACCAAGCATCCGGGAAGGCTATGAAATGGCGCTGGAACACATTCTTAACAGAAATCGGTCATTTTGCTTAAACAAAGGTCGGGCAGGATTCCCTTTACTATCAACCAGTCAGGTGATATGATAAGAATAGAAAATTTAATTTTAGGAACCTTTCTCGTTGAGAAAGGTTCTTTTGGCATGTGGATAAGATTTTAAGGCAAAGAAAAGCAAGAATTACCAACTTATCCACAATTGTCCATAAAATCAACACAATTGTGGATAAGTATTAATCTTTAGACTGATGCATTAAGATTAAAAAATCATTATCAAATAGGAAGATAGGGGAATAACATGCATAAATTTGAAAACTGTTTGGTCGTTGGCATTTCATCCCGGGCGCTCTTTGATCTGGAGGAGGAAAATCAGATTTTTAATGAACAAGGTGTGGATGCCTATACAAAGTATCAGATTGAACATGAGAACGATCTGTTAAAACCGGGAACCGGTTTTGCCTTAATCAAGGCCTTGCTGAAACTCAACGAAGTCGGATCGGAGCAGCGAAAAACTGAAATCATTGTGATGTCCCGAAATAATGCCGACAGCAGTCTGCGCATTTTTAACTCGATCAAGCATTACCAATTGGATATTACCCGGGCGGCCCTGGTTAGCGGTGCGCTACTGTCACCCTATCTGGAGGCTTTTAATACGGATCTCTTTCTTTCCGCCAATGAGGAGGATGTTCAGGAGGCCATTAACGCGGGAGTTGCGGCAGGGATTATTTATACCCAACACCTGGCCTATGAAGAAACCACCGAAATCGATCAGATCCGCATTGCCTTTGATGGGGATGCGGTGCTTTTCTCCGACGAATCGGAACAGATTTATAAAAGTCAGGGCATCGAAGCCTTCCAGGCCAATGAAATAAGAAATGCCAAGAATCCCCTGCCAGAAGGTCCCTTTGCCAAGTTTTTAAAAACCCTCTCGGCGATTCAGAAGGCCTTTGATAAAAATCGGGCGCCGATTCGCACCGCCCTGGTAACAGCCAGAAATGCGCCGGCCCACGAGCGGGTGATAAGGACCCTGCGAGCCTGGGATGTGCGGATTGACGAAGCCTTTTTCCTCGGCGGGATGAGTAAGCAGGAGGTGCTTAAGGCCTTCGGTGCCCATATCTATTTTGACGACCAGGCCATCCATACCGATGCCACCGCGGAGTTTGTACCTTCGGCCCGGGTGCCCTATAAAAATAACGAAGTGAACAATGAAGAAATTAAGGAACGGGAATAATATAATGAAGTTTGAAGTCACCGCAAAACTAACCAGACAAAAAAAGAATCCTCTGATTGAGAGAGGATTCTTTTTTGTGAGAAAGGAGTTCATGAAAAGATCTATGTCAAACCAAGGGATTATGAGGGATAACCCCTTGGTGAAAACTCATATAAAAAGTGTTTGATCGATTAATTACACTTAGTTTAATGCTGGTCTGTGGTCGGGGCTTGATTATTCTGTGATAATTAGGTGAAAATTTTAATTAAAATTAAATTAACAATTCTTTGGTATAATGATTAATAAATTATCATGATTATCGGTGGAAACAAGCAAAAACAAGAAAGGAGGACATGATGAAAGACGATCAGCCCGATGATTTTGAAAAAACGCTTAGCGAAATCAGTGCAGGCATCAAGAAACCAAACATTTTAATTTGTGGTGCCACTGGTGCCGGAAAAAGCTCGGTGGTGAACTATGTTTTTGGGGTCGCATTGGCTCGAATTGGCCATGGTATTCCGGTGACCCAGGGGATAACCAAGTATCAGCAGGAAAATACTGGGGTGGTTCTTTTTGATACCGAAGGATATGAAGTCGGAACCGAAAAAATATCTAAGTACAAGGCCAACGTGGAAAGATGGATTAATGAACTTCGAGATGCTACCGCAAAACCGTCAAAAGAAAATCAAACCGATCCTATTCTGAGCCATCAGATCCATGAGGTCTGGTATTGCATCTCGGGCGGAAATAAACGGGTAACCGATATGGATGTCGATGTGATCCAGATGCTCAGAGCAAAAAAGCTGCCGGTGGCAGTGGTGCTGACCCAAATCGATAACCTCGATGCCGAAGAACTTGAAGCGATGGAAGTGGCGATTAGAAACCATTGTCAGGTGGAATTTTTCCGCACCAGTGCAACCGATGATCCGGCGGTGAAAGCCGCTTTGCAGGATTATCTGCAATGGGAGGAACTGATTGGCTGGGCCATTGATCATCTCGATGAATCTCTGCGAGAAGGATTTATCAGTGCCTTAAAAGGCAATCTGGATGCTAAAAAAAAGCTGATTAATCATAAGATTATACCCCTGTATACCAGCGCGGCAGCGGGCGTGGCGTTGACTCCGATTCCTTTTTCGGATGCGGCGCTGCTGGTGCCGATCCAGATTAAGATGTCGCTGCACATCATGAAAACCTATGGACTGGATCAGAAGCTTAGGAATCTGTCATCACTGGTGGGTTCGGTGGTGGTTTCTGAATCGGGCCGATTACTCGCGCAAACCCTTAGTGCCAATCTCTTTAAACTGATTCCCGGAGTGGGAACCGCTATTGGTACTACGGTTAACACCGCAGTGGCCTCCAGCTTTACCGCCGCCATGGGTTATGCCATTTCGGAGATCTGTTTTCGATGCGCCACCGCGGTATTTGAAGAAGGTAAAGAAATTGAGTGGGCTGACTATTTTAACGGGGAGAACATTGCCAAACTCATGACAGAATGGTTTAAAGTCGGTCGACATGGATAGGCGCTGCGAAACCAATGTCTTGATTCTGGGAAAAACCGGGGTCGGGAAAACATCGTTGTGTAATTATATTTTTGGTACTGAAGTATTAAAAACCGGTGCCGGACGGCCGGTGACCGGGATGGGAATCTTTGAAGAAACCATTATGCTAAGTCCCCAGCTGATCCTCAACCTCTATGACTCCTGGGGTCTTGAAGCCGATAAATCCGAAAGCTGGAAAGCCCTGATTCAGGAAGTGCTTAATCAACATGATGTCCGGGAAATTAAAGACTGGTTCCATACCATTATCTATTGTCTATCAGCCAAATCGGCTCGGGTGGAAGATTTTGATTTGGAAATGATCGAGGTTCTGGGGAAGGATGGCAACCCGGTGTTGGTAGTGCTGACTCATTGTGATGTGATGAATGTGGAAACCGCCATTACGGCGATGCGAACCGAGATCATTAAAAAAACCAGCGTCCGAAATCAGGATATTGTTGAGGTCTCCAGCCACGCCAAAACACTGCTTGGCGGCAAGAAAACGGAAGTCTTTGGTAAAGAAAAAATCATTCATCGGATCAAGGTCAA
The DNA here is from genome assembly GCF_047456275.1 of Acetobacterium carbinolicum. GTDB lineage: Bacteria > Bacillota > Clostridia > Eubacteriales > Eubacteriaceae > Acetobacterium > Acetobacterium carbinolicum. The sequence continues at coordinate 215,395 of NZ_CP173357.1, forward strand.
TCTACTTTACTCCATTTCCAGCAAAATGCCGCAAATACTCACAACGATCGGTCAGGAGAAAATAAATAATTGGTTTAGGGATTGTCAGGAAGTGGTAAAAAGACATGTGGGTTTTATAAATCCAACCTCCGGAAAAAAAGAAGTCAGCCGTAATGAATATTTTGATATCTACGCCCAAGAGATATTTGACGAGATTGGCAGGGAGTCAGATGCGCTGTTTAATGAGGCCTATGATTTTTTTAGTGCCTTCAGTAGTCAATTCTCGGGTAATGCCCTGGTAGAAGTGACGGACAGACAGAAAATCCCCCAGATTATCCATTTTCAGATTAAGAAAAGCGACAAAATTGGAACTTCAATTGCCGGGGCGGTTTTATTGGCCATCCCGGTAGTAGGGCTCCTGGGTAAATTTGCCATTCAGGAAAAAACCCGGGCCTATTATCGGGAAGGATTACGGTACAACAAGGCTTTGCTTGAAGATCATCTGCAAGTTTGCGTTGCGCTTCTGGCTCAAGAATTAAAAAAAATTAATAGCCAACTGGAGACTTTAGAATAACGGACTTGCTTTGGGGTATATAATTAAACAACTGTAAATTAAAACATAAGGAGAAACAGAGATGGAACTGGTAGATAAAATTGGCGTAATATATTGGAGTTATAAAGAAAGCACTGAGATTATGGCCGAAAAAATTTCAAATGGTATTGATGAAGCTGGTGCTAAAGCGATTCTAGTTAACGTGGTTGACTTTGATCTTAAAAGTATCGATAGTTATTATAAAATTGCCCTGGGTTGTCCGGCGATGGAAGGGGAAGCGCTTGAAAAAAGCGAATTCGAGCCTTTTTTTAAGGCAATTTCCGGTCATCTGAAAGGAAAAAAGATCGCTCTTTTTGGCTCCCACGGCTGGGGTGATGGCAAGTGGATGGAGGAGTGGGAGAACCAGGTAAAAGATCTGGGGGCCGTTTTATTTGACAAAGGGTTGGCCATCTTAGGTGAACCCGATAAAGCGGGGCGCCGCCGTTGTGTGGAGTTTGGTAAGGCCTTTGCAGAATTTTAAAATGCCGATCATAAATATTTAATCGAGTATGATAGTCAGTAATTAAAGAAAAAAGCCCGGGAAGAAATTTCCGGGCTTTTTTGTCACAACATAAGGTTTAGAATCATCAATCAGTCCTGGGGGGGGATTTTAAAACAAGGGGGGTGTTTAGAATCCCCCGCTGGATAGTGATTGTGATTTTAAAGCAAACACGGAAGGATTTAGTTCATGCGGCTGACAAAGTCAGAGTAAGCTTCAATACCGTGTTCATGAACATCAAGGCCTTCAATTTCAGTAACTTTATCAACGCGCAGACCCACTGTTTTCTTAAGACCATAAAAGAGGAGAAAAGCAGCACTCAAGGTCCAGGCGGCAACTGAGATCACACCAATCGCTTGTACAACGAGCAGGTCAATGCCGCCACCATACAATAGGCCAAGCGTTGCATCTTCAGTGCCTGGCAGGTAATTGGCAAAAATACCAACTAATAGGGTTCCAACAACACCGTTCATTCCATGAACGGCAACAGCGCCAACGGGATCATCAATATGCAATTTTTGATCAATAAAAGGAATACCAAAAGTGATCACAACACCGGCGATAATCCCAATCAGGAGAGCACCATAGAGATCCACAACCAGGCATCCGGCGGTAATGGCAACCAGTCCGCCAAGCACGCCATTAAGTGTCATTGAAATATCCGGTTTTTTGTAACGAATCCAAGTCAGAAACATAACAGTTAATCCACCAGCTGCGGCAGCCAGGTTAGTGGTCATGGCGATATGGCCAATATCCAGGGTGACGGCCAGGGTGCTACCGGCGTTAAAACCAAACCAGGCAAACCAGAGAATGAAGACACCAAGCGCGCCCAAGGTTAAACTGTGACCAGGAATCGCGTTAGCTTTACCATCTTTGTTGTATTTGCCAATTCGGGGTCCAACAATGATAGCACCCATTAAAGCTGTCCAACCACCAACAGAGTGAACAACGGTGGATCCGGCAAAGTCAACAAATCCCATGTCACCGAGGAATCCGCCGCCCCATGCCCAGTGTCCGACAACCGGATAGATGATCAGGCTGACACAGGCTGAAATGACACAATAGACAGAAAATTTGGTCCGTCCGGCAACAGCACCCGATACAATTGTCGATGCAGTGGCACAGAACACCGTTTGGAAAAAGATAAATAATTCGGGTGTGACCGATTCAAAGGCACTCACATTTGTTAAGTTTTGGGGAGCAAAGAAACCACCCAACCCAATAAAACCCGCGACATCTGGTCCGAACATAAAGGCAAAACCAAACAAAAAGAAAAGAACAGAGCCAATCATAAAATCCACAAAGTTTTTCATGATAATGTTTCCGGCGTTTTTGGCTCGAGTAAAACCGGTTTCGACCATCGCAAATCCTGCTTGCATAAAGAAGACAAGCACCGCTGCTAAAAAGACCCATACGATATCGAGATATTGTTGTAGTGCTAATAATTCCATAATAAATAACCTCTCTTATTAAATTAAATCATATAAATAGAAGCAAAGTAATCAATTGAAGTATAAAAAAAGAAGACAGATTTAATAATGTGTTATTAAAACCTATCTCCTTTGATAGTTTGGATTACTTTCTCTATTCATATTATATTGCGTTAACGCCATGATCGCCAGTTCGAATACGAACGACATCTTCCACATCATACACGAAAATTTTTCCGCCGCCAATTTCGTCATCCGTTGCCAGACGGTCTTTAATAATTTTGATAATAATTCCCGCTGTTTCGGCATCGGTTACTGTTTCAACCTTGATTTTCGGTAGGAAATTAACAGTGTAGGCTGTTCCACGATAGGATTTCTGATAACCCTTCTGGTTTCCAAATCCCATAATATTGGTAATCATCATCCCCTGAACATCACAGGTATTGAGGATTTCTTTCAGATCTTCCAATCTTTCGGGTTTAATGACTATTTCAAGCTTTTTCATATGAACCTCCTTATAGTTTTACATGAAATATGATAACTGGGGAAGGGGTATAACCCCCTGACCCCGATTATTTTTATAGTGGTATTTTGATTATACGTAGAATAAGATATCTTCGTAGGTTGGGAATGGCCAGTATTTTTCAGCTGTGATTTCTTCAAGCGAATCGGCAGCCACGCGAAGGGCACTCATGGCAGGGATTACTTTTGCACAGAAATAGTTGGCTTCAGCCTGTTCAGACTCACATTCTTCGGCCGCCGCCAAAGTTGTTTCAAGGTCATCGATAGCTTTAATAAATGTTCCGAAAAGGGCGGATAATCTTTCAGCCAATAGCGTTTCGCCAGTTACATCAATCGAGCCAAGGGCTTTTTTAGTGCTTAGGGTATCAACCACTTCTTTTGTATAGGTGACGATCGCCGGTGAAATTTCCCGTTTTGCCAGGCTAAGCATGGTTAACGCTTCGATATTAATGGTTTTAATGTATTCTTCCAGAAGGATTGACTGGCGGGAAGCCATTTCAGCTGGGGTGAAAATATGATGTCGGCCAAATAAAGCGACATTTTTTTCTGAGGTGAATTCGACCAATGCTTCCGGCGTTGTTTTTAAGTTTGGCAGGCCACGTCGGGCGGCTTCTTCGACCCATTCTTCAGAGTAGTTATTGCCATTGAAGACAATTTTTTTATTGTCATTAACAGATTTTTGGAGCAGTGCATCCAGCGCAGCTTCAAAATCGTCGGCTTTTTCCAGAATATCCGCATAGTCAGATAAAACATCAGCAACAATGGTATTTAAGGTGATGTTTGGACCCGCAATGGATTGGTTTGAACCAAGCATTCTGAATTCAAATTTATTACCCGTGAAGGCAAAAGGTGAGGTGCGGTTTCGGTCAGTGGTATCTTTGATAAAGTTTGGCAGACTCTTAACACCAAGCTGCATCACCAGGTCTTTCGCTTCGGTAACTGGTTCGCCCGTTTCGATGGATTTAAGAACGGCTGTTAACTGTTCGCCAAGGAAAACAGAAACGATTGCTGGAGGAGCTTCATTGGCACCTAAACGATGATCATTACCAGCAGTTGCTACTGAAATTCGTAATATTTCACTATAGCGATAGACCGCTTCAATGGTGGCACAAAGGAACACTAAGAACTGTTTATTTTCTGATGGGTTATCGCCGGGCGTTAACAAGTTTTCGCCGGTGTCGGTGGACATTGAAAAATTGTTGTGCTTTCCGGAGCCGTTAACCCCATCAAATGGTTTTTCATGTAATAAACAGGCCAGGTCATGACGATAAGCAACCCGTTGCATGAATTCCATAATCAGTTGATTGTTATCGGTGGCAACATTGGTGTTAGTGAAGATTGGTGCCATCTCGTGTTGAGCTGGAGCAACTTCGTTATGTCGTGTTTTAGAGGCAATCCCGAGACTCCAAAGTTCGCGATCAAGGTCTGCCATATAATTGGCAACACGACCACGAATTCGTCCAAAATAATGTGTTTCCATTTCTTGACCCTTTGGTGGTTTAGCTCCAAAAAGAGTACGGCCAGTAAGAATTAAGTCCTTACGTTTTTTAAACATATCCCGTTCAACCAGGAAGTATTCCTGTTCGGCACCAATGGTTGTTGTAACTTTTTTGACATCTTTACCAAAAAGTTTTAAAATCCGTTTGGCATTATCATTAAGGGTGTCCATTGATCGTAATAATGGTGTTTTTTTATCAAGAACCTCACCAGAGTAGGAACAGAAAATGGTTGGAATGTAAAGGGTAGTGCCTTTAATAAAGGCATAGGACGTTGGGTCCCAGGCAGTGTAACCACGAGCTTCAAAGGTCGCTCTTAGTCCACCGGAAGGGAAAGAAGAAGCATCCGGTTCACCCTTGATCAGTTCTTTGCCAGAGAATTCCATGATAACTTTACCCTCTTCAGTTGGGTTGATAAAGGCATCATGCTTTTCAGCAGTGATACCAGTCATTGGTTGGAACCAATGTGTATAATGAGTAGCACCCAGTTCTAAAGCCCAATCTTTCATGGCGTTTGCCACAACTTCAGCGACGTTTTCTTCCAGAGGTAAATCCTCTTTCATTGTTTTTAACAGGGAAGCGTAAATATGCTTTGGTAAGCGCTTGCGCATGACACCGGAGTTAAAAACTTTTGATCCGAAAAGCTCGGATACATTTTCATAAATTGGCACGTTTGTTTCCTCCTAAAAATAATAATTTGTATAATTATAACATACATGGCACCATTGTCAGATATGTTAAAATAAAAGCTAAGTAAAATCAAATTGAAGGTCTTTTACTCATTTTGTAATACCTTCTTTCTGACAAGGTATTAGGTTTCAGACAAGAAGTCTGAAAAGCCCGATAACTGCGTTTAGAAAATGGTTAAAAAAAAAGCGCCTTAGAGAAGTGGTCATTACACTCTCAAAGCACCATTGCTATCGTCACTTGCGTGACAGTTATCAGTATTTAAATTTAAGCTTATTATAGACGAGAAAAAGTCTCTTGTAAAGCAAAATTTACAATAAATTACATGTAATGGTTATCATTTTGTAAAGCCAACGGGAATGATTTACAAAAACAAGGGTCTACTATATAATAGAGGATAACAATCGCAGATGATTTTCGATGTTTAAGTTTGGTAAACGTCAAACGATTATGTATTAATGAAGGGAAAGTTAAAATGAGTATTGAATTTAAAATGGATGAAGAAAAACACATTAAGGTGTTGGATGCTTTGTTGGGTGATGCAGATTTGATGATGGCGCTCAATGCAGCGGAAGACTTTGAAGCGGGCTATCGGCTAGTGGCCGAACGGGTCCCGGACTTAAGTCTTGAGGAATTTGCCGGTTCCATGGAAATGTTAAGACAAATTGTTTTGGCTCAAATGGAAAAAGGCCCCGTTCAATAACGATTAAATGTTATTGAGATAAAGCCTTTTGGACGCAAAGTTTAAGGGTTTTTATCAGGAAATGGAAACTGAAAACCTTGTCAGATAAAATAAAACAAAAAAAAATTGAAACCTCAGCGGAAATGTGTTTTAATGATAGAACTAAATCAGTTTAAGTACATTGTATACAAAAATAGAATAAGAACCGTTATAAAGAACAAAGGCGTTCGATCCTCCTGTGATTTTTTTAATGATAGAGGGGATCATTTAGCATGTTCTTTTTTGTTTTGGCAATGCAAGCAAAACAAATCCTGTGGATTTATGGGAGAATGGGGTAAAAGATAAAGATAACCCAAAATCTTGTGTGGACAGATTTGCAGTGATAATTTTCATAATAGAATGAGTTTAAAGAAGCAGTGATTTAATGCAGTGACTAGAGTCTTAGGTTAATCATTGCCATTAAAAATAAATCGATGCTGTTTCTGTTTAAAATAAGTGGAGGTTTAAAAATGAGCTTAGCGAAAAATATACTTGAAGCGATGAAATTCATAGAAGCGAATGATGTAAAATTTATTCGTCTTCAGTTTTGCGATCTCTTTGGACAAAATCGAAATATTGCTATTACGGCCATGCAAATGGAACGGGCTTTGGCTAGTGGGATTCCTTTTGACGCGTCTTTAGTGGTTGGATTTCCGGAATCGCGGCAAACCGATCTGGTCTTATGTCCGGACATCAGTACCATTCAGCTTTTACCCTGGCGCCCTCAGCAAGGGAAGGTGGCGAGAATTCTCTGCGATATTAGGTATCCTAACGGAGATGTTTTTGAGGCCGATAGCCGCTATATACTAAAAGAAACCATCAAGCAGGCAGAAGCTTTGGGATATCAGTTTAATACCAGTGCCGATTGTGAGTTTTATCTTTTCAAGCAAGATGAAAACGGCGATCCCACCACCATTCCTACCGATCAGGCTGGCTATTTTGATTTGGCTCCTTATGACCGGGGCGAAAATACCCGCCGGGAAATCTGTCTGACCCTTGAAGACATGGGCTTTGAAATTGAAAGTTCCCGCCACGAAGCCGGTCGGGGACAGCACGAAATTGATTTTAAATACGACGACGCGCTCTCATCAGCCGACAAGATCATGACCTTTAAAACGGTGGTAAAAACCGTGGCCCAGAGAAATGGCGTTCATGCCTCATTTTTACCAAAACCACTGATGGACGAACCGGGAAGCGGCATGCACATCCACGTTTCCTTATCCAAAGATGGCCATGATATTTTTAAAAACAACAGTGGTATTCTGGGAGAAGATGCAAAACATTTTATTGCTGGGGTGCTCTCTCATGTTAAGGGCATGACGGCGATTACTAATCCATTGGTCAATAGTTACAAACGCTTAACCGGTGGCAAGGAAGCCCCCCGTCATATTGGCTGGGGTTTTGGAAACCGTACTTCCCTGATTCGTATTCCAATGGAATCTGATGAGTATTATCGGTTCGAACTCCGGGGGCCGGACCCCACCTGCAATCCCTACCTGACCTTTGCCCTGATTCTAGCCGCAGGTCTTGAAGGAATTGCGAAGAAAATGGTGTTAGTGGATGAATTAAAGCTGGGAGAAGACGAAATTAACAAAGATCCGCTGGTAGCAGACACCTTACAGGAACTCCCGATTACCTTAATGGAAGCACTGACGGCAATGGCTGCGGATCCGTTAATGAGGACGGTTTTGGGAGAAGACCTGGCCGAAAAATTCATTGAGCTGAAAACGGCGGAATGGATGGATTATATCAAAACCGTTCACCCCTGGGAAATTGATCGCTACCTCTTAACTTATTAAACGCAAAATATTCTATGGTGGGAGGTGAAGGGGATGAGCAGCGTATTATTGGTATGTAAACAAGATGACGTCATCCGTGGTCTGGCAGATATTTTGCGTCCGATGAATTTTCAACTCATTGACTCAGCGAATTCGGCAGCAGAAGGCCGGCGGAGACTTCAGGAAATTGAATATGATCTGGTGATCGTGAACACCCCTTTAGGTGATGAATTCGGTGTAGATTTTGCGGTCGATATTCTGGAAAAATTCATGGTCGGTGTGATCCTCATTGTCAAAAGTGAGTTGGTGGATCATGTTGAAGAAAAACTGACTGATACAGCAGCTTTTGTTGTTCCGAAGCCATTAAACCGGCAACTGCTGGTTCAAAACGTCCGATTTGTTTGTCAATCACGGGAAAAAATCCAAAAACTGCAAAGTCAGAATCAGGCATTAAAAGCAAAAATTGAAGATTTAGGCGTTGTTTATCGGGGCAAACTCTTTCTGATGGGGCATTTGGATATGACGGAAGACCAGGCTCATCGCTATATTCAAAAGAAGGCCATGGATATGCGAACATCACCCCGAAAGGTCGCCGAACAGATTATCAAAACTTATGATAAAAAGTAGTACAATAAATAATGATAAAAAAACATTAAATTAAGCTTCCTAACGAGATAAACCCTTGTTATGAAGCTTTTTACATGATAAGCTTTAAAAACAGAAGATTGTTTTTAAGCGTAAACGGGATTAAAGGGTGAAAAGAAAAATGTAAACAATATCATCTAAAAAAATAAAAATATGTGGAACAAATTCGCGGGCTTTATGTTATAATACTGTGGGAAAAAATGATCCCATTAAATAATTATAGATGCTTAAGTTAGTGGTGTTTGATCAAAATACTCTGGTAAAACGGGAAGAAATTCCAGCTCGGCAGAGATGTTTCTGATCTGAGGTTGATGGAAGGAATGAGAATATATGTCGATTTCTGTATTAGTTGGCGCCCAATGGGGCGATGAAGGCAAAGGCAAAATGGTGGATTATTTCGCCAAACAGTCTGATTTAATTGTTCGGTTTCAAGGGGGCGACAACGCAGGTCATACTGTTATTAATGATTATGGTATTTTCAAACTTCATTTAATTCCCTGTGGTGTTTTCAATAAAGATTGTCAATGTTTAATTGGAACTGGCATGGTTGTTAATCCCGATGTTTTACTTGAAGAAATGCAACAGATCATTGAAGCAAAGTTAAGCCTGGCAGGACTTAAAATATCGGCTAAAGCTCATATTCTCATGCCCTATCATCAAAAACTGGATGAACTGATGGAAGCCAGCGGCGGCATTGGTACAACCAAGCGGGGAATTGGTCAAGCCTATGCCTATAAAGCGATGCGAAAAAGCTTGCGCTTTGAAGATTTACTAAATCTTGACAATGTCAAAAAGAAACTGGAAATTATTGTGCCAGTGGTTAATGACCAAATGGCTTCCTATAAGATCGAACCCTATACCGTGGAGGCTTTGTTTGCAAAATGTCAGGCCTGGGCAAAAACCTTTAGCCATATGATCGTTAATCCGGTTGGCTATTTACACGATATGATTGAAGCCGATAAAAAGATTCTTTTTGAGGGTCAACTGGGAGCGATGAAAGACATTGATCTGGGGATTTTCCCCTATGTCACCTCATCCAACCCGATTGCCGCTTATGCCGCCGTCAGTGGTGGATTCCCGGCCAAGAAAATTGATACCGTCATCGGGGTGGCAAAAGCCTTTTCCAGTGCGGTGGGAGCTGGGCCCTTTCCAACTGAAGAATTTGGTGGCACCATTGATATCCTGCGGGGGACCGGAGAAAAACCAGATGATGAGTTTGGTGCCAGAACGGGCCGCTCCCGTCGTTTGGGCTGGATTGATATACCGGTACTTAAATATACCCATGCCATTAACGGATATGATGAATTGGCCTTATGTAAAATCGATAAGCTGGATGATCTGCCGGAAATTAAAATCTGTGTCGATTATAAATTAGATGGTGAATTAGTAAAAAGTTTTCCGAGTACCGAAGACCTGGAACGGGTCGAACCGGTTTATATTACCCTTCCTGGTTGGATGAGTGATACCACGAAAATCCGTCGGCTGGAAGATTTACCAGAGAATGCCAAAAAATACATTAAAACAATTGAAGATTTGGTTGGAACGACCATTGCCTATGTCGGCGTTGGCCCGGACCGAGAGGACTTAGCAATTCGATAAATGTGCTAAATTTAAAATACCTGGTTGCGTGCAATCAGGTATTTTTTGAAACTATGTTATGGAGGTAAACAATGTCTTATTACAAACGAGATAAGCGGGCCTGGTTGGTGCTGTCGGATGGCAGTGTTTTCGAAGGCTATAATTTTGGGTGCGAAGGCACCACCATCGGCGAAATCGTCTTTACCACTGGAATGACCGGTTACCAGGAAGTGCTCACGGATCCGTCTTATTATGGACAGATTGTGCTGCAAACCTATCCCTTAATCGGAAACTATGGGATTAACAGTGATGATATGGAGTCAGAACGCAGCTGGATCAATGGTTATATTACCAAAGAATGGTGTGAAGAACCATCGAATTTCAGAAATACCCATAATATTAATGAATTTATGATTGAGCAGGATAAAATCGGCATCTGGGACGTCGATACCCGAGCGATTACCCGGGTGATTCGGGAACATGGCACGATGAACGGCGCGATTACTACCGAAGACATAAAAACCACCAAGGAAGCGCTGATGGAAAAAATTCGGGACTTTAAAGTGGTCAATCCGGTTCAGGCTGTGACCCGTAAAAACAAGGGCTGGTATTATAGCCAGGTTAACCGGGCCAACCACGTGGCCCTGATTGATTATGGCTACAAACACAATATTTTGCGGATGTTGCTGCGCTTAGGCTGTAATGTCACGGTGATGCCGGCCAACACCACCATTGAGGAAATCCGGATGCTTAATCCCGATGGCATCATGCTGTCCAATGGACCCGGAGATCCGGCTGAAAATATAGAAATCATTGAAAATCTCAAAGATTTTGTCAACTATGGCAAACCCATTTTTGGCATCTGTCTGGGACATCAGTTGCTGGCTTTAGCTATGGGCGGCGAAACGTTTAAACTGAAATACGGCCACCGGGGTATGAATCAGCCGGTTAAAGATGTCACCAGAGATCGGGTCTTTATCACCAGCCAGAACCATGGTTATGCGGTGGTGCCGGAGAGTATTCCGGCCGAAGTGGGAAACGTGACGCATTTTAATTTAAACGACGGCACCTGCGAAGGGGTGCAGTATCCGGACATCCACGCCTTTACGGTGCAGTTCCATCCCGAAGCCAGTGCCGGACCCAACGATACCGGCTATTTATTTGAACAGTTCACTGATCTTATGGAAAGGGGGCAACAAGGATGCCTTTAAGAAGCGATATTAAACGAGTCCTGGTGATTGGCTCCGGCCCGATTGTTATTGGACAGGCGGCGGAATTTGACTATGCCGGTACTCAGGCCTGTAAGGCCTTAAAAAACTATGGTCTGGAAGTTATTCTGATTAACTCCAACCCGGCGACGATCATGACGGATAAGGCCATGGCGGATAAAATATATATTGAGCCCTTAACCCTGGAAGTCATCAGACGAATTATCCTGCTGGAAAAACCGGATAGTATACTCTCCACCCTGGGCGGTCAAACCGGCCTGACCTTGTCGATGCAATTGGCCAAGGAAGGATTTTTGGATGCCCATGATGTCAAGCTGCTGGGCGCCAATCTGGAAACCATCGAAAAAGCGGAAGACCGTCAGGCCTTTAAAGATATGATGCGCGAAATCGGCGAACCCTGTATTCCCTCCGAAGTGGTACTTACCATTGAAGATGCGGTTCGCTTTGCGGCTACTATCGGTTATCCGGTGATTGTCCGACCAGCATTTACCTTAGGCGGCACCGGTGGCGGGATTGCGGCAAACCAGCAGGAGCTGGAAGAAATCGCCACCCACGGCATTCGGCTGTCACCAATTAGTCAGATTCTGGTCGAAAAAGGGATTGCCGGCTGGAAAGAAATTGAATTTGAAGTGATGCGAGATGCCAAAGGGAATGTCATCACCGTCTGTAGTATGGAAAACTTTGACCCGGTGGGAATTCACACCGGGGACTCGATTGTAGTGGCACCCTGCCAAACCCTCAGTGATAAAGAATACCAGATGCTTCGGACCTCCGCCCTTAAAATTATTTCCGCACTGAAGGTTGAAGGCGGCTGTAATTGTCAGTTTGCCCTCAATCCGGAAAACTTCAACTATGCGGTGATTGAGGTTAACCCCCGGGTTTCCCGTTCGTCAGCTCTGGCGTCAAAAGCGACCGGCTATCCGATTGCCAAGGTGGCCAGTCAGATCGCGATAGGTTTTTCACTCGATGAAATTATTAATGAAGTAACAGGGACGACCACAGCTTGCTTTGAACCGGCTCTGGATTACATTGTGGTTAAATTCCCCCGGTGGCCCTTTGATAAATTTGTTTATGCCAAACGCACCCTCGGTACTCAGATGAAGGCCACTGGTGAAATTATGTCGATCGGTTCCAGCTTTGAACATGCGATGATGAAGGCCATTCGTTCGATTGAGTTGGGGATGGAAACATTAACCGTTGAAAAATTGGTGGAAGCGAGTGATGAAGACATCATGAAAATGCTTGCGGATTCGGATGATGAACGTTCTTTTGTCGTTTATGAAGCGATTAAGCGGGGCGTTGCTCTGGATACGATCTTTGCGATCACCAAAATTGACAAATGGTTTTTAGATAAACTGCGCCATCTGGCGGTGATGGAAAAAGATCTGACGACCCTGGGTTTAACCGAAGAACGGGTGCGAGTAGCCCGGGAAATCGGCTTTTTAGATAAAACCATCGAGGAATTATCGGGCGAGAAAATCAACGAAGATCCTAAAACCTATGCTTCGTTTAAAATGGTTGATACCTGTGCCGGCGAATTTGCGGCGCAGACGCCCTATTTTTACTCGACCCGGGATAAAGAAAATGAAGCGGCTTTATTTATTGCCGAACATCCCTCGGGTAAGGAACGGATTCTGGTGCTCGGGTCCGGCCCGATCCGGATCGGCCAGGGGATTGAGTTTGACTACTGTTCAGTACATTGTGCCTGGGCACTTCGGGAAAAAGGCTATGAAGCTATTTTTATCAACAACAATCCGGAAACCGTATCGACCGACTTTGATACTTCGGATCGACTCTATTTTGAACCGCTGACCAAAGAAGATGTGCGCTCGGTAGTGGAAACGGAAAAACCGATTGGCGCCATTGTTCAATTCGGTGGACAAACGGCCATTAAGCTGACCCGTTATTTAGAAGAAATGGGCGTTCCGGTATTGGGAACCTCACCGGCTAATATTGACGCTGCCGAAGATCGGGAAGTCTTTGACCAGTTGCTTGAGTCCTGTCAGATCCGCCGGCCTCAGGGCGAAACGGTTTATACCACGGATGAAGCGGTGGAAGTGGCGAAGCGGTTAGGCTTCCCAGTGCTGCTTCGGCCTTCTTATGTGCTGGGCGGACAGAACATGATCATTGCCTATGAACAGGAAGATGTGGTCGAGTACATGGATATTATCACCACGGTGGAACTGGAAAATCCGGTCTTGATTGATAAATACCTGATGGGAAAAGAAGTCGAAGTAGATGCCATCAGCGATGGCGAAAATTACCTGATCCCGGGGATTATGGAACATATTGAACGGGCCGGGGTTCATTCCGGGGATTCGATTTCAGTTTATCCCCCGCAAACCCTGGATAACCGTACCAAAGATACCATCATCGACTATACCGGTCGTCTGGTCAAGGCGCTGGATATTGTCGGAATGGTCAATATTCAATATGTTATTTATGAAAATGAAGTTTATGTGATTGAGGTTAACCCCCGATCATCCCGAACGGTGCCTTATATTTCCAAGGTCACCGATATCCCGATGGTCAACATTGCCACCAAAATGATGTTGGGTGACAAGCTGGCCGACCTCGGCTATGTGCCGGGTCTCCATCCAGAGGGTGACTATGTAGCCGTTAAGGTGCCGGTGTTTAGTTTCTCCAAGCTTCAGGATGTCGATACCCAGTTGGGACCAGAGATGAAATCCACCGGGGAAGTTTTAGGCGTTGCCAAAACCTTTGCCGATGCGCTTTATAAAGGTCTGGTTGCTTCCGGCCGAAGCATGGAACGTTCCGGGGGAGTATTGCTCACCGTTAAAGACCGGGATAAAGAAGGTATTGTAGAAATCGGTCGCCAATTCCATGAGATGGGTTTTGTTATCTACGGCACCGTGGGAACGGCCCTGATTCTCAACGAAAACAATATCCCCACCAAGGTGGTTCGTCGATTGGCGGAAAGCAAGCCAAACATCGGTGATCTGATTGAAAGCGGCAAGCTGAACTACGTGATTTCCACCTCAAGCAAGGGTCGAATGCCCCATCATGATGATGTTCGGATGCGACGAAAATGTGTGGAAACCTCGATTGCTCTGCTGACTTCTTTAGATACCGCCCAGGCGCTGCTGGATTGCTTAAAATCCAATCGTACCATGGCCGAAATCGAGTTGGTTGATATCAAAGAAATCCGATAGATTTAGCAGTCTTTTAACATAAGAACTTATTCAAGGCCATTGAATAAGTTCTTTTTATTTGGTAGAATGAAAAGAATGCTCCGATTAAAATGATGCTGCGATACAAGCGGTTTGTAAGGTGGGGATAATTTATAGAAGAGAGGATGACAAATGAAGCCACGTTTAAAATTTGTTCGGGGAAGCGTCATTGCAACTGCGATTGTTGTTCTCTTTTTAACGCTTAGCTTTGCATATGTATCCCTTATTGATCGGGAGTTAGAAGAACAAACCTATTTGTATTTATCGGAGGTGGGAAATCAGGGTGCCCAATTAGTGGAGGCCAAGGTTGAAACCCACCTACAAGATATGGAAACCATCAGTAAACTAATTGAAGCCAGTGGAAAAGTGGATCAGCGGGAAATGCTCGAACTGATCAAAATAAATGCGGTAAAAAGTGAGTATAAACGAATGGGGATTGTTAGTCTCAGTGGCGAGCTGATGACCACGGATGGGCTAACTTACAGTGTATCCGAGCGCCCTTATTTTACCGAAGCCAAGGTCGGCAAGGTGGTCGTATCGGATACTCTTGCCGACTATTCTGACGGCAAACCCATTAATGTTTATGCAGCTCCGATTTATCGCAACAATGAAGTGGTGGCAGTTGTTCTGGCTTCGGTGGAAACTGAAAAAATGAAAAACTATCTGGAAGTCGAGAGCTTTTCAAACCAGGGTTACTCTTATATTGTCAAGGCCAATGGGGATGAGGTGATCTCATCGCTTCATCCCAATAGTGTGGGCGTGTTTGGAAACATGTTTAAGGTATTGGATTTTGGAGAAATGAGAGCTGGAGATGATATGACAGTGGTGAGACAAAAGATGGCCTTAAGGGAAGAGGGCAGTTTTTCGATTCGTTATGCTGGTCTGGAACGCCATACGGTCTATCAGCCGCTTAAGATTAACGACTGGTATATGATGACAGTCGTGCCGACCCAGGTAATCAGTGACCAGACAAGAAGAATTAGCTGGTATTCATTTCTGCTGATTGGCGGGTCATTCATTGTCATTACGATTTTGTTTGCCACGATCTTTGTTTTTCAGGATCGTGCTAAAAAAAGGTTGGAGCGGATTGCCTATGTGGATGAGGTGACCGGAGGCAATAATTGGCAAAAGTTCAAGTTGGAAGCAACTGAAGTTTTAGAATCTAAAGCGGTAACCAGTTGCGCCATTTTGACCTTTGATATTGACCGCTTTCGCTTTATCAATGAAGAATATGGCCATGAAAAGGGTGATTTAGTGCTTAAGACAGTGGTAAAGATCTTAAAAGAGCGGATGAACAAGCAAGAAACCTATGCCCGGGTGTCTGGTGATCATTTTGCGATTCTCTGTCTTTGTGATGAGCGGGATAAAATAACCCGGCGGATTAAAGAATTTATTCGCGTCCTTAACGTTGAAAGAGAAGCCATTGGTATTAAGGAACGGATCTCCTGTCATTTTGGCATCTATATTATTGAAGATAAAAAGGGCAACCTCGAAAAAATCAGAGAAAAGGCCAACATGGCGCGGATTGCGGCTAAAACCGCTGATAATCATCATTGGTTTTTCTATTCAGATGCCTTCCGTAAAAAAATTGGGGATGAAAAAGAAATTATCGATCAGATGGAAGATGCACTGGAAAACAATCAGTTTGAAATGTATCTCCAACCCAAGTATAATCTCCATACCAATAGCTATTGCGGGGGTGAAGCATTGGTGCGGTGGCGGCATCCTCAAAAAGGGCTGATCTCTCCGGGGGAATTTATTCCTATTTTTGAACAAACCGGGTTTATTAGAAAATTGGATATGTTTATGTTAGAAGAGGTGTGTAAAGTCTTAAAAAGCTGGGAAGCCAAAAAACATCCAGACATATCGATCTCAGTCAATATTTCTCGAAAAAATCTCAATCAGATTGATTTTATTGAACGGGTTCTAAGCATTACCAACCAGTACCGAATTCATCGGGGGCAGCTTGAAATTGAGCTCACCGAATCCAGTATTTTTGAAGATGTCGATCGGATGATTGAGATTGGGCAAGCCTTTCGGAACTATGGCTTTAAAATGTCCATGGACGATTTTGGATCCGGTTATTCTTCGATCAACCTGTTGGGAAATTTACCTTTGGACGTGATTAAGATGGATCAGGGCTTTTTCAACAGTCGCATCAATCGCGAGCAAAACCATATCGTGGTGGAATCCACTATTGATATGATTAAAAAACTGGGGATGACGGTGGTTGCCGAAGGGATTGAAACAAAAGAAGAGGTAGAAATGTTAAGAAAACTCGGCTGCGATATTATCCAGGGCTACTTTTTTGGGAAACCGATGTCCGTACATGAATTTGAAAAGCAAATTTTTTTAAAGCAAGTGATTTTTGGGGAAGAAGGAAAGAATGGAAACTAAAAATATTCGAATTGGTGATATTTTAATAAACGCCGGATTTATTAAGGAAGAACAGCTTCAAGAAGCCCTGGCTTATCAGAAGGTGGATAAAAGTAAACGGCTGGGGGCGATTCTGGTTGATTATGGTTACGTTACCGAGTCTCAGTTGTTGGAGGCCTTGTCTAAGCGCCTGAATGTACTGGTGTTGGATTTAAAGGATACCGTTATCGATTTGGATGCGGCGGGAAAAATCCCTCAGAATATTGCCTTTAAGTATACGCTGATCCCGATTGCCGAAGAGAACAATCACCTGGTGGTGGCGATGAATGATCCTTTGGATTTTTATGCCATTGAAGATCTACGGCTGATTACCAATATGAACATTGATGTTGTTCTGGCCACCCGCGAAGTGATTCTTGAGACAATCCGAAAAACTTATACCGAAATTGAAGCAAAAAAAGCCGCCAAAGCCGCCAATAAGACGGTTGAAGGCAGTAGTTTGTCTTTTGTGGAGGACATTCTTACCAATGAGGGAGACGCCCCGATTGTCAATTTGGTCAATTCGGTTTTGTTAAAAGGACATAATGCCGGGGCCAGTGATATTCACATTGAACCCTTTGAAAAAGAAACCATTATTCGGCTACGAATTGACGGCCTGATTGTTGATTACCTGACTCTGGCTAATAATCTCCATCAGTCCCTGATTGCCCGTATTAAGATCCTGTCAAATCTGGATATCGCCGAACGCCGGGTCCCCCAGGATGGCCATTTCCGGATTCGTATCGATGGTGTTGAAATGAATGTCAGGAGTTCCAGTATCCCTACCGTTTACGGCGAAAAAATGGTGATGCGTTTTTTAAGCATGAATGTACCACTTGATCATGCCGGTCAATTTGGAATGAATGATGGGGATTATCAGAAAATCCTTCAAATGCTCCAAAGCCCCCATGGGGTGGTTTATATCACGGGTCCGACCGGTAGCGGCAAAACCACCACCCTGTACATGATTTTAGAAATGCTCAGTCAGCGGAATGTTAATATCGCTACCATCGAAGATCCGGTGGAGCGGAATCTGCCCAAGATCAATCAAACTCAGGTGAATATTCTGGCGGGGCTGACCTTTGACGTGGGTCTGCGTTCGATTCTGCGTCAGGATCCGGATATCATCATGGTTGGTGAAACCCGGGACTCCGAGACGGCTTCCATTGCTGTGCGTTCCGCCATCACCGGTCATCTGGTGTTGTCTACCCTCCATACCAATGACGCGGTATCGGCCGTGGTGCGACTCCAGGATATGGGCGTTGAGCCTTATATGGTGGCCAACTCATTAACTGGGGTAGTAGCCCAGCGACTGGTCAAAAAAATCTGTCCCAATTGCCGGGAAGCCTATGCGGCGACCGAGATTGAGAAAGACCTGCTGGGGGAACCCCGACTGACTACCTTGTATCGGGGCCGCGGCTGCCACATGTGCAACAATACCGGTTACAAAGGCCGAACGGCTATCCATGAAATTCTGGCCATCGATAAAACCATTCGGACTTTAATTTCCCGAAGGGAACCGATTGAGGATATTTACAGCTATGTGGAAGAAACCGAGCGGCTGATCCCTTTGCGAAAAAGTGTCTCTAATCTGACGATCCAGGGGATTACCTCGATGGAAGAATTTCTTAAATTATCATATTACGTCGAATAGGGAGAAGCAAGATGACAAATTTTTTAGAGCTGGTTAATTATGGCCGCCGCAATGATTGTTCGGATATTCATTTATCCCGGGAGCTGCCACCGGTTTTCAGAAAAAATGGTAAGCTTTATCAAAGCGACTTTGAACATAATCCGCAAATGATTGAAAACCTGATT
This sequence comes from Acetobacterium carbinolicum, assembly GCF_047456275.1. Classification (GTDB taxonomy): domain Bacteria; phylum Bacillota; class Clostridia; order Eubacteriales; family Eubacteriaceae; genus Acetobacterium; species Acetobacterium carbinolicum. The sequence goes on from NZ_CP173357.1 coordinate 233,975, forward strand.
TTTAGCTTGTTGACTCCGATTGAACGGGAGAGTCTGGAGTCCGGTACCGATCTGGATTTTTGCCATGTCACCCCAGAAGGGCTAAGGCAGCGGGTCAATATCTATAAACAGCAGGGCAGTTATGCTGCTGCCATCCGTTTGCTTAACGATACCATTCCCAGTTTTGAAGACCTCAAACTGCCGCCGATTATTCGGAAGTTAGCCAGTGAGCCACGGGGACTGATTTTAATCACCGGTCCCACCGGTAGCGGAAAGTCAACCACGCTGGCTTCAATGATTGATTACATCAACATGAATCGGGCAGTGCATATTTTAACCATTGAAGATCCGGTGGAATACAAACATGAGCATAAGCATAGTATCGTTCATCAGCGCGAAATTGGGGTCGATGCCAACTCTTTTGCACAAGCCCTGCGGTCTTCGTTGCGGGAGGACCCGGATGTGATTCTGGTGGGTGAAATGCGCGACTACGAAACTGTTTCTGCTGCCGTTACCGCCGCCGAAACGGGACACCTGGTCTTGTCGACACTCCACACCATTGGGGCGGCCAATACCATTGATCGAATCATTGATGTCTTTCCTCCCCACAGTCAACAGCAGATTAGAACCCAGCTGTCCAGCATTTTAAAAGGGGTCGTTACCCAGCAACTGGTGCCCCTGGCCACTGGGGAAGGTCGGATGGCCGCCCTGGAGGTGCTAATTGGCACCGATGCGGTGCTTAATCTGATCCGCGAAAATAAAACCCATCAGCTGGCTTCGGTGATGCAAACCGGCGGCCGTGACGGTATGAAAACCCTGAATGCCGATTTGGCGATGCTGGTTAGAGACCAGAAAATCACCTACGAAGTCGGTCTGGAATGGGCCAGTGACAAGCAGGAGTTTAATCAGTATTTTGGGCGGTAGTTGGCTAAAACAATAACGTCAAATAGAATTTGTAGGGGCGGTTATCAACCGCCCGAATGCTGTCGATCGTTTTATCATAAATTCAAGGTTGGTATCGGCAGCGTTTAGACGCTACTTGTGAAAAAAAAGTTAAAGAAAATTGCTTTGCGCACGATATTGATGTTACAAAGCTCGAAATTAGCCAAGGGAAAATATCAAAATTTGTAAATTCTTAACTTGACTTTTTTGAGATGCTCACCTATGATTAAAAAGAACTGTGAATAATAAGGGCAAATCAGAGGAAACTCTGGGACGCAAAGCTATAGGGTCTAAATCAGTGGATTGATAAAAATTCGATATGATACGACAGCCAGTTGCTGCATTTTATGCGGCTTTTTTTGTATAAAAAAACGTTTCACCGTCATCTTACCGGGTTATGAGAATTATTATTACTTAAGAGGGATAAGAGGGATTTATGGAGTGGATTAAAAAACAGCGTGATCAAAAAAAAGGGTTTACCCTGGTCGAAATTATTGTCGTCTTAGTGGTTCTGGCGATACTGGCCGCCTTTACCATACCGACGATGCTGGGATTTGTCGCAGATGCCAGAGGAAAAGCCTATATTGCTGAAGCCCGGGAGGTTTATGTCGCGGCACAAGCGGTAGCAACCGAATTTAGTGGAATCACTGATTTGACGGATTCGGAAAGTAATCAATGGTTTGGATTATCAAATTGTTTAGGTTCGACAAAGATATCGTATCGGAGTAAATATAAACCGGATCATTTTGACTATGACTCTCCCAGAGTTCAGGCGAGTTTGAAAATGTTTAGTTATCTTAGATCTGATCTTGAAATTTCAGATCTTGATTTGATGACTAAGCCTCAAGCCACACCGGAGAATCAGGAGGCAGCTTGGACAGTAACGGTTGGTGTTGACCCGGCAGATGGAAAAACCGGAAAAGTAAATAAAGTGGTATACCTAAAAAATGGCTATCGGGTAACCATTGAAAATAATAATACAAGCGTTGCAAAATGGTGATCATAAATTGGTGCATCGCTTTACATTCCATGGTGTTTGCTTGGAAATGAAGAAAATGTGACAGTTGAAAAACTGGAAGCTCCAGGTTTCCGACCGGCGGTACCTTGGAATAAATAAATAAGCTAAAGTTGGTCGAATAATAAAAAATTAACTGAGCATGTGTGGCAGGTGTTTGGGTTTAAAAAAGATGTGACGGTATAGAATTTTTGTGGATAAATCTTAAACGGATTAAATAGCGGAAAGTTGTCACAAACTTGTAAAGTTTTAACTTGACTTTTAATAGGCGTTAACATAAGATTTAAGTGTAGACAGCATAAAATAAAGGCAAAACAGATGAAAATCTGGGACGCAAAGCTAAAGGGTCTAAGTCGATTGGAATAAGTATTGAAAATCCAATTTGATACGACAGCCAGTTGCCACACGACGAAAGTGTGGCTTTTTTTGACAAAAAAGCTAATCGTAATGATTAAGACAAAATAATGGACACCATGAGAAAACGGGTCTGTTTTAGCAATAAATCCAGTTTATAAATCATCTCTAGGCGCAGATGATCATATAGAGCAAATAAAGTAATAAAATAAAAAAATAAGGAGTGACGCAAAATGGAATTAATTAACAGAATCAAAAAAAACAGAAAAGGGTTTACCCTGGTCGAAATTATTGTAGTATTGGTGATCCTGGCGATCTTGGCGGCGTTTACGATTCCGACGATGTTGGGATTTGTTGAAGAAGCTAGAGGTAAAGCGTTAATTGCTGAAGCACGTTCAGTTTATTTAGCTTCACAAGCGACCGCGACAGAATATGAAGGAACAGGTCAAACAATTGCTACAGGGGCATTGAATTCAGCAAGTGTTGGTGCAACTACTCCAGCGCCAACAGGAGCTAGTTTAACAATGAAAAACTATTTAGATGATGATTTGGATATTTCGGATGCAGCTGCGGTTGCAGATGTCGCCGATGGGGATTCCTTTTGGGTGGTAACACTCGATAGTGCTAACGCAGGGAAAATAGACAAAGTAGTTTATACTAAGAATGGTTATGAAATTACTATCGATAAGACCGGTACTGCTACTGGTGCAACGGTTAAAAAGCTCTAAAGTATAACTTACTATACCCTATGCGCCATAGGGTACTCTCTCCCTATCCAAGGCGCAAACCCGTCATTGGGTTTGCCCGGGGATCGGGAGTTTTTTATTTAAACCAAGTTTAGCATTACCGAGATCGTGTTCAGGTGGTTATACATTATTGCACTGTAGAAATTGTAGTGCTGAAGCTGCTGTTTTTTCGATAAGTAAAGAAGAATTTAACAATTAAACCCCAACAATTTAAGTCAATCCTGTAAAGTTTATGGTAGAATAATTTCGCTTGTCATTCTTAGAATAGAAATCATTTTGGGAGGTAACCCTTGCATCCAATCAAAGACTATGAATTAGCTTCCTCAAATAACGAACCGATTGGGTTTAGCCGAGGTTTTGTTCTGACGGTGGTGTTAATTCTCGTCGTGGTCATACTGATAATTTCAGGTCTGGTCACAGCTTTACGTCATACCACCAACGCCGCCAATGCCAAACTGGTCTATCTGGCAGCCCGGGCCAAAGCCATTGAATTTAAGGCTTTGGGTGATTACCGCGTACCGGTTCAAACGGATCTCGTTGATCTGATTGGTCAGGAGATCAATCGTGAGGCGGAAATCCGGGTGATTGATGATAACCGGGATGCCACCATTGATTATATTGTCTATAGCCGTGATGGTTGGGAAACCCGGTATTCGCCAGGCGAAACCATCAGTAGCAAAACAAAGAAACAAACGCTATCTTAAGTGATCGCTTTTCAGGAAAGGACTTAGACGCATATGCTTGTGCTGATTAACAGTATCCTCTATTTATATATCTTTGTTATCGGAATTGTTATCGGTAGCTTTCTTAACGTGGTTATCTACCGGGTACCCAAGGCGCTATCCTTTGCCAAGGGACGCTCGTTCTGCCCCCGTTGCAATGCTCAGATCAAGGGCTATCACAATATTCCGCTGTTTAGCTATCTCTGGCTACGGGGGAAATGCGTCGATTGCGGTGAGCCCATCGCCGTTCGCTATCTGTTAGTTGAACTCTTTACCGGGCTGATGGCAATCCTGATTTTTGCAGTTTATGGTCTATCCTTTCAGTGGCTGGTAGTATTCTCGGCAGGGGCCATTTTAATCTGTATTACCATGATTGACTTTGATACCATGACCATTCCCAATGGTCTCGTGATTGCGCTGATGGCACCGGCTTTACTCAGCTTTTTCTTTTTCCCTCAGATCGGGCTCCTTTCCCGAGTGATTGGCATGGGAGTGATTAGTCTGCCGATGTTGGTCCTGGCTCTTTTTATCGCCGATGCCTTTGGCGGTGGGGATATTAAGCTGATGGGGGTCGCCGGATTTCTGTTGGGCTGGGAAAATACTTTGCTGGCAGCCTTTATTGGCCTGATCCTTGGGGGCGCGGTGGCAGTTATGCTGCTGGCCAGAAAAACAAAGGATAAGCATATGGCCTTTGGCCCTTATTTATGCATCGGAATCATGACAGCATTACTATTTGGTGATATAATAATACAGTGGTATTTTAACCTGTTCGGGTTATAATCGCTTAAGCTAAAGTCAAAAACGGAGGGCCTATGCCTGTTTATAAATACACTGCAAAAAACTTACAGTCTCAAATGGTAAAGGGCACCATGGAAGCCGCAAGTTCGGATTTGGTTCGACGAACGCTGCGGCAGAATAATGAATTTGCCTTAAAAATAACCGAAGTTTCGGAACATCATAAGGTTTATAAACTAAAACCAATGGAATTGTCGGATTTTTCCAGACAGATTTCCGGGATGTTGGCTTCAGGTATCACCATGATCCGGGCGATTAAGATTATGGAAGAACGTGATATTAAACCGCCGATCAAAAAAGTTTACAGTATCCTGTATCAGGAAATCCAACGGGGCAATACCCTGTCTTATGCCATGGAAGCAACCGGCGGCTCCTTTCCCGAGCTGCTGATCAATATGTATAAATCCGGGGAAGCCAGTGGTCAGATGGAGGGAACAGCCCGAAAGATGGCCGATCACTATGAGAAGGAACATAAGCTCCGGGGGAAAATTAAAAGTGCGATGACCTACCCGATCATTTTATTTTTTATCACGATCATGGTTGTGATTCTAATTTTTACCTTGATTTTACCCCAGTTTTTTACCCTCTTTGAAGGCATTGAATTGCCGGCGATTACGCAGTTAATGATTAATATCAGTAATTCGATGACCACCTATTGGTATATTTATCTTATCGGAACATTGATTTTAATTGTGTTGGGAAGCTTTCTGATAACAGTCCCCGGTGTCAAAAAAGCCTTGGATCAGTTTAAATTAAAAATCCCCCAGATCGGCAAGCTGATGAAGATTATTTACACTGCCCGTTTTGCCAGAACTCTAAGTTCACTATATTCCAGCGGTTTGGCGATGATCAACGCCCTGACCATCAGCGGGGATACCATCGGGAACACCTACTTGCAATCGCAGTTTCCTCATGCCATTGAGCAGGTACGCAATGGGGAGCCGCTTTCAGCGTCGATCCAAACCATTGAAGGGTTTGACGCCAAGCTGGTATCCACGATCTATATTGGCGAAGAATCCGGAAATCTGGATGATATGCTAGAATCAGTGGCGGACTCCTTTGACTATGAAGCGGAAATGGCGACCACCCGGCTGGTGACCTTTATTGAACCCATTATGATCATTATTATGGCTGTAATTGTCGGCGGTATCATGTTATCGGTGATGCTCCCAATTATGAGCTTGTATCAAAATATCGGATAGGAAGGCTTTATATGCAGACAGTTGTCTATTTTTCAAATGATGGTATCCAAGTCCTCCAGGGGACCATTAAGGGTGGACGTCTTAACATATCTAATTTTATACTATTGCCGGTGGAGACCGGAGCGCTGATCAATGGCGTCATTACCAATGAAGAAGCGGTAAGAGAGTCGATTGTTGCAGCACGAAAAGAGAATCCCAAACTGTTTAAAAATATGAAACTGGTCATCGACAGCAGTTTGATTGCCACAAAAACGGTGGCGGTTCCCAAACTCAAACCCAAAGAACTAGCCGCCCTGGCTGCCGCTGAATTTGATGATTCGGCCGGTAACTATGATGACCTGGTGGTGGATTATGCCCACATACCTGGAGTGACCGGTAATAATATCTTTGGTTGCGGCGTTGAAAAACGGGTGTTGGAGTCTTACATTACCTTGTTTGCCAGTTTGAAAATTCAGATCAAGAGCATCGATGTGGGGCTTAACACGCTGATTCAATATGTATCGGCAACCAAAGACTACAAGGGCATGACCTTTGCGCTTAATATTCTGGATGGGAAAAACCTGGTATCGCTGTTATTTGAAAACGGCATTTATATTTTTTCCAATCGCTCCCGGTTGCTTGCTGAACGAGGGACTGATGCTTTTGCCGATGAACTCTTTGGCAAGCTGTCATCGCTGATCCAGTTTAACAAATCACAGAAATCCGAACATACCCTGAATATGAGCCTTTATGCCGGGTTGGATGAGTATGAACTAAGCGGCCTTCGGGCACTTAATTTTGATCCGGATCTCAATCTTTTTAATATACCTCAGACCCCCAATATAAAAAATGGCTTTGTGATGGATGAGTCCTTCGATTTTGGGCGCTTTATTTATCCCATTGCCGGTTTTTTTGCCGGAACAAAACCGATCAATCTTTTTATCGCCTTTAAAAAGAGCAGTGTGGTTAAAAAAGAACTGCCTTTTGAATATAAGGCGTTAATTCTTCCTGCTGCTATGATCCTGATCTGCTTAATTGTTTTTGGGGTCTTTTTTGGACTTAAATACCGTGCTCAGAAAGAGCTGGAAGAAATAAATGCTTATATCAGTGATACCAACAACCAGGCCGAATATTTGCAGGCCAAAGCATTAACCGATGAGGTCAGTGGATTACAGACAGAAGTTTCACGAATTGAAGCCATTAATGCCGCGATTAGCAGCAATCCTGATTTAGTATCGGTGATGATGAACAGCATTGCGACACAGGGGAATAATGTGATCGATCTTAATTCTCTGGATTATGATGGAACCACTGGAGCGCTCCAGATTATTGCGATCGCCGACAACGAAAAGGAAGCGGCACGCTATATTGAACGGTTAAAAAGCACCGGGTACTTTACCCAGGTGGAATACACCGGTTATGCTGAGATCTCGACACAAACAAGCACCACGACAACAACGACGTCAACAACCAAGGGATACGGATTTGCCGCCGTTGCCTATCTGAAAGCAGGTAATAGCCAATGAAAAAACTGACCAAAAGAGAAAAATTGCTAATTTATACTTTAGGTTGTTTTCTGATTGGATTTTTCGGTATCTATTTTGTAATTTTGCCAAGTTTTAGCAGTTTTCAGGTGGTTAACGACCAGGTTTCTGAGGCCCAGTTCACAAAAGAATCGATGGAAATGGCAATTGATGCCATTCCGTCCACGATGCAAACCCGGGATGATGCCACGGCCAGTCTGGTCACTTTAAAAGCGCCTTTCCAACCGAAGCTGACCAATGAAGGGTTGGATATGCTACTAACCCAGTTGAGTCTGGATTACAGTCTATCTCCCAAGGTGTTGGCGATTGAAAGTAATGAGTTGGCTCGGGTGGCGACATTTACGGCCTACACATCGGATGAACAGCCGTCGGCATCAGTGGGGACCGAAGATACAACACTAGATACGACGGCAAGTACTGATGCAACCACGGACACAACCACTGAAAGTGCTGATGCAGCAATAAGCGGAGAAGGGCCAGAAACCTGGGCTGGGGTGGTGAATATGGAACTCACCGGAACACAAACAAACTTTTATCGCTTACTGGATGCGGTGGCAGCCCGACCGGATATGATTGTATCGACCTTTGCAATTGCCCCGGAAGCAGCAGCGACAACGGCAGGAACAACGTCTACCACAAACACCACCGCTCAATTAAACGGCGGGAATATTAGCATTAATGTGACATTTACGGTTTATATGGTTGAAAAATAAGCATTACAAAAGAAGAGCGTATTGTACAAGATAGGTAAACAGTAGAAAATTCAGTAAGATAAGGCATTTCGAAATATAAACCATAGAATTGGGTGGAGGGTGATCGTGGGTATTAGAACAATAGAAAAACTAAAGAATCAACAAGGCAGTTCCCTGGCGTTTGTTCTAATTATCGGTATGATTATCATGATCATGGTCGCCTCCCTGCTTGCGTTCGCTAACAGCGATTTTACTTTTACTCAGGAAACGGTTGAGAGCCGGCAGGCCTATATTGACGCCAAGTCGGTGATTGAGTATGGGAAGATAGCGATTCATGAACGGGAAAAAAAATTATCAGATAAATATGATGAACTGGTAGCGGCACTCAATGATGAAGCCAGCACAACAGCGGAAATAAATCTAATTAAACAGGCTATTTTAGGCTTGGAAAATGAGATAACAACGATTTATTGTGACGAAAAAAACGTGGCTGATACCTTGGCATTTTCAAATAGCGGGACAAGCACGGTTGTTGGAAAAGTGTTTATTGAAAAAACTCCGACGATTGTCGGGACGACGGATACCTCCAAATACCTATTCAAGGTTGAGACTGAGAATCTCAGACGAAAGTTGGATTATCAGGTCGATTATAATTATGTTGTTACCACAACGCCGGGCTCTGGCGGAGGTACCTTTGTGGAACCCACAAAGCCGACAGTGCCAACGATGCCGACAGCCCCGACAACCAATATTAGTGGCTGGTTGAGTACTAAAATTATGGTAACTAGTTGGCCGACTACGCAATGCACAATTGCAACAAACCCGACAAGCACGTTTACAAGTACAAGCAATGTTTTAAATGTTAATGCTACTGGATCCAGCTTAAAGGTGGATCAATTTAACTGGGCAAATAATCCGATCCTGAATCTAATGGCTGACAATATTTGTTTTGTGGCAAATATGCCCACGTCTAATGTTGAGGGTGCATCGTTTAACATTACCGCAACAAATGAGTTGCGTTTTAAAGGCGAATATAAACAAACCTACAATCAGAGCAAAATAAATAAGCTAAAAGCTAGAACGATGATTTTTGAAGGCGATTTGATTGTCGGTAGCAATACCGGTATTGACATTGAGTGTGACACGTTGTGGATCAAAGGTGACTTGATTATTGACACCAACAATAATAATATTATTAACCGGATAAAGGCTAAAAATATTATTATTGAGAATGTATCCAATCAGAAAAAAGGAAACTTGACCATTAACGGAGCATCAAGTGTGGTTTGGGAAGACCTGGAAAATCTTTGGATAGAAGGCGATCTGAATCTAAACAGTTGGACAGCAGGTAAAATTGACAACAAAATAACAGCTGACAACATCATTATTTTTAACACAAAAAATAAAAAAAATGGCAGTCTTAATGTTACCAGCCATTCTAAATTGGAAATAGTATGCAATGAAACGTTTCTGGCAGGTAAGGTTAGTATTGCTGCCAATAATAATAGTTTGATTAGTACTATCAAAGCAAAGGATATCGTGATTGAGGATATTGCCAATAACAAAGGTGGTTCTGTGGTTATTGGAGATAAGACGACCGTGGTTTGGGATGCGGTTAATTTCTGGCTGGACGGTGATATAACTACAAAAAGCACAAACGCACAGGTAACGTTTCAAAATATCAACTATTTAAATACTGATAATATCAACCTGGATCATCTCTCCCAACTCAAGATCAAGGGTGCGGAAAACAAAAAAAATCACCTAATTATTGGTACAATTAAGGCAGTCAATAGTAATAATGTTCATATTGACATTTCAAATATTTGTTCCATAGAATGTGATGGGATTGATCTGAACTGGAATTCTTCATTGAAAATTGATGCGGGTAAAATTGAAATTAAGGGTGATTTTCGTTTGGTTCAAGCAAAGAGTCCACTGGAATTAACCTGTGAATATTTTGATTGCCTTGGGGAGACCGAGATATATAGATTACAAAGTGAGCTTAATTTTTATCCGAAGAATGAGGTACTCAATCTTCGATTTAATGGTGGTTATGAGCAAGTTAATTCAGTTGTGAACATTAACGGTGCCCAGAAGGTCATTTTTGGAAATTACGATCATAACAGTGGTGGTGGAAACGATGAGAAGATCACACTTATTCAAGACAATCCACATACCCTCAAACTCAATGTGAAATCCGATGCAATTTATCTGAACGCCAATTCGATAGCCATCCCCGGTAATGCAGACTTTTATTATGCCGGGAAGAGCGGCGGCGGATCGAATATTTTTAATATTAAGACAAGTACATTAAATAAAGTTGGGAATTATTCTAATGTGACTGGGAATAAAATTGAAGAATTACCGGGAACTGGAGAACTTCCTTATACACCACCAACTTGGCCGGATCCGCTAAACTGTTCCTGCGAAGGTTCGGCAAATTCGACAATTGATATTTCTCCTGGAACAGAAAAATATTATTAAGAGGTGGAGCGTGAAGAATGTTTTAAAAAACCGAGCTGGTGTTACCCTCATCGAAACAGTGGCTGCCACAGCAATCATTGCAATCATTCTGGTTACGCTTGTTGGGGCGCTTCTATACGGACAAAAAATGGTTGTATTCAGTGATTCAAAGAATAATGAAGCAGCCCAGGCGCAAGAGATGATTGATGTAATTATGACACAATTGTCTGAGCGGACAAATCTGGATGATCCGACAGTGATAGATGCTACAAAAGTAAATGGTAGCTTTACTTTACCGAATCAGCCTTCAGATCCAAGAAAGCAGTATTACTATGAGCCAGTTGATCTCGCGGGAAATGTTGTCAGCGTTGCAAATGCAGTAGGTTATAAGATCTATGTCAGGGTTTATTATAATAATGATCAATCTTATCTCGATTTAGGTGCTTTTACAAAAAAAGGGAGTGTCTATCAATGAAAAAAAACAATTGGAATAACGGGGAAATGGGCTTTACTCTCGTTGAACTGCTGGTGGCACTATTGATCTCAGGTATTTTAATGGCGACAGTGATTTCGGTCTTTCTGATGGCTCAAAAAATATATACGCGTGGTGGCGATATTTCTTATAAACAAAAGAGTATTACTAATATTGAAACGGACTTGCAGAATAATTTGTCAACGTCAGTAGAAGTTAAGCTTTTAAATAGTATTACTTCTACTGACGTAATAGCGAAAAATGCGGATTATATTATTGGTATTGATGATAAAGGACAATGTGTAGAAAAAATCTACAATGCGAGCATAAATGATTTTGATACATACCCGGTTGATCAGATTCGGGATATTGTTTTAAATGTCACGCAAACAACTACAAATGAGAAAAAGGCTATGAACTATGAATTAATTCCTCAGAATTTGATGTCGAACTTAAGTGGTGGAATTATTTTTAATAATAGTAAAAATCTACAGTTGGACAGCAGATTTATAGTAAACGGCAATAAAATTAATTTGGAAATAAACAAGCCACTGTTTTTGGTTCTGAAAAAAGCGGAAAAAGGGAATTGAAATGTTAAACAATGATTAGGAAAGAAAATCATCGTTTAACAATGAGGTGTGTGATGAATAATAAAAAAGGCTTTACCTTGACCGAAATCATCGTCGTTCTGGTTATTCTAGCTGTTCTGGCAGCCTTTGCTATTCCGACGATGCTGGGCTTTGTCAGCCATTCACAGGAATCTTTGTGCGACACCCAGCGCAAGGATATTGTTCGGCTCTTTGAAACCCAATCCCGGATTACGCCAGGCTTGAATATTAATGCTTTTACAGAAGAAAATTATGGCGACGAAGCTCATCTGTGCCCCGGAGGCGGTGTTTGTTATGGGTATTCCTACTATGAAAGCGAGGATCACGCTGTGGGGGTAATGTACTGCTCAGAACACACAACGGTTGCTGATGGCAGACTTTATCTTGACACGCTAGTGCTTTTAGATAAGATTAAAGACATGTCAGACGAAGAAATACGAAAATATTTGGGGATCACGAATAGCAATTTTTCAAATGATACGTTTCGGGCAAAAATACTAAAAGAAAATGGTGGGGAGTGGGAATTAATGCCTCAGACGGTATTGAGTAAAACCACGTATCAAAAAAGTTCTTCAGATTTACGGGTACAGGCCTACTTTTTTGGAAATAATTGGAAAGAATCCATAATCTATTCCAATCCGGCTAAAGATACCACGGGGACGAATTTATGGGCAACGAATCTGGTTTTCAATCATGAAAACGGCAAATGGTATGAATATATTGTCAAACATCCTTTCAATGATAGTCGTGAAAGCTTCAGTATGACAAGTCTTAATCGTATGACGTGGACATCTTTCAAAGAAGAACTTAACGATGCGGCCAAATGGCAAGTGGTTGAATGATGTCGTGTGCGTACCGGCCTCTCACTAATTAATTAACGTATAATCATCATCATCAACAACCTCAGTACCTCGCGCCGATCGGATTCAGCGATTAGTTAAAAAAATTGATGAAGCCCGGTACATCTGCTATAATAAAGATGTATAAAATAGAGAAGTGACCGCAGTGAGGCTGACTAAATGAAAATCGAATCCATAAAAATAAAAAATTACAAAGTATTGCGAGATGTTGAAATTAAAAACATCCTTAATATGGCGGTTTTTCTCGGAGTGAATGGTTCGGGTAAATCAACCTTAAATAAAAAATAATCGTAGGAGGCAATAATGAAAAAAGTAGAAATATACGAACCGGCGGGCTGCGCCAGTGGCGTTTGCGACCCGATGATTGAAGCAGATTTGATTCGAATTGAGCGAATGGTAAAGGATTTACGAGAACGCGGTGTTTCGGTGTCGCGATATAACGTCATCGACGATATGCCGGCATTTATGGATAGCTTTGTGGTAAAGGAAGCTATTGCCACGAAAGGCATTGACTGTCTGCCGATTACGATTGTGGCGGGCAAAATTGAGATGTTGGGAAAATATCCAACAGATTTGGCTTTAGCAAAATGGGCGGGACTTCCCTGGAGTGATTTAGAAATTTATGCAGAGCGGGAAAAACGGGGCCAAACAGTTTTATTCGGGTTTTCTGATGAAGTCAAAAAAAGTGACTGTGATGACAGTGACTGCTCAGGTGATTGCGATAGCTGTAGTTGATTAGCAAAATTAATCGTAAAAAAATATGAAATGCGAGAGCATTTCTTTTTTTTGCCACAATTCACAGCAAGAATTTGTTATCGTGATTGTATATTTATTAACAAGGCGATTATTAGCAAACGAATTCAGTCGAAAAATGGATAAAAACGGGAAAAATCGGGAACAACATGCAAATATTTATATTGAAAAAGTTTGTATTTTACTCTAATAAAGTGGTAGAATAATATGCAATGTGAAAAGAAGGAGAATTTAGTATGCAATTTGACCGAAAGCTTCAGCTTGCAACGGATTTATACCAATTTACCATGGGAAATGTATACGTTCAAGATGGTAAGGAAAATGAAGAAGCCGTTTTTGATGTTTTTATTAGAAATAACCCGTTTCAGGGTGGTTATACAGTTGTTGCCGGGTTGGAACAGGTTGTTGAGTATATCAATGGGATCCGGTTTACACGGGAAGATACGGTATTACTAAAAAAGAATCATCCTGAATTTTCACCCATTTTTTTAACCTATCTGGAGAATTTTAAATTCGAAGGAGAAATATTTGCCATTCCGGAAGGTAGTATTGTATTTCCGATGGAACCGATTATTCGGGTCAAGGCGCCGCTGATTCAGGCCCAGATTGTGGAAACCACGATTCTCAGTATTATCAATCATCAAACCCTCATCGCCACCAAGGCATCCCGGATTATAGAAGAAGCCCGTGGGGATGTCGTCATGGAGTTTGGTTTGCGCCGGGCCCACGGAACAGAAGCTGGTTATTATGGCGCTCGAGCCGCTGTCATCGGTGGCTGTACCGGAACCAGTGTGGTGGAAACTGAAGCAATGCTTAATCGCCCGGCAATGGGAACCATGAGTCATAGTTTTATTTTAAGCTATGATACCGAACTGGAAGCCTTTGAGAAATATGTTAAGTACAATCCAGACAATGCCATCCTTTTAGTCGATACCTATAATACTCTGGAAAAAGGTGTCCCCAATGCCATTAAGGTGTTTAAAAAAGCGCTGGCTACGGGCGGGATTACCGGACGATATGGGATTCGAATTGATTCCGGCGATTTGGCTTATTTTAGCATTGAAGCCAGAAAAATGCTGGATGATGCGGGCCTTAGAGATGCCGGAATTGTGGCATCATCAGATCTGGATGAACATCTGATCAAAGATTTAAAAAGTCAGGGCGCAAAAATTAATTCCTGGGGTGTCGGCACTAAGTTGATTACCGCCTATGATTGCCCTGCTTTGGGTGGCGTTTATAAACTGGCGGTGATTTCCGGCAAAGCAAAGTTAAAAGTTTCTAATGATCCGGAAAAGATCACCAACCCCGGATACAAGAAAGTTTTCCGTATTTATGGAAAAAGTAACGGGATGGCCCTGGCGGATTTAATTACGCTGGCGGATGAAACCATTAATGAAGCGGAACCATTGACTATTTTTCATCCGGTTCATACCTGGAAAAAACGAATGATAACCGACTATTATATTCGGGAATTGTTGGTGCCGGTATTTATTGATGGAAGATGTGTGTATCAATCCCCGACGATCTCAGAAATTGGGCAGCACTTAAAAGATGAAAAGGAAAGTTTGTGGCCGGCATTTAAGCGGATGGTGAATCCCCACGGTTATCATGTCGATTTATCCCAAAATCTTTGGACCTTAAAACAACAATTGTTGAGTGACGCCGAATGAAAAACCGGTGTTAAAACGGATTAAGAATAATAGGAACAAATCATGAAAAGCAAAATAATAACGATCGAAAACATTAACGATGCGGCGTTAAGTGATTTAGAAACAGCCGCCGCTTTTATTAAGGCTGGCGGAACAGTTGTTTTTCCGACGGAAACGGTTTACGGATTGGGGGGAGATGCCTTCAATCCCCTGGCCATCAAAAAAATATTTGAAGCCAAGGGCCGGCCGGACGATAATCCGCTGATTGTTCACATCGCCAGTCTGGATGCAGTGGGGCCGTTGGTTGCCGCGATTCCTGAAAAGGCGGAACGATTGATGAAGGCTTTTTGGCCCGGTCCACTAACCATCGTCATGGAAAAGGCAGTTACAATTCCCGCTGTGGTGACGGGAGGCTTAAATACGGTTGGGGTAAGATTTCCGGATCACCCCATTGCCCAGGCATTTATCAAAATGGCTGGTTGCCCGATTGCCGCCCCCAGCGCCAATCGATCCGGCCGCCCCAGTCCGACGCAGGGAAAACATGTGCTTGAGGACCTGGATGGGCGGGTTGACGGTATTATTTTATCGTCCGATACCGAACTGGGTTTGGAATCGACGGTTATCGATATGACCGTCGAACCGCCGATGGTACTAAGGCCCGGGGATGTTACCCTGGCAGAACTCCGAGAGGTTTTAGGCCAGGTCGCAGTTTCCACCAATGTGACCCAAAATGTAGTGCCGGAAAAGATTGCGTCACCCGGGATGAAATACACCCACTATTCGCCCAAGGGGGATCTGGTCGTTGTTAAGGGAACGTCAGAAGAGATTTGCGAGAAAATCACCAGAGCACTTTCTCACTACAAGGGAAATCCCATGACGATTGGGGTATTGGCCAGCGATGAAACGATGGGGTGTTATCGGGAGGGCCTGATTATTTCGCTGGGAAGCCGAAATGATCCCAGGGAGATGTCAAAAAATCTTTTTTCCCGGCTCCGGACCTTTGATGAGCTTGGGGTTGAAAAGATCTATGCGGAGGATATTCCGCTGGATAATGAAACATTGGCCTTAATTAATCGGCTGTATAAAGCGGCTGGCTATACCTTTATATAACAGGAAGGAAGTATTATGAAAATTGCAATAGGTTCGGATCATGGCGGCTTGGGTTTAAAAGAAACCATTAAACCGTTTTTAATTGAGCAGGGTCATGAGGTCGTCGATTTTGGAACGGATACCGTTGATTCATGTGACTATCCCATTTATGGGGAACGAGTTGGCGAAGCGGTCAGCTTTGGTGACTGTGAACGGGGAATCGCGATCTGTGGAACCGGCTTAGGTATTTCCATGGCGGTTAACAAGGTGCCGGGAATACGGGCAGCATTATGTACCAATGAGTTTATGGCAGAAATGTCAAGAGAACACAATAATGCTAATGTATTGGTGTTGGGCGCCCGGGTTTTAGGAGAGGGCCTGGCCATGCGGATCGTTAAGATCTGGTTGGAAACGGCGTTTGCCGGAGGCCGTCATCAACGCCGTATTGATGGGATTACCGCGATCGAAAAAAAATATTCAAAATAACAAAAAAAGCGGATTGCTGTATATACACGTCTATCAAATTGTGATACTATATGTAAAAGATTTCACGAAAAAAGATAAATATTAGTCTTTTTAATGGAATTGTAGATTTATTAACAAACTAATTCACTAAAAAAGACAGATTCACGACAAAAAAATACTTATATATTGGAGTGGTGATGAAAAGAGGAAAGGAAAAGCCTTATAAATACCTGGCCATGATTTCTCAGATTGGGATCTCAGTGCTTGTCCCGGTGGGGATGATGATTGTGATTGGCAAGGTTCTTGATTTCTATTTTCATACGGGCAATCTGCTGGTAATTATTTTAGCGGTGGTGGGTGTTCTAGCCGGTCTGAGAAACTTGTATGTGATTCCCCTGCGAATGAGTGAAAAGGCGCTAAAAAGAGACGCCGAGAACAAAACAGAGGAAGAAAAAGAACAGGATAAAAAACGTGCTCAAGAATACCGGGATCAGGTAAAAAGGGAAAATGATGAAAACGATAAAGATTTTTAAGAACCTATCTTTAGAAACAAAAATAATGGTTGATGGCGGATTCGTCTGCCTGGGATTAATGCTATTTGGTTTTTTGGCGAAAGAGCCACTTTTCTTTGTGTTAGGGGTTCTCTTTGGGGGCGCTTACAGCATCCTCAATTTCAGATTAATGCAATTAACTTTTGACAAGGCAATGAAAATGCCATCGGCGAGGGCTCAAAAATATGTTCAGACCAGATATTTTTTGAGATACCTATTAACCGGTGTTGTTATATATGTGGCAATTATTAATCCCTGGGTAAACATCGTCGGTGTGATCCTTGGTTTAGTTGCCGTGAAGATTTCAGTTTTAATCAATACAACAGTATCAAAAGCATCAAAAAAAAACGTCTTGATTAATAAGGCGTAAAAAATCCAAAAACACAATAGGCGGTTTAACAAACTAAAGCGCCTGGACAATGAGGTGAAAAAACAATGGAAGGCCCAAAAATTTACGGGGAGCTCTTTGGACTCCCAATTACGCAGACGCTTGTGAACACCTGGATAATCATGGCGATGATTCTGGTGGTATGTGCTATTTTAACAAAAAATATGCAAAAACGTCCAGGTAAAGCCCAAGTCATTGCTGAAACCATTGTCACGGCTATGGACAATTTGGTCGGACAAACGATGGGAAAAGATAAAATGGGATTTGCACCATACATGCTGGCGCTAATCATGTTTCTCGCGTTTTCGAACACGTCTGGAATCTATGGTCTGAGATCTCCGACAGCCGATTTAAACTGTACCGTTGGCCTGGCTTTGATGACATTTTTTATGACCCAGTTCTTTGGTCTAAAATCAAAAGGCCTGGGTGGGTACCTCAAGGGATACCTTGAGCCAATGCCATTCTTACTACCGATTAATATCATCGGAGAATTGGCAAACCCGGTTTCATTATCGTTCCGTCTTTTCGGAAACATGTTAGGTGGTTTAATCATCATGTCGTTGCTTTACACGGCATTAACGGGATTTATGTTTTTCGCAGCAGTGATTCCGATTCCGTTCCATTTTTATTTTGATATTTTCTCTGGATTATTGCAAAGTTTTATCTTTACAATGTTAACCATGGTATTTATTTCAATGGCGATGGATTGATGAGAAAGGAGGGGGATAATTATGATTGGTGATATGAATATCGTAGAGTTCGTAATACAGTTTTTGAGTCAGTTTGAACCTATCGATGTTATTAAAAGCTTCTCCGCGCTTGGTATCGGCATTGCCATGGTTGCTGGAGTTGGTCCAGGGATCGGGCAAGGGTTTGCAGCGGGAAAAGGTGCCGAAGCGGTTGGGAAAAATCCGACTAAGTCCAACGATATCACAATGATCATGCTTTTAGGATCAGCGGTTGCAGAAACATCCGGTATTTTTTCATTAGTAATCGCATTGATTTTGTTATTTGCAAATCCATTTATTAATGCTACCGGCAGTATGTGGGTTTTGGCTGCTTCAGCCATGGCCAGCGGAATTGCGATGGTCGCAGGGATTGGACCGGGAACCGGTCAAGGTTTTGCAGCGGGAAAAGGTGCCGAAGCGGTTGGAAATCGACCGGAAATGAAGAGTTCGATTCTAAGGGTTATGCTGTTAGGACAGGCGGTTGCTCAAACAACTGGTATTTACGCATTGATTGTGGCGTTAATTTTAATGTATGCAAATCCGTTCTTATAGAAGATCGGTTTTGTGTGTTAACTTAAAAGGAGGAAAACATAATTATGGAAGGTATCGATTTAATTAAAGCGTTTTCGGCTGTTGGAGCTGGCATCGCCATGATCGCCGGGGTAGGACCTGGGATTGGTCAGGGATTTGCAGCCGGTAAAGGTGCTGAAGCCGTTGGCCGTCAGCCGGAAGCTCAAAGTGACATTGTCAGAACCATGCTTTTAGGAGCAGCGGTCGCTGAGACTACCGGTATTTATGGGTTGATTGTGGCGTTAATCTTATTATTTGCAAACCCATTTATTTAATACACACAAAAAAAATAAAATTATCAATTGATAAAAGGAGGAACGTATACAAATGGAAGGTATCGATTTAATTAAAGCATTTTCAGCTGTTGGAGCTGGTATCGCAATGATCGCCGGGGTAGGACCTGGGATTGGTCAGGGATTTGCAGCCGGTAAAGGCGCCGAAGCAGTTGGCCGTCAGCCAGAAGCACAAAGTGATATCGTTAGAACCATGCTTTTAGGGGCAGCAGTCGCTGAAACAACAGGGATCTACGGTTTGATCGTGGCACTGATCTTACTCTTTGCTAATCCCTTTATTTAGATAGGTGATTTTGTAATGAAATACTTCAAAGCAGATGAATTTAGAAAGGGGGATATAACATTATGATTGAATACGCTGGCTTAGTTGGAATAGACTTAATGGGTTTATTGGCAACGGTCGTAAACTTTATTATTTTCTTTTTAATCTTGAAACATTTCTTTTATGAAAAAGTTAAAGATATTCTTGCCAAAAGACAAGATGATATTTCTGCTGAAATCGCAGGAGCGAGTGAAAAAAATGCTGAAGCTGCAAAGCTGAAGCTGGAATATGAAGGTTTACTGGCTGATATCCGTTTGAAAGAGCGGGAAATTATCCGGGATGCAAATGTGGAAGCGCAGGCTCAAAAACACGAGATCATCGAAAAAGCGCATGAGGATGCGAAATTAGTCATCGAAAAAGCGATGCAGGAAATTGAACTCGAAAAACGCAAGGCAATGAACGAAGTAAAATCTAACATTGTCGACCTTTCGCTCTTTGCGGCGGAAAAAATAATTCACGAATCCATGGATCAAAAACAACACGAAAAAATGATTTTGGACTTTATCGATAAGGTAGGGGAAGCTAAATGAGTTTAGTTGCAAGAAAATATGCCCATGCTCTATTTCTGGTGGCTGATGAGCACAATCAGATTGAAGAAATACTTGCAGATTTTACCGGTGTTGTTGATTTGGTTCGATCAGAAAAGAATCTGCTGAATCTCATCTTAACACCATCATTGAATAGCGATGAAAAAAAAGGGATTTTACTGCGCGTGTTCGAAACTGTTTCTAGTCAGTATGTTAAGAATTACTTGAAGATTCTTGTGGACAAAGGTCGATTTGAAAATATTTTTGAAATTTATGATGACTTTAAAGCTCAGTGTAACGAGCATAGAGGTTTAGTTGAAGCCCGGGTATTGACTGTTGTACCCCTGGACGAAGCCCTTCGGATTGCGCTAGAAGAAAATCTGGCAAAGCGCTTTAGTAAAAAAGTGATTCTAGAAAATGTCATTGATGCATCAATTTTAGGCGGCGCTGTGGTTTATGTTGGGGGCCAGGTTATTGACGGGAGTATCAGAAATCAGTTAGATCAAATGAAAACACAAATGAATAGTTTAAGACTACAATAAAAAGAGGTGAGTAAAGTTGAATCTCCGACCAGAGGAAATAAGTCAAATTATTAAAAATGAAATTGAGCGTTATGAAGATAAGCTTGAAGTCGTCGATGTCGGTACGGTCATTCAAGTTGGAGACGGGGTTGCCCGTGTTCATGGTCTTGAAAATGCTATGGCAGGCGAGCTTTTAGCTTTCCCTAACGAGGTTTACGGGATGGTACTCAATCTTGAAGAAGACAATGTTGGTTGTGTTCTTCTTGGTTATGATGATGACATCGTTGAAGGTGATATCGTTCGGTGTACCGGTCGTATTGTGGAAGTACCAGTCGGCGACGCCATGATTGGCCGAGTTGTTAATGCGTTGGGTTTTCCAATTGATGGGAAAGGCCCGATTAACACAGATTTCCGTCGTCCCGTTGAAGTTAAAGCACCGGGTGTTATTGAACGTGAATCAGTTAATCAGCCGATTCAAACCGGGTATAAAGCGATTGATTCGATGATCCCCATCGGACGTGGACAACGTGAGTTGATCATTGGTGACAGACAAACCGGGAAAACAGCATTAGCGATTGATACCATCATTAACCAAAAAGGTGAAGATGTTATCTGTATTTATGTCGCCATTGGCCAAAAAGAATCAACCGTTGCCCAGATCGTTGGACAATTGGAAGAAAATAATGCTATGGACTATACCATTATTCTTTCAGCTGGGGCTGCCCAATTGGCACCACTGCAATATTTAGCACCATACGCTGGAGTTACCATGGCTGAATATTTCATGAATGAACAACAAAAAGATGTGCTGATTATTTATGATGATTTATCAAAACATGCGGTGGCTTATCGAGCCATGTCCTTGATCCTTCGTCGTCCGCCAGGTCGTGAAGCTTATCCAGGGGATGTTTTCTATTTGCATTCACGACTTCTTGAACGTGCGGCTAAGCTTAAAGCAGGTGGATCCATTACTGCGCTGCCAATCATTGAAACCCAGGCAGGTGACGTTTCGGCCTATATCCCAACAAATGTAATCTCGATTACAGATGGTCAGATCTTCCTTGAAGGTGAACTTTTCCGTTCTGGTATACGTCCAGCAGTTAACCCTGGTATCTCGGTATCCCGAGTTGGGGGATCCGCGCAGATTAAAGCCATGAAAAAGGTTGCCGGACCGCTTCGTATTGAGTATGCTCAGTATCGGGAGTTGGCATCTTTTGCCCAGTTTGGATCAGATCTTGACGATGCGACCAAAGCCCAGTTGGCTAAAGGCGAACGGATCGTTGAAATCCTGAAACAGGATCAATATGACCCGATGAAAGTTGAAGAACAGGTATTGATTCTTTTTGCGGCAACGAACGGCTTCCTGCTCGACGTTGAAGTAAAAAATATCCGTGAATTTGAAAAAGGTCTAATGAAATATGCTCAAAAGAATTACCCTGAAATTATGATCAAGGTTAAAGGGAAGGACGGCCTTTCAGATGAGGTTGTCGCAGCTTTTGGAGAATGTATTGAGGCTTATAAAAAAGTTTTCAGTAAATCTGTATAGATTGTCAGCGGAGGTGATTTCGAGTGGCAGAAAATGTACAAGATATTAAACGTCGGATAAAAAGTGTAAACAGTACCAAGCAAATCACCCATGCCATGGAATTGGTGGCTTCAGCAAAGTTGCGAAAAAGTCGTGAGCTTGCCGAAGGCCGTCGCCCTTATTTTGAGGCCATGATTGAAAGTATGGGACGCATTGTCGAGAAAAGCGGAAATACACGAAATATCTACATGAAGCAGCGTGAAGTCAAAAAAGTTGCCTATATCGTCATAACTGGGGATAAAGGATTAGCCGGCGGCTACAATGTGAATGTTGCCAAATTGGTTGAAGATCATGTTGCCAATAAAGAAGATGCTGTTATTTATACGGTGGGTTCCCGTGGCCGCGATCATTTCAGAAACCGTTATTATGACATCCAGGGTGAATATCTTGGAATTTCCGAACGACCCACGTTTTTTAATGCAAAAGAAATCACAGGGGTTGTAATGGAAGGTTTTAAAAATGGCGATTATGATGAAGTATATATAGCCTATACTAAATTTGTTTCAACAATAGCTCAGCATGCACAGTTGATGAAACTGCTTCCGATTAGTGCTGAAGACTTAAAACCAGAAAAAAAAGACATAGCCGGAGAAGTGGCCGTGATCGATTCAGAATTGACGATTATGGCTTATGAACCGGAACCGGAAGAACTGCTCGGTCTTTTGATTCCCAATTTTGTCAGTAGTACGGTTTATGGTTCAATGATTGAAAGTGCTGCCAGTGAACAAGGGGCCCGTCGAACCGCGATGGAATCGGCGACGACTAATGCTAATGAGATGATTGATGGTTTAACACTTAAATACAACCGTGTCCGTCAGGCGGCGATTACTCAGGAAATTTCTGAAATTGTCGGCGGAGCGGAAGCACTGAGATAAAAATGCATAAAGCAGGATCACAATTCCTGCCGGGACAGAAAATTATGAGTGCAAATTAATTTGCACAAGGAGGTTATAGGGAATGGCCCAAAATATAGGGAAGGTTGTTCAGGTTATTGGTCCAGTTGTCGATATCAAATTTCAAAAAGACAAACTGCCAAAATTGAACAATGCTGTAAATATTGAACTCAATGGACATACCCTGGTAGTTGAGGTAGCTCAACAACTTGGGGATGATATTGTCAGATGTATTGCGATGGACTCGACAGATGGTCTGGTTAGGAACCAGGAAGCTGTGGATACCGGAGCAGCGATTCAAGTGCCAGTAGGGAAAGCAACCCTTGGCAGAATGTTTAACGTTTTGGGTGAACCCATTGATGGGAAACCCTTTGATACAACCGGTGTGACCATGCACCCAATCCATCGTCATCCACCAAGTTTTGAAGAACAACAAACACAACCAGAAATGTTTGAAACCGGAATCAAGGTTGTTGACTTGATCTGTCCTTACGTTCGCGGAGGTAAAATTGGTCTCTTCGGTGGTGCCGGTGTTGGTAAGACTGTACTAATTCAGGAATTAATTAATAATATTGCAACCCAGCATGGTGGTTTATCTGTTTTTGCTGGTGTTGGTGAACGTACCCGTGAAGGAAATGACCTTTACTACGAAATGATGGAGTCTGGGGTTATCGATAAAACATCCCTTTGTTTTGGTCAGATGAATGAACCGCCAGGAGCCAGAATGCGTATTGCTCTGGCCGGTCTGACCATGGCTGAATATTTCCGGGACGATGAAGGTCAGGACGTTCTGCTGTTCATCGATAATATTTTTAGATTTACCCAGGCGGGTTCTGAAGTGTCGGCACTGCTTGGCCGGATGCCGAGTGCGGTTGGTTACCAACCGACCCTGGCGACCGAAATGGGTGCGTTGCAGGAACGGATTACATCCACCAGCAAGGGATCAATTACATCGGTTCAGGCTGTTTATGTACCTGCCGATGACTTAACGGACCCTGCGCCTGCGACGACCTTTGCCCATCTGGATGCCACCACGGTACTTAACCGGGCGATTACAGAAAAAGGTATTTATCCCGCGGTGGATCCACTGGATTCGACGTCGCGTATTCTTGATCCCAAAATAGTAGGTCAGGAACACTACGAAACAGCCCGTGAAGTTCAGGAAATTTTACAACGGTATAAAGAGTTACAGGATATTATTGCCATTTTGGGGATGGACGAATTGTCTGACGCCGATAAAGTGACAGTAACCCGGGCCCGTAAAATTGAACGTTTCCTTTCTCAGCCGTTTCATGTTGCAGAACAATTTACCGGTACATCGGGTGTATATGTAACAATTGGTGAAACCATTAAGGGCTTCAAAGAAATCCTTGAAGGAAAACATGATGATTTACCAGAGAATGCCTTCTTATTGGTGGGAACCATTGAAGATGCAATTGTAAAAGCAAAAAAAATTAAAGGTTAGTTGAGGTGAGTTTTAATGGCTGAAACGTTCAGATTAAAAATCATTGCTCCGACTGGGATTTTTTTTGACGATGATATTGAGCGTATTGTCATCCGGGGATCAGAAGGTGAATTGGCTGTGCTGGCAGAGCATACACCGCTGACTACCACCGTGGCTATTGGTACCTTTAATATTATTTTTGCGGATAAGAAGAAAAAATGCGGCACCCTTTTAGGAGGCGTTGCCACCATTAATCCCAGAGAGACGATTATTTTAACCGATGCGGCTGAATGGCCGGAAGAAATTGATCTTAAACGGGCAGAAGAAGCAAAAGAACGGGCACTTAAGCGTATTCAAGATGAGAAATACGATACCGCCCGAGCTCAAGTCGCCTTGAAAAGAGCAATTGCGCGTATTAATACAAAAAAAGAATTATAACAAAAAGAAAGCCGAGATTCTAGACGAATCCCGGCTTTCTTTTTGTGCTTTTATCGGGTTGCTAGTTTTAAAGACCCTTGTTCTGTGCTATAATTTAAGTTGAAAAATAAGGAATTTTATTTGTCAATCGATGAAGCAAAAAATCAAATAAAGAGTATCATCAATAAAAAAACCATCGTAAACGGAGGATAAGGAATGAATATTTGTATTATCGGACTGGGCATTCTGGGAATTACCTATGGTTCTGTTTTATCAGATTCGGACGTCAATATTAGCTGCATTGACACAGATGAAGAAACAATCGATATGCTTAATGAAGGCGAATTGCCTGTTTATGAGCCAGGGTTAAAGGCGTTGGTTTCGACTTCAGTATCGACTGGCCGATTGTGTTTTAGTTCAAATATTCGAAACGCCATCAAAAAAAGCGAAATCATTTTTATTACCTGCGAAGTGCCGACGGACGATCATGATTTTCCCGATCTCCGGTTTATGAAACCGATAGCCCAAAGCATCGGTAGTCATATGGAGTCCTATGTAACAGTGGTGATTAAGTCAACTGTTCCCCCCGGCACCTGTCAGATCATACAACAAACCATTAAAAAAGCCCTGGACGACCGAGAGGTTGAGATTCCCTTTGATGTCATCAGTAATCCGGATTTTGCCCGAAAGGGTTCCATGATCAAGGATTGTCTGGTGCCGGATATGGTTGTGATCGGATCGGATTCTCTGGAGGCGGTAGAACGCTTAAAAAGGCTATATGATACCCTTCACGTCAGAGAAGAAAATTATGTAATTACCGATCCCCAAAGTGCGGAAATGATTAAATACGGGGTGAATGCCTTTCTGGCGACGAAACTTTCCTTTATCAATGAGTTGGCTTTACTTTGCGAGAATGCCAATGCCAATATCATTGACGTTTCCAATGGTATGGGTCGGGACGAGCGGATTGGGCCAGGCTTTTTAGAAGCGGGTCCCGGCTATGGTGGCAGTGACTTACCCAAAGATTCGAAGGCTCTCGTTGAAATTGCCAGAGCCTATGGCGAGGACTTCATGGTGCTCAAGGGTGCAATTCTCGCCAATGAAAAACAAAAGAACAAAATGGTGGAGAAAATCAAACGGGTTTTGGGTAACCTGGAAGGAAAAACAATTGGCGTTTTAGGTCTTTCTTACAAACCGGAAACCACCGACATGCGGGAAGCGCCGTCGATTAATATCATTAAGGGCCTGGTTACTGGTGGCGCTAAAATAAGAATTTACTGTCCCGAAGGAAGCCAGGAAGCCAAGTGGCGATTACACAACGAAAAGGATGAAATTACCTACTGTCATGATGTCTATGATGCCGCCGAGAAAGCTGATGCCCTGGTACTCATCACCAGCTGGCGGGAATTTAAAGGAATGGATCATGAGCGGGTTTTGAGCGTCATGAAGGATCGCTTTTTCTTTGACTTCAGAAATCTGTTTGGTGAAGATCCACCAAAAGGCTTTGTCTATTCAGGTCTGGGGATTCCAGAAAAGGAGATAAAATAAGATGAAAAAAGTGCGTAAAGCGGTTATTCCGGCAGCAGGACTGGGCACCCGGTTTTTACCGATCACCAAGTCGATACCCAAAGAAATGCTACCGATTGTGGATAAACCCACGATCCAATATATTATTGAAGAAATTGTTGCATCGGGCATTGAAGAAATATTGATTATCAATGGACGGAATAAAGAAAGCATCATCAACCATTTTGATCAGGTGCCAGAACTGGAAGCGTTGTTAAAAGCTGGGGGGAAAACCGCAGCGCTAGAGCAAGTCGAAGCGATTACGAACATGGCAAAAATCTTTTCAGTGCGTCAAAAAGAAGCCAAAGGTTTGGGACATGCGGTGCTTTGCGCCAAAGAATTTGTGGGAGACGAACCTTTTGCAGTGGTACTGGGGGATGATATTGTTTATAATGATAAAAACCCGGCACTCAAACAAATGGTTGACATCTATAATACTTATGGGGCGTCAGTCATCGGAGTACAACAGGTCGCTTTGGACCAGGTCAATAAATATGGCATCGTTTCCGGAGATGCTGTTGGGAATCGGGTCTATCAGGTCAATGATCTGATTGAAAAACCGGCCATCGGTACAGCGCCATCGACCATGGCAATTTTAGGGCGGTACATCATCACCCCGGGAATATTTGAGGTGCTGGAGCACACCGGTAAGGGCGCCGGAGGGGAAATTCAACTCACTGACGGGCTCAAAACCCTGGCAACCATCGAAAAAATGTTTGCCTATGATTTTATTGGTAAACGTTACGATGTGGGCGACAAGCTTGGCTTTCTACAGGCTACCGTTGAGTATGGTTTGCGGGATGACAAGCTGGGGAGTGACTTTAAAATGTACTTAGAAAGCCTGTTAAACACGAAATAAACAGCCAAGGCTAATCGTTAGGGAGCGGGTTCGATTATGTGTGATCACCCCAAAAGGATTGGAGAAAGGGAAACTAATGGATTATAAAAGAGCATATAAAAACTGGCTAGACCAGCCGGAACTGGATTGTGAACTCCGGTCGGAGCTGGAAGCCATTACCGATGAAAAAGAAATTGAAGATCGCTTTTACACCGATTTGGAATTTGGAACCGGCGGAATGCGGGGGAAAATGGGCGCCGGCAATAATCGGATGAATATTTATACCGTCGCAAAGGTAACCTATGGATTAGGGAAATATCTGCTCCGTCAGGACATTCAGAATTGGGAAAAGGGTGTGGTCATTGCCTACGACTCGCGGCATAACTCCCGAAAATTTGCCGAGACAGCAGCAGGAGTACTGGGGAAAATGGGCGTTGTGGCCTATCTTTTTGAAGAGTTACGGCCGACTCCGGAACTGTCTTTTGCAGTGCGGGAATTAAAAGCCGCCGGTGGTATTGTTATTACTGCATCCCATAATCCCAAAGAATACAACGGCTATAAGGTTTATGGGCCGGACGGTGGGCAGATGGTAACGGCTTCAGCAGATGCTTTAATCGCAGAAATTGGGAAAATTCAGGATGTTTTTGATATTCCGATAATGTCTTTGGCGGATGGCCTCAATCAAAAAATTATCATGATGGTGGGCGAAAAAATGGACAATGCCTTTACAGATGCCGTTGCTGCCATTTGTTACCCTAGCCCAGACAGTGAACTAAAGGTGGTCTATACGCCGCTTCATGGAGCCGGGAACACCCCAGTTCGTCGGGTATTAACAGCGTTGGGTTATCAGCAGGTATTTGTTGTTCCTGAACAGGAGTTGCCGGATGGTGACTTTACTACTGCTCCTTACCCAAATCCCGAAGATCCGGCGGTATTTTCGTTGGCAATAGCACTGGCCGAAGAAAAAAATGCGGATATCATTATTGGAACCGATCCCGATGGCGATCGGGTGGGAGTGGTTGGCCGGAATCCCCAAGGCGCGTTTGAGATTCTCACCGGCAATCAAACCGGTGCTTTACTGGTCGATTATTACCTGAAAACACGAAAAAGTCTGCCTGAGAATAAGGTTGTCATTAAAACAATTGTTACCAGTGAACTGGGCGGGATTGTGGCAAAATCGCATGGCGCGGCAGTGCTTGATGTGCTGACCGGCTTTAAATATATTGGCGAATGCATGACCGATTTTGAGAAAACCGGCGACTATACCTTTGCCTTTGGATATGAAGAGAGTTATGGCTATCTGGCGGGAAACTATGCCCGGGATAAGGACGCCGTGGTAGCATCGGCTCTCATTTGTGAGATGACGGCTTATTATAAGAAACAGGGGAAGACGCTTTACGAAGCTCTGAACGCTTTATATGAGAAACATGGTTATTTCATTGAAGATGTGGTCGCCTTGACGCTTGAGGGGATTGAGGGAAAAATGAAAATCACCGAAATCATGGAAAAGTTCCGAAAGGTCAGTTTCCCCGGTTTTGCAGATGCCAAGCTGATCGCCTTTAATGATTATCAAGCGGGAGTGAGCAATGATGTGGTTTCAGGGGAAAAAGCTGAAATTGATCTGCCTCGATCGAATGTGCTGAAATTTGTTTTTGATGATTACTCCTGGTTTGCCTTGCGCCCCTCGGGGACAGAACCAAAGCTTAAAGTTTACTTCTCGGTAACCGGAAAAACCGGCGATGAGGCAGTGGCAAAAAAAGAATGGTTAAAAAAACAGGTAACCGCTTTAATCGAAGTTTAGAAAAAAATGATTCGATGTGGGCTGATAAAAAGGGCATCATTTCTGCAAGCAGAAATGATGCCCTTTTGTTTATGAGGGGAAAGGTCATTCGGTATAAATCGTAAAAATTAATCGCTGGCTTCGCTCTCGACTTCAGTATCTAAACCTGAGCTGGAGTCTGATCCTGAGCTGGAGTCTGAACCGGAATCAGACCCCGAGCTGGAATCGGAGTCGGAATCAGATCCTGAGCTGGAGTCTGACCCCGAACTGGAGTCTGACCCTGAGCTGGAGTCTGACCCTGAGCTGGAGTTTGAATCAGACGAACTGTTATCCGTACTGGAAGAATCCGAGGTATCAGAACTTCCGGATGAGCCTGAGGATTCAGTGCTTGAATTGGACGAATTATCAGTATAAGAATAATCGCTGTCGCTTTCGCTTGAGGTGGGTTCACTGTAGGAAGACGATGAACTACTGCCGGCGTAGTAGGCGATGGCATCGCTTATTTTCTGTACCCGATCGGATGGGACATAGGCCTTATAGGTGCTTGACGCCGAGCCGGAAGTCGTTCCGGTAGTGCTATCGGTCGCACTTGAATCTGAATTGGTAACGGGGCTGGTCACATTCGTCCGGTTGCCGTTTGAGGTGCCATCGGTACCGGTGCTGTCTGTTGTAGCGGTTGAACTCCCGTTGGCCGTGTCAGTTGTTGTTTGGGTCGGCCCATAGATAAAGGCGTGGAGGGCAATGACATTATCGGCTAGACTGGTCGGCACCACATAAGAGACGCTATTGATCATGGCGGTCGTTACATGGGCATCAGTGGGAAGCCGGAACTCCAAAAATTGTTTGTCTGGAGATTCTAAAAAGGCTTTAGCATAGGTGGTAAGCTCGCTGATTGAGAGGGTGGTTTTAATGTAAGGATAAACCTTACTTAATAAACTGATGCCGGTGGCCACATCGATATTAAAGGCTTTGTCGGCGATTTGGCCAACAACCTCCCGCTGCCGTTCGGTACGATGGAAATCATCATCACTATAACGGTTTCTGGCATAGGCCAGAGCCTGAACACCGGTTATGGTCTGAACACCGGTTGTTTTCAGATAGGGATCCGCCTTGCCAACCTTATCGTTGACATCATCAATATACTTATTGGTCCATTCGAGAACATCTTCATTTAGGACATTGACTTCGACCCCGCCGATGGCATCAACCGTATCGACCATGGCATCAAAATTGACAACCACATAATCCTTGATGTTTAAATCAAAATTTTCATTAAGGGTCTTAACAGCCAGCTCAGGTCCGCCGTAGGCATAGGAGGCGTTTATCTTATCGAAACTTTCGTAGGTATCCTTGGTTTCGGGGATTTGAACGAGTAAGTCACGCATCACCGAAGTAACCTTAATGTTTCCGTTTCTGAAATCCATGGAGAGGATCATAATGGTATCGGATCGATCTCCATCAATGTCGCTGCGTCCGTCGACACCAAAAACAGCGATATTTATCGTTTCAATATCAAGATCATTGTTAACTTTTAATTCGGCCTCATTCATTTTTGGTTCGGCCACCATTTCATTGATTTGACTAAGGGTATTAAAACCATATACAAGTCCGGTGCCTATTAGTGAGACAATCAAAAATAGGATGACTAAAATTACTTTCTTTTTCATTAAAGATTCCTTTCGATTCACGAGCTAAAATCATATCACTCAATAATAACATAGATATGCTTAAAAAAACATTGAATTATCGGGTGGAATCAAATATTGCTTCAAAAAGATCGTTTTAGCGGATTTGGATAATCTTAAAAAGCTGAAAGAATCTAGAAAAAAATAGACTTTTCGAGGGATATAAAGTATAATGACAATGAATTTTTATGGGTTATAGCTTAAAAAATGCTAGGTATCAGAACAAATAAATACTTAAAAGAACGATGAAATAAGGTGAAATATGAAAGTATTATTAACAGGTTCCAATGGGCAACTGGGACGGGAATTAACCCGGCAGCTCAAGCAAAAAAAGATTGACCATGTTGGGTATGATATTCCTGAATTTGACATTACCGATAAAGAAAAAATGACGGTGATCATTGCTAAAGAGCAGCCGACGGTGATTGTCAATTGCGGGGCACTGACCAATGTCGACGGTTGTGAAACTCAGAAAGAGCTGGCCATGGCCATTAATGCCGCAGGCCCCAAAGCTTTGGCAGAAATCGCCCGGGATCAGGATATTGTTCTGGTACAGGTTTCCACCGATTATGTTTTTGACGGCGGTGGGATTTCATTAAACGGCGTACTGCGGCCCTATGTGGAGGCTGATCCAATCGATCCTAAAACAGTTTATGGTGAGAGCAAAGCGGCGGGAGAAAAAGCGGTTGTGGAAACAACGCCTAAATATTTTGTCATTCGGACCGCCTGGCTCTATGGTGATGGTAATAATTTTGTCAAGACCATGTTGGAGCTGGCGTCAAAGCACCCCAAACTGACCGTTGTCAATGACCAGGTCGGTTCACCCACCAGCACCGTCGATCTGGCAGCAGCGATTATTGATTTAATGCAGACTGATTATTACGGTACCTATCATGGCACCTGTGAAGGACAATGTAGCTGGTACGACTTTGCTGTGGAAATTTTCAGGTTGTCGGGAATCAAGGTTGCAGTAGAACCAGTAACCTCTGAGCAATTTGTCAGACCGGCGCCACGCCCTAAATACTCCGTGCTTGAAAACAAGGCTTTAAATGATTTGAACATGAATCATTTCAGACCCTGGCAGGTTTCCCTGGCAGAATATTTAAAAAATCTAAACTAATCGTTTTAAAATAGTAATATAAAAGGTAGTGCTAGTTTTGATGCGGTCCCATATCAAAGCTGGCAGTAGCTTGCAATGCGTAAATAATTTACAAGAGAAGAGGCAATGATGAAAGGTATTATTTTAGCCGGAGGTTCCGGCACACGACTTTATCCAATCACCCGGGCGGTGTCCAAACAGTTGCTGCCGATTTATGACAAACCGATGATTTATTATCCATTGGCAACTTTGATGTTGGCTGGGATTAAAGATATTTTAATTATTTCCACACCCCACGATCTACCCATGTTTGAACGGTTATTTGGTTCAGGGGAAGAATTGGGGTTAAATTTTTCCTACGAAGTGCAGGATGCCCCTAATGGTTTGGCTGAGGCTTTTATTATTGGGGAAAAATTTATTGGGGATGATAATGTTGCCCTTGTATTAGGTGATAACATTTTCTATGGCCACGGCTTTACGGACACCATCAGAAAAGCGGCGGAACTTCAAAGCGGGGCCGTGATCTTTGGCTACCCGGTAACTGATCCACAGCGCTATGGGGTAGTTGAGTTTGCGAACGACGGAAAAGTGCTTTCGATTGAAGAAAAACCCGAGAACCCAAAATCTAATTTTGCAGTGCCGGGCCTTTATTTTTATGATAACACGGTCGTTGAAATTGCTAAAAATATTAAACCTTCGGAAAGAGGGGAACTGGAAATTACCACGGTTAATGAAATCTATTTAAAACAGGGCAATTTAAAGGTGGAATTGTTTGGCCGAGGCATGGCCTGGCTTGATACTGGAACGCATGATAGCTTGATTGAAGCCTCCAATTTTGTGGAGACGATCCAGAAAAGACAGGGCCTTTATGTCGCCTGTATTGAAGAGATTGCTTATTTGCGCGATTTCATCGATCAAGATCAGCTTTTAAAATTGGCAGAACCGCTAAAGAAAACGGCTTACGGCCAGTATCTGATCCAATGTGCTAAGGGTAAGTAGGCGGTATTATGGCAAAGATAAAGGTAATAAAAACTAAAATTGACGGATTGGTGATCATTGAGCCGTCTGTTTTTGGCGATCATCGTGGATACTTTATGGAAACCTACAACGAGGAAGAATTTCACAAAGCGGGTTTAACGATGCGGTTTGTTCAGGACAATGAGTCCAAATCCTGCCAGGGCGTGTTGCGGGGACTTCATTTTCAGACTAAATTTTCCCAGGGAAAACTGGTTCGGGCTACAAGAGGCGAGGTTTATGATGTCGCCGTCGATCTGCGAAATGGATCACCGACCTATGGACAATGGGCGGGAGTGCTGTTAACAGAAGAAAACAAGACCATGTTTTATATTCCGGAAGGCTTTGCGCACGGATTTTTAGTCGTCTCAGAGGAAGCGGTGTTTAATTATAAATGCACCAATTTATATGCCCCTGAATACGATGGCGGGATTCGCTGGAATGACCCGGAAGTCGGAATTAAATGGCCCCTTGAAACCATCTCGGAAGTGCTGCTTTCTGAAAAAGACGGCCAGCTTCCATTTCTAAGTGAAATCAGTGATACCTTAAGATTTGAGTAGTAGCATCTAAATATAGAGAATTTGTAATAAAAGAAATGGAGTAATCATGAAAACAATATTAATCACCGGAGGGGCTGGATTTATCGGCTCAAACTTTGTAAAATATATGCTCAATTCGCACCCGGATTACAAGATAGTTAATGTGGATGTGCTAACCTACGCCGGAAATCTGGAAAATTTAGCAGATGTTGAAGGCAATCCCAATTACGTTTTTGCCAAAGGGGATATTGTCGATCGGCCTTTTATTGCGGATCTTTTTGATCAGTATGATTTTGATACGGTGGTGAACTTTGCCGCCGAATCGCACGTTGATCGGAGTATTGAAGATCCGGAAATTTTTATTAAGTCTAATGTGATGGGAACCCTGGTTCTCTTGGATGAGGCAAAATTTCACTGGCAAACCGGCAAAGATGACAATGGCTATCCGACCTATCGGGATGGCGTTCGCTACCATCAGGTATCTACCGATGAGGTGTATGGCGCTCTGGGAAAAACGGGCATGTTCACTGAAGTGACCCCGATCGCCCCGAACAGTCCTTACTCAGCCTCCAAGGCCAGTGCGGATTTACTGGTGCGTTCCTATGGACAAACCTTTAAACTGCCCGTTACCATCAGCCGCTGCTCTAATAATTACGGACCTTACCATTTTCCCGAAAAACTGATTCCGCTGATGATTTCCAATGTGGTAGCTTTAAAAAGTTTGCCGGTTTATGGTGATGGGATGCAGATCAGAGACTGGCTGCACGTCAAAGATCATTGCAGTGGCATTGATACCATCCTTGAAAAAGGGATGGCTGGTGAGGTTTATAACATTGGCGGAAACAACGAAAAAGCCAATATCGACATTGTCAATTTAATTATTGAGGATGTCGGTGAAATGCTGCGCTCCGGCAAATATGCCATTGATAATGACGGTTCAAAAATCAGTAAAGATCTGATTACCTATGTTGAGGATCGATTGGGCCATGATCGTCGCTATGCCATTGATAATTCAAAAATCACCACTGAGCTGGGTTGGGAACCGTCCTACACCTTTGAAGAGGGGATTGCGGAAACCATAAAATGGTATTTAAATAATCAGGAATGGTTAGAACAGGTAAAATCTGGTGACTATCAGCAGTATTATGAAAAGATGTACTCAAAAAAGTAGAATAGCTGCAAAAGAAAAAGCACAGTTTTTGTGCTTTTTCATTTAAGAATAAGAATGAGGTGTCTGTTTTGTACTTGTTTAAAGATTTAATGGATTATATTAGAGATTTGTATGCAAATCGGAAACTGATCCGGAAATTTTCGATCAACGATTTTAAGTCCCGATATGCGGGGTCTTTTTTAGGTATTATGTGGGCGTTTATTCAGCCAACGGTTAACATTGCGGTGTATTGGTTTGTGTTTGGTGTGGGATTAAAATCACCTCCTACCGGGGGGGTTCCTTTTATTTTATATCTCATCACCGGTATCATTGTCTGGTTTTTCTTTTCAGAGTGTTTTGTGAATGGAACGAATTGTTTTCGTGAATACAGCTATCTGGTTAAAAAGGTAACCTTCAATATCAAAATTCTGCCAACCGTTAAAATAATATCATCATTATATACGCATATTTTCTTTATTTGTTTTGCTATCGTGATGTTACTTATTTACGGTCATTCATTGACACCTCACTTTTTACAAATTGGGTATTATTTATTTTGTTTAATTGTTTTCTTAACTGGATTAACATGGATAACGGCTTCACTACAACCATTTTTCACTGATATTTTGCAATTTATTAATGTGGGGATGCAGGTCTTGTTCTGGGGAACGCCAATTGTAGTGCCTGTTGAAACATATCCTGAAAAGCTATTATGGATTATGAAATTAAACCCTTTATATTATATTGTCCAGGGATACCGGGAGAGCTTTTTTGGAACGGGCTGGTTCTGGGAGCATCCGGTCATGACCGCATATTTCTGGGGGTTTTCATTTGTACTGCTGCTAGTCGGAATTGCAGTGTATCGAAGGTTAAGACCGCATTTTGCTGATGTTTTATAGAGAAATGTTGATCACGGATCAGTGGAGGAAATTATGTCAGATGTGGCAATAAAAATAGAAGAAGTGACAAAGATTTACCAACTATATAAACGGCCGATGGATCGCTTAAAAGAGTCGATGAGCCTGATTAAGAAAAAAGAATACCATCAAAAGTTTTATGCCCTTAATAATATCAATCTCGAAATTAAAAAAGGTGAATCGATTGGAATTGTGGGTAAAAATGGATCAGGAAAGTCAACCCTGCTCAAAATTATTTCTGGCGTTTTGACCCAAAGTAAGGGCGAGGTTTATGTTGACGGGAAGGTATCGGCATTGTTGGAGCTGGGAACCGGGTTCAACCCAGAATACACCGGCATCGAGAATATCTATGCCAATGGTCTGATCATGGGCTATAGTAAGGAAGAAATGGATGAACGATTGGATGATATCGTCAATTTTGCCCAAATTGGCGAGTACATTTATCAGCCGGTTAAAACCTATTCCAGTGGAATGTTTGCCCGGCTGGCCTTTGCTACCGCCATTAATGTGGACCCGGAAATTTTAATTGTGGATGAGGTGCTGGCCGTCGGAGATGCAAAATTCCAGATTAAATGCATCAATAAAATGGAAGAGTTTAAAGCATCGGGAAAAACGGTGCTCTTTGTGTCTCATACCCTGGAACAAATCAAACGCTTTTGCACCAAAGGGGTCTGGATTGATCAGGGCGAAATGCGGATGTTTGATGACGTTACCCACGTCATTGATATGTATGAAAGCGAAATGCTAAAAGAAGCCATGGAACAGAAAGCCCTTGAAGAAGGGAACCCAATGGCTGAAAAAATGGAAATCGATGCCCATCTGGGGAAAATTACCGCCGTCAGTTGTAACACTGAAACCCTCACGACCTTTGATGATTTTAGTGTCGAGATTGAATACGAGCTGTATGATGATGTAAAAAGCGAACCGCTGGTGGGAGTGGCCTTTTATACCATTGACCGTCAGTATATCTTTGGTCCGAACACCCATTTGGATGAGGTTAAGATTCCCAAAACAAAGGGAATCCATCGGGTCCGTTATGTGGTGCCGCGGTTACCGCTTCTGGGCGGGAAATATGAGGTTGATATCGGGCTTTTTGCAAATAAAAGCATTGTTAATCTGGACTATGAAACAGCGGCCTTTGTGATTTCGGTTGTGGCCGATTATTTCACCGAAGGCCTGGTTCATATGGAACATCAATGGGAAATAATAAAGGATTAGAGAAAGGTTATTGGGATGGAGAAGAAATCAGTTATTGAACAGGAAGAAATAAAATATTTTATCGACAAAATAGTCAAAGATGAAGCGAGTCAATGTGCAACCGTTCAGGGATGGGCCTTTAATACAAAAACCAAAGAACCGGTCGAATTGTATTTACTGGGACGAGAAGCGACGGGCGTTCAATTCAAACGGGATTTCAGAATTGACGTCAACAATAAATATGCCCTGCCAGATGATGCCAAGATTGGCTTTATTATAGAGTTTGATGAAAAAACCTATGGCCAAAAACTAAAACTCAAATTAACGGATGAAAACAACATCCGCATTGTTCCGATTAATTTAAAAAAGAATTATGATTATCTAAAACAGCCCAATCTGTTTAATGCCAAACGACTAGTTGGTATTACAACCCGAACAGTGGGATACTTTAGTCGCAATGGACTAAAAAACACGATCCGCAAAATAAAGTTTGAACTAAAATATAAAAATCAGGAAAACTATGATTTCTGGATTGATGTCCATGAAGATTATGACCCCAAAAAGGCCATCGAAGAAATTAAAAAATTTTCCTATAAACCTAAGGTATCGATTGTTATGCCGGTATATAATGTAGAAGAAAAATGGCTCAGAGCCTGTGTTGATTCGGTTCGCAACCAATATTATCAAAACTGGGAATTATGTATCGCTGATGATTGCTCCAGTGATGCTCACATTAAACCCTTGCTGGAAGAATTTAAAATGCTCGATTCCCGCATCAAGGTGATTTACCGGGAAGAAAATGGCCATATTTCAGAAGCATCAAATTCAGCTCTGGCCATTGCCACGGGCGAATTTGTGGGGCTTTTGGATAATGATGATACCTTAGCCGAATTTGCCTTGTATGAGGTGGTTAAATTACTTAATGATCATCCGGAAGCGGATCTGATTTATAGTGATGAAGACAAGCTAAGTGAAGATAATAAACGAAGCCAGCCATTTTTTAAAACCGACTGGGCACCGGATATCTTACTGGCGACGAATTACATCTGCCACTTTGGGGTTTACCGCAAAACCATTATCGACGAAATTGGCGGCTTCAGAAAAGGCTATGAAGGGGCCCAGGATTATGATCTGGTGCTGCGATTCACCGAGAAAACCGATAAGATATTCCATATCCAGAAGATCTTATATCACTGGCGGATGATTAGTAATTCTACAGCAGTCAATCCGGAATCAAAAGGATATGCCTTCGAAGCGGGACTTAAGTCGCTAGAAGATGCTCTGGAAAGACGGGGGATCAAAGGGACGGTTACTCACGGGGCGTTTCCCGGGGTTTATACAATCGCGTATGAAATTGTAAATAATGGTTTAGTGTCGGTGATTATTCCAACCCGGGATAATGCCGCGGATTTAAAAGCCTGTATTGAGTCGATTTATGAAAAAACAATCTATCAAAATTTTGAAATCGTCGTTGCCGATAATGGCAGCGAAAAAGAAGAAACGTTTAAATTATTTGAATACTTTACCAAGAAATACAAAGATCAGTTTAAGGTGGTACGGATTGATATCCCCTTCAACTTTTCGCAAATCAATAACTTGGCCGTTAAGGAGTCAAAGGGTGAGTACTTACTGTTTCTAAATAATGATATCACCGTGATCACTAAAGGCTGGATGAAACGGATGGTCAGCCTGGCGCAGCAGGAACATGTTGGTGCAGTCGGTGCAAAACTTTATTATCCCGATAATACCATCCAGCATGCCGGTGTTTTACTGGGGATGGGCGGCGTCGCCGGACATGGCCATGTGGGCTATCCCCGGGGCGATTATGGCTATTTTGGTAAACTGGTCACCACCAATAACTACACCTCGGTGACGGCGGCCTGTATGATGGTAAAACGGGAAGATTTTGACCGGGTTAATGGTTTTGAAGAAAAATTGACGGTAGCCTTTAATGATGTTGATCTGTGCCTTAAACTTTATGAACTGGGCAAATTTAATGTCTGGCTTCATAATGTCGAGCTCTACCACTACGAGTCAAAATCCCGGGGGGCCGAGGACACTTATACGAAATACAAACGCTTCAACAGTGAGATTAAATATATGAAAGATCACTGGTTAAAGTATATCAAGAATGACCCCTATTATAATCGAAATTTAACACGCGTTGATGGCAACTACGCAATCAGTGTTGATATCGTTGGTTATGTAAGGGGAAAAACCAAAGAAGATGAAGAGAATGAGATTTAACTTAAGCGTTCATAAGATGTAACGAATAAATTGACGATGTAAAATAGTTGTGATATTATCGTGACATCTATAAGGTTAATGACAGCAGGCAATAATTTTAAGAAAGGAGGAGAATAATGGAGTCAATTAAAAAAAGAAGAAAGCAAGTAGCGCTAGTGGGGGTAGGCATCCTCATCTTGTTTACTTTCTTTTCATATTTTAGCCTGACTGTTAATGCGGCAAGCACTACCATCATCATTAACCCTGGGCATTTAGATGGGGTTGATTCTGGGGCGGTGAACGGAAATACCGGGATTCGCGAGGTTGATCTGAATAATGCGTTGGCAATCAAGATTGTTTCAACCCTTAGAGCGAGCGGCTATAACGCCATGTTGAGCCATCCGGTTCCCGGGAATCCCGGGTTACCGACCTTGTTTTCAAGTGCTCCGGCTTATTCATCGTTTTCGACAACCATCTGCAATAAAGCAAATGAAATTAATGCGGATTTGCTAATTAGTATTCATCATAACTCGGGGGGAGCAACGGCCAGCGGTTATGAATTTTATTGGAGCAGTTATCACCCAACAGTTGATAACAATGGGATTTATCAAAAGGCGGGATTATGGGGCGATGGTTCGCTGGCAGATCTGGATGCAACGCCACCTGCGATTGCGATAATGTCAAAAGAGCTGGCCAATAATCTCAATACAAATTTCAAGGCGAGTCTGACTCATGTTTCCAGTCGAAATCAGATTATTGAACGGGATGACGCAATTACCCGCAAAACAAGCATGCCTTCAGTATTGATTGAAGCGGGCTTTATATCCAACAATGCCGAATCATTGAAGTTAGCTGATGGAGCCAACCAACAAAAGATGGCTGACCAGGTTCTAATCAGTGTTAGCGAACTTTTTGCAGCCTCAACAACACCGATGACAGCCACCGGTTTTACGGCCACTGTTAGCGGCGATAAAATCACAGCAACGGTTAAAGGTGTCTCAGCACCCAATGGTTTGCAGGTTATTTATATTCCAACCTGGAGTGATGAGGGTGGACAGGACGATTTAAAATGGTACACCGCGACCAAACAAAGCGATGGCAGCTACAGCGCAACTATCGATGTTAAAGATCATGGTTACGAAAGCGGCAATTACCAATTGCATTGTTATGGCGTGGATTCATATGGTAAGTACACCTTACTCGGAAACACAAATGCCAATGTTACAGCATCAGTTCAGGAAAAAATGACGGCAACCAGTGTAACCGGCACCGTCTCTGGTAATACCATAACAGCAACAGTAAAAGGGATAATAGCACCCAATGGCATCACCTCAATGTCGATCCCCGTCTGGAGCGAGACCGGCGGACAGGACGATCTCAAGTGGTACAATGCGACCAAGCAAAGTGATGACAGTTACAAGGTTGTCATCGACATTAAAGATCATAATTACGATGGTGGCAACTATAATATTCACGCCTATGGAACGGACAGCTATAAGAAGATGACCTTCCTGGGCAGCACAACGGCAACTGTTAAAGTTGATACAATGAAAGCGACCAGTTTAGTCGGAACGGTATCGGGCAGTAAAATCACCACAACGGTTAAAGGGATCACGGCGCCAAATGGAATTTCAGATATGACAATCCCAATCTGGAGTGAAAATGGCGGTCAGGATGACATCAAATGGTATACCGCTACTAAACAAAGCGATGGCAGTTATAAGGTGACCGTTGACATCAAGGATCATAACTTCGATGGTGGGATCTATAACATCCACGCTTATGGTAAAGATACCAATGGCAAGATGACATTTATCGGTGCAACGACGGTAAATGTGACCGTTGAGCCGATGACAGCAACAAGTGTGACCGCAAGTGCGTCCGGCAACAAAATCACAACGACCATTAAAGGAATCAAGGCACCTAGTGGGATTAAGTCAATTACGGTCCCGATCTGGAGTGATGTCGGTGGACAGGATGATATCAAATGGTACACCGCGACCAAACAAAGTGATGGTAGCTACAGTGTGACCATCGATATTAAAGATCATAACTATTCAGGCGGAGCCTATAGTATTCATGTTTATGGAATCGACAATAATGAGAAGATGACCTTTTTAGGCAATACCGCAGCAAGTGTGGCGACAACTCCGATGTCGGCATCAACAGTTGCAGCGACAGTAACGGAAAATATTATTACGGCAACGGTTAGCGGCATCACTGCTCCTAATGGAATCACGAGTATACAGATTCCAACCTGGAGTGATGTTGGTGGCCAGGATGATATCAAATGGTACACCGCCACGAAACAAAGTGATGGTAGTTATCAGGCGATGATTGATGCTAAAAATCATAAGGGCGATAGTGGAACCTACTCACTTCATGCCTATGGGGTTGAAGCGGATGGTCGTTCGGTATTTCTGGGCAACACCTCAGTGAGTGTCCGCTATGTGGAAACCCCGATTATGGGGGCAACCACCGTGAGCGCGGCGCAACTGGTGGCCTATTATAAGAGTACCGGAAGTGTTTACCCGCAGCATTACAATGATCTGGGCGTTAATCTGGAAAAATTTGTGGCGCTTTACATTCAGGAATGCAATGCTGAAGGCGTTCGCGCCGAGGTTGCCTTCGCCCAGGCGATGCTAGAAACTGGTAATCTGCAATTTGGTGGTGACGTTAAAGTGACCCAATTCAATTTTGCCGGGCTGGGCGCGACTGGTGGAGGCGTACCGGGATTTGATTTTGCAGCGGCTTATGGCAGCAACAGTACTGGGCTTCAAACCGGAATCCGCGGTCATGTCCAGCACTTAAAATGCTATGCCAGCAGTGCGGCGTTAAATCAAACCAATGTTGATCCACGATGGAACAATTCCCTTCGTTTAAAAGCCCTTTCAGTTGAAGAACTGGCAGGAACCTGGGCAGCTGATCTGACCTATGCCGGTAAGGTTAAAACGATTATGAAAAAGTTTTAATGATGAAGAAGTTTAATTTGAATGCGTTTTAATTCTGAAACAGAGCCAAAACAGTTTGGCTCTGTTTTTTAAAATTATAAGAAATGAGGATGCCGGAAGTGAAGAGAAAAATAAGGTCATTGGCTGTTATTGGACTGATTAGTTTACTTTTTTGGCCAGGACAAATTTTGGCTGAGGAATCACCAGAACCTGTTAATCAAGTGACGATGGCACCAGAACTATCTGACACCGAACAGGAGTTGTTAAAAGAAGACACGGAAGCAGAAGAAGTACCTGAAAACCGGTCGGATTCAGAGCCTCTGGATGCGGATTCATCCGCAATCGATGAAAAAACAACAGTTGCGGAGCCCGAAGATATTTTGACAACGGCCCTTGATTTTAGCAATATAAGCGTCACTGTTTCGCAAGTCTCAGAAAGCAAGACCGGCTTTACCATCAGCACGCTTGGATATGCGGGAAAAACGGGGATCGGTAAGGTTATGTTTCCGATTTGGACAGAGCGAAATGGTCAGGATGATATCCGTTGGTATCAGGGAATAAAAAATAATCAGGGTGAATATAGCGTGACGGTGGATAGTAAAGACCACGGATTTGAAACCGGCGAGTATCATATCCACACCTATATCTATGGACTGACCGGGGATGTGATTAAAACCTATGTGAATACCCAAAGTCTGGAAACGCCAAAACCCTCAATCACAGTCGGGGAAGTCTCAAACAATGCCTATAAGGTCCAAATAACGGATGTGCGTAATCCTCAGGGCGTTACCGGGTTGAGCTTTCCGACCTGGAGTGAGGTGAATGGACACGATGACATCCGTTGGGAAACGGCGACCTATGTGGGCAATGACACCTGGGAAGCGACCATTTCGATCCCGAATTACAAGCAGAGTTATGATACCTTTATCACCCATGCCTATGTGAAAAATAAAGATGGGCAACAAAAATACAGCGGATCTGTGGAGCAGGTGATAACCAATCCGTTTTTAGCCGAACCTTTAGAAATTAA
Organism: Acetobacterium carbinolicum; assembly: GCF_047456275.1. Taxonomy (GTDB): domain Bacteria; phylum Bacillota; class Clostridia; order Eubacteriales; family Eubacteriaceae; genus Acetobacterium; species Acetobacterium carbinolicum. The sequence continues at coordinate 276,538 of NZ_CP173357.1, forward strand.
AGTTGCACAGGATAAGAATATTTCAAAATTTGCGATTATGACTAAAAATTGCAAAGGCAAAAGTGGTGTAAAAAGTGTCTCCTTTGCCGTGTGGTCAAATCGAAATGGGCAGGATGAACTAAAATGGTATGAGGGTGAATTGGGTTCTGATGGTGAGTTTTATACTTATGTTGATATAGAAAGCCATGGGTTTGAAACGGGCGTCTTTGTTGTTCACGCCTACCTAAAGGGAACAAGGGGAGAGAGCATAGCGTTTAGTAATTCCGAATTTAGCATGCCGGTTTTAAACCCGACCATCGAATACGATAATGCGGTACTAAACAATACGTTTAAAGTACGGATTAAAAATGTCGGAAATGAAAACGGCATCTCGAGCATTCTATTTCCGACCTGGAGCCGTTCAAATGGACAGGATGATGTACGCTGGGAACAGGCAACCTACATTGGCAATCATACCTGGGAAGCGAGCATTAATTTGCGAAACTATAATATTATTGTCGATGCGTTTATATCGCATGCCTACCTGGCCGATAAAAATGGCAAACTCGTCTTTCTGAAAGAATCGAGCAAGAAGATTCTACAGAATACGGCCACGATTTATGGTTTTTATCATTATCCCGTCGATAAAAATTATAAACCAAACGCTGCTGACCCAACCGACTGGTTTGGGCCAAGATGGGGGGATATCCACGAAGGCATTGATGTTCCGGCACCTTATTATGCACCCTGTTATGCGGTCGGAGATGGCGTGGTTGAAAAAGCCGGCTATTTTATGGGATACGGACGCTATGTCAGAATCCGCACGACCGATCGTTATGGTGAAAGTGTTTCCTTCTTTTATGGACATTTACAGGAGATCCATGTGGGCGTAGGCCAATCGGTAAGCAAGGGTCAGAAAATTGGATCGGTTGGCGGGTCGGGATATATTGCTAAGGATAAATACGCCGACAATGCCTATGGACCGCACCTTCATTTTGGGGCCATTGCCAATGCGGATGACGCCTGCGTCGATCCGGAAATATGGATTGATTTCCATAATCCCTACAGCAACGCAAATTAATAAATTACTAAAATTAATGAATGACTAAGAAAAGCGACTGGGAGAAGGTTCCTGGTCGCTTTTTGTTTAGTAAAAGAACATCCTGTGTTATAATAAGGCGGACGATTGATGGCAACAAAAAGGATGGTTTTATGAAGTGTGACGTTTCAGTTATTATACCGAATTACAATGGCGAAAAATTTATTGCAAATTGTCTGGATAGTATGATGGTTCAAAGTTTTTATGAGTTCGGCCAGTTGGAAATCATCGTGGTTGATGATTGTTCCACCGATGCCAGTGTCGAGATGATAAAAACCTATAAAAACGTAACCCTCCTGGAAAATCCGGTCAATTCAGGTTTTGATCGATCTGTTAATCAGGGGATTTTGGCCAGCCATGGCAAATACTGCCTGCTTTTGAATAATGATGTGGTGGTTGACCCGGATTTTGTACGGTATTTATATTTGCATATTGATGATGATCCGGCGATATTTTCAGTGAGTTCAAAAATGGTTCGTTATTATGAACGCGACAAACTCGATGATACGGGTGATTTTTATAATATTCTGGGCTGGGGTTATAAACGGGGGGATGGGCAGACGGTCGATTCTTATCATAAAGTAACCCCCATTTTCAGTGCCTGTGCCGGTGCTGGGATTTACCGCCGCTCAGTTTTTTCTGAGATCGGTCTTTTCGATGAGGTTTTTTTTGCCTATATGGAAGATGTGGATATCGGCTACAGAGGTCTGATCAATGGCTATAAAAATCGTTACGAACCCAAAGCCATCTGTTATCATATTGGCAGTGCCACCACCGCTGAAGGGCAAAAATATAGTCCCTTCAAGGTGCAAATCTCGGCCCGCAATAATGTTTATGTGGCCTATAAGAATATGCCACTTGTGCAATTGCTGCTAAATAGTCCGTTTTTAGTGCTGGGTTTCTTTTTTAAGTACATCCTTTTTATAAAAAGGGGTTTTGGCAAAGACTATGCGGCTGGGATTAAGGCGGGCCTGAAAAACTATAAAAAAGTAAAGAAAGTACCCTTTCAAGTCAGGAATCTTAAGAATTACTTTTTTATTGAAGCTCAGTTGATCTTAAATGCTTTTCGAATGCTTGAAAATAAGCGGATGAAGTGAGCAAGTCTTCCCTATTTGTAAAAAATATGGTAAAATATAATGTCCTTTGAAAGACACAAAAGGCTTAAGAAAGGCGCGGAATGGATTTATCAATTATCATTGTTAATTATAAAACAGAAGAGTTGACATCAAATTGTATTGATTCAATTATAAAAAGTAACACCAAAGGATTGAGCTATGAAATCATCCTGGTCGATAACGCCTCAGAAGATGGTAGCGTTGAAGCGATAAAAATGCGGTTTCCGGAAGTGGAAGTTATAGAAAACCATGAAAATTTGGGCTTTTCTAAGGCAAATAACATCGGTATGGAAGTCTCAAAGGGCGAGTTTCTTCTTTTGCTTAATTCCGATACCATTGTTGAGCTGAACACCTTAAAAGGGGCGATAGCATTCATCAGCGATCATAAACATATTGGGGCACTGGGGTGTAAGATACTACTGCCCTCGGGTAAATTGGACCCGGCCTGCAAACGGAGTTTTCCCACGCCCCTGAATGGGCTTTATCACAGCCTTAATCTCGACATGGCGTTTCCCGAGAGCACGCGTTTTGGGGCCTATAACCTGACCTATGTGGATGAAAATAAAACCTGCTCGATCGATTGCATCATGGGGGCTTTTATGCTGGTTCCAAGGGCTGTCATCGATGTAGTTGGGATGCTGGATGAAGATTTTTTTATGTATGGGGAAGACATCGACTGGTGTTATCGGATTAAGCAGGCCGGGTATCAAATTATCTATTATCCGGAAGTCCGGATTTTTCATCATAAAAAGGCCAGCGGGATTGGCAAACGAAACCCCAAGGTAATTGCGGCCTTTTACGACTCGATGATAATTTTTTACAATAAACATTATCAGCATAAATATAATGGTCTTACCCGCTGGGCAGTGACAAGTGGCACGACAATTCTAAAAAAAATGGCATTGGCTAAAAATAAGCGAAGAAAATAAAGGTAAGCAAGGGGGCGATAAGATGATTAAAAGCAATCAGCGTTTTTTTAACTTTATTCTGGTATTGTTGGATATGTGTGTTATAACGGCTTCCCTTTTATTTGCCTGGTATATTCGGTTTGTCTCGCCATTTTTTGATGATGGGGTGCGAACCATGAACCTAAGGTCTTACATTGAGTTGTTGGGCATTATTATTCCCCTTTATTTAATCCTCTTTGTTTTTTTTGGTCTCTATCAACCCTATCGTAAACAGCGCTTTTTTAAAGAGTGCCGAGAAATAATATTTGCTAATAGTATTGGCATCGCAATTTTAATGTCCGCTTTATTTACGATGAAGAGCATTCATTTTTCACGAATCATGCTGGGTGTTTTCTTTCTGACCGCCACAATACTAATGATTCTGGAGCGGGGATCGATAAGGAAAATTTTAAGAATGGCCAGAGAACGGGGCTTTAACATTAAGTACATTATCATTGTTGGCGCTGGCAGCATTGGCCAGACCTTTGCCGCAAAAGTTGTGGGCGACCGGCAGTTGGGTTATAAGGTCACCGGATATGTGGATGATTACTATCATAAAAGTGATAAAGATGGAATCCCCATTCTGGGGACCAGCAAAGAGATGAATAAAATCCTCGAAGAGTATCAGGTCGATGAGGTCATTATTGCGTTGCCAAACACCAGTTATAAACGGATTGATGAGGTGATCGATATCTGTGAATACCAGGGCATAAAAACCCAGATTATCCCGGATTACTTTCATTTGATTCAGGGAACCAAGGCATATTTTGACGAACTGGATGGCATCCCGCTAATCAACACCCGCTATATCCCCTTGGACCAGCCCTTAAATAAATGGCTCAAACGGCTGATTGATATCACTCTTTCGATTCTGATTCTGGTACTGATTTCACCGCTTTTGCTGATTACAGCGATCCTGGTGAAACTCACATCACCGGGGCCGATTATCTATAAACAGATCCGGGTGGGGATGGGACGAAAAGAATTCTGGATCTATAAATTTCGCTCGATGCGCGGTGACGCCTCCATTAAATCCGGCGACGTGGGATGGACCACTGCCGATGATCCCCGCAAAACAAAATTTGGGGCGTTTATTAGAAAAACCAGTATCGATGAGTTACCGCAGTTTATCAATGTTTTAAAAGGCGATATGAGTATTGTCGGACCGCGGCCAGAGCGGCCCCATTACGTTACTCAATTCCAGCACGAGATTCCCAAATACATGATTAAGCATCATGTTAGGCCAGGAATCACCGGCTGGGCTCAGGTCCAGGGATGGCGGGGCGATACCTCGATCCATAAACGAATTGAGTGTGATATTGAATATATTGAAAAATGGACCCTGTGGTTCGATGTTAAAGTCTTTTTTATGACCTTTAAAGCGGTGTTTGAGAGTGGGTATTAATGAAGGTGATTAAAAAATGAATCGACGAATCGGCCAGATCAGAGAAAAGATTGATTTATTTGCTTTATTAAAGGCTGGACGCATGCAAATCAGAGCGCGTTGGGCCTATGCAGTGTTGGGCGGAATAGTTTTTTTTGGATCACTCTTTATATTTGATGGGTGGAATGAACAGGCGCTGATAATTTCGTCCGTGGCTGCGGTGATAACGATGCTTCTGATTGTATTTATGGGCAAGGCCTTATACCGCAATGCGTTTTTGATCATTGTGTGTTTTGGGATGCTTTTTTGTCTGGTTACACCAATTCTGGATACCCCTGATGAAACGGCTCATCTGGCCCGAGCCATGTATTTGGCTCGGGGAAAGTTTTTTGTCAGTCAGGAAGACTCACAATTACTAATCAGCGAAGACTACAAGCGGATCTATAGCCAATCCCAAAAGACCCTGTTTAAGAATGATCTAAATGTTTCTGACAGTGGTATTTTGATGATTGAAAGTAACGGATTAAAAGCAACCAATGCATACGCCTTTGTCTCCTATCTGCCCCAGGCGTTGGGAATTGGCTTCGGACGATTAATCAATTTAAGTGTGCTATGGTCTTATTATCTGGGCAGAATCACGAATCTACTGTTCTATGCATTTATGATTGCGCTGGCAATTAAGATAACGCCCCTGTTCAAGCAGCTCTTTTTTATCGCGGGAACCATTCCGATGGGAATTTACATTGCCGCCTCATATAATCAGGATGCCTTTGGCATCGGGATCATATTTGTAACCCTGGCCTTTTATTTCAGATTATTAAGTAAACAAGACCATCAGATCAAAGTCCTTGAAATAGTTGGTTACACCGGTTTATGCATGCTGATTACAGTGACGAAATTTCCCTTTGTTTTGCTGGTATTGTTGCCGGCATTTATTCCCTTGCGAAAGTTTGACAAAGCCGCCTATCAATGTGTTTTTCTGGGAATCATCCTGGCAGCAGGTTTTTCGCTGGCCTGGATGAAGTTTTATACAGCGATTCCCCATCCCTTTGTTCCCGAAGGAGTGAACATGATCAAACAGATCCAGTTTCTGATCGGGGATCCCATCGTAAATATGCAAATGATGGGACAAAATCTTTTAGAGGGACTCATCAATTACCTGATGCTATTTAATTTTGGCTGGCTGTCGTATGGGTCTAATGGACTGGGGTTGCTGTACCTGTTTTTTTATGGCTCGGTCGCAGTTTTTTATCCACGTGAATTAAGGCAAAGCCCCGCAACGCGAATCGGTGCCTTGCTGGTTGCGGCAGGAATTTATGTGGCGATAACATTGTCGATGTATTTAACCTGGACGCCAGTTGGCTCAAGTGTCGTCAATGGCGTGCAGGGGCGTTACTTCATCGGTTTTCTGCCGCTGATTCCGCTGATGCTAAATATTGGCCCATCGTTTAAACAGTTGGAACCATTGCAGATCAAGCAATACGGTAATATTGTGACCCTGGTACCGGTCTATTTCTTAATTATGTCGTTCACATTGACATTAAAACAGTATTATTAAGAGTGCAAAACAAGTGAAAAATTCGAAGGATGCGAGAACGATGCAGGCCGTTAGGCGGTGATCGATGTGTTAGGGTGGTTAATTAATGATAGAGTTTTATAATCGTTACAAAAAAATAGCCTGGAGTGTTTTAATCATTATCGGTGCACCACTGCTGGTGGAGAGTTACTTCTTAATCATTGAAGCCGTCATTTCGCCAAATGATTTGTTTAAGTCAGACTTTTATCATAGTTTTTTCGTGTTGATACGATTAAAACGTCTAATCATTCTTTTTTTATTGGCGGTATTGGGAACCGGTCTGTTTAATCGTTTTGGCAAAGAAACAATTTTTCGGTATCTCTATCAGTATCGGTATCGATTGGGAGCGCTGTTTTTGTTTGGCTGTGTGCTATTTGAAATACATGGCTCCTCGGTTTATTATTGGGAGAATTACTTTCAGGGATCAAAGCACTTTGAAACATTAATTGGCATCAGTAGAAGCATCCGCAGCGATGAATGGGCGGTTAATACGCCAATGATGATTTCCCAGTATTTTAATGGGGCAGCGCCTTTTCCGTATTTTAGCGAGACGATCCGGGGCGCATTGACGGATGTCTTTATTATTTATGGACAACCGGTTTTGAATATCGTTGAAATATTCAGACCTTTTCACTGGGGATATCTACTCCTTTCACCAGCCAAGGGCCTTTCTTTTTTTTGGATCGGGCGGATTCTGGGACTGTTTTTCGTATCATTTGAATTGGCAATGATGCTTGGCAAAGAAAACAAACGTCTAGCAGTGATCTATGGACTACTTGTGACTTGGGCGCCAATTGTGCAGTGGTGGTTTGCGGTTAATGGCCTGGTAGAAATGCTTATTTTGGGGCAATTGGCAATGATAATGGTGGATCGCTATTTTAAAACCCGGCGCTACGGCCTGCGGTTTCTATATGCTCTGATATTTTTAATCTGTGCCGGTGGATATGTGTTGACCTTTTATCCGGCCTGGCAGATTCCATTGGCCTACGTATTTCTGGCTTTATTAATTGGGATCGTCTATGAGAATCGAGAAAACATTGCGCTTAATTGGAAAGATCTGGCAATTATAGCGGGTTTGACTCTAGCTTTTGTTTGTGCAATGGGTTATATTTTAGTTATGTCCTATGATACAATTCTCTTAGTTATGGATACCGTATACCCCGGAGCGCGCTTTGAAACCGGTGGCGGACAATTATACCGTTATTTTCTTTACCCGGGAAATTTGTTTTTTGTAACGTCCCGGGAGTTGTCTTTTGCCAATACCTGCGAATTGGCCACCTTTTTCGATTTTTTCCCCGCCGGCATTATCCTGGCGCTGTGGGTGCTGGTGATTGAAAAGAAGCGGGATCCTTATCTGATTCTTTTTTCGATTAGCTTTTTTATTCTGAGTGCATTTTGTCTGGTTTCCTGGCCGCATTGGTTGGCTTCTATCAGTCTGTTAAGCCATGCTCAGCCGTCACGGGTTTTTCTGGCGATTGGGTTTTTAAATTTATTACTGTTGATACGCGCGTTAACCCTGATAGAAACAGCGTTTCCAAAATGGGTTAAAGGAGGCGTGGCAATTGTTACAGCACTCGTTATATCTGTGGGATCAATGATTGCATACCAAGGCTATCTGGATGTCAAAATGTTTGTTCTGGTTTTGCTTATCCTCACATTTGTATTTTATCTGATTCTCAGCTGGCGAAAAATAAAAATGCAGGAAATCATGTTGGGGATAACCATCCTGATTGTTTTTGTCTCCGGGATGTTTATAAATCCTATTGTTAATGGATTAGATGTCATTCTCGATCAACCACTGATCGAAATGATTAAAGAAACAGCCGAGATCTCAGACGCCTTATGGATTGTTGATTCGGAAGCGGGAGCGGGATATCCTTTAAACAATCTCCCGATTATGGCCGGGGCAGCGACGATTAATTCAACAAATGTATACCCTAATTTAGACCGCTGGCGGCTTTTAGATCCAGATCGGTCAGAAGAAGAAGTTTATAACCGCTACGCCCACATTACGATTAATTTATCAAATCGTGATGAAGAAACGCGTTTTATCCTGGATTCAGCTGATTTGATAACCATTCGACTAAATACCAGGGATTTAGAAAAACTGGAAGTGGGTTATGTTCTTTCACAAAGGGATCTGAGTGGTTTTTCAAATGAAGACGTAAGCTTTATTCCGCTGAAAAACGCCAATGGGTTTACAATCTATCAACTAAAATATGCAATAAATTAAGAGGTGAAAAAATGGAAGAGACTAAAAAAACAGCAATACTCATTCCCTGTTATAACGAATCGAAAACGATCGAAAATGTGATCAGGGATTATCAGGCAGTGATGCCTCATGCAAAGATTTACGTTTATGATAACAATTCTTCAGATGGCACCGATGAGATCGCCAGAAAAGCCGGAGCAACAGTGCGGTATGAGTATCGTCAGGGCAAAGGAAATGTGGTTCGATCGATGTTTCGGGAGATCGATGCAGACTGTTATATTATGACCGACGGTGACGACACCTATCCGGCTGAATTTGCATTGGAGCTGGAAAAGCAAATATACAGTAAGCAAGCGGATATGGCCATTGGTGATCGGCTTTCATCGACGTATTTTACTGAAAATAAGCGGCCTTTTCATAATATTGGTAATGTCCTGGTGCGAAAACTGATTAATATTTTGTTTAAAGCCAGTGTAAAAGACATTATGACGGGGTCCCGGGGGTTTACAAAAGAATTTGTTAAGTCCTTCCCGGTGACTTCTAAAGGATTTGAAATTGAAACCGAGATGACCATCTTTGCATTGGATAATAATTTTAAGATTGTCGAAGTGCCAATTGAGTATCGGGATCGCCCAGAAGGCAGTGAATCCAAGCTTAACACCTATTCCGATGGCTACAAGGTGCTAAAAACAATCGGAACCCTTTTTAGAGACACGAAGCCCTATGCGTTTTTCTCAATCATTTCGTTATTTTTACTGGTGGTTGGCGGAGCATTCTTTGTACCGATACTACTTAATTATTTAGAAACTGGCACAGTGGCCAGATACCCGACTCTGATTGTCATTACCTCACTGGGAATTATTGCCATTATCAGTTATTTTTGTGGGGTAATTCTGGAAGTGCTCAAAAAGCAACACCGTCATAATTTTGAAAGAAACTTGAATCTGCTCAACGAACTATGGCAGAAGAATGACGATAAATCATAGAAATGAGGAGAAAATGGCTGAATTATTATCGAAATCGAAGTTAGAGCGGGGGATTCGCTTTATCCAGAAACATCGTTTGATTTTTTTTATAGCAGCAATCATCATCTTAAAACATGTGTTACTGACTGGTTTGCCAATCTTTGCCCATCCCGGTGCCGATCACGATGATGGCATGATGGTAAAAATGGCGGAAACCCTTTTAAATGGGCAATGGCTAGGCGAGTATCATGAATTGACCCTGGTAAAAGGGGTGTTCTTTCCGTTATTTCTGGCGGTCAATGCATTGTTTGGAATTCCTTACAGTATTGCGATTCCTGGTTTTTACACGCTTGCCTGTGTGATTTTTATTGTTGGTACTAAAAAACTGTTTAAAAACGAATGGCCGCTTTATTTTATCTTTGCGGTCTTAATGCTAAACCCGATTTCTTTTGCCAATGAGACCTTTACCCGGGTGTATCGGAACAGTCTCATTGCTGGTCAGGTTTTGATTATCAGCGGCAGTCTGATCGCGGTTTACCTCAATCGTTTTGAGAAAAATGGTAAGCTGACCTTCTGGGCGGTATTGAGTGGTTTTGGGGTAGCATCGCTGTGGCATTCCCGGGAAGATGGTATCTGGATTATCCCCCTGGTGCTGACAGTCATTTTGATTTGCTGGGCGACGTTTTATTTTAGTAAGGAACTCCGCTTAAAGGATAAGCTGACTAAAGGTGCGATTGTCGGTCTGCCAGTTATGATGCTGATTTTATCAACCGTTTTAATCGCGTCAATTAATTATGCCTATTATGGGATCTATACCACCAACGAATTAAACGACAGCGATTATACCAAGACCATTAAGCTGATCTATTCGGTGGAAGCGACAGAAGCGGTTCATAATGTTTCAGTACCGCGCAGCTCGATGGAAAAAATTTATGATGCGGTGCCATCTCTTAATGGGATCAGTGATGAAATTGATGCAAGTATGGACCGCTGGTCCTGGTATGATCAGGATGTCGCCGTTAGAGAAGTTGAAGACGGTTGGTTTTTCTGGAGTATTCGCGAAGCAGTGGCTAATAGTGGCTATTATCGTGATGCGCAAACAGCGAATAACTTTTACAAGCAGGTCAATAAAGAGTTGGAAGAGGCGTTTGAAACCGGTCAATTAGAGCGAAGAAAAACGATGCCCTCAGCCCTTATGTCGCCCTGGCGAGATGAGTATTGGGAGGAATTACCGAAGGCTTTTCTGGTTACCCTTCATTATGTAGCGGGTTATGAGAAACTTGAAACAAGTGTGCTGGAGAGCATTGATGACGGCCGAAATGGACTGCGCCTGTTTGAACGGGTGACCAATAATTTAGCCCAGTATCCGGGCGAAGCGACAAAATGGAACGATCAGCTACGGATTGATAGCCTGAATGTTATCCAGAGTTTTTATCAGCTTGTGGGAGTGCTTGTCTTTCTGCTGGCGGGACTTGCCTATGCGATGATAACATTTTTGTTATTTAACAAGAAATGGCGGGATCAATATAATCTGCTCGATTTCTGGTTGGTTCTGACGGGCCTGTTATTGAGTGCCTTTGTGCTCATGGTTGGGGTTGCCTATACAGAAATTTCGGCCTATGTGGCGATTTCCTACTGGTATCTGGCAGGTGCCTACCCACTGATTGCGGCTTTTAATGTTATTTCGCTATACAAAATTTCAGAGCTGCGATTAGAAACAAAAAAAGAAAAGAGCCAACATTGAGTGTGGTTTTTAAAGTGGAGTTAATCAATGAATGATAAAAAAAATCGTGGCGAAACGATTAAATTAAGAAATTATTTTTTCCTGCATGCAAGTCTGTTGCTTTATTCAATCGGATCGGTTTTCTCAAAGCTGGCCAGCCAGGAAGATTTTCTTTCACTTGGGTTTATTTTCTTTTATGGCTTGTTTTTGATGGTCCTTTTTGTCTATGCACTGCTCTGGCAACAGATCTTAAAGCGATTTCCTTTAACAGTTGCTTTTGCCAACAAGGCGATTACGATTTTGTGGGGGATTGTATGGGGTTATCTCATTTTTGGAGAACCGCTGCGCTTAGGAATGCTGTTAGGATCAATAATCATTGTTTCAGGAATCTATTTGGTGGTGAGTGATGAGTAATAACCCGTGGATGTATTATGTGTTGTATCTGTTTTCGGTGTTGGTGGCCTCTTTATCTCAGGTAATCCTGAAAAAAAGTGCCATGATTCATTATGAAACCCGGATTAGAGAATATTTAAATCCCTATGTTATTGGGGCATATTTTTTCTTTTTTGGATCGGCCTTATTAACCACCTTTGCGTATCGTGGGGTACCGTTAACATTAGGACCGGTTCTAGAGTCTACCGGTTATATCTATGTCGGGATCTTGGGGATGCTCATTTTAAAAGAGAAGTTAAGCCGACGGAAAATTATTGGTAATATCCTGATTGTTGGTGGAATCCTAATTTATGCATTTGTTTAAGATAAGAACTTTTTGCGATAAGTACAACGTTTAGAGGGTATGGTAACAGTCTGTTTTAGAGAAAGTAGGGTGAGAAAAAGATGGAGAAGGATCGTTTTGTTAAAAAGTATAAAGTGATTCAGAATTTACTGGAGTCCCAAAAAACGAATCGGATTCTTTTTTTGGCAATTCTGGTCGTAACTTTTTTATACATGTTTTTTTTAAATGTCAAAACGCCGCTGATAGCGGATGATTTTGTGTACACCTTTATCTTTGGGACATCAACGCCAGTCATGAATTTTGGTGATATCATTAATTCACAGATTTCTTACTACACAAGTTGGGGTGGCCGGGTTGTAGCAGAAACGTTGACCCAGCTGTTTATGTTTTTGGGAAAAGATGCTTTTAATCTTGCCAATAGCCTTTGCTATGTTGTTTTTTGCCTGGCGGTTTATTTTCTGGCCGTTGGCCGAAGCGTCCGCTTTGAATTATTGTTGTTAACAACAGTTCTGATCTGGTTTTTCATACCGATGTATGGCCAGACCGTGATGTGGTTAACCGGCTCCTGTAATTATTTATGGTGCGGAACCCTTATTTTATTGGCCATTCTGCCCTTTCGTTTATATGAAGAAAAACAGGGCAAACTGCTTAATAGCATCTGGTTTGGGCTGCTGATGGTTCCGCTATTTTTTATCAGTGGTATTACCAATGAAAATACGGCCGGGGCGATGATTTTGATTATGATGCTATTTTGTGGGGTTTATTATAAACGCAAAATTAAGATTCCGACATTCGCCTACACCGGTTTATTTTTCTCCATCTGTGGTTTTTTATGCATGATCTTTGCCCCGGGAAACAACCTGCGGGTAGAGAATGAGTCGGCCGTTGCGGAGGTAACCATGATGGTGGGAGCAAATCCGATTATTACCCGGCTCGCTTATTTTGCTTACAATCTGTATGCTCTGATGCCATTGGTGATTCTGGCAGCTATCGCTTTTGTGTTATTAAAAAATGAAAAAAATAAAAAAGCAGGGGTGATTTTTGGGATCTTTACAGTGGCAGCCGCAGCAGCCATGGTTGTTATGCTGGCACCACCTAAATTTCCGCCTCGGGCGATGTTTGGGTTGGCGGCGTTTTTAATAATTGCCGTGGTTTACGCGCTGGCTCAGTTTAAGCTAACCGAAAAAAGGGTCAGAAAATTTGTAATCATTCCCGGTTGTGCGATCCTGCTGTTTTATATTATGTCCTGGGGTTATGTAGGTGTTGATGCAATTACGGTCAACAAACAGTATATTGCCCGGGTTGGGATTATAGAGGAGCATAAAAATGAATCCAGCATTCAGGTGCCGAGGATTTTACCCTTGTCCAGTCACAATGGTATGTATGGATTGAAGGATGTGCAGCTTGATCCCAATCATTGGGTCAATCGGGCACTAGCGGATTATTTTGGGGTTCCCAATATTGTATTATTACCTTAAGGACGAAGGTGTGTGATTTTGGAGATATTTAGATTAAAGATTAAGAAAATCGTGAATTGGGATTTTTTCCCGATATTGTTTTTTGGCTTGCTTGTGATGAGCTTTCATTTTTTTGTCAGACCCTCTGGAGATGATATTACCTATGGAACCGTTTTTTATCATCAGCCTGTTTTGGCTTTTATCCGTGACGCTTACTATACGTGGAGTTCACGGATTGTGATCATGCCGGTTGCGGCGTTTTTTGCCGGAAATTCATTCTGGCTTTTTTCGGTTGTAAATATCCTCGTTTATGGTCTGCTCGCGGTTATGATTTCGAGAATATTTGTCGATAAAAACAGACTTAAAACCAATTGGGCGCTTATTTTTCTTTTGATCTGCGTCCCCTTTGTTTCAATGATGACAACGGCTGGCTGGGTCGTGACTAACATTCATTATTTATGGCCGTTGACGTTTGCGCTGGTGGCTATTTACCCGATTAAGAAAATTTGTGTGGGAGAAATCATCAATTGGTATGAGTACCCGCTGTATTTTCTGGCCGCCATATTTGGAATGAATATGGAACTGGTTGCGGCCATACTCGTGTCAGTTTATCTTATTTTTTGTTTGTATTTTGGTTATCGCAAAAAAAATTCCATTTTTGTCATTCTCATGGCAGCGATTCTGGTCGGCAATCTTTTCTTTATTCTTCTATGTCCGGGAAATGGTGCTCGGGAAGTATCAGAAATTGTGGCCAATTTTCCAGAATATGCAACCTTCGGATTCGTTCAGAAGTTAACAGTCTCGGCAACCTCTCATATGTTCACCATCGATCAGAATTTTATTATGCTGACGGTAATGGCCATGGCTGGACTTTTTTCCTGGCAAAAATACAAAGCCTGGCTGCCCAGAATCATTGGGATCATCCCATTTGTTATCTGCTTGATGATCAATTGGGCTCGAATTCTTGTTTTAAGTCCAAAATTCGGCTTCCTGTTTTCGGTAATAACGGGAAAATCGATCCATGATTGGGTTACCTTATCCGGAATTATCGGAGGGCAGCTGAACTTTTATCACTATCTGGGCCTCGTGTTTATGTTTATATTTGTGTTATCATTGATTGCAATGACAGTTATTTTGTTTAAGGATGAGAAGACCTTTGGCGTTGCCATTCTGGCAATCGGGGCATCCATTATGTCCCGGGTAGTAATGGGGTTTTCGCCAACGGTGTATGCGTCTGGTGCCCGAACTTTTTTGTTTCAGTATATTGCCATGGTCATCTTTGGAGTCTTGATGTACCGAGAATTCAATCCCTTAATGACGAGTAACAAACAAAACATGCTCTTTAAGCTACTTGGTTTTATGGGGGTATTGGGCTATCTGGAATCACTTTTAAAATTAATTTAAATAAAAAGCCACTCCAGGCCATCAGGTAGCGGGTGGCTTTTTCAATACGCTTTAAAGTATTTAAAGCGGCAGACTGTCAAAGAACCCGGTTTTCAAATTGAAAACCGGGTTCTTTTCGTGATCAGCAAAATGGGAGGCTTTTGAATTCCCGGTTACCGTATCGATTCGTTGTGGTGAAATAAAGGTTTCCTGGACAAATGACCCCGATCCGGGAATCGCGATCAGTCACTTTTTTATTGATCGATAGCGGTCTGTAGAATGTCATGGTCAAAAGCGTTACTGTAGCCATTTCCGAAAAGCAGGTCGTATTCAAGCAGCCAATGTTTGGCATTGAAGGCATTCGTTTCGGCAATGACTCTGTCGGCATCGATTATATCGGCGGTGAACAGAGCAAACTTGTTCTGATTGGCCCGGTTTTCTCGCTGCTCCAGTAAAATCTTCCAGTAAAGCGGCAGATTCATCTGTGCGTCTTCCAGAACCGCAGCCCCCAGCAAGTTGGCATCGAGGGTGCCCCAGTTATTTGGACTAAGGTCATAATTGTTCCAGATCACAAAAGGGGTGGTGTAAAGATTATTATAATCGGCATCAGTCAGCGGACCTTCAGAAGCAAAACCCAGCTGGCGATAGATTTCGTAATCTTCTCCCAGGGTTGGCAGGTGATCGCCAAACATCACAATAATGGTGGGCTCCTGGTTGCTTTTAAAGTAGTCAATCAATTGGCCTAATGCGGCGTCGGCGTCATAAACCCCCTGGACATAGTTTTGCAGAAGCAGTTGATTTTGCGATGAAAGATCCGGTGCATCGACGGTAACATCAAAAGCGGGGAAGTTTTTATTATCATAGCCACCGTGGTTTTGCATCGTCACGAGAAAACAAAAGGCCGGGTCTGAGGACTGGGCGCGATGATTTTCAAAATTGGTAACAACTTTTTCAACGGCGACCTGATCCGAAATATAATTTCCGCGGTACTCTGAATCAGGAAAATCAATGTCAGCATCGAAGCTGTCAAAACCGATTAGCGGATAGACATCGTTGCGGTTCCAGAACCATTTTTCATAGGAATGGACAGCCATGGTGGTATAACCATCATTTTTCAAATAAGCCGGCAGTGCGGCGGTTTCTTCCTTGATATACTGCTGGTACGCCATCGAACCAGAGGGAAGAAAGCTGGTTTTATGCCCGGTGAGCACTTCAAACTCAGTATTGGCCGTACCGCCGCCAAATTCTGAAACCAGCAAATTGCCACTGACACCTTCCTGACGGATCTGATTGACGGTGGGTAGGGGATCTGCTGAAAAACTGACATTGGGGAGCTGGGTTGGGTCAAAAAAAGATTCGCTCATAATGAAAATAATATTCGGCGTTTGAAGGGCATTTGAGTCAACCAGGGTATTTGCTTGAAAGTCAAACTCGGAAAGAAGCGCCTCGATTGTTTCGGCATTGTAGTCTTCGGGTTTATCGATCATTATATATTTCATGTTGTTCATAAAAGCGATTAAAAAGCCATTGTGATCGTAATTAATGGTCTGGTTCCAGCGCAGATCTTCAATGCCAAGGGAAGTCAGGGTGTCCTGATTAAAAATAACCTGAGAAAAACAGGACCCCAGAAGAATCCCACAGGAAGCAAAGAGAATTATTCGGGATTTAATAGAGAAGCGTGGTTCTTTTACAAGAAATGGCATCAGACTAAGGAGCAGTAATAAAATCAGCAGACCCACAAAAGTTGTCGGCAAGTTGACTTCAATATCTGAAAGCACATTAAGGGCCTCGTTTTTTAAGAAAACATCCCAGGGTAAAAAGGGTTCACCCCGGAGATTGAATTTAAAGAAATTGATCAATCCCAGACCCATATAAAAAATGACAATCAGCAGGGACGTTGTACCCAGGCGAGATGTTAGTGCATATATAAGTGCAAAGGTTAATAACACAATCAGATAGCTTAAGTAAAAGCTGGTTAGTCCATAGTCGTTTTGCCACGCAAAGAAACCTAAGAGATTGTCGCGCTGAATCAGTTCAACAAAAAAAGCAATGAACAGCGGAAAAAGAAAAAACCATGAAAAAAAATGCGTGCGGCTTAATTGCGTCGGAAGGGTAGGGTCAGGGAAAAATTGTTTTGTCGGCAGGAGCGTTTTTTTAAATCTATTCATCAGTTATCGTTCCTTAATTGGTCTTTAAATAAGTCATGACCACTGATTTCAAGAAAAAATTAGTGGTCATGATCGATATCAAGTAAAGTATTTGCTCAGGTGTTGGATTCGTTTTATTCCAAAGTATCTTTAATCTCATCACTGATAGTAGTGGCCGTTTTCGAGGGCGTATAGGCTGTTTCATAAATAAACTGATATAAGGCTTCAATGTTTTCGACCAGCGTATCGGGAACAACATAGGAAACCCCGTCCAGCATATCAAGTGAAATCAGTTCGTCGGCAGGGAAGCGACTTTGCTCAATATCTTTTGACGGCATAAGCGCCAGATTTGCCCCATACTTGATTATTTCCAGGGTGCCCAAAGAGGTTTTAACATAAGGCAAGGTGGTCATGACCAGGTTATATTGTTCTTTAAGATCAAGGTTCAAAGCCTTTGACAAGACCTGTTCAAAAACAACTCGCTGCCGTAAGGTTCGGTCAAAGTCACCGTCGCCAACATAGCGTACCCGGCAGTAGGACAGGGCCTGGGAACCGTCAACAAGCTGAGGACCGGTCTCTTCTAAAAACGGGGAACCGGTCTCGACTTTTTCATTGACATCCATCAGGTATTCGTTAACCCAGTCTAATTCTTCTTCGGTTTCAATATCAATGGTGACACCGCCCACAGCATTGACCATCGAAACCATGGCGTTAAAGTCGATGGTGATGTAATCGGTGATGGTGGTATCAAAATTCTGATTGATGGTTTGCAGCGCCAGGCTTGGGCCACCATAAGCGTAGGCCGCATTTAACTTGTCATAGTCGTATTTGGGATTGATATAAACATAGGTGTCACGCATCAATGAGGCGACTTTAACCTTACTGTGCTCATAATCGGCAGTGGCAATCATGATGGTGTCGGTCCGTTCACCCTCAACATCATCTCGGCCGTCGACGCCAAAAACAGCAACATTAACAATTTTATGTTGCTTTGCAAAGCTGGCAGCTTCATCACTAATGCCATAGCGGCTTAAATTTCCGCTTAAATTACTGGTGACATTCCCTAAGAAAAAAGCATTGACAGCAAAGCCGGAGGCCATTAGAAAAATAATAATCAACAAGATCGCCCGGATGAATTTTTTCATAAAGCCTCTGGATTTTTTTCGTTTCTTGGGTAAAGACGAGGGCAGGATGACAGGCTTTGTTTTTTCTTTTTGAGAAGTCGGTTTATATTCCGCCTTAACGGTTCTCCGTGGGCGGGTATCTTGTTTTGAATTTCGTGTTGATGTTTTTTTGGATGATGGATTTCGTTTATTTTTGATGACACTTCTTTTTTCATTATTCAAATTTATACCTCATTTGGAAATCATTGGATCTGCACATATTCACTTGCAAATCTAAAGCAGAAACGCGACTTAGGATAGACTTATTCACGTCTTCAATTTGGAAATGAGTCCGAAATATTCTATGTTTTAGACTTCTAGGGGAGTATTATATCATATTTGTAAATATTTGTAAAAAAAATATGAATAGAAAAAGTGCGGTGGATATAAATCTTGTTATACATTTTAGGAAAACTTTGTTATAATAGTAGGCAAAGAATGATAGCGAATATAGGAGTGGGGTTATTATGGCAAATGAACAGGAACTCAATGAAAAAAATGAGTACTTTGAATATGTTGAATCACGCATTGAGAATTTAGAAAAGTTGATTTTGAAAAAAGATGAAGAGTTAAAATCGTTGATCCTCAGAACCGTGCAAAATGGACCAACACAGCCCGAGAAAAGTCTGCCCGGGGATAAGTCACCAATCCATGATCAGGGGAATATTGATCGTGTCTTTAAAGACCTTAAGGAAGAAGAAACCCGTTTTCTAGGCAGTGAGGGCGAGATGCCTCATTACAAGGCTGAGGAATTGAATAACCAGCTCATCAATATCGAAAAACGCGAAAAGATGGTGCAGGACATGTTGGATTCATTGGGCACGGCTCTGGCCATTTTAAAAAAACGTCACGAAGAAGTGAATCGAAAAGAAGCGACATTGAATCGTGAGTATCAAAAACTTCAGGAAATTGAAGCCCTATACCGGGATTCAGAAGGCTTGGACGCATTGACATCAACCTTTGGGCAGATTTCAATTGATGGAGGAAGTTCGCAAGAAAACCGCAGAACCTCCCTAAAAAATGACAACAAGGAGTGATTTGATGAAACTAAGTATTGGTAAATGTTGGGGTTTGTTATTCTTTGATATTGTTGGCTTGGCCATCTCGGGATATGCTTTTTTATTAGGGTATCAGGTAATTCAGACTCTTCCTAATGCGAATGCCTATATTATTCTGATGGGTTTTTTTGTCGGCATAAAAGTAATTGTTATAGCCTTATACGATTTAAATAGAAATATGCTCGGCAAAAATATTCCTTTTATCGGTGGAGCGATCTCAATCGTGGGGAATGGCATTATCTTTGCGATGTGTTTCTTTCTGATCCCCGAGGTACCGCTTAAATTTTTTATCGGCTTAATTATTGCAGACTTTCTGATAATCACGTTATGCCATTTTCTATGGTGGGTTCTCATTGGTAAAGATGGCAGTGACACAAATGATGAGAATACCCTGGTCGAAGATCGGACCGCCAGGAAAAAAAACAAAAAAGATCCTAAAAATGGATTAAGAAGTGAGCCATTAAAAACCGAAAAGAAGCCCGAAAAAAAGGGGCGAAGCGAGAAAAAAACATGGTTATCCCGGGATGAAGAAGCGGAGTCCGAGTATGACAGCATCTTTACCAGTTTGCTGGAAAATGAAAAAAAGGGTCAGCAACGCTATATGGAAGCCCCCAAAGTCAGTGAACCGCGAATCATAGAAGAAGAAAAACGCTATCAAACCAGTGATTTTCTTAATGAAGTCAAAGAAAATCTAAAAAAAGAGAATAGAATGCCGTTAAATCAAATGGAAGTCCGAAATGAATCCGGACCGGAAGATTTGGGTTTAAAAGCAAGGCCGGAAAAAAGGCCAGTGGAATTGCCGGCAATGGAATCCAGACCGAAAAATGGCACTGGGATTGGATCAGAAGCACCGCTCAATAACCGGTCAGCAGAATTGCCAGGAAAAATGCCCTCACAGATACCAGAAATGGAGATACCTAACCCAGTCCTCCAACCCGGAAGTCAAGATCATTTTGCGGACTTGCCAACATTTAAGGAGACAAAACCCAGTTTTGAAAAAATGGAGGCATTAAAGACATCCAAAATGGAAGTGACCGATAGGGGTGACAATGAAGACGGTTTTCTTTCCATTGAGCGACGCCTGGGTTATCTGTTTCATGAAATTGAAAAGTCCATGCAGGAGACCCAATACCTACAAAGTGCGATCGGGGAGTTTCAGAAGGAAGTTGAAAACTATGAACCGATTGCCGGAGATGATAAAATTGTCGCCGCCGGGAATCTGATTCGTGAAAAATTAAAAATGATTATCGACAAACAGTTTGTAGTGGATGAGGTTTTGGATGATCTGATTCGTCTTTCAAAACTGATTAATAAACGAATTAATGATTTAGATGTGATTGAAGCGGGACTCAATCAGCGCAAAATCGCCTTGGATCAAAAGGATTTATTATTAGTTGAAGCAAAAAATCGAAACATGGTCGATAAAGAAATCGAAATCTTGCCGGAAGAAGTGGTACTCGAAAATCTCGACTCCGAGTTCATCGTGGCAGAAGGTGATTATGAATCAATCCGGAAATATCTGACCGAGAATCAGGAAGACTAGATAAAGATTAGCCAGTATCAGTTAAATTGTACGACCGGATAGATGCGTCGAGCCTGTACGGGTTTGGCGCACATCGGGTAATTTAATCGGTACGGAGCGTGCCAATTATTGGCGAAAAACGAACCATCCTTTTATCATAAACGATGGTTTTTTTTATTGCGAATTTTAAGCAGAAATGATATACTGCTCATTGTATAAAAGTGGGTGTATTGGCTAAAGATGCATCAAAACTTATTATTATTAGGAGGAAAAGAAATGAAAAAAATTACAAAGCTCGGTGTTTTGGTTATGGTCGTAGCGATGGTTTTATCATTGGCTGCTTGTTCCGGCGGAACAACAACCAGTGGTGACGCAAAGAAATATGTCGTTGCTACAGATACAACTTTCAAACCATTTGAGTATGAAAATGAAAAGGGTGAACGGGTTGGGATTGATATTGATCTCTTAGCCGCCATTGCCGAAGATCAGGGTTTCGCGTATGAATTGAAGGCTGTCGGCTTTGATGCAGCGTTAGGCGAAGTATCAACCGGTCAATCAGATGCGATGATCGCTGGAATGAGTATTACTGATGAACGAAAAAAAACCTTCGATTTTTCTGACCCATACTTTGATTCTGGTGTCGTGATGGCCGTATCATCTTCAAACGATACAATTAAGGCGTACGCAGATTTAAAAGGACTAAACGTAGCGGTCAAAACAGGAACTGAAGGGTCAACCTTTGCTGAATCGATTAAAGATCAGTATGGTTTTACAACATCTTCTTTCCCAGATTCGGCTAATATGTACGAAGATGTGAAAGCGGGAAATTCAGCGGCCTTATTTGAAGACTATCCCGTCGTTGGTGATGCTATCGCCAGCGGTGTGCCACTTAAAATGGTAACTGAAATGGAAAAAGGTAGTTCTTACGGATTTGCTGTTAAAGCCGGAGAAAATGCTGAGTTGCTTGAGATGTTTAATACTGGTTTGGCAAATGTAAAAGCCAATGGCAAGTACCAGGAAATCCTGGATACCTATATCAAAAAATAATCTGTTAGAAAAAATAACACGTTATTAATTTTGGAATCATCTGTCAGTGGATTATACCACTGACAGATGATTTCTCTAAGTTATCTAAAAGTGTTTACTTGCGTGATCCCTTGCGCGAGAGTAAAGACTATTGGACAACTGGAACCATAGAAGGAGGTTGACGTGAATATACTCGAATTAGTCGTACAGTATTGGCCCCGCCTGATTGCAGGTTTGGGTTTAACGGTTCAAATTACAATCATTTCACTTATTTGTGCCGGTATTTTAGGGATGGTTTTTGGTCTCTTGTCGGTATCAAAAAGAAAAACATTAAGAGCAATTGCTCTGGTTTATGTGGATGTTGTCCGGGGGACACCCTTATTGGTTCAGGCATTTTTTATCTACTTTGGTATTCCGCAGGTTCTGGGGATTCAATCAGATCCGGTTATTTCCGGGGTTATTACCTTAAGTCTGAATGCTGGTGGTTATCTGGCCGAGATTGTCCGTGGTGGGATTGAGTCGATTGGCAAAGGTCAGATGGAGGCCGCCCGGAGTTTGGGCTTACCTTACGGAATGGCAATGCGGAGCGTTATCTTACCCCAGGCGATTCGCACCATGACCCCGGCACTGATTAATCAGTGCATTATTACCTTAAAGGATACCTCACTTCTATCAGTAATCAGTGTGACCGAATTAACTCAAACCGGGCGGCTGATCATTGCCAATAATTTTCGCTCCTTTGAGGTGTGGTTTATTGTTGCGGTGATGTATTTTGTCATTATTATGATTTTATCAAAGATTTCAAAACGAATTGAAAGGAAAATGTCTTATGGGAAAAGTAATAATTAAGAACCTGAAAAAGAGTTTTGGTGACTTAGAAGTCCTGAAGGACATTAACCTGGAAGTGAAAGAACAGGAAGTAATCTGTATTATTGGAGCCTCCGGTTCGGGGAAAAGCACACTTTTGCGCTGTATCAATGCCCTAGAAGAAGCCACCAGTGGTACCGTTGAGGTGGATGGCAATGATATTACCAAGGCGGATGGCAATATCAACAAATACAGACAAGATATTGGTATGGTTTTTCAGCAATTTAATCTCTTCCCGCATATGACCGTCTTAAAAAATATTTCGTTTGCTCCGGTATCACTTAAGTTAAAAACAAAAGAAGAAGCCGAAGAAACCGCAATGAAGCTGCTAAGACGGGTTGATCTGGCCGAAAAAGCGAATGTTTATCCGGAACAGTTGTCCGGTGGTCAGCAGCAGCGGGTGGCTATTGCCCGGGCCCTGGCCATGAATCCGGATGTCATGCTTTTTGACGAACCGACCTCGGCCTTAGATCCTGAAATGGTGGGTGAGGTCTTAAATGTAATGAAGCAGCTGGCCAAAGATGGCATGACCATGATTGTGGTGACCCATGAAATGGGATTTGCGCGAGAGGTTGCCGATCGGGTAATCTTTATTGATGAAGGTTTTATCGTCGAAGAAGGTCCGCCAAGTGAAATTTTCGGCAATCCCAAAAATCAGAGAACCATCAATTTTCTAAATAAGGTCTTATAATTGCAATTGATTTATCAAGCCTGGATATCATAACGTTAAAAATCGATAACAAAAAATCATCTCATGTGAGATGGTTTTTTGACTTATGGTATTGATTTTACTTTTAGGGTATAATTGCCTATAGAATGCTTGAAAGGGGACTAAGAAAGTGATAATGATTAAAGAACTGTTTATAAAGTGGTCTGATTGGATAAAAATAAGGGTGCAAAAAAATAAGTTGAGAACTGCCGCCCTGCTGTCTGCCCTGCTTGCTCTGGCTGGTTTTTTTATGCCATTTATGAGCGCAAAAGCGAATCTATCGGTGTCAGGATTTATGAACAATACAGTGACGGTGATCAGTCCGGAGTATGACTTGATCAATTTTTCGCTGAGTGAGTTTGTAAAGCAGGAACCCATTGATCGCTTTGAGATATATGGGGTGCCGCTTGGTAATCTTAAAATACTGGATGTGCCGGTACTGGAGATGCTAAGAAATCCACTGCCGGATCAGGGTTACCTCAGCAGTGTGAATGAAGCCTTATCGAGTCCGGCACTGGATTACCTGGTCGATCCCAAGGTGCAGGAAATCATGGCAACCCGCTTTAATCATGGCGAAAGCATTAACGGGATGCTCACTGATGTATGGAAAATTGTTCAAAGCCTGAGAGGTCTGGCGGGTCGAGTCAATGAAGTGAGCATTCAGGCCCGACAATCCATGGATCGGGTTAACGCAGTGATGGCAACCATCGATGGCTATAAAGCGACTGCCAATGGTTTCGTTCTGTTCTTATTTCTTGTTATTCTAGCTTTAACAGCGCTTATTCTATATAAACGGGCCAGTATCAAGCTGTCTGTTTTTATTTCCGGATTGTTAGCAACTCTATTTATAGCAGTTGGGATTGGAACTGCGGTTGCCAATAATAAAATTAGTGAGCAGCTTGCCAGTTTGGCAAGTCAGGTAAACAGTGGTATTGTTGAGGTACTGCGGGCCATCTTAACTGGAACACTGGGAGATGTGGGTGCCTTTATCGCCAATTATCTCAGTGGCCAGGCAAATTTTATGATCATGTTTTTTACCCTCCGGTTAGAAGTCGGGTATTGGGTTATTCTGCTGGGTTTGGTGGGAACTTTTATACTGCTGCTTATGACAGCGAATCAAGAGCAACGGTTTAAAAAAGAAAGACAAACCGAGTTGGACGAATCGGTTTTAGCGAAAGAAATCGATCAAGCGATGAAAGTGCCGA
Source organism: Acetobacterium carbinolicum (assembly GCF_047456275.1). Taxonomy (GTDB): domain Bacteria; phylum Bacillota; class Clostridia; order Eubacteriales; family Eubacteriaceae; genus Acetobacterium; species Acetobacterium carbinolicum. The sequence goes on from NZ_CP173357.1 coordinate 300,811, forward strand.
GTGACGAACAGGCAAAGGCCGTATTAACAGAAGACGGGGAAATAAAAATATAATTTAGTCTAAAAAAAGGATGATCCGCGGATCATCCTTTTTGCTTATTCAACTAATTGTGAGATCTTAATGCTTTTGGTATGCTCAATCGGTTCCCATATTTCAATCGGTTTAATAAAACACAAAACATTAATGGGAATCCAGGAGGCCAGATAAAACCAGAAAGAAAAAACCGAAATGTTGTTGATCTGACGAATTTTTTTGCCTTCCAGCCATAATACCATGGCAGTAAAAATCACGCTGAAGATGACGCCGCCAATCGAAAAGAGAATGGCAAAGGTCAAAGCATTGGACCAGACACTGGTCGTAATAAACAGCATTCCTAAAATGATAAAGGAACAAATGGTATAAATACAGGTTAATACTTGCATAAAGGGAGCAACCAAAAACATCAGCATGTCCATAGCACAACGATTTTTATCCTTGACCACCGCGTCAATGAGTTGTTGCGAATACTGGTTAAAGCACTGAATGGTGCCGGTGGACCAGCGTTTGCGCTGAGACCAGGATTGATCAAAGGTAATCGGATGCTCATCGTAGGTAACCGCCTCGGGAACCCAGGCGACCCGGTAACCCTTGATAATGCACTGGGTGGTAAATTCGATATCTTCGGTTAGACTGAACGTTTTAAAACCTTCTTTTTTGATGACATCGGCATGCATCATAAATCCGGTTCCATTTAAGGTGGCGGACCAGCCTAATTTATGGCGGGCCAGGTTCATAAAACGATTCAGGGTCCAGTAAAACACTGATTGACAACCAGAAATCCAGGAATCACTCGGATTTTTGCTATCCCGGTAACCCTGAGCAATTTTTTCACCTGATTCCAGAACATTGTTCATTGAGGTGATAAAATGCTTATCGACCAGATTATCGGCATCAAAAATGCAAAAGGCATCGTAGACATCATTTTCTTTAAAAATATAATCAAAGAATTGAGAAAGGGCAGCGCCTTTTGACTTAACCTCAGCAGTACAGGTCATGATCTTGGCACCGTGAGAAAGAGCCACTTCTTTGGTATTGTCGGTGCAATTATTAGGAATGACATAGATATCCAGCAGTTCTTTTGGATAATCCTGCTGATGAAGGCTTTCAATGAGATTGCCAATTACCGCCGCCTCGTTTCGTGCGGCAACCACCACAGCAATGCGATTTTTGGGTGGGGAAAGGGTGTACTTATTGTGTTTGGTATAACCAAATAGGCCAATACCTAAATAGTAGATACCATAAATAAAAAACGGGATACCTAAAATAAATAACAGGGTAAAAATTTGTGAAACCATCTCTATTTAATTTCTCCTTCGTATTAAGTTATATCGATCGTTGTGAAAGCCAGCAAGAGGTTGTGTTGTTCGGATTAAATAACCACCTGATATAGTATAAATGCATTTTATTCATGACACAACCACCAGGAATTATATTCCAGGTGGTTGTGTGAGTTTATCTTCATCGCACTTAAGTTGTTTTATTTTAACACGAACCAGAGTATTTATCAAGGATAGGTGGTGTTTCCACATGCCGAAAGCATCGATATTTTAAGGTTATTCAAAGGTTTGTATTAATTTGATAGCGCTACAGATCCTCTAAATTATCTTTAATCAGGCGGGTACGTGGCATTTCAGTTTTATGCATATTGGCAAAATAGCCCCAGAGCATGATGAGTCCGATTGGCCAAATAAAAAGACTCCAGACAACTAGCCACCATTTAGAATAATAAAATGGTTTCTTTTCGGGAATATCGGATACTTGATTTTCTTTCATTAAATCTAATTCATCTGTTAACATTGTCGCATCCTCCTTTATCTTACTTATTGCATTATTGATACCCCAAAACGGAGATAAGCAACAAAAATGAAAAAACTTAAAAAATTAAAGGGTTCATTTTTGATTCACATTGAATGCTTATGATTAGGACATCAAAAATATTATTTGGAGGTCAGTAAAAAAATGGTAAAGCAAAAACGGAAAATGATGATAATTGGTGGTGTCGTATGTGCGGTGATTGTGTTGGGACTGGTCTGGGGGTATCAAACTTTTTTTAATCAGAAGTCAGAGCAGAGTACGGAGTATCGGGTGAAAAGTGAAGATATTGTCGATGATGATCGATTTACCGGGGTTATTGAAAGCCAGAACCGGCAAGAAGTGATTGCGACAAGTTCACAGCAAATCGCCGATATTTACGTGAGTGAAGGCGAGCAAGTTCCGGTAAACAAGGATCTCTACATCACAACAACAGGAGAAGTGATTCGATCAACAATTGCTGGTGAGGTATCAAAGATTTATTATGAGAAGGACAATACCGTATCGGTTGGTGGGAAAATAATGGAAATTGTTGATTATTCAAACTTGCAAATTAATTTAAAAGTTGAAGAAAATCAGTTATCCGACATCGAAGTGAATACATCCGCCGAGATTAACATTGACAGTATTGATCGTAGCATTAACGGAATCGTTTCTGAAATTAGTCGTGAAGCAACAAATGAAAAGGGCGTTGCATATTTTACAGCTAAGGTGAATTTTACCGGAGATGCGGATATTCGCATTGGTATGAATGCTGAAGTTATCATTGTCGAAGAAAGTGAAGAAGATGTTTTAACGGTTCCGGTTGACGCAATTCAATTCACCGGAGATGATAAAACCTATGTTAACATAGAAAATGATGATGGCAAAGTTGCGAGCCGCATGGTGACAACAGGGATCACCGATGGCGTAAAAATAGAGATAACAGAAGGCTTGAATGAGGGAGATATTGTGTTGATTCCAGAAATTATTTATGAAACAACGACCTTTTCCGGCCCTCAACAGACGGTGACCTCGAATGTCTGATGAAATTTTAAAAATGAATGATGTGGTTAAAACCTATATCATGGGTGAAGAGGAGCAGGTCGTTCTAAAAGGGATTGATCTTTTAATCAATCGCGGCGATTTTCTTTCCGTGCTGGGACCGTCCGGTTCGGGAAAATCCACCTTGATGAACATTATCGGCTGTCTGGATGTGCCTACTAGTGGGACCTATTATCTGTCTGGGGAACGCATTTGCGATCTGCCGGAAGCGGATCTTTCTCATATAAGGAACCGGGAAATTGGCTTTATTTTTCAGCAATTTCAGTTGCTGCAACGCTTATCCGCTCAGAAAAATGTGGAGCTGCCGCTTATTTATGCTGGAGTGCCCGAAAAAGAACGACAGCAGCGAAGTGCCCATATCTTAGAACGGGTGGGACTGGCAGATAAGATGAAAAACCGTCCTAATCAGTTATCCGGCGGCCAGCAGCAGCGGGTTGCCATTGCCCGGGCATTGGTTACTGAGCCAACCATTTTGTTGGCTGATGAACCAACCGGAGCGCTGGATCAGCAAACCGGCCATCAGATAATAAACCTTTTTAAGGAACTTAATGAAGAAGGAAAGACGATCGTGATGATCACCCACGATGCCGATGTGGCTAAAAATGGCAGCCGAATTGTCCGGATTGTCGATGGAAATCTCAGTGAGGGGGTATACAATGCTTAAGGAAAGTATTAAAATGGCATTAGAGAATATTATCAGCAACAAGATGCGATCATTTCTGACCATGCTGGGTATTATTATTGGGGTGGGATCGGTTATTGCGCTGATCACCATTGTTTCCGGAGCAACCAGTACCGTCACCGATCAGGTAGCTTCTATGGGGGCTAATACGGTGACTGTCCAGGTCCAGGGAACACCCTTGAAACAGGGGCTGACTCAGAGTGATGTCGATGAGATCTCAGAGCTTTCAAACGTAGAAGGAGTTGCCCCAACCATTTCCGGCCAGACAACGGTAACTTTTGAGGGAAACACGATGGATGAAATTAGTCTTCAGGGTAAGAATGACGTTTATTTTGAGAACACCGAAGATGTTATTTCATCCGGACGAATCATCAACATCCTTGATACCGAAAATGAAAGCCGAGTGGCATTAATTGGAAATGACATCGCCACGGAACTCTATGTGGGAAAAAATCCCATCGGCGAAGAAATTAAAATTGGTGGCATTACCTACCATGTTATTGGGATTTTGCAGGAATCGGACAACTTTGCCTCCGCCGATACCAATAATTCAGTGATCATTCCCTATACCACCGCCATGGGCGTTGTGGGAGCAAAATATATCAACAGTTTGACCGTTTATATTGCTGATGAAACTGTGGCAGAGACCACAACCCGGCAGGTTGAAGGCGTTTTAACAAAAGCCTTCAATGATGATGAAGATGGCTATTCCATTGTCAACATGCAAAGTATCCTGGATACCATTGAAGAAATGACCAATATTCTTTCGCTGATGCTGGCAGGAATCGCTTCGATCTCACTGGTAGTCGGGGGCATCGGGATTATGAACATGATGCTGGTTTCGGTCACCGAACGGACCAGCGAAATCGGTTTGCGAAAAGCGTTGGGAGCAGAACCCAAACAGATTCAGCTCCAATTTCTAATTGAATCGGTGGTGCTCTGTTTGATTGGCGGCGTTATTGGCTTTATACTCGGGGTCGTTTTGGCCTGGGTGGTAGCTTATCTGATCGGAACCAATTTTTTCCTGAGCGCATCGACTGTTATTTTAGCAATTGGCTTTTCTGCCATCATCGGCGTGGTTTTTGGTTTTACACCAGCCCGCAAAGCTTCCCGTCTTAACCCCATTGACGCCCTGCGAAGTATTTAGGAGAGAAAACAGGAGAAAAAAATGTTCAGTATTTTAATCTGCGAAGATGATAACCACATCCGCCGCCTGTTTCGGGATACCCTGGAAAAAGAAGGCTATTCGGTTTATGAAGCGGTTGACGGTGTTATGGCTCTGGAAGCGCTGGAAAAGAATCACATCGATCTGTTAATTACTGACGTCATGATGCCCCATATGGATGGGCATATCTTAACCAAAACACTGAGGGATGGGGGCTTTGAGCTCCCGATCCTGATGATCACCGCCAGGGAAAGCATCGATGATAAGAAAACCGGCTTTAAAGCAGGTACGGATGATTATATGGTAAAACCGGTGGACATTGATGAAATGCTCCTCCGGATTTTTGCCTTATTGCGCCGGGCCAAAATAGCCAATGAGCAACAGCTGGTGGTGGGAAAAACAATTCTGGATTATGAGGCCCTGACATTGAGTATCAGTGATGAAATCACAACCCTACCCAAAAAAGAGTTTATGCTACTGTTTAAACTGTTGTCAGCACCCAATCGCATTTTTACCCGGGCGCAAATTATGGATGAAATTTGGGGGTATGAAAGTGAAAGTGATCACCGTACCGTTGATGTCCACATCAAACGATTAAGGGAAAAACTGGAAAACAACCACGATTTTGAAATCATCACGGTCAAAGGCCTGGGCTATAAGGCCCGGGTTTTATAGTCTGGCCTAAGGAGTCATATGAAGAATAAAATTTTTCATTCAATCTATACAAAATTTCTGGTGACCTTTTTAGGGGTGCTTTTTTTCTCATCCACCTTAACCTTTGGCGTGATTTACTGGTCACAAGTGGGAAATGTGCTGGAGCAGATTCGGGTGGAATTGGTTAACCAGGCTCAGGCTGTTCAGACCCTGAATCAGGAAAAGTTGAGTGATGATGCCATCACTGGCTTATATACCCAAGGCATTGTAGTATCCCAAATTTATGCCAGCCTAGATGAAGTAGATGTGAGCCTGTCTGAGGATGAAATTGCAAAACTTGAAAATGGCGAGATTGTCTACCGGGACTCCCACCAAGGCCAGAACTTGCCGATGGCCCTGGGCAAACTGACCGATGGTTACGTTGTCAGCACACCGAATCTGGAGCGAAATCAAATCGCCGGTTTTGTGAACATTCAGCGAACCACCATGCTGGTAACCCTGTTAATTGGCTCGGTGCTGATTGTTATTGCGGTAGCGATGATTGCCAAACCGATTAAAGCTGTTTCGGAAGCCACTAAAAAAGTAGCTGATGGTGATTTTGATTTGCGACTAAAGGTGGTCGGTAAAGATGAGCTGGCGGTGCTGGCTCGGAATTTTAATATCATGACCGAAGCGCTTTCCCGAAACGATTATATTCATCGGGATTTTGTCAGTAATGTATCCCATGAGTTTAAAACCCCGATTGCCTCCATTAAAGGCTTTGGCAAGCTTTTAAAGGATCCGGAACTTTCGGAAATCCAGCGTCAGGAATACATTGACATCATTGTGGATGAAAGTGACCGGCTCTGGAAGCTGTCGGCCAATGTGTTAAAACTCTCGGAACTGGAAAATGGCGTTCTGGGACTGAAGAAAGAAGCTTTTTCGCTGGATGAATCGATCCGGCGGGTGGTGCTGCTGCTGCAGGAAAAGTGGGAAGCCAAAAATATCGATCTGGATATCCAGTTGGATGAAATGATCTACAAGGGCGATCAGGAGTTAATGGCTCAGGTTATTATTAATCTGTTGACCAATGCCATTCATCATACTCCGGAAAATGGTGAAATCAGGATTGATCTAAAGGCAACAGCTAAAGAAGTGATCGTTAAAATCGTCGATACCGGGAAGGGCATCACAAAAGAAGATCAGGAAAAAATCTTCGATCGCTTTTATAAAGCGGATCAATCCCGCAGTACTCCCGGTACCGGGCTGGGGCTCACTATTTCCCAGCGCATTGTCAGTCTTCATGGTGGAACCATTGCGGTGGAAAGCACTTTAGGAGCGGGTAGTACTTTTTGTGTTAGGTTGCCAAAATAAAAAAGCAGGGAGCAGCTCTGATCGTTCGTAACGATCAGAGCTGCTCCCTTTAATTACTTAACAGAGTAGGAAACTTAAATAGTTTACAGATCCTGGGCCAATTCGTTTTCTAATTCCTCAGCTTTTTCAAACTGAGAGTTGTAAAGTTTAGCATAAAAACCATCCTTGGCCAGCAGATCTTCATGGTTACCCTGTTCGACAATGTCGCCTTCATTCATAACCAGAATGAGGTCGGCATTTTTAATGGTGGACAAGCGGTGGGCGATGACAAAGCTGGTTCGCCCTTCCATCAGGTTATCCATGGCTTTCTGAATCAGCACCTCGGTACGGGTATCCACCGAGCTGGTGGCTTCATCCAGAATCAGGATTTTAGGATCAGCCAAAATGGCCCGGGCAATGGTTAAGAGTTGCTTTTGTCCCTGCGACACATTACTGGCTTCTTCATTTAAGAACATGTTATAACCATCCGGCAGGGTATGCACAAAATAGTCGACCTGAGCGGCTACGGCTGCGGCTTCTACCTCAGCATCAGTGGCATCCAGACGGCCATACTTGATATTGTCGCGGATGCTGGCATTGTAAAGCCAGGTATCCTGGAGCACCATCCCAAAGAGGCTGCGAAGATCGCCGCGGCTAAAGTCCATAATATTATGGCCATCCACGAGAATGGCACCGGATTTCACGTCATAAAAACGCATCAACAGCTTAACAATGGTGGTCTTACCGGCTCCGGTGGGACCAACAATGGCAATCTTCTGGCCTTCTTTGATATGAGCGGAAAAGTCTTTAATAACGGTTTTATCGGGGTTATAACCAAAGTTTACGTGGTCAAAATCGACACGACCAGATACTTTTGAGAGATCAAAAGCGGTGGTGCTTTCGGAAACTTCTTCTTCTTCTTCCAAAAAGGTGAAGACCCGTTCGGCAGCGGCAGTGGTTTGCTGCAAAATATTAGAAATATTGGCAATTTGCATAATCGGCTGGGTAAACTGGCGGACATATTGGATAAAGGCCTGAATGTCGCCAACACTTAAGCGTCCATTAACGGCCAGATAACCGCCTAGAATACAAACCGCCACATAGCCGAGGTTCCCGATAAAGGTCATCATCGGCATCATCAGTCCAGAAATGAACTGCGATTTCCAGGCCGAGCTGTAAAGGGTGGTGTTATAGTGGTCAAAGGTTTCGAAAGAAGATTCTTCACCGTTAAATGCTTTAACCACGTTATGCCCGCTGAACATTTCCTCCACGTGACCATTGATATGACCCAGATAGGTTTGCTGTTCGCTGAAATGGGGTTGGGACTTTTTAACAAGATTTACGACAATGACAAATGAGATTGGCACAATTAAAAGTGCCACAATGGTCATTTGCCAACTGATGGAGAACATCATAATCAGAATACCTAACAGGGTTGCCACAGAGGTGATAATTTGGGTGATGCTCTGGTTTAAGGTCTGATTGACCGTTTCAATATCATTGGTCAGGAAGGAAAGCACCTCACCATAACTGGTTTTGTCAAAATATTTAAACGGTAGTCGATTGATTTTGGCAAAAATATTTCGTCTGAGCTCATAAGTTACCTTCATCGAAATCCCGGTCATAATAAAGCCTTGGATATAAGAAAAAATCGCAGCGATGATGTAGAGACCAAGGAGCAACAGCATGATCTGACTAATATAGTTAAAATCAATGCCTTTGCCATTATCGGCAATCAGATTCATGACACCTTCAAAGATCGCCGTGGTGGCGTTTCCCAGTATTTTGGGGCCGACAATCATAAAGATGGTGGAAGCAATCGCAAAGATCAGCACAAAGAAGAGACTGATTTTATAGGCGGATAGGTAGCGGGTCAGTTTTTTAAGGCTGCCCTTGAAATCTTTGGGCTTCTCACCGGGTATCATGCCGGCGGGACCACCTGGACCCCGACCCATTCCGCCACCGCCCATGTTGCCACGTTTTGGTGTTTTAATATTTTTTTGATCGCTCATATGTTTAGTTCCTCCTCTGATAATTGTGAGGATGCTATTTCCTGATAGGTGGTACAGGTTTTTAATAGTTCATTGTGGGTTCCTTTGCCAACCACCCGGCCGTGATCCAGAACGATGATTTTCTCGGCATGCATAATGGTGTTAATTCGTTGGGCGACAATGAGCACGGTACTGTTACCGGTGTATTCTTTTAAAGCCCGTCGCAGAGTAATATCGGTTTTGTAGTCCAGCGCGGAAAAGCTGTCGTCAAAAATATAGATATCCGGTTTTCGTACCAGCGCCCGGGCAATCGATAGTCGCTGTTTTTGTCCGCCAGAGACATTGCTGCCGCCTTGGGCGATTTCCCGCTCAAAGCCGTCGGGACTGCTTTTAATAAACTCGGTAGCCTGAGCAACCTGAGCAGCAATAGCTAAATCTTCTTCGTTGGCAAGTTGATCGCCATATTTAAGATTGGAGGCCACAGTGCCGGAAAATAACACCCCTTTTTGGGGAATGTAACCAATTTTTTCGCGCAGATCGTGTTGGGTGACCTCGCGGATATCGATGTCATCGATTTTAACAGTACCCGAGGTGACATCGAAAAACCGGGGAATCAGGTTAATCAGGGTTGATTTACCTGAACCGGTGGAACCAATAAAGGCGGTTGTTTCGCCCGGATTGGCCACAAAGTTGATATCATGAAGGACATCTTCCTCAGCTCCTTCATAGCGGAAGGAGACATGGTCAAAGACCAGGGTGGTTTGCTCGTTCATTGGTAGTTTTTTTGGTTCGGCGGGATCGACAATATTCGGTTTAACGGCCAGTACTTCCTGAATACGATCGCCGGAAACGGCAGCCCGGGGAATCATAATAAACATCATCGACATCATCAGGAAGGAGAAAATAATCTGCATGGTATATTGCATAAAGGCCATCATATCACCAACCTGCATGGCTGAATCGGCGATTTGATGAGCACCGACCCAAACCACTAGCAGTGTGACGCCATTCATGATAAACATCATGGTTGGCATCATAAAGACCATCGCTCGGTTTACAAAAAGATTATTAGCGGTCGTTTCTTTGTTTACCGAATCAAAACGATTTTCTTCAAAGTTCTGGTTGCCAAAAGCCCGCACCACCATCAAGCCGGTCAGGCTCTCCCGGGTGACGAGGTTTAGTTTATCCACCAGTTTCTGGATTAGTTTAAAGCGAGGCATGGCAATGGTAAATACGACACCAATAATCATCATAATCGCTAAAACCGCCACAACGATAATCCAACCCATGGAGGTGGTTCGGCGTAGGGCCATAATAATCCCGCCAATGGCCAGAATTGGTGAATAGCAGAGAATTCGAATGCCCATAATCAGAATGGTCTGGATTTGGGTGATATCATTGGTGTTTCGGGTGATCAGTGATGCTGTCGAGAACTTATCAAACTCGGTATTAGAAAAACACTGGACCTTCTTGAAGACATCCCGGCGGAGACTTTGGGAAACCCCAGCCGCAATTCGGGCTGAAAAAAAGCCCACCGCAATGGCGGCTAAAATGCTGATCAAAGAAAGCAGTAGCATCATCGCGCCAATTTTTAAAATATAGAAAGTTTGAATGGCACCGACATCCACCCCAAGTTCGTTATAGAATTGGGTGGTGAATTGGACAGCGGTTTGAATTTGCATCGATTCAGGAGTTTGGGCAGCCTGTTCGCGGGCTTTGTCAAAGGTGTCCGGGGGCAATTGTGTGAGCATCGGCAAGGCCTGATAAAGCTGGTCTAAATCCAGATCGGTCGCGCTTTCGGCGGCGCTGGCATCGGCGGCGCTGGTATCCATTGAACGCATGGCATTGATAAATGTCCAGGTGGCTGTTCCAAAGATGGGATCCAGCGTTTTGAAAGTTTCCGCATTGGGATTTGTAAGGACATAAATACTTTGGGTTTTCAGTGTCGGGAATTTCTCGACGGTGGCGCCATAGTCTGGATTAGTAGCGTCATCCGGGCTCATCAGCAGGTAGTTATCTGACACCGTCTGCTTTTCTGCAGTGGTCATAAAGGTCGTCATTAAGGCATAGCCATCTTCGCTGATAGCTTCCGGCGTTGCGTGTTCAATCCCGTTTTGCTGGATGCCCACATTGACAATATCCGACATGAAGTTTGGCAGGTTCAGGTCGGATATCGCTTGCACAAAAAGCAGTGCCAGGGTAATGAAAAGGACCCCGAGATAGGGTTTTAAATAGCGTGAAAGCTTGATCATGTTGTTTTCCTTTCTGCATTTTCTTTCAAGTCGCCTTGTTGCTGATCGATCTGATCAAAGGCGACCGCTAATTTGTCGAGTAAAAGAACAAGGGACTGGGTATCTTCTTCACCCAGCGTGGTTGCTGCTTCATCATAGATTTGGAAGCATGACTTTGAAACATCGTCTTCGAGTTGTCGGCCGGTATCGGTAAGCTTAACGTAAACCAGGCGGCGATCCTTACTTGAGGCAATCCGTTCTACATAGCCAAGCTTTTCCAAAGTTGAAATCGTTTGAGAAACGCCAGGCATCGAAATTGCGGTTTCTCGGCTGAGCTGAGAAATTTTCACGCCGGGAGCCAACGTGAGATTGTTTAACTGAGCGTCTTTTTGCTCCTCGTCATACATTGTTTTAAGGGTTTTTAACATAAAAAATTCATGGGGTTTAAGGTCTTTCATCAGACATTTATGAATGCGACCCATACTTGACTTTTTTATGCGGTGAAAAGCGTGAAACAGTTCGTGTCCAGTTGTATTCAATGCGTACTCCTTTCGTAGATTAATGATTAATTAAAGTAATAATTAACTAACATAATAGTTAATTTACTTAAGTAAATCTATTATAAACGAAGATTGGAATTATGCAAGGCAAAAGAATTTTGAAATGCATTAACATAAAGATTTATGCTATAATATTTTGGTAACTTAAGGAAAATTAAGTATAAGGAGCAGAAAATTGAGTATGACCAAGAAAAAAGAAGCATTTAGAGAGACTTTAAAATATGCGTTTATTCAAACCCTGCCCGTTCTTTTTGGTTATCTTTTCATGGGGATGGCCTTTGGCATTCTGCTGGAAAAAGCGGGCTACAATTTTATCTGGGCATTTTTCATCAGTCTGATTATTTATGCCGGTTCGATGCAATTTGTTTTGATTGGACTACTGAGTGGCGGCATGGGGCTACTGTCATTGATTGTCCTGACCCTGTCGGTACAGAGTCGTCATATCTTTTATGGGTTATCCTTCATTGAAAAATTTAAGGCGATGGGAAGATATGGCTGGTATATGATTTTTTCACTAACTGACGAAACCTATTCGCTACTGTGCGGTATGAATATACCCAAAGAACTCAATCAGAAGCAGGTGTTTTTTACCGTAGCGGCCCTGGATCAAAGCTACTGGATTGTCGGCTGCACTCTTGGTGCGATCATTGGCAGTTTCATCGGTTTTGATACCACCGGCATCGATTTTGCGATGACAGCCCTGTTTGTGGTTATCTTTATTGAGCAGTGGTATAGCTATCAATCGCATTTGCCTGCTCTGGTCGGGATGTTTTGTGGGATCGTCTCGCTTTTTGTATTTGGTGCCAATGCATTTATTCTACCGGCGTTGATTGCCGCCGTATGTTTGCTGCTCGTTTTTAGAAATAGTATAAAACAAGGGGAGAACAAGGAGGTGGTTCAATGAGTCCGGAAATAACAACACCCTTACTGGTCGTGTTGGTGGTGGCCGTCTGTACCTTTATGACCCGCTTTCTGCCTTTTGCCCTTTTCGGTGGCGGAAAGGAAGTACCGGCTCTGGTTAAAACCCTGGGTGATCTGCTACCGCCAGCGGTTATTGCCATTCTGGTGGTTTATTGTTTAAAGGGGGTCAGCTTAATGGTGCCGCCGCATGGATTTCCCGAGTATCTTGCAGTGGGAATTGTGGCATTGCTTCACGTCTGGAAGCGCAATAACCTGCTGAGCATTGGTGGCGGAACTCTGGTTTATATGGTACTGATCCAAATGGTATTTATCTAGTCGGAAATAAAGGGAGAGACAGATGAAAAGAGGTCGTGATGTTTAAAATCGGTGAGTTTTCAAAATTGACCCAGGTATCGATTCGGATGCTCCGCTATTATGATGAAAATAACTTGCTGAAACCGGCTCAGACGGACCCTTTTACGGGCTATCGTCTGTATTCGGTGGAGCAAATTCCGCGGCTGCAAAAAATTATCTTCTTGCGCGATGTTGGCTATACCGTTGCAGAGATTGGGGCGGCGCTAAAAAATTGGAGCGGTGATTTTATGGCGGATCAATTAAAAAGCAAACAAATCGAAGTACAGCAATTACTGGAACAAGAACAGGAAAAGCTAAGCAGAATAAAAACGGCGTTGGACAGCATTAAGAAAGATGAAATCGGTATTCATTATAACTTTATCATTAAGCAGATTCCTTCATACCCGGTTATTTCACTGCGACGGGTGATCGCAAATTATTTTTGTGAGGGATTACTTTGGAAAGAACTAGCCGAATTAACAAACGAAAGAAAAATTGAGCTACCAGTAACTGAGCAGTGCTTTGCTGTTTACCATGACAATGAGTTTAAGGAAGCCGATGTGGATGTGGAGATCTGTATGGTGGTTACAAAAGCTGTGGCTGTGGACGAACCGCTGTGCTTTCGAAATACAGAAGCGGTGGCGATGATGGCCTGCACGATGGTTTATGGCCCCTATGAAAATATCTCCGGGGCTTTTCGCTCGCTGGCTTATTGGCTGACTGGACATGCCGGTTATAGAATGAAGGGAAAAAACCGGCAAATCTGTCATCGGGGCCCCTGGAATGAAGAAAATCCGGCTCACTATCTGACCGAAATTCAGATTGAACTGGAAAAAGTAAATTAAAACATGGGGGTAGTTTTTTGTTTATAAATCAGTTTTTATTTCCTTGCCCCATACAGAAAGGCTGCCCAGAATCGGAATAAGACGATTCGTGTTTCTGGTTAATTCATACTCGACTCTTAAGGGCATTTCGTTATATTGCGTGCGGAGGATCAGACCATCCGCTTCGAGTTCCTTCAATGAGGAAGCGAGCATGGTGTTGGTTATGCCCTTAATTTTTTTTCGTAACGCATTATAACGGGTGGGCCCATCGTTATATAATGCACAGAGGATGGGAATCTTCCATTTGCCACCAATGATTTCAAGGGCAGCTGAAAGGGGACATTTTTCTTGGCACGGGCAGATGTTTCCGGAACATAAGGAAGTTTTATTTTCAGAGGTAGTCATTTTTTTCTTAGCTCCTTTCTATTTTCGTATGTGATCATATTTTTTTGCGTAGTTTACAAGCTTTAGTTGGAGTACTATAATTGTATCAGGTAGTAATTGCGGAGTCAATTGCTATACTAAACTTTGGAGGAATTTAAAATGGTTATTAATGAAGAAATGAAAAGTGTTATCGAAAACTCGGCGTTTCTGACAATTGTGACAATGTGTCCCGATGGCAGCCCACACCCCATTATTGTTGGTAGCGGTGAAGTTGAAGGTGACCATGTTTCGGTCGGAGTCTATGCAATGAAGGTGACTTCGGAAAATCTTAAGAAAAATGATTGCGCGATGCTGTTGGCCGCTCAAAAAGTTGAGGGTGGTGCCAAAGGTTGCCGTTTTACCGGCAGCGCAAGAGTTTCTGATGGAAAATTTATATTTACGGCAACAAAGGCAGAAGCACTTATTTAAATCAATTAGGATATAAGATTAAATAAAAACCGCTGATTATGAAAGAGATAAAAGTCTTTGTAATCAGTGGTTTTTATTTACTTACGGATATCTTAACATAATTTTTTAAAGATAAAAATGATTTATGATAAGGCCTAAAAGCTGGCGCTTATTTTTACCCGCATTGAACTGGGGAAAATATAAGTGGTCGATAAAAGGGGACCGTGAACAAAAGGTTATTTCAGATAACGATTAAATGCTTTATCGACATCAAAATGAACGTCTTTAAAAAATAGAAACAGCCAAAGGGCTAAAGAAGCGAGAGCAAAATAGAAACTGATGAAATGTGAGAGTAAAGCACCTGCGAATAAAATGAGCGCCCATAAGGCGAATTGATTCCGCATATCTTTGCTCATTCGTTGGGTGTCATAGGAGTGTCGCAGTTCTTTGGGTAAGGTGTTGAAGCCACTAATTAAAATCGCCGCCTTTTCTTTTAAAAGCGCAAAAATAAATGCCAATAATACAAAAATGATTGCCAGAACAAAACAAGAGATAGCGAATATATTATTCGTAGTCATAAGAGTGCCTCCTAGAAAAAATGAATACAATCTGACTTTTTAAAATATAGATTAATTAAATTATAAAGGAAGCGGTTGATGATGTCAATGGAACCGGTTGGTCGGAAATAGATTCGTGAGATTCTAATTAAACACGCGATCAAAATAATCATTATCGCTTGGCCGAATGTTTGTTTTTAAATTAAAGCATAAGACCTATTGACTCTCACACCGTGGTAGGGTCTAGAATAATAAATAGGTAGTTACGAAGCTCATGGGATGTTCGCAATTACTTAATTAACAATAGAATTATGGAGGTAAGCGCATGGAAAACGATCATTTAAAACCGATTGGAACAATTCATGTTGAAGGAACAGAGATGTTTATCGAACTGGACGAAAGATATCGTCAAGGATTGGCAGGATTGGACGGATTTTCCCACATCAATGTATTATGGTGGTTTAGCGAATTTGACAATCAAGAAGCCCGCGGGATGCTTTCATCACCCCAGCCCTATAAACAGGCTCCGGAGGTGATGGGAGTCTTTGCCACCCGCTCTCCGCTCCGGCCCAATCCGCTGGCATTAACCGCGGTTTCGGTATTGGATCTTGACAATCAAACTGGGATCATCAAGATTGCCTATATTGATGCCAATGATGGAACACCGGTGCTGGACATCAAACCCTACACCCCCAGTCTGGATCGGGTCGAAAACCCGCAGGTACCGAGCTGGTGCGATCACTGGCCCAAAAGTGTTGAAACATCGGGGGCTTTTAATTGGGCCGAGGAGTTTAACTTCTGAAAATTGATCCTTTCAAAATTTAGTCAAATGACCGGTTACGCAAATTATTGTGTTACCGGTCATTTGTGTTACCGACTGGCAATCAGAAATTTAATCTTAATCCCCTGCTCGGCAAACATTTTTTCGTGCTCGGTTTTTATATTGTCCGGGTAGTCGGCGGTGTGAAGATCGGGGATCAGGGTCGTGATGGTAAAACCGGCTGCTTCAAAGTATTTGATGGAATCATTAAATAGTTCATCATTGTCGGTTTTAAAATGGATTTCCCCGTTTTTGGATAAGAGTTTCTTATACTTTTCCAGCTGTTTGCTATGCGTCAGACGTTTTTTCTGGTAGCGGCGGCGCGGCCAGGGATTACAGAAATTAATGTAAATCCGCTCGACACCATCCTCTGGGGAGAGGACGGTGTCAATACGTTCAATGTCCCAGGACATGATTTGCACGTTATCAACAGACGCATTGGTGTTTAAATAAGCAGCTACAATATTGCGTTTAGCCAAACCCAGCACCGCGTCAATCAGATCAATGGCAAGATAGTTAATCTCCGGATGGCGGCTGCCTAACGCAGCAATAAAGGTACCTTTTCCGCAGCCCAATTCAATATGAAGGGGTTGCTTTTTTTTAAATAAGTGTTGCCATTGCCCCCGATGATCCGGGGGGGCAGCCTGAAAAAATCCGCAGGCCTCCAGTTCCGGGCGGGCCCAGGGTTTGGGTCGTAGATGCATGTTGTTACTCCTTTGGTTAATCGATTATATATAAGTTGAATTAAAATTAATGTAGGGGCGATTATTAATCGCCCGCACACGGCACAATTACAAGTATCAATTTGCAAAATTCTTTAATCAAACATAGATCGTATCGTTTAATAATTTATAGCTCAATAATTTTTGTCGCCAAATGGTCAATAAAGGACTGGTCATGCTCCACAAAAATCATGGTTGGCGGGGTCTTAAGCAAAAGTTCTTCAATCTGTACCCGGGAAAGCACATCAATATAATTTAGTGGTTCGTCCCACAAATACAAGTGGGCCGATTGACAAAGGCTGCGGGCTAAACAGACCTTCTTTTTTTGACCTTCGCTGAAGCTTTTCATATCTTTTTCGAATTGTTCCCGGTTGAATCCCAGCTTTCGCAGGATGGTCTTAAACAGGCTCTCATCAATCTCTTCACAACGGGAATAATGACGGAGATCCCCGGTCAGAAAGTGAGTGTCCTGAGGAATATGTGAAAGCTGCAGCTGGCTGCCCAGGTTTAGATTGCCGGAAAAAGGGATGAGTTCACCCAGCAGTAGTTTAAGCAGACTGGATTTCCCCGAGCCGTTCGGACCGATAATGGCAATGCGGTCACCCTGATTGATCTCGAAGCTTAAGTCTTTTAAAATTGGCCGATCACCATAGCAAAGGGACAGGTTATTGGCTGAAATCAGTCGGTCTTTTTGATAAGCACGGGGTCGGATCTGGAGCGTATCGGCCCAGTCAATGTTCTTAAGCAGTTTTTCTTTTGACTCAATACTTTTATGCTGGCGTTTTTTAAGCGACTTGGATCGTTTCATCATTTTAGCCGACTGATGGCCGATGTGGCCACGGTCGGGACGAAGTCCTGAAACGCGTTGGCCGTTTTTGGATTTTTCAACGGCATTTGACCAGTTTTCGGTTTGCTTGGCGGCCGTTTTTAATTGACCAATTTCCTGTTTGAGTTTCTTATCCTGATTGAATTCAAACTGATCCTGACGCTGTTTGTTAAAGAGCCAGGTGGAATAGTTGCCTTTCTGGATGTCGATGTTCATTTTATTAATTGACAAGACATGATCCACACAGTTATCCAGAAAGGCGCGGTCGTGGGAAACCAGAATAAAACCCTGCTTTTTATTCAAATATGCACTGACGATTTGACGGCCGTCCAGATCCAGATGATTGGTAGGTTCATCAATTAAGAGAAATTGATGAGGTTTTAAAAATAAGGCCGCCAGTAATACCTTGGTTTGTTCACCCCGGCTCAGGGTTTGAAAGGGTCGATTAAGCAATTCAGGCTCCAGACTAAGCAGCGATAGTTCTCGCTGCAGTTCCCAGATTTCATAGTCATCATAAATGGCATCGACAATCGTGCTGGTAAGCAAGGAAGGGTTCTGGATTTCAAAGGGAAAATACTCAAAATCGACCGTTTTGGTGATCACACCGGTGTAGTCATAAAGACCCATCAGAAGTTTTAAAAAGGTTGTTTTACCCCGGCCATTTCGGCCGATAAAACCCAGCTTCCAGTTCGTGTCAATAGTAAAAGAAACATCTTCAAAAATATTTTCGTAGCTGTTTTCGTAGTTAAAGCTTAAGTGTGATATGGAAATTTGTGACATCATTGTACCTCCGCTGCCAAGCCCGATAATAGAGGCTTTGACAAGTAAAAAACCGCAAGAAAACTATCCTGCGGCTCAATGATGGACAACACAAAAAATCCTTACTAAAGGAGTTGATGGTGCTAAAGAGGCAGTGCTTTTTTCGTAATTTTCTTGCTTAAGCGCACCAAAACAAGAGGTTTATCCTCTGGATTGAAAGCACTTTCCAATTGTTTCTTAGCAAGATAAATTACGCATCCTCTTAACTCCTTTTCGTATTTTTATTATAGTCTAACATTTTTTTAAAAAGAATTCAATCCCAAAACGTTTTATTAGTATCTAATGCAGGACTTAGTCAAGGATTTAAAAACGAAACCTGTTCTTCTGCCGGGGGATAGACCTTCAGCTTTTCTTTAATCGGCTTGCTATAGCTGTTGGACAGGCCAAAGCCCTGGCGCAGGGGATTGAGCCTACCGTAGAGCTCGTCCTTGTATTCTTTGGGAGCGCCGCCTTTTTTGTACAGGCGCCAAAGGGTGTCATACTTTTCCGGATAGGTGGTTTTAATAAAATCAAAAAATGCCGGTTTAGTAGCACCGCGCAAATAAAGGGCGCCGGGCAGCACATAATCGATACCGGCCTCCTTTCCGGCAGCAAACAAGGCCGTCAGGGTTTCGGAATCATCAGTCAGGGTCGGAATAATCGGCATCAGATGGTGACCGACGGAGGCATTGGTTTTTCTAAAAGCTTTAAGCATCTCAAAGCGGGCCTGGCCAGACACGGCGCCGGGCTCGATTTTTTTTCGAATGGATTCGTCAAGAGTGGTCACTGTGGCGGCCACATTGATATAGGTTATCCGGGATAATGCGTCAATCAGGTCATAATCCCGGAGCACCAGATCCGATTTGGTGGAAATAATTGCCGGTGTTTTGTATTTGATCAGTAACCTTAATATTTCTGGCATCAGCTGGTACTGGGCTTCCGCCGGTTGATAGCTGTCAGTGACACCGCCAATATTGACAATTTCCCGCTTCCAGTTTGGTGAGGAGAGTTGTTTTTCGAGTACTTCAATGATATTTGTTTTGACCGAAATATTGCTTGAGAAATCATGATAGCCGCTAAAACCATGGGTTCCCATGGCATAGCAGTAACGGCAGCCATGGCGACAACCTTTATAAATATTTAAATCCCAGCCATAGGGAATTTTTCGTTTCAATTCGTGTAGGGCAGTCGTACAGGTAATCGCGTGATACTCAGGCATGTGGACCTCCTTAGGGTTTCTTTAATCATTACTTAAGTATATGTCATAAAAGTTTAGGGTGTCCACAAGAATTTATGGTAAAATTATTTACTGTTTCGCATTTGATTTCTGGATATTAAATACAAATGTTTAAAATAAAGGGTAATAAATAACATAAGATCACATAAAGGGGGCAAAGGCGTGAGCAATCATAGGGGAAGAAAAGTAGTCGCGGTCGTTGTAATTATCATGCTCATACTTCTGCTGTTGGGGGCTGGGGCATATCTAGCACTGGAAGAGCTGGTTGGGAGTATGAACATCCAATCATTTTTCGATGAATCCGAAGCCCAGCAAAATGAAGAAATCGCTGAAAGTCGGCAGCAGGCCTTTGATGGGTATGCTTTCCTTGAGGAAAATGAACGACAGGCTTATACTCGGGTTGTTCGGATGCTTACCGATTTTGAGACTGAGGTTAAGGTGAGTGGCGTCAACACTGAAGAAATTGAGCGAGTACTTTCTGCAATTGATTATGATTACCCGGAAATATTCTGGGTTGGAGAATTTTCCTACTACTATGACGAATATGATCAAAAAGTCAGTAAAGTCATCATTGAGTATCCCTACGACGAAACCGAAAAGGATCGGCGACAGGCTGAGATAGAAGCGGCTTTTCAGGAATACAGTAGTGGTATGAGTAGTGGTATGAGTGAGTATGAAAAAGTGAAATATGCCTACGAATATGTGATAAAAAACACCGTCTATCAGGAAGATCGCGAGGATGATCAGAACATTTACAGTGTTTTCGGAAAAAAAGGCTCGGTCTGTGCCGGGTATTCCAAAGCTATTCAATATCTATTGAAACGCACCGGAATTGAGTGTTCTTATGTGGCGGGAGAGGCCATCGGCCAGGGTGCTCATGCCTGGAATATTGTCCGGGTTGACGGGGAGTATTATTATCTGGATGCCACCTGGGGGGAATTTAATGTTGAAGATAATTTAGAGCCAGAAAAGAGTATCTTCTACGATTATTTCTGTGTTACTACGGCAGAACTTCTTAAATCACATCGTCCCGATCAGCGATTGATTGCCTATCCGGAATTTACCGCCACGGCAGCCAATTACTTTGTCAAAGAAAACAAGCGCTATGATTTAAGCAAACAAAGCGAGGTGAAGCGCTTTGTGAGAGATTTGGAAGTAGCGCTGAATTCAGGAGAAAAATATTTTCATTATGCCATTATCGACGCCAATACCATCAGCGTCGCCGAAGACCTGATGGACGAGGTTTTGGGCTCTTACTACTGGTTCTCCAGTGAGGATAGTTTGTCAAATACGATCGAGCTTTATTAACGTGTAAATAAAATTCAAAGTTATCAAAAAGCCCCATTCTGATTTTAGAATGGGGCTTCAAACTGTCAAGAAAGATAACCCAGTACCGACAACTAAAGCCTCATTCCATCGCAATTAGCTGAACGCCGTGTACGCCGTCCAGGGCTTCTAACATCGCCATCAACTCATCAATGGTTAAGATTAGATCCTTTCCGTCCAGGGTCACAATCACAACGGCAGCCTGGTTAATTGGGATATCCTGATGAATGGTGATAATGCTGGTCTGGTGATCCCGGAGAATCGTCAAAATATTGGAAAGAATTCCGGGTGTATCGTCAAGCTTAAAAGAAAGTGTAAACTTACGACCATAATTTTCCGAAGGGGTAAAAATGTAGTCCTTATATTTATAGTAGGTGCTACGGCTGATGCCCACCTTTTTTACCGCATCACTGACCGATTTACACTGGGCAGATTCCATTAAAATGCGGGCTTCTACCACCTTGGAATAATAATCGGGCAGTATTTTTTTATTAACAATCAGATAATCTTTAATCATTGGTCTAACCTCCTAAAACCTGGACACCGGTATGATCGGGAGATAGCGGAATGATTCGCCATCCCGGTGCTTTTTGTGCTAAATAGGCAAGCATCTCGCGCTCAAAATCCTGGTTGCTGACTGAATTAATGACCAGAATGGTCGGGCCGGCACCGCTGATACAGGTGTTGAGACACCCCATTTCCCGGGCTTTTTTGGTCATCACATCGTAGTGGACAATCAGTTTTTTACGATAGGGCTGGTGCAGGCGATCCTTCATACACAGCTTTAAAATATCCGGGCAACCGTTGGCCAGAGCCAGATAGGTCATCGTTGCCCGGGGCAGATTATGGGTGGCATCGCCAAAACTGATTTTTTTAGGTAAAACCTGACGGGCATCGGCCGTGGATAGGGGAAAGTCCGGTACCAGCGCGTAGAATTCATAACAGGGGTGAACCGCGCTCTTGATGTAGATGTTTTTGCCGCGATCGTTCATGGAAACGACCAGCCCCCCGAAGATGGCTGGAGCGACGTTATCCGGGTGTCCTTCCAGCTCCACCGCGATATCAAAAAGTTCTTCGGTCGATAAGGGTGATCCAATCAGGGTGTTGGCACCAAAAAGTCCGCCAACAATACAGGTGGCGGAACTGCCCAGTCCCCGGCTGATGGGGATATCCACATCGGTGTGGATATAAAGTCCCTTGGGATGGTAACCCACTTTTTTAAACACCTTTTGCATCGAACGATAAACCAGATTGGTATCGCTTTGATACTTCCGTTCAACGCCCCGGATTGTCAGCTTGCCGTCATTTTTTTCTTCAAAACTGAAGGTATTGTAAATTGACAGTGCCAGACCAAAGGCGTCAAACCCCGGGCCGATGTTGGCACTGGTTCCCGGAACCCGAACCTTAATCATTTTGTTCCACCTGATTGTGTACCTGATTGTTTAAAAAATCAAGAACGGCCTGAGGCATTTCGGCTTTATCACATTGTCCCTGATGCTGATTGGCTTTTTTGTCGAGATCCTTTAATGGCTGGGGAATAGTGGTACCGGTTTTTTCAGCCAGAACCGTTAAAAGTTCATAATCATTGCACGTACAGTCACCAAAAATGCTTTCATAAACGGAACGCCCAAACTTGTAAGGGCTGGCAGTTGAGACGATCACGGTTTTGGTGGTATCCTTGGTTTCACTAAGATAGTCTTCATAAACCTTATTGGCGACGGCAGTGTGTGGGTCCATCAAATAATGGGTTTCATCAAAAATTGCTTTGATGGCTTGAGCAGTTTCACCTTCGTCGGCAGCACCGGCATAGAAGAGGCTGGTTTTTTCCATCAGAGCTTTAGAGGCTTGATAAGTGCCCTGGTTTTTTAGCTGCGCCATCAGATCACTAACCGCATCCGGATCGGCGCCGGAGACATCGTAAAGTAGCCGTTCCAGATTGCTGGAAATCAGGATATCCATAGATGGGGATGAAGTCTTATAAAAATCCCGGTTGCGATTATAGTTACCCGTCCTAAAAAAGTCGGTTAAAACTTTATTGGCATTGGATGCGCAGATCAGCTTATTAATCGGTAAGCCCAGCAGCGAAGCGTAGTAGCCAGCTAAGATATTGCCGAAATTCCCAGTCGGGACCACAAAATTTATTTTTTCATCGGGTTGAATTTCGCCCCGACGCAACAGCTCATAGTAACTATAAAAATAATAAACAACCTGAGGCAGCAGCCGACCGATATTAATGGAATTAGCCGAGGAAAAGATCACATTGGCTTTAGCCAGTTCGGCCGCTAATTGGGGATCGTTGAGGATCATTTTAACGCCATTCTGGGTGTCGTCAAAATTGCCGTCGATTCCCACCACACAGGTGTTTTCACCAATTTGAGTGAGCATCTGTTTTTCCTGAACGGTGCTGACCCCATCCTTAGGGTAAAACACGATAATGCTAATATTGGGAACATCGGCAAAACCTTCCAAAGCGGCCTTCCCGGTATCCCCGGAGGTGGCGGTTAAGATCATAATTTTCTTCTGATTATTGACATTTTTCATAGACTCTACCATCAGATATGGTAAAATAGTGAGAGCCATATCTTTAAAGGCACAGGTGGGGCCGTGAAAGAGTTCCAGAAAATAGCGGTCTTTGACTTTTTTTAGTGCAACCGGTTCTTTTTCTTCAAACTTACCGGAGTAATAAGCGCCCTGAATGGAATCAGAAATTTGTTTTTCGCTGAAATCATCGAGGAAAGCGCAAAAGATCTGATGTGCCATCTCGCCGTAGTTTTTTCCCATGAATTTGCTTGGGTCTAAATTAATCTTATCGATAAAGTTGGGGACAAAGAGTCCGCCATCCGGAGCCAATCCTTGCAGGATGCCCTGGGATGCAGTAACATTGATGTCTTTGGATCGCGTGCTGTGGTAGCCTTTTTTCATGTGATTCCTCCAAAAATTTATGGTGTGCCGGGAAAAATCTTCAAAAATATTCAAAAAATCTTCTCGGAGGGGGATTGAATAACCCCTAGCTATATGATAGAATGTTTTCACTGAAAAAACAAGTGTTTTTAGAATAAATACATATACGAGGTGAATTTTATTGAATATCGCACTTTTGGGCTGTGGAACCATTGGTTCTGGGGTCTATGAACTCATCAATTTAAATAAAGGGAAGTTTGCTGGTAATTTTACCGATGTGGAGTCGAGAAAGTCAAGCCCGGTCATTACCAAGGTACTGGAGCGGGATGCGTCCAAAGATCTGGGCGATTCGGTGGGAAAAATTGTGACCCACCCCAGTGAGATTCTGGAAGATGACAGTATCGGTCTGGTGATTGCCCTGATGGGGGGCATGGAATTTGAATACGAAATGATCAAAGAATGTCTTCGGGCAGGAAAACATGTGGTAACTGCCAATAAGGCGGTTATCTCTGAGTACTTTGCCGAATTGCAGACGCTAGCCGAGGAAAATGGCGTGGTGCTGCGTTATGAGGCTTCAGTAGGCGGTGGAATTCCGATCATCGGCAGTTTAAAAGAAGAAATGAAAATCAATCGGGTGACTGAAATCAAAGGAATCCTTAATGGAACCACGAACTTCATCCTATCGAAAATGACCGAAGAAGGGGCTGATTTTGGTGAGACGTTGGCTTTGGCTCAGTCCATCGGTTTTGCTGAAGCCGATCCCACCGCAGACGTTGAAGGTTACGATGTATCCCGTAAGCTTGCCATCCTCTCTTCGATGGCGTATGAAAGCATTATTCGGGATGAAGATGTCTATAAACGGGGAATTACCGAAATTCGGGCTGCCGATATTGAGATGATCAGTTCGATGGGTTATGTGGTCAAATATCTGGGGCATTCGATGCTTGAAGAGAAAAATGTCTATACCACGGTGGAACCGGTGTTGTTTAGAGAAGCATCGATTATGAGTAACGTCAACAGTGAGTTTAATATTATCTCCATCACCGGGGATATCATCGGCGAATTGCAATTTTATGGGAAAGGTGCCGGAAAAGACGCCACTGCCAATGCCGTGGTCGGGGATGTGCTCTATATCCTTAATATCGTCGGGGAACAGAATTTGCCAAAACCGCTGCGGCTTAACCGTCAGCTTAATAAAATGGGAACTGACGTTTTCTCAGGTAAATATTATCTAAGAGCTAATCTGAACGACAAAGAAATGCTGGATCAGGTGCTGACAGCCGTCGAAACGGTAGCTGCCCGAAAAACGGTTATCGTGAATAAGAATCAGGTTTATGTGGTAACAAGTGCCATTGCGGCCAATGTTTTTAATAAAATGACCGAAAAATTAAAGGAAACGGTGCCTGAATTATTTTATGCCCGGATCTATGACTAAGAAAAGAGTGACGAAGATAAATGCAAGATTTAATTGTACAGAAATATGGCGGCTCCAGTGTTGCCAATGTGGAAAGAATCAAGCGGGTTGCAAGTCGGATTATTGAGACCAAGGAAAAAGGCAAGAAAGTGGTGGTGGTAGTTTCAGCCATGGGTGATACCACCGATGATCTCATTGATCTGGCTCAAAAGATCAATGAACATCCACCTCATCGAGAAATGGATATGCTGCTGGCAACCGGCGAACAGGTGTCGATTTCTTTGTTGGCTATGGCCATTCAGGCTTTTGGTCATGATGTGGTCAGTTTAACTGGCGCCCAGTGCGGGATTGTTACATCCAATGTTCATAAGCGGGCTCGGATCAATGATATTCACACCCACCGCATTGAAAAGGAACTGGCAGATGATAAGATTGTGATTGTGGCCGGCTTTCAGGGAATCAATGAGAATAAGGATATTACCACCCTCGGCCGAGGGGGCTCCGATACGTCGGCAGTGGCGGTAGCGGCCGCATTAAAGGCTGAGTTGTGTGAAATCTATACCGATGTTGATGGGGTGTACACTGCCGATCCCCGGATTGTTGAGGCGGCTTCAAAAATTGATGAAATCTCCTATGAAGAGGTTTTGGAAATGGCCAGCACCGGGGCTAAGGTATTGCACCCCCGCTCGGTGGAAATGGCCGAAAAATTCAAGGTGCCACTAGTGGTACGATCAAGCTATAATTACAATGAAGGAACCATTATTAAGGAGGATGTTATTATGGAAAAAGTATTAGTTCGAGGGGTATCTCTTGATGAAAATATCGCAAAAATATCAATCTTTGAAGTGCCGGATCAACCGGGAATTGCTTTTCGTTTGTTCAGTGCTCTGGCAAAAGCCAACATTCATGTGGATATGATTGTCCAGAATGTTAATCGAACTGCCGTTAATGATATTTCTTTCACTATTGATGTGGATGAACTGCAGGAAGCCGTTTCCGTGGCTCAGAAATTCGCCTTTGAGGTCAACGCCCAAAAGGTCGAGTACGATCAGGGCGTTGCCAAGCTTTCGGTGATTGGTACCGGGATCGTGGCCAATGCCGAAATTGCCTCCAAGTTCTTTGAAGCGCTGTTTGAACTGGGCATCAATATTCAAACTATCAGCACCTCAGAAATCAAGATATCCTGTCTGATTGACAAGGAACGTGGCAAAGAAGCAATGGTCCATATTCATAAAAAATTTGATATGTAGTTTAAAAAAACTCTGAGATCGTAGACAAAACACCATCGGAATGTAAATTCCAATGGTGTTTTGTTATACGTTCAGTTTTAACTATTTTAAGAAATAACGATTTTAGGAGCCATTATGAACTATAGAATAATTAGTTTTGATATCTTTCAGACGCTGGTGGATGTCAACGAACGTATCCCAGAAATCTGGCGCGGCATTTTGAAAGACAGTTATACCGATGAAAAAGCCAGGCAGGGTGCAAAAGCAATTTTAAGCACCTTGCCCAACGTTTATGAGAAGGCGGTGCAATCGGAGCAGTTTAAAACAATGACTGAAGTGTATCAGGAATGTGCTCAAAAGGCCATGGAAAAATTGAACTTTAAAACTACAGCGCAGGACGTGGCATATAATTTGATGTGCCAGCATGCCAAGGCACCCTTTTTTCATGACGTCTTGGACTGCATGAAAAAACTCCGCCCAAAATATCAGATTATCCTTTCCAGCGATTCCAATCACTTGATGGTAGATGATTTGATTTGCAAGATAACATATGATAAGGCATTCATCTCAGACGACCTTAAAAGTTATAAAGGTAATAAAAGTGGTAAATTTTTTCATACCGTATTAGGCCAACTGGATACAGAGCCAAAGGAAATCATACACATTGGTGATAGTTCTGCGGATGTTTTAGGTGCTCACAGGGCTGGAATCACAAGCTGCTGGATAAATAGAGATAACCGAAAATGGAACAATCCCATAAAGCCTGACTTTATTATTCAGAATTTTAATGACTTAGTAGACATTTTATGAAACAGAAAAAGTGCAATTAAAGCACCTGATAGTAGTCAGAGACACGATCGGAACGGGCAAAACAGTCACTTCCACAGAGCTTTCCAAGCATCTTGATCACAACGTGTTTTTGGGCCTGGACTGGTGTTGGATGATAAGTCCAGTTAAAATTAAAGTAATTGCGATTACGGTGTCGCAAGCCGCAAAAAAACACACAACGTGTCGAGCAAAGGATATAACGTATGAAAAAAGCGTACATACCCAACATAATAACTTCATGTCGAATTTTTTTATCTCTCGGTTTGTTATTGATTGACTTTCGCAGTGTTCTTTTTATCCTGGTATACCTGATATGCGGCTTAACGGATCTGTTGGATGGCTATATAGCCCGGAGAATCGGCAGTGAAACCTTGCTTGGGGCAAAGCTGGACAGCATTGCAGACTTGTTTTTGAGCGGTATGATCATCATTACGGTGATAAAGCAAAATCAAATCACGATGCTGATATTTGCCGGAATTATTATTGTTTTCATCCTGCGAATTGGAAATGCCGTGTTTTCAAAAATAAAATTTAGAAAGATATTATTTATTCATACGATCGCTAATAAATTATCGGGCCTATTTTTCTTTTTCTGCCCGTTAGTCTATCCTTTTTGGGGCAATAATCTGCTCATCATAACGGGGATTTTAGCTTTTCTGGCATCCCTTGAAGAGTTTCTTATCATACTTACCTCAAAAACCCTGGACCTCAACAGAACCAGCATTTTTTCAAAGCGCGAAAAATAGTTTAGAATTGAAGGAGAGGAGACACAATGAATATCTTGGATTCAGGTATAAACAAAATTGGTTTAATTTTTGATTTTAATGGTACGTTGTTTTGGGATTCGGACAAACATGAGTTAGCATGGCGGATATTTATCAAAGAATTGTGCAATAGAGAGATTAGTGACAGCGAATTTTTGCAATATGTACACGGGCGTAACAATGACTTTATATTAGGGTATTTTCTCGAAAAAAGTTTATCGGTAGATGTAATTGATGACTTGTCGGAAAAAAAGGAAATTATTTATCGCAAACTATGTACCGAAGATGCGGTAAATTTTAAATTAGCACCTGGCGCGATCCGGTTGTTGGATAATTTAAAAAAGCATAATATCCCAAGAACAATTGCAACGGCATCAACAAAAGTCAATGTTGATTTTTACAGAAAAGAATTTCAATTAAATAAGTGGTTTGATAATGACAAAATCATTTACAATGACGGAACGATAAAAGGAAAACCAAACCCCGATATTTATATAAAAGCGGCTAAAATGATACAAGTTGACGCCCAAAATTGTGTCGTGATCGAGGATGCGATCTCTGGAATACAGTCAGCATATAAAGCCGGAATTGGAAAGATTATCGCAATTTCACCCAAAGATAGACAGGCGATTTTCGAAGATATGAAAGAAGTGGATTGCATAATTAATGATTTTTATGAAGTGGAATGTGAGGTTAAAACCGTAAAAGATCGTTAAAAGGATTAATATAAAAAATACTGAACTTATTATTGAGCAAATGATCAATAATTATTGACAAGAGGTTTGACTTGATATATTATTTTGTTGAGCAAATGATCAATAAAATAACGAGGTGATCACGGATGGGAAATCGGGCGGAACAAACGGAAAAACGAAGACAGGCGATTTTATTAAGCAGCCTGGATTTATTTGTATACAAGGGCTATCACGGTACCACTGTCCGGGATATTGCCAAACGGTCGGAGGTAAGTGTGGGACTTCTCTTTCATTATTTTCCCACCAAGCAAGCTATTTTGGAAGAATTGTTGAAAATCGCTGAGGAAGGATTGGATTTAACAGAAACGCTGATGGAGAAATCCATCTCCCCGATCGAATTTTTCGAACAAATGACAGCAGTAATTCTTCAGGCGTTCCGGGACTCAACCAAGGCGGCAAAAATTTTTATGCTGGCCAATCAGGCACTGACCTCCCATTGGATACCAGAGGAATCGAAGGCACCGCTTTCCGCTTCGACCTCGGTTTATGAGACCGCAAAACTAATAGAAAAAGGCCAAACGCAGGGAAGTATTCGACCAGGCGATCCCCTTTCACTATCATTGGCCTTCTGGGGAGCGATTCATGGTGTTGCCGAAGCTTTGGTGAGCTATCCTCAGATTGCTGTTCCGGAAGCGAAGTGGATTGTCGATATGGTACGAAAACATCCCCAGGATGATTAGCAGAAATAACTAAGAAGAGGGAGAAGATGAATAACAAAACAGGAATGTACGCGTCTCTTGTCACGCTGGCGGCCGTTGTAGTCTTTGCAGTATCCATGATCGTGGGGAATAGTTCGGTTAGTTATCTGGCCAGTATGTTTATCGCCTGGGGGTTTATCCCGATGATTGGCGCATTTGTTGCCGATTCAGAAAAAGAATCAAAAGCTGTCAGTTATACGGCGCTAGTTTTTGCCGCCATCTATGGCACCCTCATTATGATTGTATATTTTGCCCAATTAACGGTGGTGCGGCTGGCGAATCTCAGCCTGCCTATAGCCCAGATACTTGATTACCAGAAATTCGGATTGTTTTTTAGCTATAATTTACTGGGATATGGATTTATGGCCTTAACCACCTTTTTTATTGCGCTGTCTTTTAAAGCGGAGTCAAAAGCAGATAAGGCGCTGAAGGTTCTTCTACTGGTTCACGGTCTTTTTGCAATCAGTTGTCTGGTTATTCCGATGATGGGAATTTTTAGTTCGGATATGGCTGGCAGCGGTCTCATTGGAATTCTGGTGCTGGAATTCTGGTGTGCCTATTTTATTCCGGTTTGCATATTATCATTTCTCCATTTTAAAAATCAGCGGCTCTGAACGAACGCCAAAAGATCCGTATTAAGTTGATCCTTATGTGTATAAGCGAGACCGTGAGGTGCACCCGGGTAGATCTTCAGGCTGGCGTGCTTGATGATCTTTGAAGAGGCGAGCGCTGCCGCACCGATGGGAACAATCTGGTCATCATCGCCGTGAATGATTAGCGTTGGCACATCAAACTTTTTGAGGTCTTCAGTGAAATCAGTTTCGGAGAAGGCCTTGATGCAGTCGAAGGTGTTTTTGCTGCCGGCTTGCATCCCCTGAAGCCAGAAAGAGTCAATCATGCCTTGAGAAACCTTTGAACCGGTCCGATTAGCCCCGAAGAATGGGCCACTGGCAAGATCTTTGTAGAACTGCGAACGATCAGCAATGGAGCCAAGGCGAATCTCGTCAAAAGCCTCAATCGGCAAACCACTGGGATTAGCATCTGTTTTTAGCATCAGCGGGGGGACGGCGGCAATTAACGCAGCCTTGGCTACCCGCTTTGTGCCGTGGCGTCCGATATAGCGGGCGACTTCACCACCGCCGGCGGAAAAGCCAATCAGAACAATGCTCTTCAGGTCAAGGGCTTCGATGATTTCTGAGAGGTCATCGGCATAGGTGTCCATCTCGTTGCCATCCCAGGGTTGGCTTGATCGTCCATGGCCACGTCGGTCATGGGCGATGCATCGATAGCCCTTTGAGGCCAGGAACAGCATCTGAGATTCCCAACTGTCAGCATTAAGTGGCCAACCGTGGCTAAAGACTATCGGTTGCCCGGTACCCCAGTCCTTATAATAAATCTGCGTACCATCGTTCATCGTAATCATACTCATTGTTTTACCTCCTGGTTTATTTTTAAATAGCTGATACAACTTTAATAAAATCGTGTCGTTATAAGATTTGCTATCATTTGAAAGTTACCCTTAATAATATGCCTCAAACAAAATTTGCGGATGGTGTAGTTAACGGTTATTGATTAATTATAAAACAAAGAATAACGTTTAAGATAAGATGTTGCAGTAAGTTTTGTACCTTGAGTGAAACGAAAGGGATGTTTATAAGCATGAAAATTAAAGATAAAAAAGTGTTGGTCAGAGAACGTTGTTCATATGGAGACTATGTTGAAGGTTTTCGACTAAAGGACGGTTGGATAAAAGGTAAAAAGTACGAGGATAAAAAAGTTATCGCAGAAGGTGATTTTTTTAATGGCTTGCTGTCCGAACAGGGTAAATATTACCATAAAAATGGTGAGGTTCGAGTTAAAGGAAATTTAAAAGGATATATGGAATTTGATGGTTTCGGAAAAGAACACTATGAGAACGGAAATGTGAAATATGAAGGTGAATATCGTTGCAGTGTTTGGAATGGCGATGGAAAATACTACGATGAAGCTGGTAATTTGCTCTATGATGGATTGTTTGAGAACGGAACACCGGCTCAAAAATGATTGTTGATAAATACAGCGTAAGAATTTAAAATGATGAGAAGAAACGAAAGATGAGCTTGGGAACTCGACGTTCGAATCAGTGAAGTTTAATTCGATATGTAAAATAGTCAGCAAAAACCCCTGAAACCATGGTTTCAGGGGTTTTTGTCTTAAAATTTGGTAGCTATCCTCGTCGCCAGGTTCTAGGACTAAGCAGAACCAGAATCGGGAAGATTTCTAATCGGCCCATAATCATCACCAGACTTAGTGAAAATTTGGTCAGATTATTAAAACCAGCATAATTTCCCGCTGGCCCAACAGCATCCAGTCCGGGACCAATATTGTTAAAGGTGGCAGCCACGGCAGTGAAAGCGGTGGTGAAATTGGGTGCCGATAGGGAGGTGATAATCAGAAAGATAACAAACATAAACGTGTAAGTAATCAAATACACACTGGTCTGTCGGCTGAGAACCGGACCTATAGACTTGCCTTCAAACAAGATCGGTAGCCGTCGGTTAGGGCTGACATTGACACGAATTTCTTGGATGGTTGTTTTAATATAAATAGCAATTCGACTGACCTTGATGCCGCCAGCGGTTGAGCCGGCCATGCCCCCAACGAACATCAAAAAGAGGAGAATAACCTTGGAAAAAACCGGCCAGACATCAAAATTGGCGGTGGCGTAGCCAGTGGTCGTAATAATCGTGGCAACCGTAAAAAAGACATCCCGGACAAGAAGATCAATTGACGAATACAAATGGCGGACATTCAGGCAGATTAGTAGCACAGCAAAAGCGATAAAGCCCAGATACCATCGGAGCTCTTCGTTTTTTAGAATATTTTTCATTCGCATAAAAAATAGAGCATAATACAAATTAAAATTGATGCCAAAGAGAATCATGCTGATGGCTAGCACGTAATCAATATAAGTGCTATTGTAATAGGCAATGGAGGCTGCCTTATTGCTAAATCCCCCGGTGCCGGCGGTGCCAAAAGCATGGATAAAACTGTCAAAGAGGGGCATCCCGCCCAAGGCTAGTAATAAAACCAACACAGCCGTCATGGATAAATAAATAACGTAGAGAATTCGGGCAGAACTCCGAAGCTTGGTTCGTACCTTACCAAAGGTCGGGCCGGGAACTTCGGCGCGCATAATAAAGACATCACCGGATTCGATTTTGGGCATAACCGCCAAAGCCAGAACAAGAACGCCCATTCCACCAATCAGGTGGGTAAAGCTCCGCCACCACAAAAGCGAATGAGAAAGTGATTCAATATTGGTTAAAATACTAGCACCAGTGGTTGAGAAACCACTGGCGGTTTCAAAAAACGCATCGATGGGATTGGGGATAGCACCGCTTAGTAAAAAGGGAAGACTTCCAAAAAACGATAGTGCGATCCAGGATAAAGCAACAAGCACCAGCCCTTCTCGAGCAAAAAAGTCAGTATTTGAGGGTTTGCGAAAACCGATCAGGAACCCACAACCACCAGTGATCCCAATGCTAAGAAGAAACGGGGATAAACCTTGCCAGCCTTCTTTATAAATAAGCGCAACAAGCAGCGCTGGAATCATCAGCAGGGCATTAATAAACAAGATTCGACTGAGAACGTAACCGACCATTTTCCCATTCATTGGCGGCCTCGGTTCTTTTCAAAAATATCATCAATGTCCTGGAAATTTTTATGCGTGGTGGTGACGACAATAACATCATCATGGGGTAAAATCCGACTCGTGCCTTTAGGATAGATAATTTTTCCATCACGAATAATACAGGCAATCAGCAGTCCTGGTTTGGTTTGTAGTTCAACAAGTGGAATAGCAATTTCACAACAGGATTCCTTGACCTTAAACTGTAGAACCTCAACCCGACCATCCAGCAAGCGATAAAAAGCACTGACGGTAGAACCCTGAGAATTTTCGATGGAGCGAATAAAACGAATAATGTGGTTGGCGATAAGTCGTTGAGGCGTGATAATCGATTGAAGTCCAACATTATCTAGTACCTTTAGCAAATCGGTCCGATTTACCTTGGTAATTGTTTTTTTTACCCCCATGCGGGAGGCGTAAATTGAAATCAGGATGTTCTCCTCATCAACCCCGGTTAAGGCAATAACCGAATCATATTCAGAAAAGTGTTCTTCATTTAGAAAGGCCTGTTTGGTTCCATCACCAAAAATAATTTCGCTTTGGGGATATTTAATCGCAAGTCGGTCAGCGTTATCGGCATCAATTTCGATAACCTTGATAATCATCCGCATTTTTATGAGCCGGGATAAAAGATAGTCGGTCAGCTTACCGCCGCCGATAATCACAGTGGAGTTGATTTTAACCAGGTCGGGTTGGCAGTGTTTGCTAAAAATCCGAACGTCGCCAGGACTGCCTGTAACCATGACGTGATCCTCGGCTCGAAGGATTGTTTCACCGTCGGGGATCATCACATGATCATCCCGAATAACAATACAGATCACCACGTCGCCGAAACGGCCGTTGTGGTCTTTGAGCGGTAAACCAACCAGCGGAGTGCCCTCTTTTAGAACCACCTCGATCATGTTCACCCGTCCATGCTCAAAGGCTTCCACATGCAATGCAGAAGGAAAAAGGAGCGTACGGGTTATTTCTTGAGCGGCTTCCAGTTCTGGATTAATAATTAAGGTGATACCTAAGATTTCTCGTAGAAAGGTCATTTGTTTTGAATATTCGGGATCACGAACCCGGGCGATGGTAAATTTTGCGCCAAGTTTGCGGGCCGTAATCGCCGCAATAATGTTCGTTTCATCATTGCGGGTGACAGCGATAAATACGTCGCAGGTATCGACCCCGGCTTCTGTCTGAATGTCAAACATAGCGCCATTACCATGAATACCGCTAATGTCATATGAGTTGATAAATTGATCCAGGCGTGTTTCATTGAGTTCAATGAGCATGATATTGTGATTTTCTCTGGCAAGATCGCTACAGAGAACTTCACCAACCTTGCCAGCACCGGCAATTACGATGTTCATAGGATATCTCCTGATCTAATAGTTTTAAATGGATGTAACTCCGCTTATTATATATAATCAGGCGGTAATTTGCAATAACAGTGTTTGGCCTTAAGACTTGAATCAGATTCGATAAGTTAGGTTGCTGTGGCAATAAAAGTCTTCTTTAACAAAGTCCGTTTGGAAATCTATGTAGTGCTGGATATTTATTTCTAAATCATTTATACTGCAATTATTAGATAAACGAAAAAGCTCTAGTCATTAGGAGGCGTGATGAAGGAAAATATGTTGGTTTTGGAAATGCTTCTCAAAAACAAGATGATTACCCGACAAAACATAGCTGAGCGAATTGATGAAGCAAAGCGGTCAAAAAACTCAATTCTAGATGTACTGGTAAGAGACCGTATTATTACAGAGGCGGAAATTGTACTGATTTTTCATAATGAGTGGGGGTTTGAACGCTATGATCCCTTAAAAGATGCCTTAGATCTTCGGGCTTTGAGCTTTTTTTCGAAGGAGCAGGCCAAGAAACATCTGGTTTTTCCATTGAATCAGGAAAATGATGATCAATTGACCGTGGTTATGGCGGATCCATCCCATGAAGAAACAATCCGCAGGATCAAGCGGATTGCTGAAAAACGACTAAAAATACTGGTTGCCGAAAAAAGTTGCACCCTGGGGTTAATTGAGAAATACTATCATCAAGAGTATGTCAATCAGGATCGCGCGGTGTTAATAAAACATCGAGAACAGAAAGAACTCACCTTGGAACCAAGTATAATCACCCTCGTGAACGATCTGATTGATGAGGGTGTTTCCCGGGGTGCCAGTGATATTCATGTAGAAGTCTTTCCCCAGAAGGTACAAGTGCGGTTTCGTATTGATGGCGTCTTAAAACCCATTGGTCAGCTAAGTAAAGAGACTTGGAGAGGCGTCATTACCCGCCTGAAAATACTGGCAGGCTGCGATATTGCCGAGCATCGTCATCCTCAGGATGGTGCGTTCACAACCAATCATGAGGGTCGCCAAATTGATGTCCGTTTATCGATTATTCCGACCATTCATGGGGAGAAGATCGTCTTACGCCTGCTGGATGAAAAAAAATTTTTAATATCAATTGATGAGCTGGGCTTTTCCAATCAACAAAAACAAGTGTTAAAAGAAATAATTAAAGCACCCCACGGGATGGTTCTGATCTGTGGACCGACGGGAAGTGGAAAATCAACAACTTTGTATAGCCTGCTCAACGGCATGGACTCCCGAACGCAGAATATCATCACCATTGAAGATCCGGTGGAGTTCCAAATGGAAGATATCAACCAGATTCAGGTCAGCGAAAAAACGGGGCTTAACTTTGCCAACGGGCTGAGAGCTATTTTAAGACAAGATCCCAATGTGATTATGGTCGGGGAAATCCGAGATGAAGATACGGCCGAAATTGCGACTAGGGCAGCAATTACCGGGCATTTGGTATTATCAACACTTCATACAAACAACGCCATTGCGTCGATCAATCGCCTAATGGATATGAAGATTCCCTTATATCTGTTGTCAGCGGCATTAAGAGGTGTGATTTCTCAAAAGCTGATTAAACGTTTGTGCCCTAATTGTAAAAAGAAAAGCTTCGCAACGGCGTTCGAAAAAGGATTACTGGGAATGGCGGACCAGGAGATTGAGCTTTTCTATCCGGAGGGCTGTTCCCTTTGTCATGGAACCGGGTATCTGGGGCGAATTGCTGTTCAGGAAGTGATGAAAGTTAGCAGAAAGATCCGGGAGGCCATCAGTAAAGGTGCGGATTATGACGGCATTCGAAAAGTCGCCATTGAAGAAGGGTTTAAGCCCATTGAAGAGTCCTTGAAACGTCATCTTTTACAGGGTGAAACGTCAATTTCTCAGGGTTTGGAGATCTTAGCCTTTGAAAATGAATGGCATCGTTAGGGTGGAATAATGGAAAAACAGTTTATTTATAAAGCAAAAGACCGGCGGGGAGAGACCATCACCGGAATGGTTGCGGGGCAAACTCTCCGGGAGGTCGCCCTGCACCTTCAGACTAGAAATCTGATTGTGCTGGAAATCAAAGAAAAAAAGAAGTCCGAAGGATTTCTAAATAAAGAATTTAATATTCGGATTCGTTCGGTAACTGATGATTCTTTTAGCCGCTTCTGCAGACAGTTTTACATCATGTTAAACGCGGGGATTCCAATTCTGAAATGTTTGGAACTTATTCGTGAGGAGACAAAAGATAAGGGATTTGCCCAAGATATTTCCGGGGTTGGCAACCGCATCCAATCCGGAGCGAGCCTTTCTCAAGCAATGATTGCTTATCCCAAGTCATTTCCGTCCTTGTTTGTTTTTATGGTTGAAGCCGGAGAGATGAGTGGAAATCTCAATACCGTTCTTTTTAAAATGGCCGAGCATTTTGAAAGTGAAGAAAAAAATCGTCGGCAGCTTCAGCAGATCCTCTTCTATCCCATCATCCTGAGCATTGTGTTTGTACTGGTATTGGTCTTTTTAATCACGATGGTACTTCCGACCTTTGCAGACATGTTTACGGTAATGAATGCGGAGCTGCCAGGACCAACCCGGTTTTTGATGGGACTGAGTCACGGATCAAGCGGCGGTTGGTCGATCGTTCTTTTGATTCTGGCGGGATTTGTAGCGGGAGCGATGCTTTTGTTAGAAATCGACGCGGTGGCAAATTGGCGGGACTGGCTAAAAATAAGACTTCCGTTCTTTGGAAGTCTGAGTCACAAACGGTGTCTGGAGAGAATCGCCACAACCCTGGGAATGTTTCTGGCAAGTGGAATCGACCTGCTGGCAGCATTAAAGCGTTTGGAGGGTGCTACCAATAATCGGTATCTCAAAAAAGAATTGATGGTGCTCCGGGAAAAAGTAGTAAGCGGCAAAAGTCTGAGTCAGGGAATGGCAGAAAGTGAGG
Source organism: Acetobacterium carbinolicum (assembly GCF_047456275.1). Taxonomy (GTDB): domain Bacteria; phylum Bacillota; class Clostridia; order Eubacteriales; family Eubacteriaceae; genus Acetobacterium; species Acetobacterium carbinolicum. The sequence goes on from NZ_CP173357.1 coordinate 338,047, forward strand.
CGTTTCCCGGCCTTTTTAGCCAGTTGGTCGCCATTGGCGAAGCATCCGGATCGATGCCAGAAGTGCTGGCAACGTTGAATCTTATTTATGCAGACGAGGTTAAGTCCAGAATTCAGTTGCTGCATACAGCGTTGGAGCCGCTTATTCTGCTGATTTTTGGCGGGCTGGTGCTGTTTATTCTGGCGGCGATTATGCTGCCGGTGTTTGATGTTTATTCGGTATACTCCAGCATGTAAAAGAAAAGGACATTCTCAGAAGTCTGAGAATGTCCTTGATTGTACTGAGACTAAATATGATTACGCCCGGATAAAATGGCGTGACATTCGTTGTAGTAGAATTTTTTTGCATCGCTTACGGTTAGTTCATCAAATAAATGATAGAGGGCGATTGCCAGAGTTTGAGTCGTTTTGATGTCCAGATTTGTGCGTTGGCAGGTTTTTAGAAAGTATCCCATACAAGCTTCCTTATTCCAGTCATCTCCACCCAGGAATAATCGACGCAATTCTTCTTTAATTTCTTTTTCAGTCCATTGTGAATCGGTTGAAGAGACAGAATCCTTTGTTTCAATCATTTTACCAGCTCCTTTCACTTCAGATAAATGTGTTAATCATCGTCATTATAGCATAGCTTCAAAAAAACTGTAAACGGAATGGAGGGTAAAATTTATACTAAGCTTTTGTTAAGTAACAAAGACAGAAAGTGGGAAAAAACTAAAGTAATGCACAAAAAATAGAAAAAAGTACTGGATTTTTAAAATGTAATCGGTTATAATAAGCTCATGGTGTGAAAACGTTTTAATTTCCTTTCTTAATTTTCTTAAAAAAGAGGTGTGTCGAGCACCTCTTTTTTATTTTTTGATCATCCTCACACCCCATACAAAGGCTCAACTTGGTCTTATTCGCGTAAGTGGTATGGGGTGATCATTTTTTTTGCTCTTGAAATATTTTCTATTTAAGGTTATATTTAAGGTCGAGAAAACATAAGGAAAGTGGGGAAATAACATGAATGCAGTAAAAATTAAAGACGATATATTTTGGGTAGGCGCGAATGATTATCAGACGACACTTTTTGAAGGACTATGGCCAATTGATCAGGACGGCGTTTCTTATAATGCGTATGTGATCAATGATGAAAAAGTGGCCATTATTGACACGGTTAAAACCATCAAAGCTGATGAGTATATAGAAAAGATTAAATCCATTATAGGCGATAAAAAGGTGGATTACCTGATTGTCAATCATATGGAGCCCGATCATTCCAGTGGAATTACTGATTTGTTGGCAGAATATCCGGATTTGGTCATTGTCGGAAACAAAAAAACGTTCCCGATTATGAACAATTTTTATAAGATCACCGAAAATCTTCATGAGGTGTGTGATGGCGATACGTTGTGTCTGGGAAAACACACCCTCCAATTTTTCATGACTCCGATGGTTCATTGGCCGGAATCCATGGTTACCTATGATATTAATGACAAGGTGCTCTTTTCCATGGATATTTTTGGCAGCTTTAAAACGCCAGAGGGCAGCATTTTTGATGATGAAAATGATCTGGCAGCCTTTGAAGAACCAACCCGTCGCTATTATGCCTGTATTGTTGGCAAGGTGGCCAGTCAGGCTTTAAAAGCACTTAACAAACTTTGCGATGTCGAAATGGGGACGATTTGTCCATCTCATGGCTTGATCTGGCGGGATAATCCCAGACATATTCTGGATATGTACGTCAAAATGAGCAAGAAGGAAACGGTTCCTGGTGTTGTGATTGCCTACGGTTCGATGTATGGTTGTACCCAGAAATCAGCAGAAATTTTAGCCATTGCCTTAAAAAACGAAGGCGTCAAAGAGGTAAAGCTTTATGATGTGGCTAAAACCGATATTTCCTTTATCATATCCGATATCTGGAAGTACAAAGGTTTGTTTTTAGGGGCGCCATCCTACTACGGACAGATTTTTCCGAAAATGGCCAGTTTGCTTTATAAATTGGGTGAAATAAAAGTTGACAATCATAAGGTTGGATTTTTTGCAAACTACAGCTGGAGTGGTGGAGCTGATAAAAACTTTAATTATTTTATCAACGAGGCAAAGGTCGACACCATTGATGAGATCCTGATGATTAAGGGAACGCCGGACGAACAGGACGTCATTGATTTAAATGAATTAGCAAAAAAAATGGCTAAAGAAATGGTTTGATAAAAATTAACGTGGATTTTGGTTGAAAAAATCAGAGGGGGAAATGTAAATGAAAATCGTTGTGGGTATGTCTGGAGGGGTTGATTCATCGGTTGCAGCATTATTATTAAAAGAACGTGGTTACGAGGTCATCGGTGTCTTCATGAAAAACTGGGAAGAACAGGATGAATCGGGGGTATGTACAGCCACGGAAGACTATGATGATGTGCGGCGGGTATGCGACGCTATTGATATTCCCTACTACACCGTGAATTTTGCCAAAGAATACTACGACTCTGTTTTTTCATATTTTCTGGAAGAATATAAAAAAGGGCGGACGCCCAATCCGGACGTTCTCTGTAACCGGGAAATAAAATTCAAACGCTTTTTGGATTATGCGCTAAAGGTGGTTGGTGGCGACTATCTGGCCACCGGTCATTATGCGCAAATCGATTTTGTCAATGAACAGTACCGGTTAAAGCGGGCCTTTGATCATAACAAGGATCAAACCTATTTTCTGTGCCAACTGGGACAAAAAGAACTGGCCGATGTGATGTTTCCAATTGGACATCTTTGTAAAGATGAGGTTCGCCAGATCGCGGTCAAAAACAATCTGGTTACCGCCGAGAAAAAAGATTCGACGGGAATTTGTTTTATCGGTGAACGTAATTTTACCAAGTTTCTCAGTCAGTACCTGCCCGCCCAGCCCGGTAAAATCGTTGATCTGGCCGGTAATGTGAAGGGTACCCATCAGGGACTGATGTACTATACTCTGGGGCAGCGAAAAGGCCTGGGGATCGGCGGTGAAGGAAGCGGAGAGCCCTGGTTTGTGGTCAGTAAAGATTTAGATAAAAATGAATTGGTCGTCGTCCAGGGGGAAACTCACCCGGCCTTGTACTCAAAATCTCTGGAAGCCATTGAAATGAATTGGGTTGGGGGTTATCCGCCAGCCAAAACGTTTAAGTGTAGCGCTAAATTCCGGTATCGTCAATCCGATCAGGCGGTAACGGTGCGAGTAACTCAGGATCGGATTTATGTTGAATTTGATCAACCCCAAAAAGCGGTAACCCCAGGACAGATAGTGGTTTTATATCAGGCCAACATTTGTCTTGGAGGCGGAACCATTGATGCGGTAGAGATGATTTAATAAACCCAATTTAAGCGATAAAAGAGCAACCTTAATTTAGTTTGCTCTTTTATTTTTTTTGAGTAAAAAGCCCAGTTTTATGGTAAACTATACACAGTGACATCAATACAATAGGTATGGCCTGTAAAAAAAGCAAGTGATAATTCATGAATATAGAGAAAAGTAAGCAGGACGATAGGGAAGGATTGTAAATAATGAAAACACCGTGTAATAAATGTGGAAAAACAATCGGTTTTTTTGATAGAAATTATAAATTAGATAATGATAGATTAAGTATAAAATATGATGTCCTTTGCGGCGACTGTAACAGTATCTTAAAAAAGGGTGTTGAAAAATTAGAGGATATGCACCAATGGATGATGAATAACCTTAAGAAAAATAAGGATGTTCAAAAAAATGGGATGGTCTCAGTCGAGGTCGATCTGTTGATTCTACTGGCCGTTGAGGCGCTCTTTTCGGTAGCACCAGACTACTATGATTTGAACTCCCCTCTTAATCAGACCTTTATTCGGGCCAAAGAAAGCCGTGGTGTCGACCGGCAACGCGATATCGTGCGGATCGTCCATATTCTACTGCTTTACGGGTTCGAAGCTAATTTAATTGAACAGGGACTCGACACCACCCGAAATTTTATTGCCTATATGATCCAGAACGAACAATTTTTAGAAGAAGTGGAAGTTAACTGTGGCGTTGAGGATGAACTCATTAAAGCCAATGTGTTTTTGAGCCGCCGGGGCCTGATCATCGATACCCTTGATAATCCCAAACTGATTTATATTTCCATTCCCAGCGATGTGCAGGTCGATTATCAGGTGCAATCATCAGAAATCATCAATGAAGTGATCCTGAAAAATGTTTTTTATCCCTGGGATAAGAAAAAAAAGGTAGTCCTGACCCTTGTTTCAGAAAGTGTGCTGTTTTCAGTGGCCAACGCCATTGATCGGTTTAATCAGAAGACCGGGAAACTTCAGGATAAGCTCAAAAAAGATAGTCTGGAATATTTTAATGACCGCGTGGTTGAAGATCTGGGAAAAATAAAACCCGGTGAATTTATCGAGGCAGTCCATTTGGATTGTTTACTTTTGTGTATTGTCAAAAACTTAAAAAGTCAAAAAATGTTTTCCATGGAGGCTTTGTTTGATCCCAAAGGCACCGCTATTGAACTGCTTTGGGCTTATTATCGACAGAATCTGAGGAACATGGGCATTGACAATAACGAAAAGATTGTCACCTACCTCCTTAAAAATTGTCTTTACACGGAAGGGTTTCATATCAAGCATGGTAATAAACCCAGTGACAAGGGTTGGGGATTTTTTACCACCAAGGGCTATATTATTTATTTTAGACGGAGTCATCAGGTGTTTTTTATCTATACCGAAACCTTCCCCAATCCGCTCTATCATCCCTGCAACCGGGTGACCTATGAGGACAAGCAGTATTTACAGTTGATTATGAATAATGGCCGAAGTCTGGGGGAAGAGCAGCGGGAACTGGATGAACTGATTTTTTATAGCGATGAACCGGAAACCATTGCCCAGATGGAACGTTTTTTTGAACGACACAACCTTTATTATCAGATGGAGACCTTTCTCAAAAAACAGAAAGAAGTTCAGCGAAAGCGGGATAAATATCTCCAGGTACAGCGGATTATTAATCATATTTTTAATGATTTTGGATTTTTGCCCTACTGTATCTATGATGAGTGGTATGTGATTCAAACCGAACTCAAAAAGGATGATATCCTGCTGAATAAACTGATCGATACCGATGCCGGGCTCAGAAAAAACTATACCCTAGGCCAGATCACCTATGCTCCCAAAATTATTGAAGCCTTCAACCGCGGGGCTGAAGCCGTTCAAAACTCGCTAAATATTGTCGAAGATTCGGTGGCTCGGGCGATTTTATGGGTCGCTTTTAAAGAGGCGGTCACCGAGACCCTATCTCAGGAATGGGTGCGGATTGCCGGCGAAATTCTGGATAAAGAAGATAATGCGCTTTCGGCGTTTTTCAAGTACGCGAATCTCAAGAAGATTGAGCCGGATAAGGTCTACTTTATGGGATTATTCATCTATCATTTGATGGACCGGGAAGTCCTTCAGTCAGATAATTTTCTGGAGAATTATGAGGGAGCGGTGCGGATTTTTCTGGAATGCCGTCGGGTCATTGAAGAACCAGATTTTAAAGGAACCGTTCTTCCGATGGAAAAATTGCTAGAAGAGGTGTTTCCAGAAAAAAAGAAGGATGAGAGTAACCTAAAGAAGGATGAGAGCAACCTATAGAGGAGAAAAACCATGCGTGTTCTTTTAGTTGAGGATGAAAAGCCCCTGGCCGCAGCATTGGGGAAGATTTTTGAAAAAAATAAAATATTAGTTGACGTTGTTAATGATGGGATCGAAGGCAAGTTACTCAGTGAGAATGATGTCTACGATGTCATTATCCTGGATATTATGCTGCCGGGAATGACCGGTTTGGAAATTCTGCGATCAATTCGGGAAGCGGGAAAGAATGTACCAATTCTTTTGTTAACCGCCAAGGATGACACCAAAGACAAGGTCAACGGACTAAATATGGGTGCCGATGATTATCTGGTTAAACCCTTTGTCACAGAAGAGTTGATTGCCCGGGTAAGAGCCCTGGGCCGTCGCCCCTGGGAGGTTTACCAGGATAATGTGATTCACTTTTCAAACATTTCATTAAATATTAATTCCGGGGAATTGTATGTCGATGAGGTCTTAAATCGGCTTACTGCCAAGGAAGCCCAATTGCTGGAAATGTTTATTCGGAATCCCGGTATGATCATCTCAAAAGAACAGATCTTGGACCGGATCTGGGGGATCGAGAGCCTGGCGATGGAGAATAGTGTCGAAATCTATGTCCATTATTTAAGAAAAAAGCTGGACACCTCGCAAACCTATATAAAAACCATCCGCGGATTGGGTTATGTTTTAAAGGAGAAGGAGAATGTTAAGCCTTAACAAACTTCGGATCAACCTTACTCTTATGAATACGGGAGTCCTTATCGGACTCCTATTATTTATTTCCGTTTTTCTGTACGTGGTTTTGAGTATGGATGTGGAGACAAACGTGAATAATAATCTTAAGATATACTGTTCCCAGTTGGCCAATGAAATTGAATATCTGGAACGACAGGAAGCGGGAGACGAGGTGACCGAAGAAGAAAAACAGGGATATTTTGAGTATGCCCGTAGTCTTGTTCAGAATAATATCTCCTATATAATTTTTGATCAACAGTTTAAAGTGCTGGATCAATCTTACTTGCTTCCCCTTGAAGAAGCAAAGCTGCTAGAAATTTCGAAACACTATTTTGAAGAGAACAAAGAAAAGTATCTGATTAGCGATTATAAGCAAGGCGATAAGGATTATAAGATTTGCACCTATGCGGTGGTCAACAAAAATGGTGAATTAAAAATTGTTCAGGCCATGAAAAATATGGCGTCGGAACGATCACTGTTAGGAAATGCACAGGAAATGGTGGGATTTACGATCCTGATCGGAGCCTCGTTATCTTTTCTGGGTGGCTATTTTTTGTCTGGCCGTTCTCTGATTCCGATTAAAAAAAGTGTCGAACGTCAACAGGAATTTCTGGCCGACGCTTCTCATGAGCTACGGACACCGATTGCCGTGATTCAGACAAATCTGGAAGTGGTCAAAGCCAGCACCGATGAAAGTGTGGAGAGTCAGCTGACCTGGATCAATAACGCTTATGATGAGATCCAGTGGATGCAGCACATTGTTGAAGATCTGATGTTCTTAGCCCGGGCCGATTCCGGGGATATGATGGTACAGCGAGAACCGGTCGATTTAACCTATATAATCAAGATGGTTTGTGAAAAAATGGCACCTTTAGCCGGGAAAAAGGGAATTTCTTTTAGCAACAAGCTGGAGGATGATCTGATCATTATCGGCGATGAAAAGCAGATTACCCAGTTACTGGTGATTCTTTTGGATAATGCGATTAAATACAGCGGTGAAAATACCAGTATTCGCCTTATTGGGAAGAAGACGCTTCAGGGGGTGTCAGTGGCGGTTATCGACCAGGGGATTGGGATTGCCAAAGATCAGATAGAAAAGGTAACGCAGCGGTTTTATCGGGTTGACAAGGCCCGATCCCGAACCGAGGGTGGAACGGGACTGGGCTTGTCGATTGCTAATTGGATTGTCGATGAGCACCATGCCGGTATGACCATTGAAAGTGAAGAAAAAAAAGGGACAAAGATTACACTCAATTTTGATAAGGGGGTAGATATAAAGTGAGCAGTTTAAAGTTTTGCGGAGACGAGATCATAACCGGTCCCGGCACCTTGGATACCATTAGAGAGATAGTGGGGCAACGGTTTTTTATCGTAACCGGAAGAACCGCTTTATTTAGAAATGGGACCATCAAACGGGCCGAAGCCCTTTTAAAAGAAGTTGCTAAGGATTATGATATCCTTAGCGGCATTGGAGCAAACCCCAGCGTTTGTGATGTAGAAGCGGGTCTGTTAAAGATGAAGGCGTTTAATCCGGATGTAGTGATTGCCATTGGTGGCGGTTCGGTTCTCGATGCTGCCAAGGTCATGACCCTGATGTGCGAGTACAATGGGTTAACCATCGAAGCGATCAAGGCTGGTCAGGCACCGGAAAAACGGGAGCGGATCAAACTGGTGGCGATTCCCTCAACCTCCGGAACGGCCTCTGAGGTTACCCGGGCAGCCGTGATTACCTTCCCGGAAGAAAATATTAAAATAGGGCTAAAAACGAAGGCCTTTATTCCCGATCTGGCTATTTTAGATGGGGAACTGACTTTATCAATGCCACCCGATGTGATGGTGGAATCGGGGATGGATGCCCTGACCCATGGTCTGGAAGCGATGATTAATAAAAGCGCCGATGACTTCACCAAAACCATGGCAAAAGGGGCCGTAGAAGGTTTACTTAAGTATCTGCGCCAGTCCTTTGAAAGCGGGGATATAAAAAGTCGGCAGCATGTTCACAACTTTTCCTGTCTGGCCGGGTTCGCCTTTCAAAATGCCGGTCTGGGAATGGACCATGGCATTGCCCATGCTTTTGGGGGGCGCTTTGGTACCAGTCATGGACTGCTAAATGCCATTGCTCTGCCCTATGTACTGGAATATAATGGGCAGGATCCGCAGGTGGCCGAGGAACTGGAACAGCTATCCCGGTTAATCGGGAAAAACATTATCGATGAAATTAAAGAGCTCAACAAAACTTTCGAAATCACCAGCTCCTTTCAGGCTGCTGGCATCCCGGAAGAAGAATTTAAAGCCAATTATGATGAGTTACTAAAAAATTCGCTGATGGGCTCCACCCAGAGAAATCCAATTAAAATGGATGCAGCCAAGATGGATAAGGTCTTAACAAGCATTTATTATGGCGAAAAGAAATTTTAAGAATGAAACAAATTAGAGCGTTGCAAAACGGAGCCTGAAGTTCTTATAATTTTTGCAATTAACTATGAAATAAATATTTAGGAGAACACATGAGTTTATTAGACGGGTTAAACACTCGACAACGAGAAGCAGCAGAAACCATCGATGGGCCACTATTAATATTGGCAGGGGCCGGATCAGGGAAAACACGAACTATTATTCATCGCATTGCCCATATTATTGAAACAGGACAGGCATGGCCTTCACAGATTCTGGCCATCACTTTTACCAATAAAGCCGCCGGCGAAATGCGGGAGCGGATTGCCAAAATGAAGATTGAGGACAGTAAACGGATCTGGATGTCGACATTTCACGCCATGTGTGCCCGAATTATGCGAACCCATGCACAATGGTTGGGTTATGACGACAACTTTGTCATTTATGATATGGACGATCAGAAGCGTTTATATAAAAGCTTAATCAAAGAATTGGGCCTCAATGACAAATATTTTACCAACCAGTTTTTAAGCGGCGAAGTCTCAACGGCCAAGAATAATTTTGTCAGTCCGGAAGCCTATCTAAAAGAAAATTCCGGCGATTTCAGAAAAGAGAAGGTCGGACTTTATTATAAACGCTACCAGGAAAGCTTAAAAGCAAACAATGCCATGGATTTTGATGATCTGATCTACAATACCCTGGTATTATTTAAGGGCTTTCCGGAAATTCTGGAACAATATCAGAATCGCTTTAAATACATTATGGTGGATGAATATCAGGATACCAATCATAGCCAATATGAACTGGTTAACATGCTGGCCGCCAAATACAAAAATATTTGTGTCTGCGGCGATGACGATCAGAGTATTTACGGCTGGCGGGGAGCGGATATCAACAATATCCTGGATTTTGAAAAAGACTACGCCAACGCCAAGGTAGTTAAACTGGAAGAGAACTACCGCTCAACCCAGACGATTCTGGACTGTGCCAACGGTGTTATTGCCAAAAATACCGGTCGTAAGGAAAAGGCGCTGTGGACCAACAATGACGGCGATGAAAAAATTATGATTGCTTCGTTTAACCAGGGTTATGATGAAGCCCGGTTTATTGTTGATGAGATTAATGAAAACATCACCAAGGGCAATGGTATCTTCGGCGATTTTGCGATTCTGTACCGAACCAATGCCCAGTCCCGGTTGTTTGAAGAAGCGCTGATGCGGGCCGGCTTGCCTTTTCAATTAATCGGCGGAACCGGGTTTTATTCGCGGGTTGAAATTAAAGATGTCATTGCTTATTTAAATGTCCTGAGCAATCCTAAAGACAACATGGGCTTTATGCGAATTGTCAACGTGCCCAAGCGGGGGATTGGTTCAGCCACCATTGAAAAAATTGCCGAATACGCCAATTTTAAAAGCTTTAGTTTAATGCAGGCCTTCCATCATGTTGAAGAAATTCCGGAGCTGAGTCCCAGCGTCAAAAACAAGGTTCGGGCGTTTAGCGAATTAATGAAGAAATTAGAAACAATCCGGGAGACGGCCAGCTTAAGCGAGCTGATCACGGCGGTGATTGAAAAAACCGGCTATCTGGAAATGCTGGAAACCGGAAAGATGGATAAGGGTGAAAGCCGCCTGGAAAACCTTCAGGAACTGGTATCTTCCGCCACAGACTTTGAAAAAAATAGTGATGATCAAAGCCTCAGCGCCTACCTGGAAACGGTCGCCTTGTCGTCAGAAACCGACAAGTACGATGGTGATCAGGGGAAGGTTCTCCTGATGACGCTTCATAACGCCAAAGGACTGGAATTCCCGATTGTCTTTATTCCCGGGATGGAAGAAGGGATCTTCCCCCATGGCCGAGCCATGGATTCGCCGGAGGAAATTGAAGAGGAACGACGAATCTGCTATGTGGGGATTACCCGGGCGATGAAACGTCTTTACATTTCCTGGGCAGCGGAAAGAACCCTTTACGGACGTCGCCAACTGCAAACCCCATCGCGATTTTTAAAAGAAATGCCGGATGAAGTTTGCGTGGAAAATAAACAGCGCTATGAACGTAAGCCGGAAATTGACATTGAAACGAAAAAGAATAAGACTTTTTCTGAACGGGTGACCCAGTCGAAGGTAGCTATTCGCAGAAATAATGCCAATGCCGTTAACCTTCACAATGGTCCATCAGAAAATGGGTTTGCGTTGACGGATAAGGTTAAACATAAAAAATTTGGCATTGGTACTGTGGTTGAAGTTAAAAATAACATGATTTCAGTCGCGTTTCCGGGGGTGGGAATCAAAAAAATGGATCCGACGTTTGTGGAAAAAGCTTAGTTAAAATAGCGTTAAAAAGTAGCTATAAAGGATAGGAAATGAGTATGAGCAATGCCCAAATTGAAGCGTTAAGAAAAAAAATAGCAGCATATGACAGAGCCTACTATCTTGATGATGCGCCTCTGGTTTTAGACTATGAATATGATCAGCTAATGCAGGAACTGATTGCGCTAGAAACCGCAAATCCCCAATGGATCACCCCGGATTCACCGACTCAGCGGGTTGGTGGAAGTCCTTTAGCAGGTTTTGACAAGGTCGTCTACAGCCATCCCAAACTGAGCCTTGGCAATGCCTTTGATCCGGGCAATCTCCGCGATTTTGACCGTCGGGTGCGGCAGACCTGTCCCGAGGCAAGCTATGTGGTGGAATACAAATTTGATGGGTTGACGGTGGTACTAAACTACGAAAATGGTTTGTTCGTTCGGGGCGCCACCCGAGGCGATGGCGAAGTGGGGGAAAATGTTACTGCCAACCTCAAAACGATTCGGACGATCCCGCTGGGCTTGTCGGAGCCGGTGACCCTGGAAGTTCGGGGCGAGGTTTTTATGGGTAAGGCTGATTTTGAAAAATTGAATCAGCGTCGTCTGGCGGCGGAGGAAAGTCCTTTTGCCAACCCCAGAAATGCAGCAGCCGGATCGCTGCGACAATTGGACCCCAGGCTAACGGCCTCCCGGCCATTGGATATTTTTGTTTTTAATCTGGAAGTGGTTGAAGGTTTCGAACCTAAAACCCATCGGGAGACCCTGAATTATTTAAAAGATTTAGGTTTTAAAACCAGTACAATCAAAGCCTTTAGCGATATTGAGGCGATCATTGACTATTGCCGCCTGATGGAAGTGGAAAGACGCAACCTGCCCTTTGAAATCGACGGTCTGGTGATTAAGGTCGATGAATTAGCTTTTCGGGAGCGACTGGGAAATACCTCAAAAAGTCCCCGCTGGGCGATCGCTTACAAATTTGCCCCCGATCAGGCCGTTACCACTGTGGTTGCCATTACCGTTCAGGTTGGCCGAACCGGTGCTCTGACCCCAGTGGCCGAACTTGAGCCGGTATCGCTAGCGGGGTCAGTGATTTCCCGGGCAACCCTCCATAACGAAGACAATATCAGTACAAAAGACATCCGTATCGGTGACCAGGTGGTGATCCAGAAGGCGGGGGACGTCATTCCGGAAGTGGATCATGTGGTGTTTGAAAAACGATCGGGAAACGAGGTGGTTTTTCAAATGCCAAAACGCTGTCCGGTTTGTGATGAACCAACCTTTCGGATTGCCGGAGAAGCGGTGACTAAATGCCTGAACATGGCCTGTCCGGCGCAGGTGTTTCGAAAACTGGTTCACTTTACTTCCCGGGACGCAATGAACATTGAAGGGCTGGGACCAGGCGTACTGCGGCTGTTGATGGATGATAAACTGGTCGTTAACCCGGTCGATATCTATCATCTGGATGAGAAAAGAGAACAACTGATCACCCTTGAAAAGTTGGGCGAAAAATCGGTCGACAATCTTCTGGTCGCGATACAAGCCTCTAAAAAACGTGAATTATCCCGGCTTATTTTTGGTTTGGGGATTCCGCTGGTCGGCGCCAGAGGTGCTAAAATTCTGGCTGAACATTATCAGAAAATGGATAACCTGATCCTGGCCCAAGTGGAAGATCTCAAAGCGATTTTTGAAATTGGCGAAAAAATGGCTACCGAAATTGTCGATTTTTTTAAGACGCCCACCAATATTGAAATCATCAGAGGGTTAGAAGCCGCGGGGCTTAATATGATTCAGGAAACCAGAATCGATTCTCAGACCCTGGCCGGGAAGACCTTTGTGCTCACCGGAACCCTGCCCACTCTCGACCGACGGGAAGCTAAAGCATTGATCGAAGCTAATGGTGGCAAGGTAGCAGGCAGTGTCAGTAAAAAAACCGATTTTCTCTTGTCCGGAGAAAAATCCGGGTCCAAATATGAAAAAGCCCAGTCGCTGGGAATTACAATAATTGATGAAGAAGCGTTTTTAGCCCTTGTCACGGGTGGAGGGTTTGATCTATAATGAAGGGTGATTTTTAAAATCAAATTGACGGCTCCGGCTGTTAAGATAAAAATCAGTGCCCGAGCTATTTAAAAAATGCACAAGAAGTGCATCATGAATTGATTAGAAAAGTAAGATCGATAGTCAACAGTAAAGAAAGGATAACACTATGAGTTTAACACGAGAAGATGTCACCTACGTGGCCAATCTGGCCCGTTTGGAATTTTCCGAGGATGAAGTGACCGCCCTGGCCGAGCAACTGGGTGCAGTGCTTAATTATGCTGAAACCTTAAGCGGATTGGACACCTCTAAAATTAAAGCCACCGAACATGTGCTGGCGGTTCAGAATGTCTTTCGGGAGGATGAAATTAAGTCCTGTCTGAGTAATGAAGAAGCTTTGGCCAATGCGCCAGAGAGCGAAGCCGGGTGCTTTAAGGTTCCCCGGGTTATGGAATAGGAGGCAACAATGGAATTGTATCAAAAAACCATACACGAAATAAATGACCTTCTGGATAAAAAAGAAGTCACCGTTACAGAGGTAACCCAAGCGGTGGTTAACCGCATTAATATCGTTGAAAAAGCGACCGATGCTTATCTGAGTCTCCAGACCGAAGCGGCGCTAGAAACGGCTACCGCAATAGATGCCGAGCTGTCCGGGCGAGCAAAAAGAACACCATTGGAAGGAATTCCCTATGGACTCAAAGATAACATGTGCACTAAGGGAATCTTAACCACTTGTGCCTCAAAAATGCTCGATAACTTCAATCCTCCTTATAATGCCGAGGTTTATCAACGGCTTAGCGAAGAGGGTGGTATTTTGCTGGGGAAAACCAATATGGATGAGTTTGCGATGGGTTCGTCCACTGAAAATTCAGCCTATAAAACGACTCACAATCCCTGGGATTTAAACAAGGTACCTGGCGGTTCCAGTGGCGGATCAGCGGTTGCTGTGGCTGCTGATACGGCTTTTTTTGCCTTGGGATCAGACACCGGCGGATCGATCCGTCAGCCCGCCTCATTTTGTGGGGTGGTGGGGATGAAACCGACCTATGGTCTGGTCTCCCGCTATGGTCTGGTGGCCTTTGCTTCGTCGCTTGATCAGATTGGGCCGTTCACCAAGGACGTGCAAGACTGCGCGCTGGTGCTAAATACCATTGTTGGTCATGATGCCAAGGATTCCACCTCCCTTAATCTTAAAAAAATCGATTATACTAAAAACCTCAAACAAGGGGTCAAAGGTTTGAAAATTGGCGTGGCTAAAGAATTTTTCGGCGAAGGGCTCCAACCGGAAGTTCGCAAAAGCCTGGAAGATGCCATCGTCATCTATAAAACTCTGGGGGCTTCGATTGTCGATGTGTCATTCCAACATCTGGATTATGCCCTATCCGCCTATTATATGATTTCGTCCGCTGAAGCCAGTTCCAATCTGGCCCGTTATGATGGCATTCGTTATGGTTTTAGAGCCGAAGAATACAATGACCTGATTGATCTTTACAAGAAAACCAGAAGCCAGGGATTTGGCGACGAGGTCAAACGACGGATCATGCTGGGGACCTATGCCCTCAGCTCTGGCTACTATGATGCCTATTATAAAAAAGCGATGCAGGTGCGAACGATCATCAAAGCCGACTTTGATCAGGTCTTTAGCGGCTGCGATGTGCTCTTGACCCCAACAGCACCGACTACCGCCTTTGGCATCGGCGAAAAAACCAGCAATCCGCTGGAGATGTATCTCACTGATATTTATACGGTACCCGTTAACATTGCCGGAATTCCCGGGGCTTCAATTCCCTGCGGTTTGGACAACAACGGGATGCCGATTGGGATGCAGTTGCTGGGGCCGATCTTAAGTGAAGAGACTCTGTTAAAAACAGCCTGGGCCTTTGAGCAGGAATCAGGCCTTAAAAATTTAAAAGCACCATTGGGAACGGAGGTCTAAATCATGGAATATGAAATTGTCATCGGAATGGAAATCCATATTGAGTTGGGGACAAAAACAAAAATATTTTGTTCCTGTCCGACCGAGTTCGGCCAGGATGAAAACACTCATACCTGCCCGGTTTGCCTGGGGATGCCCGGGGTGTTACCGGTACTGAATGAAAAAGTCGTTGAATACGCCACCCGGGCGGGTTTAGCCCTTAATTGCGAAATTGCCCACTTTAGCAAGATGGATCGAAAAAACTATTTTTATCCGGATTTACCCAAAGCCTATCAAACCTCCCAGTTTGATTTACCGATCTGTACCGGTGGCGTAGTTGGCATTGAAGTCGATGGCGTTAAAAAAGACATCGGCATCACCCGTATTCACATCGAAGAAGATGCCGGAAAGCTGCTTCATGAATCGGCCGACGGGACGCTTCTGGATGTTAACCGCTGTGGTGTACCGCTGATTGAGATCGTCACCGAGCCGGATCTGCGCAGTGCCGAGGAAGCCCGCGCCTTTGCCGAAAAGGTCAGAAATATTCTGGAATATACTGGCGTCTCTGACTGTAAGATGGAACAGGGTTCGATGCGTTTTGACGTGAATCTATCGATTCGGGAAAAAGGATGCGAAGTATTGGGAACCCGAACTGAAATGAAAAACTTAAACTCGTTCCGGGCGCTGATCCGGGCTGTTCAATACGAAAGCAAACGACAGATCATTGAGATTAAAAAAGGTCACACGATTATTCAGGAAACCCGTAAGTGGGACGACACCAAAGGGACCTCATCTTCACTGCGAAGCAAGGAAGAAGCTCATGATTATCGTTACTTCCCGGAACCGGATCTGGTCCCGATTGTGCTGGAACCCGATTACATCGAAAAAATTAAAAGCGAACTGCCGGAATTGCCGGAAGCCAAAAAACAGCGCTATATTGATGAATATAAACTACCGGAATACGATGCCGGGGTGCTGACAACCACGGGGGTCACCGCTCGCTTCTTTGAAGAAGCAGTGGCGCTGTATAATGAACCCAAACAGATTTCTAACTGGATGATGGTGGAAATTCCACCATTACTAAAAGAAAATGAACTGAGTATGGAAAATATTTCGATTACTCCGACGCAATTGGTAGCGTTGCTAAAACTGGTCAAAAACAATGAAATCAGTGGCAACACTGGTAAAGAAGTTTTAAAAGAAATGTTTAGTACCGGCAAAAACCCGGGCGATATTGTTAAAGATAAGGGTCTGGCGCAAATGAGTGACAGCAGCGAGCTGGAAGCCATCATTGAAAAAATCGTTTCGGATAATCCCAAATCGGTTGAAGATATAGGCGCCGGTAATGAAAAAGCCTATGGCTTCTTAACCGGTCAGGTGATGAAAGTAACAAAAGGAAAAGCGAATGCCCAGGTCGCTAACGAAATTATTCGGGCGGTTGTAGCTAAACATTTGGCATCGCATCGTTAGGATTTTTATAAGATAAAGCAAAACAATTGTTGGTACTAAGAAACAGAAATTTTGACTAAGGGGTTACTACAAGATTTGTGGTAATCCCTTAAATAATGAGAAATAGATAAAGGAAAACTATGGAAAACAGTGAAGAAATTAATGTAGAGAAAAAACGGATTGACGGTCGGGAAGCCCATGAATTAAGACCAATAAAGGTTACCCGACATTTTATTAAACATGCTCAGGGATCGGTGCTCATTGAAGTGGGCGATACCAAAGTCATTTGCACCGCCATGGTGGAAGACAAGGTACCACCATTTTTAAAAGGTCAGAAAAAGGGGTGGATCACTGCCGAGTATGAAATGATTCCCGGATCAACCAATACCCGTAAAAGTCGCGATCGCAACCGTGGCAAAATCGATGGCCGAACCATGGAAATCCAGCGCTTAATCGGCAGGAGTCTGAGATCAGTCATCGACCTTTCAATGCTCGGGGAACGGACCATCTGGATTGACTGTGATGTAATCCAGGCCGATGGTGGAACCCGGACCGCGGCGATTACCGGTTCATTTCTGGCCCTCCATGATGCCTTATCAGATCTGATTGAAAAGGGGAAAATTAAAGCAATGCCAATTACCAATTTTGTCGCTGCTACTAGTGTTGGGATTTTTGAGGGCGAAGCCATCGTTGACCTGTGTTATGAAGAAGATTCAAACGCTGAGGTTGATATGAACATGGTCATGACTGAAACCGGCGAAATCATTGAAATTCAGGGAACCGGTGAAGAACGTCCCTTTAAAAAGGAAGAACTTCAAAAGATGTTAGAACTCGGAGAAGCGAGCATTAAAAAAATCATCGCCTTCCAAAAAGGTACATTACAGGAATAACGGGTAAATGATAATGAGAACAATACTTTTAGCCACCGGTAATCCGGATAAGGCCAGAGAACTGAAGACGATGTTGGGAGCGGATTTTGAAGTCAAGACGATGAAGGATTTTGGCATTGACATTGACATCATTGAAGATGGTCAAACCTATGAAGCGAATGCGCTGATAAAGGTGCGGGCGTTACAGCCCCTTGTTAAGGGAAAAGACCTGATCATTATGGGCGACGACTCCGGCTTATCGGTTGATTGCCTTAATGGGGCTCCGGGGATTTATTCGGCTCGTTATGCAGGAGAAGAGGCCACCTATGCAGATAATAATAAAAAGCTTTTAAAGGAAATGGCAGATGTGCCGGAAATGAATCGGGGAGCTGCTTTTATCACCGTCATCGCGATGATTCTGCCTGATGGACGGGAGTTATGCTGCGAAGGTCTGGTCCGGGGGAAAATTGCCTTTGATTATTGCGGTGTTGGCGGATTCGGCTATGACCCGCTGTTTATCCATGAAGCGTCTGGCCGTTGCTACGGAGACATGACCAAAGCAGAAAAAAATCGGTTGAGTCATCGGGCGGTCGCTATTGCAAAGGCTCGGGAACTGTTGAATCAGGCACTTTAAAAACAGGACAATCGGATCCTTTAATTAAGCAGAAGGAAGGGATGGAGGATAAAATGAAAATTGGTGTAATGAGTGACAGCCATGGTAATTTAAAAGCGGTAAAACAAGCCGTCCAGGAGATGGGCCAAGTGGATGTGATGATTCATCTTGGAGACTATGTCGAAGATGCCCTCTATCTGCGTACGATCACAAATACCCCCATCCACATCCTGAAGGGCAATTTGGATTCTTTTGCTGATGATGGCAGTATGTCGCTGGAGACCATTTTGGGCGGCTTTAAATTTTTTGCCTGCCATGGCCATAAGTACGGCGTCAAGAACGATTTGCACCGTCTTTACGTTGCCGGGTTGGAAAAAAAGGCCGAGGTGATTCTTTATGGTCATACCCACCACGCTTATATCGAAGATGATGGCCGCATTCTAATGATGAACCCTGGCTCGGTGGGGGCTCCCAGAATGGGAGATCCTGAAAGCTATGGATTGATTATCATTGAGAATGGCGAAATTAACGCAAAAATCATCCCGCTTTGGCGCGACTGACAGAAAGACGGAAAAAGGAGGCAATCAATGCTGAGTATTAAAGATGTATCAATGACCTATCAAAAAGGGAAAAAAGAGGCTTTAAAAAATATCAATCTAGAAATTTTAGAAGGCGAATTTACCGCCTTGCTGGGGCAAAATGGGGCGGGAAAAAGTACCCTGATCAATATTCTTGCCGGTAATGTAAAAAAGACCCGGGGAGATGTCAGTATCGGCGGGTACAGCCTCGACAGAAATGAGCTTGAAACAAAAAAGATTATTGGCATTGTGCCCCAGGATACCGGGTATGATTTTGTTTTTACCGTAGATGAAGCGCTAAAAAAACAGTCCGGCTATTTCGGGATCAAGGATAACAAGGAATACATCGATGAAGTTCTGGACGCTTTGTACTTAACCGAAAAGAGAAGCGCCAGAATCCGGGATCTATCCGGAGGGATGCGACGGCGATTTTTAATCGCCAAGGCATTGGTTCATAAACCCAAAATTCTGATTCTGGACGAACCGACAGCAGGAGTCGATATTGAAATGCGGCATACCTTATATGATTTTCTGGTTAAGCTGCATGAATCGGGTACCACCATCATCCTGACCACTCATTATATTGAGGAAGCCGAAAAACTGTGTAAGCGGATTGTAATTATTGATGGTGGAAAAATTATTGCCGATGAGCCTAAAGAAGAGTTGATGGATGCGTTTTCCCGGGAATCCATCATTGAAGTTCATTTTGAAGATGAGCTAAGTCTAGCTGATTTTGATTTTTTAAGTGACTACCACCCGCATATCGAAGACAAAACCAGACTTCAATTGAAGGCCTCAAAGAAGGACTTGTCCAAAGTCTTTCGACAACTGTCAGAGAAAAACATGGAATTTACTAATCTGGTGGTGGAAAGACCAAAGCTCGAAGATATTTATTTAAATATCATCAAACATTAGGAGAACAGATGAAAAACAGGATATTTTACAATAGAATTGGATTTTTAACCCTCCTGAACAAGGAAATTCATCGGTTTATGAAGGTGCCAGTTCAGACGGTTCTGGCTCCGCTTATTTCAAACATTTTATACATGTTAATCTTTGGGGGGATGCTTCAAACCAGGGAGGTCGGGATCGAAGGGATTAGTTATCTTAATTTTTTAGTGCCCGGCTTAGCGACAATGGGGGCGATTTTTGCCGCGTTTCAAAATCCGGCGTTTTCAATGATTTCGCAAAAATTTCAGAATACCATTCAGGATTTAAACAGCTACCCGATCTCAATTACCGAAAAAATTCTGGCCTTTGTTTTTGGGGGGATGTTTCGTGGGGTGCTGGTGGGTATTCTAACCTATGCGGCAACAATTTTCTTTGTCGGTTATGAAGTAGTGCATCCACTGTTTTTTGTATTGGCATTAACCGCAACATCCTTTGTCTTCGCATCACTGGGTTTGATTGCCGGGCTGGTGCTGGATAACTTTGAAAAGATGAATTTTGCATTGGCAATTATCATTACGCCTCTTACCTATTTAGGTGGTGTGTTTTTTGAAATTTCAAAGTTGCCGGGATTATTATCTTCCATTAAATACATAAACCCGATCTATCCCCTGGTTAATGTTTCCCGATATGCCTATATTGGGGTATGTGAAGGCAATATTGTGATTCATGTTATTTTAACAATTGGCCTTGTTATTAGTGTATTTTTAGTGGCGGCGCATATTTTTAAAAAAGGTGTGGGCATTAAAACCGTCTAAGACATTTCATTTTTTGATGACGGATTACGGTGTGTTTGCAAAATAAAGCGAGCATCAAATAAAAAATAAAAAGTAGTTGACAACTCTTTCTATTTAAAGTATACTAACACTTGTCTCTAAGAGAGGCAATGCGGGTGTAGCTCAGTGGTAGAGCCCTGGCCTTCCAAGCCAGTCGCGAGGGTCCGATTCCCTTCACCCGCT
Organism: Acetobacterium carbinolicum; assembly: GCF_047456275.1. Classification (GTDB taxonomy): domain Bacteria; phylum Bacillota; class Clostridia; order Eubacteriales; family Eubacteriaceae; genus Acetobacterium; species Acetobacterium carbinolicum. The sequence continues at coordinate 358,419 of NZ_CP173357.1, forward strand.
CCATTTTTGCGAAAAGAATTGAGCGCCTGTAGCTCAGTAGGATAGAGCAACGGCCTTCTAAGCCGTGTGCCAGAGGTTCGAATCCTCTCAGGCGCACCATTTATTTTATCGTATTTATCTCGTGGTGGGTATAGTTCAATCGGTTAGAGCGTCGGATTGTGATTCCGGAAGTTGTGGGTTCGAGTCCCATTATCCACCCCATTTCAATAGCATTATATTAATAGGGGTATAGCCAAGTTGGTAAGGCACAAGATTTTGATTCTTGCATCCGTAGGTTCGAGTCCTGCTACCCCTGCCACTTTTGCTCGGCAGAGAAGACAGAAAAAAGACATGACCCATTAGCTCAGTTGCAAAGCAGAGAACCAAAAATGCACGACCGAAGGAAGTGAACATTTTTGTGTGAATCGCTTAGTTAGGCAAAGTTGAGTATTCATTATCGTTTGGAGACAAACAAAAAGTAAATTATAGCATGACCCATTAGCTCAGTTGGTAGAGCATCTGACTTTTAATCAGGGTGTCGGGCGTTCAAGTCGCCCATGGGTCACCATTTGAAATCAAAACCGCAGTGATTGCGGTTTTTTTATTTTTTGAAAAATGTTAAAATGACTTAAATGTTGTTTTATAACGGGTTGGGGTATAAAATAGAGCAAATCTGTATTATCATGTCATTTTGGAATGAAAAGGAGCAGATGGTTATGAAACAAGGGCAAAGCTTAATACGTATCAGCAAAATAATTGGAATGGTATTGGTGGCGCTTGTCATTATAACATTGACCTATCTGGGAGATTATTACCATGCTGATCAAACTGCCCATGAGGCCCTGATCTCAGGAAATCAGGTAATTGTCAGGGAAGAAGGAAATCTGACCATATTTATGCCAACAACAGGTCAGGATGAAACGGGTTTTATCTTTTACCCCGGTGGTAAGGTGGAAGATATCGCTTATGCTCCGCTGATGCGCTCACTGGCGGAACAAGGCTATCCGGCCGTGATTGTGGGGATGCCCTTTAATCTGGCCGTGTTTAATGCAAACGGTGCTGACAAGGTGTTGGAAGCGTTGCCGGAGATCGAGCATTGGATCATGGTGGGTCACTCTTTGGGTGGCGCCATGGCTTCGGACTATCTGGCCGAACATGAAGACAAGGTAGCGGGGCTGACTTTATTAGGTGCTTATCCCAATGAATCGCTTTCTCAGAGCAGTCATTCGGTAGTGACTCTATATGGCAGCGAAGATCAGATTATTAACCAACAGGGCTTTACCGAAGGCCGAAATAAGCTGCCGGTCACGGCCCGTTATTATGAAATAGCAGGTGGTAATCATAGCGGATTCGGTAATTATGGAGAACAGTCCGGCGATGGGATCGCATCTATTTCATCGGCTGAACAGCAAGCGATAACAATAGCAAAAATTATGGAAATCTGGAAAGGAAATTGATATGGAAAACAATAAAAAAGAAAACAGCAAAGAAATCGTTTTGGCTGGAGGTTGTTTCTGGGGAACGGAAATGTATTTTAAAGCCATCAGAGGGGTTGTTAAGACGGAGGTGGGTTATGCCAACGGAAAAACCCCGAATCCCTCCTATGAGGATGTGTGCCATGGAAATACCGGGCATGCTGAAGTCGTTAAGGTGCTTTATGACAATCAGGTGATCAGCTTACCATTTTTGTTAAGTCTGTATTTTGAAGTCATCGACCCGGTAGCGGTCAATCGTCAGGGGAATGATCGAGGCACTCAATACCGTACCGGCATTTATTTTTCGGATCCTTCCGATGAAGCGGTGATATTAGAATCAGTCGATCAGTTAAGGCAGCAATACGGGGTGCCCCTGGCCATTGAAGTATTGCCGCTTGAAAACTACAGCTCTGCAGAAGCTTATCACCAGGACTATCTGTTAAAGAACCCCGGAGGTTATTGCCATATCGGCAACCGTGAGTTTAAAAAGGCGGCGGTAGCCCGGGACCCATCTTTAAAATAAGAAGCGGGTCATTAAAAACTGACGTAAAAAGCAGTTACTTTCACAAGAAACAAATAAAGTGACATTGAAAAGAGGGAAAAGTATGAGCATCATTGGTAACATTATCTGGATTATTTTGGGGGGCCTGATTATGGCGATCGCTTGGCTTTTAGCCGGCATTCTCTGCTGCATTACCATTATTGGTATCCCGTTGGGATTGCAGGCTTTTAAAATGGCGCAGTTAGTCCTCTGGCCATTTGGTAAAACCGTTGATTATTCAAACATGGGAACCGGATCGGTAATCTTAAATATTTTGTGGATCCTGATTTTCGGTTGGGGTTTAGCCGCGGGATCTGCGATTCTGGGGATTATTTACTGTATTACCCTGGTTGGGATACCCTTTGGATTACAATGGTTTAAATTTGCCAAACTGGCATTGTTTCCATTTGGCGCACAAATTCGCGATATTTAAGTAGCCGAAGGTGCTATTAAGCTTGACAAGAAAATGAAATCGATACTATAATAAACGGTGGGTGTGTGTTAAACCCACTGTTTTTAAGATGGTTTTATTTATTTAAATTTGTTGATTATAGGAGGGTAAGGAACATCGAAACGAAAAAGACGTCCCAAAAACCCATCATTGAAATAAAGGATCTGGGGAAAACCTTTCGTCCTAAAAGCGGCGAAGTAAAAGCGTTAGATGGCATAAATCTAAGCATCGACCAGGGCGATATCTATGGAATTATCGGTATGAGCGGGGCTGGTAAAAGCACCCTGGTTCGCTGTATCAATCTTCTTGAAAAGCCCACCAGCGGCAGTGTTTTTATTGATGGACAGGATATATCAAAAATAGCCGAAAAAGAACTGAGAGCGGTACGTTATTCGGTGGGTATGATTTTTCAGCAATTTAATTTGCTGATGCAACGAACTGCCGAAAAAAATATTCTTTTTCCCCTTGAAATTGCCGGGGTGGATAAAGAAACGGCCAAAAAAAGAACCGCTGAACTGTTGGAGTTGGTTGGCTTGCCCGATAAAGCCAAGGCCTATCCTACCCAGTTGTCGGGGGGACAAAAACAACGGATCGCGATTGCCAGAGCCTTGGCTAATAACCCTAAGATTTTGTTATGCGACGAGGCGACATCAGCTCTGGATCCATCGACAACCAATTCCATACTCAAGCTGTTAAAAGAAATCAATCAAAAATTGGGCATTACCATTGTGATCATCACCCATGAAATGAGTGTGGTGGAGCAGATTTGTAGCCATGTGGCAATCATCGATAAAAGTAAAATTGCCGAAAACGGTGAGGTTGAAGAGATCTTTAAAAACCCCAAAACCGAGATTGCCAAAAAAATGATTTTTTCTGAAGGTGATCAGGGTTCGGTGGTGATGGGCAAAAACACGTATCGAATTGTCTTTGATGAAAAATCATCCAGTGATTCGGTGATTGCAAAAATGATCCTCGAAACAAAATGTCTGGTGAATATTCTCCATGCCGACATGAAAAATATTGATGGCTTTGCTTTTGGGCAAATGGTGATCCAATTGCCTGAGGATGAGCTGAGTGCGGCACGGGCCGTTAATTATCTCCGCTCACATCAAATTACGGTTGAGGAGGTGGGTACCCATGTGGGATAGTTCAATGACGGCATTGATGGTTCAAGGAACCCTTGAGACCCTTTATATGACATTGGCGTCAACACTTCTGGCCTATGTTATTGGGTTACCGATGGGCGTTTTGCTGGTCACCAGCGATTCCGATGGGATTGTCCCGATGAAGTGGCTTAATAAGGTACTCAACATGGTGGTCAATATTACCCGGTCGATCCCGTTTTTGATTTTGCTAATTGCAGTGATTCCTCTGACAAGGCTGATTACCGGGACAACCATTGGATCAACGGCAACCATTGTACCGCTGGTGATTGCAGCGGCACCATTTATTGCCCGGTTGGTGGAATCTTCTATTAAAGAGGTGGATTATGGGATTATTGAAGCCTCACTGTCAATGGGCGCCAGTCCGATGCAGGTGGTGACCAAGGTGATGATTCCTGAGGCGAAGCCCTCGTTGATTATTGGCGCAGCCATTGCGACCACCACTATTTTAGGTTATTCCGCGATGGCAGGGATTGTCGGTGGCGGCGGCCTGGGAGATATTGCCATCCGCTTTGGCTACTATCGTTATGAAACGGGTATGATGGTGATAACCGTAATATTACTGGTTTTAATCGTCCAGCTCTTTCAAGAAGTTGGTATGAAAATTGCCCAAAAACAGGATCGCCGAAAATAAAGAATCAGGATTTTACGATCCGCAGATAATTTGGGTTGACAGTAAACACCGCCCATGTTATATTACATATTATTCAACTAGGAATTATATGAAAGAAAAGAAAAGAAAAGGAGAAGATCATGAAAAAATTAGGTTTAGTAGTATTGGTCAGTGTTCTCGGTTTGGCCCTATTTTCAGGCTGTGCGGCGAAAGGCACAGATGACAAAACCATTGTAGTCGGGGCCAGTCCAACACCTCATGGAGAGATTTTAGCGGTTGCTGGTGAAGTATTAAAAGAAGAGGGATACACCCTTGAAGTTAAAGAATTTACCGATTATGTTCAACCGAATTTAACCTTGGAAAATAAAGAGTTAGATGCCAACTTTTTCCAGCATCTCCCCTACCTGGAAGACTTTAATGTGAAAAATAATACCAAGTTGGTGAGTGCCGGTGCGGTTCATTATGAACCATTGGGCTTATATCCAGGTAAATTAAAAACTTTGGATGCCATTGTTGATGGATCAACGATTGCCATCCCAAATGATACAACAAACGAAGCCAGAGCACTTTTATTACTTGAAACAATTGGCTTAATCAAGGTTGATCCGAATGTTGGTTTGGAAGCAACACCAAAAGACATTATTGAAAATCCCAAAAATCTTGTTTTTAAAGAACTGGAGGCGGCTCAACTGGCACGCTCACTTCCGGATGTTGATTTGGCTGTTATTAACGGAAACTATGCCATTGAAGCAGGACTGAATGCCGGAACCGATGCCATCGCGAAAGAAGAAAAAGATTCCTTAGCGGCACAGACCTATGCCAACATTGTGGCAGTACGAACTGGAGATGAAACAAGTGAAAAAACATTGGCACTGATGAAAGCGCTGCAAAGCGAAAAAGTGATCAGCTTTATCGAAAGCAATTACCAGGGCGCTGTTGTACCGATGTCTTAAGTCCTAATTTCTGGAAACGTCTCAAACCGAGACGTTTCTTTTTTTATTAAAAATCGTCCTGAAGTAGAGTTATATAAATAAAAAAGCCGCAATGATCGTTTACGATCATTGCGGCTTTTAAAAGTAAGGGTGAATGATTAACGGGTTCTTCCGCCATGTCGCATTCCAGATCCATCTTGAGGATGGGTACCGCCGCCGACATCACAAACACCATCGCCGTCTGCGTCAACAAATGCGCCAGTGCCAGCGCCGCCAGTGCCAACAGGATTTCCGGTTAAATCACAGAGACCATCGCCGTCAGCATCACCGGTTCCCTGACAATTCTCATACAGTCTTTCGCCGCCGTTACCTTGACCAAGACCGGATCCATCACCAGCACCCCGGCCATTGCCGTTCGCGGCAAAGGTGGTACCTGCTGTTGCTAACATTAATGCTAACGATGTGACTAAAATTAATTTTGCTTTCATTGTAAATTCCTCCGTTTTTTTATTTTTGTGATTCTTTTACTACCTTCATTATACAATTGCTTTATGTCATTCATGTGTCAAAAAGGTCATATTAATAATTATTAAAATATGAGGTTCAATCAAAAACTTTGATTACCACGTTGCAGACCAGATCCATCTTGAATAGGGATGTCGTCACCAATGTCACAAACACCGTCTTCATCAACAAATGCATTGGTACCGGATTCATAGCCTAATCCGCCAGTGCCGACAGGATCCCCAGTGAGGTCACAGATGCCATCACCGTCAGCATCAACTGATTCCTGACTGTTTGCATATTGTCGCTCTCCGCCGCGACTCTGACCAACGCCACTGCCCTGCCCGTAACCTGAAGCGGCAAAGGTTGTACCTGCTGTTGCTAACATTAACGCCAATGATGATACTAAAATCAATTTTGCTTTCATTGTAAATTCCTCCGTTTTTTTCTTTCGATGTTTGTATTATAGGATAGCTGTATGTCATTTAGGTGTCAGATGTTAAGAAATTAATTTTTATAACCGTAAAGATGATATAAACAAAAGATGTATAACGATATAACAAAGACAATTGTTTAAAGGTTAGAAAAAAATGAGGATGGTGTGTTAAAATATAAAATTATAAGTTGTCCTTTATAAAATCAATAAAAGATATGTTTTGACACAAAATTGCCATCAAAAAATGATAAGCTGATAAAGGTAGTGGAGGTATATATAATGAAAGGCATTCGCATATTAGTGGCTGAGGATGAAGAAAAACTGCGAGAAATCGTTTTAAAATATTTAAAAAAAGAGGGCTATGAAGGTTTCGGGGCGGCGGACGGAGAGGAAGCATTGGACCTTTGGACAGAAAAACAACCGGATTGTATTATTCTCGACGTAACCATGCCGAAAATGGATGGGTTTGAAGTGCTGGAAGAAATAAGGGAAACGGACAATGTGCCAGTCATCATGCTCACGGCTCGAAGAGAAGAAGAAGATAAGATTCAGGGATTTGAAGTTGGCGCAGATGATTATGTAACAAAACCCTTCAGTCCCCGAGAATTGATGGTCCGAATCAAAGCCTTGCTAAAAAGAAGCGGGGTTGCTACAACTGAAAATAAGCTTGATGTTTGTGGAATGAGATTAAATTCAGACGAACGACAAATAACAATTCATAATGAAATTATTAACCTCACACAAAAAGAATACGAGGTTTTAAGCTATTTTGTCAATCATCAGAAATTGGTGTTATCTAGAGAGCAGATTCTTGATCGGATTTGGGGATATGATTATGATGGTGATATACGTGTTGTTGATACAACCATCAAACGATTACGTAAAAAAATGGGAGATAAAGGAGAGTGCATCCAAACCGTCAGAGGGCTGGGGTACAAGTTTAAAGAATGAGAAGTTCGATTTTTTCGAGATTAATGCTCTATCTTGGGGCTTTCTTTCTGGTGCTTTGTTTATTAACGTATTATGTCCTGGGTTCCTATTTTGAGGTATACTATACTGAGAAAAGAACCGCGGCCTTAATTGATAAAACGAATCAGGCTGTAACAATGTATAATCAGAATGGATTAACCCCCGAACTTCAATTATTTATTGATGTCGCTGAAGAGGAAGGGATTGTTGTTGAAATTATTGGGCAGCAAACGGGCGCTGAAGATAGCTCTTTTGAAGATGTTTCGATAGAAACTAGAACCGCTGAAATAGTGACAGCGAGTCAACGACGTGATGAGATTAATCAAATGGATCGTTTGGGACTGACAAGTGTTGAAAAAAAACGTTTGGCAGCAGGTGGTGAACACAGTGGTGAGGGAAAAGAAACGGGTGCTGGCGCCGGCAGTGGTGCCGGTAATGCGTCGGGATCGAGTAGTGATTCGGGCAGTGGTACCGGTAGCGGATCGGGCAGCGGATCGGGCAGTGGATCAGGTAGTGGTTCCGGTAGCGGATCGGAAAATGGTAAGGGCTCTGGTGCTGGTCAACAGAATAGTCTGGAGAATCAGGTGAAAGAGCATCAGGAAGATGAAAGTTTTATTATTGTGCTGGGAAATGATGATCACCAGGTTGAGTGGCTGACCCATAAGGTTTTAGCTGCTGATGGCGCCCTGATTATCGGACGTATTCCGCTTTACTCAGTTCACGAGGTCATTGAGATTGTGGAAAATTTTCTGCTGGTATTCTTAATGATTGTTTTTACGTGTTCGCTTGTTTTTGCCTATTTTTTTTCTCGGGGTATTTCAAAGCCCATTATTTCATTAAATCAAATTTCCGGAGAAATGGGAAATCTCAATTTTACAAAAAAATATCAGGGAACTAGAAAGGATGAGATCGGTCAGCTAGGAGAAACCTTGAATCATATTTCGGATGAATTGGAAGGGGCTATTTTAAAACTTCAGGAAGAACTGAGTAAAGAACGTGCATTTGAAAAGATGCGGCAGCGTTTTACCGCTCAGGTGTCTCATGAAATCCAAACCCCATTGGCGGTGATAAAAAGCTATGCTGAAGCATTAGAGGATGGCATTCTTGAGAATCGGGATGAAGAATTGGAATACTTTGTGACGATCCAGCGGGAAGCTGATAAAATCAGCGGAATCGCGAGCGATCTTTTAGATCTGGCCCAAATCGAATCGGGTGCCTATCAGCTTAAAAAAGAAAGCGTTTCTGGGGTTGAGGTCATCGCTTCGGTGGTTGAGCGGTTTGTAAATACCTATCCGGGAAACAATATCGTTTTTAATAATCATTGTGATCCAGAAAAAAAAGTGATCATGGACCGCAAGCGGATGGAACAGGTTTTTTATAATCTTTTAAACAATGCCATCAAACATGTCAGTCCAACTGACGGAATAATTCAGGTTGGCTGTGAAAGCCAGGAAAAAGAGTGGATTGTTTCTGTTTATAATGTGGGTAAGTCAATTCCGCAAGATGAGATTAATCATATCTGGGAATACTTTTATAAGGCCCAATCGGATAAAAAAGGCACTGGTTTAGGTCTGGCAATCGTCAAAGGCATTATAATCTGCCATGGCGGCAAGGTGGCTGTGGATAACCGCGATAATGGTGTGTGGTTTGAAGTGCGACTTCCGCTGTAAAACTTAAAAAATTGAATTTTCAAAGTTCGCAGATATGTTATAATGAGAAAAAACAGTTGAGTTGACAGGAGTAAGAAATGAGTTTATTAAATGAAACAGTGGGAAAAATTAAGCCGCTTAATGAAGAAATGATCAAAACCGCCAAGGATCGAGTGGATTTTCTACTTAAGCCGGTGGGCAGTCTGGGAACACTGGAAGAGATCGCCGTGCAGTTAGCCGGCATTACCGGCGAAATGTATCCGGATGTCAGCAAAAAAGCGATGCTGGTTTTTGCTGCCGACCATGGCGTCTTTGAAGAAGGCGTTGCTGCGGCACCCCAGGAAGTAACCGACCTGATGGCGCAGATGATCGTTGCTGGCAAAAGCGGCGTTGCCGCTTTAAGCAAACAAGCTGGCGCCGATGTTTTTGTCTGTGATGTTGGGATGAAATCGGATTTGGAACCAAAATCAAAAATTTTGGATAAAAAAATCAGAAAATGCACATCAAATATGAAAAAAGGTCCGGCGATGTCCCGGGAAGAAGCCGTAAAGTCCCTGGAAGTAGGAATCGATGTGGCCCAACGCGCCATCGATAACGGGTATAATATTCTCGGCACCGGTGAAGTGGGGATCTCTAATACGACGGCTAGTGCCGCTATTATCGCAGTCCTTAGTGGTGTTGATCCGGGGGAACTAACTGGTGCCGGAGCGAATCTGTCGGAAGATAAGCAGGTTATCAAAGCCCAGGTGATTCGGGATGCCATTGCTCTTAATCAACCCGACAAAACCGATGCCATCGATGTCCTGGCAAAGGTCGGCGGATTTGAGATCGGTGCTATGGCCGGTGCGATGCTGGCCGGAGCCGCCAATCATATTCCGGTTTTAATTGATGGTTTTATTTCCACCGCTGCGGCCGCCATTGCCATCGGGATTGATCCCAAGGTAAAAGGCTATTTAATCTGTTCCCATGCTTCGGCTGAAAAGGGGGCCGCTTTTGCGTCGGAATTTATCGGTGCTAAACCATTTCTGAACATGGGTATGCGTCTGGGAGAAGGCAGTGGTGCTGCGATCGCCTTTAATATTGTCGAATCTGCCTTATACATGAATCGCGAAATGGCAACCTATGGCGATGTTGGTCTGGGTGTTGTTTAAGAATAAAATCCAAGAATTAAATCAATAACACGAAAGCCCATCAGAAGTGAAATCTTTTGATGGGCTTTTTCAGAATTTGTTTAGCAACAGCGCGTTTTGAGATACCAGGGGTCTAGAATTTAGCGCGTTTTAAAAGTTCGATTTGACCAATTATTAAAACGAACCCATAAATGATGGTTAGGGCAACGGGTAATGCCATGGCCGGGAGGCTGAAAAACTCCAGGCCGGTAAATGCGGCGAGGATATCAAAAACAGGCGGGAAAACCCAGGCGATCAAGCGGGTTTGGGGAAAATAATCGGCCAGGGCGCCCTTTGATATCCCCATGACAGCAACAAAGAACAACAGCAGCACGGCCATTTTTCGGTTTCGGATAATTCGGGGATGAAAAAATGAACCGGTCATGGTCCCTAAAAAGGCCATTAAACAATGAAGGAAAAGTCCAATCGCCACATCTTCAAACTGTAAATTGCGGGTAAATAAGTGATTGTTGTTGATAACATTTAAAACCAGCGGATACAAGATGCCAATGATACTCATAACAACGCCAATAATCAGCAGCACGGTCAGTCGGCTCAGGTAATAAAGAGTGTCGTTATTGATCCTTAGCAAAACTAGCTGTTCGGTAACCGGATTTTCAAGTTCAGCGTAGCTGAAACCGACATAGGCCATGATAAAGAAAAGAACACCGGCCGATTCGGAAAAACTGGAAACAATGGAAAAGGGCATGATCCCGTAAGCGGTAAATAAATAGATCAGGTAGATTAAAAAGGGGAGCAGTAATTTATAGGATTTGAGATAGGTTTTAAAGTGATAAACTAACAAATTCTTCATTGGCTTATCCCTTCCATGGTTCGCAGTTTAAACTCTTGTTTTAACAGCTCCTTTAAAACAACATCACTCTGATCCCTTGGAACAATCAGTTTTAAACGGTTATGATCCCATTCGGCCTGCTCAATTAAAGTCTGTAGCGCTGGATCAATCGCCGATTTGGCCAGTGCTTCAAAAATCATCAGATCATATTTTATTTCCTTTAAGCCGGATAAATCCATTGGTATTAACTGATGATCTAATAGTTCGTAGGCGGAGTGAGCCAGTTGTTTAACGAGAAAACGCTCATGACAGGACATGATCGTTGCCACACCTTGTTGATGCAGCTTTTGTACCATGCGGATAAATAATTTTTGAGCTTGGATATCCTGACCGGATAATGGTTCATCCAGCAGTAAGACGTCGGGGGGTGTAAGCAAAGCCTGGATGACGGCGACCTTCTGGATTGTGCCTTTGGAAAGATGTTTGATCGGAACAGCGCCCATGTCTTCCATTTGAAAGGCCTGAAATAACTCTGTCATGCGGGTGGTGACTTGTTTAGGTGCTAAACCGCCGATCAAACCCGTTGAATTAATAAATTCTTCGGGAGTTAAATCAATTTTGGGAAAATTCTCCGGGATGTAAGCTATTTTAAGTTGTGGCGCAGAGTCACGGGAGCCGGAAGAAATTTTTGATAGACCACCGATTAGTTTGAGCAGGGTGCTTTTACCACTGCCATTGGGGCCCATTAAAGCGAGGGCGGATTTTTTTGTGATCGTCAGATTAATATCGTTTAGGATTAATTTTTTTCCGAAATATTTAGAAATTGAGTGAAGTGAGATAAGAATCGTGTCCATAATAACCTCCTAGTCAATCATCAAGATTTACCTGCTGAAAAATTTAGCCACTCTAATCCTATCATATGTTTTTAGCAATATCCATACGTTTCGGCTAGTTCCTGGGGTTTTATGTAAGACCTTTGAGTCGGCTGGTCTAAAAAAATCTTGACATTATTTTGCGGTTAGTAATATAATAATTCAAATGATTAAAAACTGTGAATGAGGAAAGTAATTTCTGTTGGCGTCTTCAGAGAGTTGGTAAGGCTGGAAGCCAATGGCAATGACGGGAGTGAAGTTCCCTCAGGAGTTGATTGGCTGAATGGGTGTGAATAATCTATTTGCAGACTTATTAGGCAGATCCGGTGTTGCTCGCCGTTAGCAAGAGTAAGAACGGGATGGTTAGAAGTCCTGTTCTACAAAGGTGGATTAGTAACTAATCAAATTAGGTGGTACCGCGAGTCAGACTCGTCCTTTTCGATAAGGACGGGTCTTTTTATTTGCATGGCAATAGAATTAAAAAGAAAATTTTGGAGGAAAAGATGTACTGGAATAAGAGCTACGAATGCATGCCAAGAGAAAATTTACAGGAACTGCAATTGGAACGATTAAAGAAAATGGTCAATCGGATCTATCATGATGTTCCCTTTTACCGCAACAAATTTCAGGAAAACGGGTTAATGCCAGAAGATATAAAATCACTGGATGATCTTCAAAAACTTCCCTTTACAACCAAGGTTGATTTACGGGATAATTACCCCTATGGCCTTTTTACCGTACCCCTGGAACAGATTGTTCGCATCCATGCCTCGTCCGGCACCACCGGTAAACCGACGGTAGTGGGATATACCAGGAATGATATTTCGATGTGGTCGGAACTGATGGCTCGCTGCCTGGTCGCAGCCGGTGCCGGTCCTCATTCGGTGATTCAGAATGCCTATGGTTATGGGTTGTTTACCGGTGGTTTGGGGGTGCATTATGGAGCGGAACGACTGGGTGCATCAATTATTCCTATTTCTGGTGGAAATACGGCAAAACAGATTATGATTATGCAAGATTTTGGCTCAACCATATTGACATGCACCCCATCTTATGCTATTTATTTAGCAGAGGTGTTGGCGGAGTCGGGAATTGATCCAGCCAGCCTGAAGATTCGGGCTGGTATTTTTGGAGCCGAACCCTGGTCAGAAAACATCCGCAAAGAAATTGAGAAAAAACTAAAAATTAGAGCCTTTGATATTTATGGTTTATCGGAAATTATGGGGCCGGGGGTTGCCATTGAATGCGAAGCTCAGGATGGTCTTCATGTCTGGGAAGATCACTTTATTCCGGAAATTATTGATCCCGTAACATTAGCGGTGCTGCCTTATGGTGAACAGGGCGAACTGGTGATTACCACCATTACTAAAGAGGGAATTCCGATTCTGCGTTACCGCACCCGGGATATTACCACCATCAAACCGGAGCCCTGTGCCTGTGGACGAACCCACTTGCGCATCAGTCGACTCCAGGGACGCTCCGATGATATGCTAATTATCCGTGGCGTCAATGTCTTTCCGACCCAGATTGAAAGCGTGTTGTTAGAAATTGGTGAAGTGGAACCCCATTATCAATTGGTCGTCAGACGAGACGGCTCCTTGGATACCTTAGAAATTAAAGTAGAGCTCAGTGAAGCCTTGTTCTCGGATCGAATCAGCAATCTGGAGAATCTGGAAAAACGGATCAGAGAACGGATTTTGTCAACCATTGGCATTAGCGCCAAGGTAGCGCTGGTAGAACCCAAGAGCCTTCCCCGAAGCGAAGGAAAAAGCCAACGGGTTGTCGATTTAAGAAAGATTTAGGAGAAGAAAAAATGATACGACAAGTTTCCATTTTCATCGAGAACCATGAAGGCCGACTCAATCATATCCTCAAAATTTTGGCTGATAATAAGATCAATATTCGGTCACTAAATATTGCTGATGCTACCGACTTTGGGATTGTGCGACTGATTTTGCAAGAAACCGAAAAAGGAATTGAGGTGCTTAAAAAAAATGATATTATCACCACGGTTACACCGGTTTTAGCGGCTGAGATTTCTGATGATCCCGGCGGATTAAGTACCCTGGTGGATGCTCTGACTCAGGCAAAAATAAATATTATCTATGCCTACTCCTTCCTGCCGAAAAAAACCGACAATGCTATTATTATCATTCGGGTTGAAGATGAGGTCAAACAAAAAGCAATAAAAACCCTGGAGAAGGTGAAAGAGGTGAATCTTTTGGATCGGGAAACCTTATTACTGAAATAATTGATCGATTTAGGGTAAATTAGAAACTTTTGCCTATTTTACTATTGACATTCCGCAAAACTTTTCGTAAGATCAAAGGTATGAATTAAATGTAACTAATAAAATGATTTATACAGGAAAGGCAAACCATGGCAACGTCAAGAAAAGGAATCCAAACAAAGAGCAATATCATCACAACAGCAAAGGTTTTATTCTATGAGAACGGTTATAATAAAACCGGTATCCAGGACATTGCGGATCACGCTGATGTCAAGCTGGGAACCATTACTTATTATTATAAAAAGAAAGACGATATGATTACCGATATCTACAATGTTTTCTTTTTGGCATTGTACGATTATGTCTCATCGGTATCTGAGAATCTTAATCTTTATACCAAGTATTGTTATTCCCTGGTACTGTATTATGAAGCGATCTTAAACGATGAACATAATAAAACCCTTTATTATGAGGTGTTGGTTAAAAATGTGAATCCCCACGGACGAACCAATATTACCAATACCCTCAATCGGTCCTGTCTGGATTTTCTCAACAAGAACTATATTGAGGCCGATCTGGAAGTGATTGCCCGTTCAGAATACGGGGCTCGAAAAGAGCTTTTTATCGATTTTTATGAAAAGAACATCAAGTTTACCAGCCGGGCAATGATTTATTTCTTTATCCGAAATTTATTCAGACTGATGAATCTGGATGGCGAAATGATCGAAAATACGATTCAGCAGGGCTTTGAATTCTCAAATAAAAACAAACCAGAAGATATTAAATTTTTAATCTAGGACGATTTTAAGGGCAGCAATCCAATGGATGCTGTCTTTTTTTGTGATTGGGAGTCGGAGAACAAAGGGTTTGATTGTAAGAATTTCTTAAGGAAATTCGGCGTTGTTTTGACAGAAGTTTGTGTTAAAGTTGAACCAAGATGAAACAGAAAGGCGGAAGCTAAGATAATGAGTATTTTAATATGTGATGATGAAAAAGAAATCGTTGAAGCCCTGGAACTTTATTTAAAAAATGAAGGGTATACGATTTTAAAAGCTTATACAGGAAAAGAAGCCATCGCTTTGGTAGAAAAAGAGGAGGTCCAATTGATCATTATGGATGTGATGATGCCAGAAATGGATGGCCTTCGGGCCACGATGAAAATAAGAGAGACAAAAAATATCCCAATCATCTTTCTATCAGCAAAAACCGAAGATAATGACAAAATTATGGGTTTAACCATGGGTGGTGATGATTATATTAGCAAACCTTTTAATCCCATGGAGGTCATCGCCCGGGTTAAGTCGCAACTAAGACGCTACAACACCCTGGGCGGATGTCCGGAAAAAGTGGGTACCTATTGTACGGGTGGCCTGGTTCTGGAAGATGACTATAAGCGTTTGACGGTGGATGGCGAAGAGGTGAAATTGACGCCGGTAGAGTACAAGATCATGCTTTTTTTGATGTCGGAGAAAGGAAAAGTTTTTTCCATTGACCAAATTTATGAGAACGTCTGGGAAGAACCGGCTTATAATTCGGACAACACCGTGGCCGTCCATATTCGGCGGATTCGCGAAAAGATTGAAATTAACCCAAAAGAACCGAAATATTTAAAGGTGGTGTGGGGCATTGGCTACAAAATTGAAAACTATCGGGACTAATCAGAAATTTAAAATTACCTGTTCAATTTTGGCGGTGGTCTTTATAACCCTCAGTTTTGCGGCTTTATTT
Organism: Acetobacterium carbinolicum; assembly: GCF_047456275.1. Classification (GTDB taxonomy): domain Bacteria; phylum Bacillota; class Clostridia; order Eubacteriales; family Eubacteriaceae; genus Acetobacterium; species Acetobacterium carbinolicum. The sequence continues at coordinate 373,923 of NZ_CP173357.1, forward strand.
GAAGCCTACTGGTTTAATTGGGATTATACGGCGAATACGAACAATTATCTGGAGAGTGACGAGCTGGGGAATAAGGTGCTGACCGCCTATGATCGGATCGATCGGGTTTATAATTTCTACCAAAGTGAAGAAAATATTCGTGCCGGAAACGCGATTGACACGACCGCGTTAGAGGATTATAAATGGGCTTTATTAGCAGAACAGGATATTTACTATCCGGAAAATATGGGTGTCTCAACCGAACAGCAGATGCTGGATGATCCGGTTTTCTGGGAACCCTACGCGGACAAGCTGGAGGCGAAAAAAAAGCAGCTGATTAATGAGAGTCTCTATCAGTATGAACGATTAAAAAAAGAACTGGAACAAACCCTGGGATTATCCTATGTTATTGAGCGCAAGGGTGTTAAAAACAGTCAACCCAAAGACGTCGCCCAGGATGACCTGCTTAATCGACGGGTAAATTTCACCTATAATAAGGGGGCGGTTTCGTCCAGCCTGCCTAATCTGGATCAGTATGAAAGCTTAGACTATGCCGCTCAACCAGATTTTATTGTAACCATCGGATTTGATGATGCCTATATCGCTCAACGAGAAGTCGGGTATCAGGCCGAACGGTTACAATTTATCTGGCTGATAAGCATTTTTGTATTGTTTTTTATTCTGGCGGCCATTTGTGCGCTGCTAGCTTGTATTTCAGCCGGGCAAAAAAAAGAAGTGGTCGGGATTCACCTTTTACCAATCGACGCATTCTGGATTGATGCTCATTTTTTATTGTTGCTGGGTGTGGAAACACTGGTCATTGCAGCGATTGTATTTTTCTATGATCAAAATTTCCCCAGGGCGGTTATGATCATGCTCTTTGCCGTAGGTGCCGCTTTAGGACTAAACTTTTTATTGTCGCTGGTGCGAATTTTAAAAGATGGCAGTTTCTGGCAACGGTTATTATTACTCAAACTGACTAAACAAATATGGAAATTTATAAAAAACCAATTCAAGAAAATAACCCTCTATTACAATGATGTTATGAAAGGATCCCCGACTGTGAAACGATTTATGTTTTGGGCTATTCTGCTGGTGGTTCTGGCTCTGTCCGTACAGGTGCCAATTCTTGGCATTTGCTCGTTTATCTGCATTATTTACCTGCTTTATCTGGGTGGTAAAAAAGCGAAGAAGTATGACGGCATTCTGGATGGACTGGAACGAATCAAAAATGGCGAGGTTGACTACAAACTGACTGGCTTTGAGGGTGCGTTAGGAGAATTGGCCGAAGGGATTAATGCCATTGGCGATGGCATTTCCCTGGCCGTATCCGAAGAGGTAAAGAGCCAACGGTTAAAAACCGAGTTGCTGACCAATGTATCCCACGATATTAGAACCCCGCTGACATCGATTATCACATCCATTGATCTGTTGAAAAATGGAAAGCTGGATTCAGAGGAAAATCAGAAATATTTAGATATCCTGGAAAATAAGGCTCACCGCCTGAAAGTACTGACCGATGATTTGTTTGAAGCGGCGAAAGCTTCATCGGGGAATGTCGAAGTTGAGTTTCAGGCCGTCGATATGGAAATGTTGATGACCCAGGGTTTGGGTGAGATGGAAGAAGAACTGTCAAAGTCACAGCTTGAGTTTATTACCCAATATCCCAAGGATCTTTTTGTTGTCACGGCAGATGGTCGTCTGATCTGGCGGGTCATCGAAAACCTGCTTTTTAATATTTTGAAATATGCTCAAAAAGAATCTCGGGTATACATTGAGTTTTCAAAATGTGACGAAAATAAAACGGGCACGGTTGTTTTTAAAAATGTCTCAGCCCAACCCTTAAATATTTCACCAGAAGAACTGATGGAACGATTTAAGCGCGGTGATGAAACCAGAAACAGTGAAGGCAGTGGCTTAGGGCTGGCCATTGCCAAGGACTTAATGACAATCCAGCAGGGTGAGCTGAAACTGGAAATTGATGGCGATCTTTTTAAAGCTGCGATCATTTTACCGCTGGCCGAATAAATAAGTGAATATGGAAACATTTAGGAGATAGAAGAAAAAATTCTATCTCCTTTTGATTTGCAAAGAAAAAGTGGTAATAAATCAATAAACAATTAAATCAAGTAAAAAAGAAGTGTTATTGCGCGTTTTTGACTATAAATGACTAAATATGAAATAAAATGGTTGACGATGACTGGCAATGGTGGTATTATACAGAAAAGAGGTGAGGAAATGATTGTTGAAGAACGGTTAGCAAAAATACTTCAAATGGTTGAAGAAAAAAGAGTGGTGACGGTATTGGAATTGTCTGAATCCCTTGATATTTCTGAATCAACCATTCGTAGGGATCTCACAACGCTGGACAAAAATAAAAAACTGCGAAAGGTTCATGGTGGGGCGGCAGCCATTAACGGACGTTTTGCAGCCACTGAGTTCGACGTTGTGCTCAGAGAAGATCATCATCGGACCGAGAAGCAGGCGATTGGACAATTCAGTGCGGGATTGATTGAGAAAGATGATTTTGTCTACATTGATGCCGGAACGACAACCGAGGCCATGGTTGATTCCATCAGTGAAACGAGTGCTGTTTATGTGACAAATGGTATGGTTATTGCATCAAAACTGAGTAAAAGGGGCTGTCGGACAATTATTATTGGCGGTGAAATCAAACCCATCACTGATGCAGTAGTGGGAAGTGAGGCATTAAGTTGTCTGCGCAAGTATAATTTTTCAAAAGGCTTTTTTGGTACCAATGGGATTGATGTGAAAGCGGGCTTTAGTACTCCGGACCCGACTGAAGCACAGGTTAAGCGGGAAGCTTTCAGTCGTTGTAAGACGGCCTACGTTCTGGCGGATCCCGCTAAATTCAATTTGACTGCACCGGTGAGTTTTGGGGCCTTGGATCAAGGCGAGATCATTACTACAAAACTGGAAAATGGTCATTATAAAAAGTATACCAAAATTTGGGAGGTGGATGAGACATGATTTTTACCGTAACCTTTAATCCGTCTTTGGATTATGTGGTCGGGCTTTCATCTTTTCGAGAAGGTGAAGTTAATCGCAGTGAATGGGAGCATATTTACCCGGGGGGCAAAGGGATCAACGTATCCATGGTTCTTAAAAATCTGGATATCCGAAATATTGCCCTGGGTTTTGTGGGCGGCTTTACGGGAAAGGAAATCGAACGGCGTATCAAAGACTTTGGTTGTTACACCGATTTTGTTAAATTAAAATCGGGCAATTCGCGAATTAACGTTAAAATAAAAGCAGGTAAAGAAAGTGAAATCAATGGACAAGGGCCTGGTATTGGCAAAAAAGAACTGAGTCAGCTATTTAAAAAGCTCGAATTTATTGAAACCGGAGATATGCTGGTTTTAGCTGGAAGTATTCCGGCGGCATTACCTGAGGATACCTATGAAAATATTATGAGGTTGCTGGAAAATCGCGGCGTAAAAATTGTCGTGGATGCTACCGGCGAGCTATTGTTAAGGGTTGTTAAGTATCAGCCTTTTCTGATAAAGCCGAATAACCATGAGTTGGGGGACATGTTCGGTGTCACCTTGACGAGTCGGGATGACATCATTACTTATGGCAAACGATTGCAGGAAATGGGCGCCAAAAATGTGTTGGTATCGATGGCTGGAGAAGGCGCGCTTCTCGTTGCTGAAGATGAAAGTATTCATGAAATGAAACCACCGGAAGGCGTGGTTAAAAATTCAGTTGGAGCAGGAGATTCGATGGTCGCGGGATTTATTGCTGGCTATCTTAAAAATCAGGATCTACGTGAGGCTTTTGTGATGGGGGTTGCAACGGGAAGTGCATCTGCCTTTTCAGAAACATTGGCAACCAGAGAAGAGGTTCTGAAGTTGTTGAACAAGATCGAAGAAAACAAATGATAAGGAGGAATAAAAAATGCGGATTATTGATTTATTAAATGAAAAGGGCATTGATCTCGCTGGAAAACCAGCATCCAAGGAAGAAACGATTGAACAATTAGTGGGGTTGATGGCTAAAAGCGGAAAGATTGCAGATAAAGCGGTTTTTAAAAAAGCGGTAATGGTCCGGGAAGCAGAAGGAACGACTGGAATTGGAGAAGGGGTTGCCATTCCTCATGGGAAATCCGCGGTGGTCAAAGACGCTGGGCTGGCAGCTATGGTTATTAAAGAAGGAACTGACTTTGAGGCTTTAGACGGAGAGCCGGCCTATCTTTTCTTTTTGATTGCGGCGCCGGAAGCAGCAAATAATCTCCATCTGGAAGTGTTAAGTCGGTTGTCCACTATTTTGATGGATGAAGAATTTCGTAAGAAGCTCATCGCCTCAAGTGATAAGCAAACGTTTTTAAAGCTCATTGATCAAAAGGAACAGGAAAAATTCGGGGTTGAGAAGACGCCAGAAACGCAGGAAACAGACAGAAAGTATCAACTTCTGGCAGTCACCGCTTGTCCGACGGGGATCGCCCATACGTACATGGCAGCAGAAAGTCTGGAAAGCAAGGCCAAACAAATGGGGGTTACCATTAAGGTGGAAACCAATGGTTCTGGCGGGGTCAAAAATTTATTGACAGCTGAAGAAATTAAAGCAGCCGACTGCATTATTATTGCCGCTGACACTAATGTGGAAATGGGCCGTTTTAATGGGAAACAAGTTATTCAAACAAATGTAGCCCAGGGAATTCACAAACCCAAAGAACTAATAGAAGAAGCTCTGGCGGGAAAGGCAGCAGTGTATTCTGGGGGTGCCCAGACAAGCGAAGAACCCGCTGGTTCTGGGAAAAATGAAAGTGTTGGTCGTAAGGTTTATAAAGACTTAATGAACGGCATCTCTCACATGTTGCCCTTTGTTATCGGTGGTGGGATTCTGATCGCTCTGGCATTTTTGTTTGACGACTACAGCATTGACCCGGCAAATTTTGGAAGTAATACCCCCATTGCGGCCTTTTTGAAACAGGTGGGCGATACGGCCTTTGCATTTATGTTACCGGTCTTGGCGGGTTATATTGCCATGAGCATTGGGGATCGACCGGCTTTAGCCGTTGGTTTTGTTGGTGGTATGCTGGCTAACACCGGCGGCGCAGGTTTTCTTGGGGCATTGTTTGCTGGTTTTGCCGCGGGCTATCTGGTAGTGGGTCTGAAAAAAGTCTTTGCAAAATTGCCGGCCAGCCTGGAGGGTATTAAACCGATATTGATTTACCCCTTCTTTGGTATCTTGCTGATTGGCGCCTTAATGGTCATTGTCATTAATCCCCCGGTTGCAGCACTCAATGCGGCTTTAAGTGCCGGTTTGAACAGCATGGGGACATCCAGTAAGGTCATTCTTGGTATTGTTCTGGGTGGTATGATGGCAGTGGATATGGGCGGGCCGGTCAATAAGGCAGCCTATACATTTGGTCTGGCGTCACTGGCCACTGGTCAGTTTGATATTATGGCGGCGGTGATGGTCGGCGGGATGGTGCCGCCTCTGGGTATTGCCCTGGCAACCACCATCTTTAAAAGTCGCTTCACTAAAAAAGAACGGGAAGCCGGGATTGCCAATTATGTAATGGGGCTTTCTTTTATTACTGAGGGAGCAATTCCCTTTGCCTCAGAAGACCCGCTACGGGTTATTCCTTCCTGTATTGTTGGTTCAGCCCTGGCTGGTGGATTATCGATGTTTTTTGGTTGTACATTACTGGCTCCGCACGGTGGCATTTTCGTATTCCCGCTGGTAGGCAATCCATTTGGTTACGTGATCGCCCTGGCGGCCGGTTCAGTCGCCAGCATGTTGATGCTCGGAATTTTGAAAAAACCAAAAAGCAGTGAGGTTGATGAATTAGAGATTATATAAAAATCGTCACCCTAAAAACCCACCTGAATCAGGTGGGTTTTTAGATGTCATTTTTATGTAATGATTGTAAAGAAATAATCACAAAGTAAATTATAAACGAACAATGGTCTGGTTTCATTGTATACAGAGCTATAAATCGGTATAATTGAACAGAACGTCAGGGTATTGTGATAATTTGTATAAAAAGGAAGTAATCAATGAAAAAGACCAACAGTATCAGGCTGTTTTTATGCTTAGTCTTGACGATCGTTTTGAATGCGACCTGCTTTTATATAAGCGTCCTGGCAGAAAATCAAACTGAACAGGGATCGCTACGTCCGGTTATTCTCTTCTCATCTGATATCGTCTACAATGGAGGACCGCAGGTTTTGGCCACAGTAAATCCCGTTGCCGAGGGACCAGATCTTGATTCGGAACTGATCGAGATCACTTATAAAGGGATTCAGGCAAATGGAGAAATCTATCCCTTGTCAACCAATCCGCCTTCGGAGGTGGGAACCTATCAGGTGTTTGCAGTCTATCGGGGTGACGAAGCCTATGCGAAGATTGAAGATAAAAAAGAAATTAAAATAACGCCGATTGAACTCAAAACATCAGAATTCATTACAGAAAAGCCAATTACTAAAATTTATGATGGTAACATCATAGTTCCTGAGATTGCCTTAAAGGGATTGGGAAACCGGGGTGTTATCGCTGCGGATATCGATAAGGTTGCATTTGACTATGCATCGGCCAGTTTTTTATTTAAGGATGTGAAACCGACAAATTCAAATTTAGTCGTTCTGAAAGAGGTCACGATTTCAGGCGACAAGGGAAATAACTATCTCATTGTCGACGAAATAACAGAGACCAAACCATTGGTGAGCATCAACGTATCATTAGTGGCCAGTATTTTGCCCAAGCCGGTAGAGGTTCTCCTTGCCGGTCAGAATAAGGTTTATGATGGAACCCCAAACCTCAATGAGTATCAACTATCTGTCAATAAAACAGATCTGATTAAGGGCGAAGAATTAGGTGTTTTTGGAGCGGCAGATTTTTATCCTTATTATGGAGAAATTAATACTCGGCAAAAAGATGTGGGAAAATATTATGTATGGGCGTCAGGTGGCTTCTATTTGTATGGCATCGATGGGACCAAGACAGAAAATTATATAATCAACAACCAAACCATCATTTCCAAGGAAAAATATAGCATTACCCCGGCCGCAATAACGGTTATCCCTGGCTATGTTTCGAAAATTCAGGGCGAAGCAGACCCGGCATTAACTTACACTGTCTGGCAGGAGGATTCAGGAGATGGTTTTAATAAAGGATTATATGCTGATGACGTGATGTTCGGATCTTTAGAACGTGAAGCAGGAGAAGCGGTAGGGACCTATGATGTTTTTTTAGGGAGTTTGGATAATCCGAATTATCACCTTAAATTAGCTGATGGAGCGAATAAATTTGAAATTATAAAAAAAGAAGATAAGGTGGCTGTGTATGGCGGAAATGAGTACAGCGATGGCGGCAGCGGAGCCGCTGAGAAGGAAGAGGCGTTGCCGATCCCTTACATGGGCATTGCTTTGTTGCTGTTGTTATTGATTGCGGGAGCCATCTTCTTTGGGAAAAATCGTTTGACCAAAATGGACTAGTTTGAAATAAAAGATCTGTCAATAAAGATAGATCTTTTTTAGTATCATAAAGGGGAGGGAGACGATGTAGAGACAAGTTAAGAAAAACGTTTACAACGGTTTGGATTAATAGATCATAGGATGCTAGTGGTTATAGCAAAAATGGATCAGATGGAAAGGGAAAGAAAATGAATAATGAAAAATTAACTGGACGGATGTGGCAAACAGGATTGATTGCAGCATTGATTTTAATGCTGCTACCGATGGGAATTTGGGCAGAAGCAGATAATCAACTGGCAACGACGGTATCGATCGCCAGTTCACCAGCCTCGGTGACATTCAACACATCAGCAGACGAACTGGATAAGGCGGTCTATAATGCCATGAACATCGTAGTGGTGGATAGCGACGATAATAAAATTGATTTCACTAAGGACGATATTGTTCTCGACTACAATCGACAGGTTGGCACGCAAAAGATAAACGTTACCTATATCGGCGACGAAAAATATGAGACCAGTATGGCAACTGGAAACATTATTATCAATGAGGTTCCTAAGAAAGATACCCGACTGGTATTGAAAGTCAATCCGCCAGCGGTAGGTTATTCCGCTGATGCTGCGACATTAGATAAAGCGGTATATGACGATCTGGTGATTCAAGTGGTCGATGGTGATTCCAACAAGATTGAATTTTCACCGAGTGATATTACCCTGACCTTTAATCATGCGGTGGGAACGCAAAATGTTGTTGTCGCTTATAAGGGGAATTCCCAATACAATCCGAGTCAGGTTAATGCTTCAGTTCAGATTATCGGAAAGCAGGATACCAGAGTATCCATTGCTGCGAAGCCGCCAGCAGTAGCCTATACCAGTGATTCAGCAAAACTTGATTTGGCTGTTTATCAGGCATTGAGTATTGTGGTTGTTGATGCGGGAAGTAACAAAATAAATTTTACCGCAGCTGATATTGAGATGAGTTATAACCGAGCCCCCGGGAAACAGGATGTTACCGTAAAATACAAAGGAAATGATCAGTATTCGCCAAGTATGGCGACTGTCGATATAGAAATCACTGGCCAGGTCGATCCTCCGGCACCAGCTAAAGAAAATACAACCATCAATCTGGCAAAACCGCCGATTACAGTGGACTATACCAGTGACGCTGGCAAATTGGATGCTGCGGTTTATCAAGTGCTTGGAATTCAGGTGGTTGACAGCAAAAATAATGCCGTTAATTTTACAACAACGGATATTGAGCTGAGTTACAATCGCGTTGCGGGCGATCAACCGGTGACGGTAAAATATAAAGGAACCGACAAATATAACACAAGCAAGGCAACGGAAACGGTTATTATTGCAGAAAAAAAAGATAGCGCATTGGTTATTGCGGCAAATCCACCAAGTGTTGAATATGATCGTGATACAAAAAAAATGAACGACGCAGTGTATCAAGACCTTGCCATTGCAGTTGTGGATGAAAATAATAATGAAGTTAAATTTAACCGAGATGACATTGAGTTAAGTTATAAAAACGAAGTAGGTGAACAGGAAGTTATTGTCAAATATAAAGGTAACAATTATTTTAAAAGTGCTGTTGCAACAGTACGGGTAAATATAGTAGAATCAAATCCGGCTGATTCATGGATGGTTGCTGGAATTATTGGTGCCATTGTTGTTGTACTCGGCATTATTGGGGTTGTCATTTATCGAAAAAAACATAATGCTTCTTAATTAATCAGATTGGCAACAAAGAGAATAAGGATCTGTCTCAGACGGATCCTTATTAAAATATGTCAGATATAAAGCTGCTTTGTGTTTGTTGGGATAACCGTTAGGGGTCATCGCTAACAAGGTCGTAATTTACGGCATGTTAACTTAAAAATGATTGACAACAATGAGACAAAAAGATATAGTTATGGGTATAAATAGATAAAAGAACAATATGTTTCTTTTGTTAGGTGAGGCTCCTATACAGATATGGCTGCTGCCCGGAAACATCGAAAGATGCCAATGGGTCAACAGGTACTATCGACTTAAGGTTTTACTTAATGCAGTTGGGCGATGCCCTATGCTGTATAGTGCCAAAACTCAACGAATAGAGGAATCATTATTTTTGCTATGCAAAAATCTCCTCTGTTAAAGTGGAGATTTTTTTATTTATTTAGACGCCAAAGAGCCAGAAGCAAAGTAGCAAATGGTCTTTCTTTGGTGTGAATTAAAAAAAAAGGAGTGAGATAAGATGGACGCAGACCCTGGAGAGAAGCGTATTGAACAAAATGACCAAAAACTGAGCGCCCGGAATATCTTAGGGATCATGGGCTGCTCTTAATAAAGGAGGAAAGCAATGATCAAAATCTATAAAACCATTGAAGGCAAGATTCAAGAAGTTGAGTCCATTGAAAAGAACAGTTGGATCAACATGGTTAATCCAACTGAGGAAGAATTACATTTTATTACCAGAGAACTAGAAGTAGAATCTGATTTTCTCAGAGCGGCACTGGATGAAGAAGAAATTTCCCGAGTAGAGCTAGAGGATAATAATCAGGCCCTTATTACCATTGATGTTCCGGTTATTGAAAAGGATACGAAGATGGTTCTTTATACGACGATTCCAGTTGGAATTATCCAAACCGAAGAGAATATTATTACGGTATGTTTGAGAGAAAACACCCTTATTGATGATTTTGCAAAAGGTCGGGTTAAAAATGTCCACACAAATCTAAGAACCCGTTTTATCTTTCAGATTCTTTATCGGGTTGCCAGCAGATTTTTAATCTATCTGAGACATATCAATCGCATGAGTACCGACATTGAGCGACAACTTCATATTTCCCTGAAAAACAAAGAACTCATTCAGTTGCTTGATTTAGAAAAAAGTTTGGTATTCTTTTCAACATCCCTAAAAGCGAACCAGGGTGTGTTAGAAAAACTGCAACGAGGGCGTATTATTAAGCTCTATGAAGAAGATAAGGAATTGTTGGAAGACGTGCTCATTGAAGTGCAGCAGGCCATTGAGATGTCAAATATTTATGCCAATATTCTTAGCGGAACGATGGACGCATTTGCATCAATTATTTCAAATAACTTAAATATTGTGATGAAGATACTAACGTCATTGACCATTCTTATGGCCATACCGACAATGATTGCCAGTTTTTATGGGATGAACGTAGAAGGTTTGCCAGTTCCCAATTTTTGGACGATCATTCTGATTTCTGTTGCGTGTACTGGGGTTGCTGCCTTTGTTTTATTTAAGAAAAAGATGTTTAGTTAGAGTTGGCTAAAAATTATCATTGACAAAGAAATTCAACCGGGTATATAATAAATTTATAAATAAATAGTCTGTTTCAGGGCGAGGTGTAAGTCCTCACCGGTGGTGATGTGCGAAAGCAATAAGTCCACGAGCCGAAAGGCCGATCTGGTTGGAATCCAGAACCGACGGTATAGTCCGGATGAAAGAAATGGCGTACAAATTTTGCACGCAAAGCCCTTGAAAAGAAATTTTCAAGGGCTTTTAATTTACTGAACAGACAATTGAAGGAGGATTTTTTATGAAAATCAAGACAAAACAACTGACTCAGATGGCGGTATTGGCGGCAATGTCGATACTATTGGTTTCTTTAATCCGTTTTCCAATATTCCCGGCGGCCCCATTCCTGGAGTACGATCCAGCAGACATTCCCCTTCTTATTGGAACATTTATGTTTGGCCCATTAGGGGGATTGATATTAACTGCCGTGGTTAGTGTATTGCAAGGTGTAACAGTAAGTTCGTCTAGCGGTATTATTGGAATTTTAATGCATCTCTTTGCAACCGGCTCCTTTGTGATTGTTGCCGGGAATGTTTACAAAAGAAACAAAACCAGAAAAGGTGCGATAACAGGGCTTGCCCTTGGGACAGTAACAATGACAGCAACCATGGCATTATGGAATATTGCTATTACCCCTTTCTTTTTGGGAATACCGATAGAAGCTGTTCTTCCAATGATCATTCCGATTATTATTCCTTTTAATTTACTTAAAGCGGGAATAAATTCAGCCATTACCTTCGTTGTTTATAAATCAGTAAGCAAGGTATTAGGATTGGAAATACAAGAGACAAAAGTGGCAGAAAGCAAATAGATAAGTCTTCATTAATAATATAGGCTCTGGAATCAATTGATTCCAGAGCCTTTTTTAAAAGAAAGAGGTGTTATTTATTCATCAAAAACTTGCATAATAGCGGATTTGATATAAATAGCGTATTACATCAAAAAATCTGAAAAAACTTTTAGAAAAGCGTTGACAGGTTGGCCGAAAGAGCGTATACTAATGAAGTTGTCTCGTAACAGAGGCGGCGGACATTGGGCTGAAACATTGAAATGAACTTGGAATTAACGCAAAAGAATTTCAAAAAAACAGCTTGACAACATCGGGAAATGACGATACAATAGAAAAGCTTCTTCGGTCGGAAACGATTGCAGAACGGCGGTCATAGAAAAGAGAATAGTACCATAAAACCTGTAAAACAGCCGAAACATCCGCAAGGATGAATGATGGCTAAAATAGAAACAGAGAGATGTACTCTTTAAAACATTAACTCGGCAGAGGATAAAGTGCACTCGGTAGAGTATAAAACTTAAGTTTTCATGAGACAGCATTTTAAGCCTAACGGCTTTAAATACAAACTTTTATTGAGAGTTTGATCCTGGCTCAGGACGAACGCTGGCGGTATGCTTAACACATGCAAGTCGAACGAGACAAAAGAGAAGTGCTTGCACGGATCTTTTAGAAAGTGGCGAACGGGTGAGTAACGCGTGGGTAACCTACCCTATGGAAAGGAATAGCCTCGGGAAACTGGGAGTAATGCCTTATAAGATATATTTGTCGCATGGCAGATGTATTAAACGCTCCGGTGCCATAGGATGGACCCGCGTCCCATTAGCTAGTTGGTGAGATAACAGCTCACCAAGGCGACGATGGGTAACCGGTCTGAGAGGGCGAACGGTCACACTGGAACTGAGACACGGTCCAGACTCCTACGGGAGGCAGCAGTGGGGAATATTGCGCAATGGGGGAAACCCTGACGCAGCAATACCGCGTGAGTGAAGAAGGTTTTCGGATCGTAAAGCTCTGTTATTGGGGAAGAAAAAAAGACGGTACCCAAGAAGAAAGTCCCGGCTAACTACGTGCCAGCAGCCGCGGTAATACGTAGGGGACAAGCGTTGTCCGGATTTACTGGGCGTAAAGGGCACGCAGGCGGTTTTTTAAGTCAGATGTGAAAGGTACCGGCTCAACCGGTGACATGCATTTGAAACTGAAAGACTTGAGTATTGGAGAGGCAAGTGGAATTCCTAGTGTAGCGGTGAAATGCGTAGATATTAGGAGGAACACCGGTGGCGAAGGCGGCTTGCTGGACAAATACTGACGCTGAGGTGCGAAAGCGTGGGGAGCAAACAGGATTAGATACCCTGGTAGTCCACGCCGTAAACGATGAGTGCTAGGTGTTGGGGAGACTCAGTGCCGCAGCTAACGCAATAAGCACTCCGCCTGGGGAGTACGACCGCAAGGTTGAAACTCAAAGGAATTGACGGGGACCCGCACAAGCAGCGGAGCATGTGGTTTAATTCGAAGCAACGCGAAGAACCTTACCAGGTCTTGACATCCTCTGACCATCTGAGAGATCAGACTTTCCCTTCGGGGACAGAGAGACAGGTGGTGCATGGTTGTCGTCAGCTCGTGTCGTGAGATGTTGGGTTAAGTCCCGCAACGAGCGCAACCCCTGTGGTTAGTTGCCATCATTTAGTTGGGCACTCTAAGCAGACTGCCGTGGATAACACGGAGGAAGGTGGGGACGACGTCAAATCATCATGCCCCTTATGACCTGGGCTACACACGTGCTACAATGGTCTGAACAGAGGGCTGCGAAACCGCGAGGTGAAGCTAATCCCTTAAAACAGATCTCAGTTCGGATTGCAGGCTGCAACTCGCCTGCATGAAGTTGGAGTTGCTAGTAATCGCAGATCAGAATGCTGCGGTGAATGCGTTCCCGGGTCTTGTACACACCGCCCGTCACACCACGAGAGTTGGCAACACCCGAAGTCAGTGAGGCAACCGTAAGGAGCCAGCTGCCGAAGGTGGGGTCAGTAATTGGGGTGAAGTCGTAACAAGGTAGCCGTATCGGAAGGTGCGGCTGGATCACCTCCTTTCTAGGGAATACAGGAAGTCATGGTACTATTTTCTTTTGTATGACTGAGTCATACAAAAAACTGAAAAGAACACATCGGAAGATGTCTTTTTTTTAGCAGGTATATTTATCGCATGGCGATAAATGTCCCAATCGATCATTGAAAACAGCATAGTGTATAAATAAAATTTTTGAAATACAATTTCTTAACACGAAAACGTAACATCAAATAGGATCAAGAAGAAAAGAGCACAGGGTGAATGCCTTGGCAATCAGAGCCGAAGAAGGACGCGACAAGCTGCGAAAAGCTACGTGTAGGTGCACATAACCGTTAAAGCGTAGATATCCGAATGGGGAAACCCGGCTGGTAGAAGACCAGTCACTGTGACGTGAATACATAGCGTTATGGAGGGAACCTGGGGAACTGAAACATCTTAGTACCCAGAGGAAAAGAAAGAAACATCGATTCCTTTAGTAGCGGCGAGCGAACGAGGAAGAGCCCTGATTACATCAAGGCTGTATTATTAGTTGAACGACATGGGAAGGTCGGACGCAGAGGGTGAGATCCCCGTAGACGAAAATAGTATGGACGGGTAATCGACGAGTACCACGGGACACGTGTAACCCTGTGGGAAGATGGGGGGCCCACCCCCCAAGGCTAAATACTACTGATTGACCGATAGCGGAAAGTACCGTGAGGGAAAGGTGAAAAGAACCCCGGAAGGGGAGTGAAATAGAAACTGAAACCCTGTGCTTACAAGCAGCAGGAGCTAACGTGACTGCGTGCTTTTTGTAGAACGGGCCAACGAGTTACGGTATGTAGCAAGGTTAAGTACTTCAGGTACGGAGCCGTAGGGAAACCGAGTCTGAATAGGGCGACTAGTTGCATGCTGTAGACCCGAAACCGTGTGATCTATCCATGACCAGGATGAAGCTTGGGTAAAACCAAGTGGAGGTCCGAACCAGTGTCTGTTGAAAAAGGCTTGGATGAGTTGTGGATAGGGGTGAAATTCCAATCGAACACGGAGATAGCTGGTTCTCCCCGAAATAGCTTTAGGGCTAGCGTTGTAGAGAGAGTGATGGAGGTAGAGCACTGAATAGGCTAGGGGTCGTAAAGATTACTGAACCTTATCAAACTCCGAATGCCATGCACTTATATACGGCAGTCAGACTGTGTGAGATAAGTCTCATAGTCAAAAGGGAAACAGCCCAGACCATCCGCTAAGGTCCCCAAGTCCAGATTAAGTGGGAAAGGATGTGCAACTGCACAAACAACCAGGATGTTGGCTTAGAAGCAGCCACACATTTAAAGAGTGCGTAATAGCTCACTGGTCGAGTGGTTGTGCGCCGAAGATGAACGGGGCTAAAATCTGGCACCGAAGCGATGGATTATGGTACTACCATAGTGGTAGGGGAGCAATGTCTTGAGGGCGAAGCGAAACTGTAAGGTTTGGTGGACACAAGACAAGAGAGAATGTTGGCATGAGTAGCGAAAGTGAAGTGAGAATCTTCACCATCGAAAGCCCAAGGTTTCCTGAGGAAGGTTCGTCCGCTCAGGGTAAGTCGGGGCCTAAGCCGAGGCGAGCAGCGTAGGCGATGGACAACAGGTTGAAATTCCTGTACCACCTTTAATTGTTTGAGAGATGGAGTGACACAGAAGGATAAGCGAACCCAGCGGTTGGAAAAGCTGGGCCAAGCGTCAAGGCTGAGTAGGGAGGCAAATCCCCTTACTCATAAGGCCAAGGCGTGACGGGGAACGAAAAATAAGTAGGGAAGTCGCTGATTTCACGCTGTCAAGAAAAGCTTCTATTGAGAGAGAAGGTGCCCGTACCGTAAACCGACACAGGTAGGCGAGGAGAGAATCCTAAGATGAGCGGGAGAAGTGTTGTTAAGGAACTCGGCAAAATGACTCCGTAACTTCGGGAGAAGGAGTGCCCCCTTATGGGGGCCGCAGAGAAGAGGCTCAAGCGACTGTTTAGCAAAAACATAGGTCTCTGCTAAATCGAAAGATGATGTATAGGGGCTGACGCCTGCCCGGTGCTGGAAGGTTAAGAGGAGTGCTTAGCGCAAGCGAAGGTGCAAATTTAAGCCCCAGTAAACGGCGGCCGTAACTATAACGGTCCTAAGGTAGCGAAATTCCTTGTCAGGTAAGTTCTGACCCGCACGAAAGGCGTAACGATTTGAGCGCTGTCTCGACAACACACCCGGTGAAATTGTAGTACTCGTGAAGATGCGAGTTACCCGCGACAGGACGGAAAGACCCCGTAGAGCTTTACTGCAATCTGGCATTGAGTTTTGATCGTGCACGTACAGGATAGGTGGGAGACAAAGAATTTGGGACGCTAGTTTCGAAGGAGTTGCCCTTGGGATACCACCCTTGTACGATTGGAATTCTAACGAGTGGCCGTAATCCGGTCATCGGACAGTGTCAGACGGGCAGTTTGACTGGGGCGGTCGCCTCCTAAAAAGTATCGGAGGCGCCCAAAGTTACCTTCAGGATGGTTGGAAACCATCTCTTAGAGTGCAAAGGCAAAAAGGTGATTGACTGCGAGAGAGACATCTCGAGCAGAGACGAAAGTCGGGCTTAGTGATCCGGTGGTTCCGAGTGGAAGGGCCATCGCTCAACGGATAAAAGCTACCTCGGGGATAACAGGCTTATCTCCCCCAAGAGTCCACATCGACGGGGAGGTTTGGCACCTCGATGTCGGCTCGTCTCATCCTGGGGCTGAAGCAGGTCCCAAGGGTTGGGCTGTTCGCCCATTAAAGAGGCACGCGAGCTGGGTTCAGAACGTCGTGAGACAGTTCGGTCCCTATCCGTCGTGGGCGTTAGATATTTGAGAAGAGCTGTTCCTAGTACGAGAGGACCGGAACGGACAAACCACTGGTGCACCAGTTGTTCCGCCAGGAGCATAGCTGGGTAGCTAAGTTTGGAAAGGATAAGTGCTGAAGGCATCTAAGCACGAAGCCCCCTTCAAGATAAGATATCTCACCGAAAGGTTAAGGTCCCTGATAGACGATCAGGTAGATAGGCTGGATGTGGAAGTATGGCAACATATGGAGCTGACCAGTACTAATCGACCGAGGTCTTGATCCAAGATTTTATACACTATGCTGTTTCGAGTGATCGATGATCACCGAAAAGCAATTCATATAAATGCAATTATAATTAAATAGTTTTTAACTAGTCTAACTAGTTCCGTAATGATGGCGGAAGGGCCACACCTGTTCCCATACCGAACACAGAAGTAAAGTCTTCCAGCGCCGAAAGTACTTGGTGGGCAACTGCCTGGGAGGATAGGACATTGCGGGACTTTTGAATTTTTTGCCCAAATTTTGTAAAAATTTGGTATGCAGCTGAGCAGAGCGAAGCAAAGGTGCAAAAAAGAACGCAGTTGACGAGGGTTTGATCCGGACTAAGGATTAAACAAACCCGAGGAAACTACGATCAGTTAAACCGAAGCCGTGCAAAAAAATAGATATATGAATATTGATTCAAGTTTACTTGAAAATCAATGTTCATATATCTATTTTTTTATGGGGCGAAGCCCCAAACGCAGGCGTAGCACAGCGGAGACGGAGTTGCACGGATTCATTTCACGGCAGTAATTTTTAGAGCGTTTTGGAGATAAATGTATTTTCCAAGTTAGTATCGCCATCTTCGACTAGATGCTTAGCGGCGAGCTAGTTTCAGTAATTTCAAACAACCATACAGGCAATTGTCGTGTTGCAATTACCTGTACAATAATATTTCTATTAAGCTTATTCTACCTGATATTTTGTATTACAGGTTTTACAGCTGATTTCATATTTATATGAAGCAAGGTTCTTTTCCAGAATTGTTGCTAACGGAGATTTGTCTTCAGGACAACATAGACGATTCTTTATGGTAATCAATGATTGTTCACTACTGGTTTGCTCCGTACTTTGACGTTCAAATACGAGATGGACACTTCCGCAGTTTCCGCATTTGCATCGATAGTCGAATCGAAAAAGGTCATAAGTTACATAACACAGATAACCAATCGTCTTGTTGCAACCCTCACAATAGATCCAGCCACCGTAAGTATTGGCCAGTCGTGTGTTTATCAACTCTTTATATGCTGGTATTCTTGCCATAACGGTGTTCCATTATGCCTGACCCATGATGGTCGCCATGTTTTCAGAGAATAGTATATTTTGCAGAAAATCCTTGGTATTCTGGGGAGAACGATAGCTGGGCAATTTGGCAAAGATTGCCGATTCCATATCCATTTCTTCCATAGCTGCCAAATAATCTAACGCGACATCTTCATCCACTTTTTCAAGTTGATGGTACTCTAAATTGGCTGGATTTAAGCGGTGATTTGTGATGGCATAGCCGATTCGCTTTTGACAATTGCATTTTTCTGGTGAAGCAAGACCGCAATACTGCTTCAGAAAACCAGCCATTTTTTGACGAATTCGGGATAAACGCTGGCGGTATGCTTCCGGGGTAATTCTCAGAATCTCCCCACAAACCTTGCTGTCCACTTTAAACATGATGCCCAGGACATAGATCAGACGACTTTCCGGGTCAAAACACTGGAGCATCACGTTAGTACAGGACATTTTAAGTTCATGGGTTAAAATTTCCTCATCGACGCCATTCATCATACCCGGATTATTTCTCAAAAATCCGGCCTCAATGTCCGCCCCATAAAACTCAAAGCTAAGTGGTGGTTGTTTTGCAAAAAATGAATTTTTGTAGTTCAGCAGGTAATTGGTTGCGATGCGATACACCCAAGTAGAAAACGCACTCTCTTTCCGGAAAGAGGACAAGCCCGTCATTGTCTTGATTAAGATTTCCTGGGTGGCGTCCTCCGCATCATGGGGATTGCCGAGCATCCGTAATGACAGATTATACACCATGTCCTGCACACTGCCGAGCAGGAGTTCCAATGCCTGTTTGTCACCATTAAGGGCTAATTCAATTTTCTCATTTGCGTCATCGGTTTTGTTATTCATATTAATCTCCATTCTATGTAATTTTGCATTATACTAAATTAGACAATAGTTGATCATGGGTTGTGACAGAAATTTTTAACTTTTTTTATTCGCCTGGATTTAATTATAGGCTTTTATTTTAATGATTTTTTACTTCATTTGCAAGGAAAAAGCTAAGGGTTACCCTCAATAAAAGAACCGCTTGCATCCAAGCGAATACCGAAATATACTGTAAGAGGATAATTTAGTTTGCGTGGTTCGTGCTCACCAAACCTAAAGCAAAAATTAATAAAGGTTTTTAAATTCATAAATACATCGCTAAAAGAGAGGGACAATCATGAATAATATTCTACTGGTGGAGGATGATTTAAGTCTGATTGACGGACTAGTGTTTTCTTTAAATAAAAACGGATTTCAGGTTGAGGTTGTCAGAACTGTCAAAGCGGCGCTAGTCCAACTATCAACAACTCAATATGATCTTTTGCTGCTTGATCTGACATTACCGGATGGAACCGGATTTGAGATATGCAGGCACGTCAGGCAAGCGTCAACGGTTCCCATTATCTTTCTGACTGCATCAGATGAAGAAGTGAATGTTGTAATGGCCCTCGATATGGGTGGGGATGATTACATCACCAAACCCTTTAAATTGAATGAACTTATTTCTCGAATCAATGCCTTGTTTCGGCGGGCAAAACTATCAGCGACTTCCGGTAAAGAGTTAAAATCCAATGGCATCGTCATAAAACTCGATGAAAACAAGGTTATGAAAGAAAATCGGCTGGTTGAACTCACAGGTTCTGAATACCGGCTGTTATGCTTATTGATGCAAAACCCAAATATGATTTTAACCAGAACGCTAATGCTGGATCGACTTTGGGATGAAAGTGGCAGTTTTGTAGATGATAACACATTATCCGTCTATGTTCGCAGATTACGGAACAAAATTGAAGATAATCCTCAAAAACCGGTATGCTTATTAACGGTGAGAGGTATCGGATACAAATGGAATCACCAGAAGTGAGGAATGAAAATGTTAGGTTCAAACGATAATAATTTAAAGCAACAGGCAGTCATTACCATACTTATTTTGTTGGGAATGATCATAACGATGCAGATTGTCGTTATGCAGATGACAGAATCGTATAAAGAAAACATGATGACACACGATGCTGAGATAGCTGGACATTTGCTTAGCCATGGCGTGAATACGCATCAAATTAGGATGGCGTTCACTGACCAGAAAGTCGATGAAGCGGTAATTAATGGGGCAGCACTGTTAAAAACAGCCGGCTACCAAGAAGGTATGGCTAACAGCTTATTGCCGAAAGTCGATCAATTTTATCAAAAATATGCGGTCATTATGTTGGTTTTTACTTCAGTGTTTTCCTTGTTTCTACTGGCGGTATTTTATTTTTTTGCATTCCAACGAAATAAAAAGCTTGAAGATGCCGGTAAGAAAATTCAACGTTTTATGGATGGTGATGCATCGATTCGTCTGAACGATGGCGGCGAAGACGAGCTTTCTGTTTTTTTTTCTAAAGTGAATACGATGGCAACAGCTCTGACAGTCCACATTGAAAAAGAAAAGCATCACCGGATTTTCTTAAAAGAAACAATTTCTGATATTTCTCATCAATTAAAGACACCACTGGCGGCATTACAAATGTACAACGAGATTATTCTGGATGAAAAAACGGGCAACAAGGTAGTTGAAGATTTTGTGCAAAAAAGTCAGCGTGAACTGTTACGGATGGAGAACCTGATTCAAAATCTGTTGAAGCTGGCAAAGATTGATGCCGGCACTATTGTTCTGGAAAAAAACAGTCGCGAATTAAAGCCATTTTTGGAGGAATGCAGAATTGTGTTAATGACTCGAGCGGAACGTGAAAATAAAAAGATAAATCTTGTCTGTGACCCATCCATCAGGATGAGCTTTGACGAAATCTGGCTGGGCGAGGCACTGGAGAATATCATTAAGAATGCCCTTGACCATACCAAAGAAACCGATCAAATTGAAATATGCGGTGTGGAAAACAGTCTGTTAATTGAAATTACGATTAAAGATAATGGTGCTGGCATCGATCCGGAAGATATTCATCATATTTTTGAACGTTTTTATCGAAGTCGTTACTCAAAAGACCATCAGGGGATTGGCATCGGCCTGGCGCTTTCAAAAACGATTATTGAAAAGCATGGTGGCACCATCACCGTCTACAGCGAATTGGGCAAAGGCACAGTGTTTCATGTGATCTTTCCGAAACTTACAAATTTGTAAGAATGGATTCACGTGGGAGTCATGTGAGCATGCTATCATTTCAATAAAGAAAGGTGAGGTGTGAATAGTGAATATTTTATCAACGCTTAATTTGTGCAAAACATATGGTAAAGGTGATACAAAGGTAGCGGCATTGAATAATGTGTCGATTTCCGTGTCAAAAGGGGAGTTTGTATCGGTCATTGGACCATCGGGCTCAGGGAAGAGTACGCTGCTTAATATGGTTGGAGCCCTGGATCAGCCTACAACCGGAACGGTGACGATTGATGGCAAAGAGATTCATAAAATGAAGGAAGAGGAGCTTTCGATATTTCGGCGTCGCAACATTGGCTTTATTTTTCAGGCGTTTAATCTGATTCCTGAATTAAATGTCGAAGAAAATATGGTGTTGCCGATCTTGCTGGATTATCAAAAACCTGACAAGCACTACATTAATGAATTATTGGGCATCTTGGGGCTAGCAGAAAGAAAACAGCATCTGCCCAGCCAACTTTCGGGCGGTCAGCAACAACGGGTGGCAATCGGCCGGGCACTTGCTACCAAACCGGCGATTATTCTGGCTGATGAGCCAACCGGTAACTTGGACAGTAAAAATAGTCAGGATGTGATGAATTTACTCAAGTTGTCGGTAGACCAGTATAACCAGACGGTGATTATGATTACCCATAATCACAATTATGCATCCTTTGCGGATCGTGTATTTCAGGTAAATGATGGAATGGTCAGAGAACTTGGTGAGGGCAAAAGATGAGAAATTATCTTGATTTAGCACCCAAGTATTTGGCTGGATATAAAAATAAAACCCGGTTAACGATTTTTAGCGTCGTCATGGCGGTGGCACTGGTCGTTGGAATATTCTCGATGCTGGATGCCCTGGTAAAGTTTGAAACAGCACAGGTATTAAAAAGCGAAGGCAATTATCATATTCTCGTTCGTGATCCGACGCAAAATGAGATGGATATCATTGGAAGTCGAATCGACGTGGAAAATTCAGGGCTTTTAAAAGATCTGGGAGAGGGCAAAACTAATGATGAGATTTGTGCCTTGGGATATATAAGTGAAAATTTCGCCAGCAATTTAAATATCGACCTGATTGAAGGTAAGATGCCAAGAAATGATCATGAAGTCGTGCTTGAAAAATGGTACCTGGATCAACAGGTCTTAAATAGCGGCGACACGATAAAGATCACCCGATCTGACGGGACGGCCGAAGATTATGTGATCAGCGGTGTCATTAACGACTGGGGTGCCACCAAGGCCGCTGCGATTCCTTTTGTTTTTGTCTCAACGGAAACGGCAGAGAAACTGACTGTGGTAACCAGTCAATATTTTGTGCTGTTTAAGGCGGGGGTGAATATTTCGAATGCCGAAAAAGAAATAGTCACCGTTTTGAATATTCCCGAAGAGCGGATGGGTTACAATGAAGGTCTTCTGGCGCTGATGCTGGAAACTAAAAACAACCGGGTCTTAACCTTTTACCTCATTGGAGCGGTACTGTTCGGTTTGGTACTGGTTACCGCAGTCGTGATGATCTACAATACCTTTAATATATCGGTGATTGATCGGGTTCGACAATTTGGATTACTGCGGTGTATTGGTGCTTCAAAAAAACAAATCAGGCGAATGGTAAGAAGAGAAAGCTTGATTATTTCGCTGAAGGCCATCCCTTTAGGGGTACTGGCTGGAATGCTGCTAACCTTTGTCTGCTCGGCGGTACTAAAAATTTACAACCCTCAGCTCTTTGGTGATATTTCAATTATAAATATCAGTGCCATTGGCATCGGAGCAGGGACATTGACCGGTTTTCTGACGGTTTTTATGGCTTCCATGTTGCCTGCCAAAAAAGCTGCAAAGGTTTCGCCAGTCAATGCCGTTACCGGAAGTGCCGATCTGAAAATTTCGATCAGGCAGAAATGTGGTTTGCTCACCAGACTATTACCAGTTGAAATTGCAATGGGTGTGAACAACGCGGTGAGTAAAAAACGAACGCTAATCCTGATGACCAGCTCGATTGCCATCAGTATTATTTTATTCTTGGGATTCAGTGTTCTGGTCAATCCTGTTTTTATGGGGATAAAAACGGACAACCATGATACCGCGGATCTGACCCTAACATCGGAGCAGAGGATTTCGCCTGAATTATGGCAAGAATTATCCCAGTTGGACGGCCTTGAAATTATCGGGAATCCAACTGAGCATGCGATTGATCTCCAGCTGCGTGACAAAAATGACAACCAGAAAGTGGATGAAGTTAAGACAATGATTGATGAGACGATTACCCTGCACGATAAACGACAGATGAATGCCGAAGCAAACAATGCCTTTATGACCATCGCCGTTTTTATTTATGGATTTGTGACAGTCATCGCATTAATCAGTATTTTAAACATGATCAATACTATGAATACCAGTGTCGTGTCAAGAACCAAATATCTGGCGATGCTCCGGGCCGTGGGTATGTCAGATAAGCAACTTAATAAAATGATTCTGACGCAGTCAATTGCCTATAGCGTGACTGGTTGTATCATGGGTTGTATTTGTGGTGTGCTACTTCAAAAGAAACTGCTTGATTTTCTTGCTGCGGACTGGTCTTTTCCGTTATATCAGATCGTTGGGATAGCAGTCATTTGTATCATGACGGCAGCTTTATCAGTCATTGGTCCACTAAAGAAAATTAAGAAGCTGGGGATTTCAGAAGCGATGGCATCGATATAAGCTTTAAAAGCTGATGATAACGACTACGAATCCAATAACAAAGGAAACCCTCAATTTGATTTAACCGAAATCATGTAGATCCGCGGCAACAGAAACTTCATCATATCCCCTGGCATGTAATTGTCATTTTGAAACAACCCACTGCAGTAAAGTTTATTTCTAACTGATACAATAACACAAGTTTTCGCTGTGAACTGTATCTGCGGATACAGTTCACGACAATTAAAAAAATGTGACAGAAATTTTGGCATTGTACCGCTCAGAAGGATTATCGTTTAATTAAGTTTTGATAATTTGCGCGAAGCGTGGAGAGTTTTTCTAAATGCTCCAGTGAATGCTCAGAATGCGATGCGATTTCAAGGATTAAGGCATCGACGACAGACATTGGGGCAGTCATGGAGTGATACTCAGTGGGATCACCGCGATGACTATATAAAAAAGCCTGACATTGATAATGAAGATGCATCGATAAAAGATCGGTAAAGAGAATCAGATCAAAATTGATTCGTTCTTTTTCACTAAAAATAATATCGGTTTCGGCAAGGACACGACCATAGGAAAAAACAATGACTAAGTCAGTGGGCTCAAAATTATTGATGGTTTCATAAATTGCCGAACCACCATCGATGAGAATGAACTCAATATTCAGACGCTTTAATCGATAGCGGAGAATATAAGCGATACCAAGCGAAGCATCAGGGGCAAAGACATAAATGCGGTCATGGTAAAGGAACAGCTCAGCCGCAGCTTCAATGGCTTCATCCGTGAGTTGAAACAAGGTATGTTCAATCGATTCAATATTCTTTAAAAAAACGTTTTGGACGTTGCTATCGGTTTCTTTCATTTTTTCCAGGGTGGTCCGTACCTTTGAAGCCGGTGTTTGACCGGTCTGCTGAAGCATCGTTTTCTGAAAATGACGAATATTTTTAAAACCGATTTTTTTCCAGAAGCGACTAATGGTGGCGTTACTCACACTAATTTTTTTTGCGATCGCTTCAGAGCTTTCATAATAAACATTAGGGCTGCTTTTTAATAAGTAGTCCAGGATTAAATGGTCTTTTTTTGACAATAATTGTCGATCGATTTGACTGAGTTCAATCATACGATTCCTCCAGAATTTTTCTTTATTATAACATTTAAAATCAAAAATGCAATATAATTTTCAATAAATGCAGCATGAAAATAAATTAACATATTGTTAATTCGCATTTAACGGGTTGTTAATATAATTAAGATAGACTTGCTTTGAAATAGGAAAGGAGGTCGGTATGAAGAATCTCTATGTATCGTCGAATTTTTTCTTTAATACTGATTTAGAAACGATGATGAATAAGACGAAGCGCTATGGTTTTTCCGGCATTGAAGTTTGGGCCCAACAATTTGATTTGTCGCGATATTCACGAAAAGAATGCCGCACATTATCAGATCAATACGGATTAAAGAATTTTGTTCATGCCAAGAGTTGGGATCTTAACTTTGCTTCATTAAATCAGAACATCCGGAACACATCCATTGAAGAAATCAAACGATCGATTGATTTAGCGGATGCATTGGCGATATCAGAAGTCACGGTGCATCCGCCCCAAATGACCTTGGTGGGAGATCGTGATCGAAGTTTGCGATTGGGTAGAAATAGCTTGGCAGAAATTGTATCGTATGGTGAAAGCAAGAATATTGATGTTTCCATTGAGCTAATGGAAAAATTGCCCCATGAGCTGGTGACTTCTTATGAAGAATTTACTGAGCTTGCGGATGGTTTTATTGATCAGCTGAAAGTCACCATTGACATTGCACATTGTGACAGCCTGGAGGAGTTTGAGCACTACTTTGATGTATTTGATAATATCTCAAAAATTCATCTTAGCAATCGCAAAGGAAACGTCTTGCATACACCACTATATGAGGGTGATTATGATTTCAGTAGTTGCTTTGATACGATTTTAAAAAAGAACCTTCCAATTGTTCTGGAAGGGTTTGACGCTAGACCGGGTTTAATGCAGGTAAAGAAAGAAGTATCCTATATAAAAAAAATTATGGAGGAAAACAATGGTTTTTAAACGAAGAATAATGGTGATGGCACTGGTTTTAATTAGTTTGATGACTTTAACAGGGTGTCAGGAAAGTGTGGCAAAAACTGAGACGATCAAACAAGAGGGAAGCTTAACGATTTATACGTCGATGCCGGATGCCGATATTCAGGTATTATCCGAAGCCTTTAATAAAACGTATCCAGATGTCGAAGTCAGTGTTTTTAGAAGCGGAACGGAAGAAGTGGTCAGTAAAATAATGGCGGAAAAAGAAGTTGGTAACATCAGCGCCGATGTGCTTTTAATTGCCGATGCCGGAACCTTTGAAACCCTAAAAAATGAAGATCTTTTAATGAGCTATAAATCTAAAGAATTACAGGGCATCAGTAAGGAATACTATGATGAAGCGAACACCTACACCGGAACAAAGATTATTTCTACGGGTATTATTATCAATACGGATTTAGTTAAGCAAGAGGTGAAGGGATATCAGGATCTTTTAGCCCCATCATTTAAGGATCAGCTAATCATGCCGAGCCCATTGTATTCAGGCGCCGCGGCTTATAATCTGGGGGTTTTGACTCGGACAGATGGCATTGGCTGGGCATACTATGAAGGACTAAAAGATAATGGCGTGACTGTCGATAAAGGAAACGGAGCGGTTCAAAAGGCCGTCGTTGGGGGAGAGAAAAGTGCCGGTATTATTGTTGATTATATGGCCATTCGCTCCAAGGCTGATGGTGCACCGGTTGAATTTGTCTATCCCGAAGATGGATCACTTATTATTACCGAGCCAATCGGGATTTTAAAAGCGAGCAAAAATCCGGAAATAGCAAAGTTATTTGTCGACTATGCATTATCGGAGGCTGGCCAGGAAGTGGTATCACAAATTGGTTATACACCGATAAAAGAAGGTGTTTCAGCTCCGGAAGGATTTAAAACAGTGGGTGAATTGACCAATCTGACTTATGATTTGAGTGTGCTGGCAGAGAATCGAGATGCCGATAAAGAAAAATTTACAGCATTGTTTCAATAAAGCTTTTAACTTTAAAACTTCAACGTCGCGAATCCGGCGTTGAAGTTTTTATCAGAATGGAGTCAACATGCATACAAAAAAAATAACGTATCAAAGGATTGGGACGGCTCTTTTTTTTGGTGGGCTGGGCTTTTTATTGATACTACCCTTAATGCTGTTATTTTTACGCAGCTTTTCGACAGAAAGCAGTTCAATTTTTTTAAACTACGTGAGTCTGTTAGCTGAGCCGCGAACAGTAAGTGCGATCAAAAATACGATTATTATTGGGATCGGTGCCACGATTATTTCGGTAGGTTTAGGTGGTATACTCGCATTTTTGATGGCATATACAAATATTAAGCGTAAGAAATTGATCCAAACAATGATTATGGCCCAGTTTATCATTCCATCCTATGTGATTACTCTGGCTTGGAGCCAGCTCTTTCAAAAAACCGGAGTGATTAATCAATTTCTTGAAAAGATACGGCTTCCGATGGTTGATATTTATACCATTGGTGGAATTGTTTTTGTCTTGGGACTTTGCAATTTACCGCTTGTATATACTCTAACACTCAGTATGTTTCGAAAAGTACCAAGAGATTTGGAATGGGCCGGACGAATATCTGGATGTACCCAATGGCAGACAATGATAAAGATTAATCTGCCGCAGGTGTTGCCAGCATTAATTGGGGGAGGGATTTTAGCGTTTTTGGCCGCACTGGATAATTTTTCGGTGCCCGCTTTTCTGGGGATCTCCTCAGGAATTCCGGTTTTGAGTACCTATATTTATGAAAAAGCCATTAGCTTTGGTCCCAGTGCCTTTACACAAGCAGCAACCTTAGCCGTGATGCTGGCAATTATTTCAATGGTCGGCACCATTATTCAAGGAAGGTTGATTAAAAAAAGTTCAGGAATGGACAGCATTAAAGAAGATTTTAGTGAGCGAATCCTTTTTACTAAAACAAAGCGCCGCATTTTAGAATGGACAATTATTTCTGTTTTAGGGATGATCACAGTTATTCCGCTGGTTAGCATGATGATTTCGTCGGTGCAAAAATACTATGGGGCCAGTTTTGAAATCAAAAATTTTACCTTCAGCGCCTTTGAATTTGTGTTTACCAATGCGGCAGTGGCCTCAGCCGTAAAAAATAGTATTGTCTTTGCCGGTGTGGCCTGTTTGATCTGCGTTTTCCTGGGCACCGCCATCGGCTATTTAAAAGCCCGAAATAATGCTTTGTCAGTGAAACTAGTTGAGCTGGGAGCGACACTCAATTATGCGGTACCAGGTATCGTGTTGGCACTGGCTATGATCTTTTGCTTTGGTAAATTTCCAAATGTGTATAATACATCAAAAATTATTATTATTGCCTATGTATTTAGGTATCTGATTATCCAGATTAAAGGCAGTGCGACTGCTGTTCTGACAGTGGAGGCGTCCCTTGAGGAAGCGGCATTGATTTCCGGCACAGGAATTATAAGAAGATGGACGGACGTTTTGATCCCGCTGATTCGCCAACCGATTTTAATGAGTTCGTTTTTTATTTTTAACTCGGCTCTCACTGAATTGACGTTGTCCTCAATGCTGTCAGCAGCAGGGACGAAGACGATTGGCTTGACTATTTTTAATTTACAGCAGGCGGGGTCTTATAATCTGGCCGCAACAATGTCAACGGTTCTGGTTTTATTGATACTGGCAGGCTATTTATTGATTTGGATGATGCAGCGAGCCAGTCGTAAAAAGGCAGCAAAACAAGTCGCTGCTGAAAAAGTACTAACAAAGATAATTAACCCCTGTCTGGAGGAATAGAAGATGAGCTTGACTATACAAAATTTAAGTAAAACATACGGTAAAAATAAGGCCCTGGATAATATCAACCTTGACATCAATAAAGGCGAATTTATCGCCATACTCGGGCCATCAGGCTGTGGTAAAACCACATTACTTCGGATTATAGCCGGTTTTATTTCGCCGGATCAGGGAAAAATTTGCCTGGATCAAACCGTATTGACGGAAAATCAATGGAGTTTACCCGTTGAAAAAAGAAATTTGGGCATGGTGTTTCAGTCCTTTGCCTTATGGCCGCACTTGACGGTTCGGGAACATATTAAATTTCCCTTGCAAAGCCGGCGCAACAAGGCCCTTTCGGCGGACAAAAAAAAGGAATTATTCAAAAAAGCTGTACAGAGCACCGGGTTAGAGCCATATATTAATCGGCTTCCCGGCGAACTGTCAGGGGGACAGAAACAAAGAGTCGCGCTGGCCAGGGCGATTGTTGAATTACCGCCTGTATTACTGATGGATGAGCCGCTCAGTTCTTTAGATGCGGAATTAAAAATCAATATGCGCAGAGAAATAAAAGAAATCCATCAATTAACCGGTTCAACCATTGTCTATGTGACCCATGATCAAAACGAAGCCCTGGCGATGGCTGATCGGATTATTATTATGAAAGATGGAAAAATTGAGCAAATGGATACACCGGAAAAGATTTATAATCAGCCGAAAACAGAGTTTGTTGCGCGTTTTGTCAGTAAAAGCAATATCTTAAGTGGAAAATGGGATAGTGGTCGTTTTTATTGTACGGATCATGATTGTGAATTTGAAGGAGATGGGGTGGATCATTATTTTGTGACCCATAATATTTATCCGATTCGCCCTGAAGAAATGGAAATTAAACCCATCCATCAAAAAAACGAAGGCATCATCGGAACGATTCAGGATAAACAATATAATGGGCGCGAGATTCATTATATCGTAAAAAGCGTATCAGGATTTTTAAATGTTTACGCAAATAAGGATGAAGGTTTTAAAATAAATGATCAGGTATGTCTGATTAAGAAGGAAACGACTCAATGAAACTGCTAATGGATTTACATACCCATACAATTGCCAGCGGTCACGCTTACAGTACCTTAAAAGAAAATATTGATGAAGCGAAAAATAAAGGTCTAAAGATCCTTGGAACCAGTGATCATTCTTATACCATGCCGGGGGCTCCAGAACCTTTTTTTTTCGAAAATTATAAAACAATCAATCAAGAGATAAATGGTCTTCGAATTCTAAAAGGAGTTGAAGCGAATATCCTGGATTACGATGGAAAAATTGATGTCTCAGATAAAATGATACATAATGTGGATTATGTGATTGCCAGTCTTCACTCCCACTGTATAAAGTCAGGCTCAAAAGAAGAAAATACCGATGCGATAATTGGAGCAATGCATAATCCGGCGGTAAAAATCATTGGTCATCCTGATGATGGGCGGTTTCCGCTAAATTATTGGCGGCTAGTACAGGCGGCAAAAAAATCAGGTGTGATTCTGGAGCTGAACAATGCTTCGTTAATGAAAACGTCAGCTCGAACAAATACGGAGATCAATATGATAGCGTTAATAAAATTAATTAAAAAAAACAACATACCGGTGATTCTTGGTAGTGATAGTCATATTTATTATAATGTGGGACGTTTTAATGAAATAATAAAACTGATTCAGGAGCAGGGATTACCGGAAGAATTAATCATTAATTGCAGTATCAAACAACTCGAAGAAAAGCTGCAAAAATAACCGTTTGCAAAATAGAAAACCCGTAATAATGAAAGCCCGGCCGGATTTAACCCGGACCGGGCTTTCATTAAAAGGAGGGTGTGTTATCTACAGTGTCTTCCAAATATTTTTCTGATAGTCCAGAATCGCACGATCGCTGGAAAATAGACCGGAGTAGGCCACGTTGCTAAGGGACATTTCAAACCATTTGTTTTGGTCTTTAAATAGTTCATTGATACGGTCTTGTGCTTTTGTATACGCGTCAAAGTCTTTTAAGACGAAGTAGGTATCGTTATACAAAAGCAGCGCGTCATAGATACTTTGAAAATTGTCTAAATGGCCAAAGGTGCCATCGATGAGCTGACGCATTATTTTTTGTATGCGAGGATCGTTTTCATGAATCTGAACAGAACTGTAACCACCATATTTTTGGTAATGCGTGACCTCGTCAGCGGAGAGTCCAAAGGTAATAATATTGTGCTTGCCGACGGCTTCATGGATTTCAATGTTGGCGCCGTCCATGGTTCCCAAGGTAATGGCACCATTCATCATAAACTTCATATTACCAGTACCAGAAGCTTCTTTGCCGGCGGTTGAGATCTGCTCGGAAATATTGGCAGCAGGATAGATAATCTCACCCAGGGTTACGTTAAAGTTGGCCAGAAAGACCACTTTGATCTGATCACGGATACCGTTATCTTTATTGATGAGATCGGCAATATAATTAATCAGCTTAATAACTTCTTTGGCAAAATAGTATCCCGGAGCCGCTTTACCGGCAAAGATAAAGGTTCGCGGAACAATATCAATATGGGGGTTTGCTTTTAAGTAATTGTATAAGTGGAGAATCTGCAAGGCATTCAGGAGCTGCCGTTTGTATTCGTGGATTCGCTTAACTTGAATGTCGAAAATGGAATCCGGGTTGATCGTGATATGATTATGCTCCTTAATATAATTTGACAAATTGATTTTATTATCCAATTTGATTTGATTAAACTGATCGATAAACGGCGGATCATTCTGATAATTCATTAGCTTCTCAAGAGCAAAAAGGTTGTTGATCCAATCCGTGCCAATGGATTCAGTGATTAAGTCTCTTAAACCGGTGTTGTTATTAATCAGAAAGCGCCGGGGAGTGACCCCATTTGTGACGGAATGGAAACGTTCTGGGAATAATTGATAATAGCCATTGAAGGTTTCTTCTTTTAAAATTTTGCTATGGAGCTCGGCCACGCCATTAACCGAGTGGCTACAGATAATGGCCAGATTAGCCATGTTAACTTGGTTATCCTGAATGATTGATAAGGCATTTATTTGCAGTTCATTGAGTCCCGGTTCTAATCGCAAGTCTTCCTGAAATTGTCGGTTGATTTCTTCGATAATCATGTAGATTCGCGGCAACAGAAACTTCATCATATCCGCCGGCCATTTTTCCAGCGCTTCCGGAAGAACCGTATGGTTGGTAAAAGTCAGGGAGTTAACGGTGATTTTCCAGGCATCGCCCCAGCTTAAACCTTCTTCATCCATAAAAATACGCATCATCTCAGGGCCACACAGGGCGGGATGGGTATCGTTGATATGGATACATATCTTGTCGGCAAATTCATCCAGACAATCGTTATTATAGCGCTTGAAGCGGGTAATCATTCGTTTTAAACCGGCACAGACAAAAAAATATTCCTGTTTCAGGCGCAGTTGCTTGCCATCGAATTGACTATCATTGGGATATAAAATCTGGGTAATCGCCTCGGCCTCGGATTTATGTCGAACGGCGTCGAGAAACTGGCCCTCATTGAAGCTGGGCAAATCAAATTCTTCGACGGGTTCGGCGCTCCATAGCCTTAGTGAATTCACGGTATTGTTGTGATAGCCTTTTACGGGAATATCATAGGGCACCGCTAAAATCGGTTCATAATCCTCAAGAACAAAGGTCAGTACACCATCTATTCGCTCAGAACGAAGATGACCGTAAAACTTAACGACAACCGATTCGTGGGGTTTTTTAATTTCAAAGGGATAGCCATGGCGCAACCAGTTGTCGGCGACTTCAACCTGTTCGCCGTTAATAATTTTCTGCTCAAAAAGACCATGCTTATAATGGATGCCATTGCCATGAAAGGGCAGTCCCAGGGTGGCAGAAGACTCTAAAAAACAGGCCATTAGCCGTCCCAAACCGCCATTGCCCAGGCCGGGATCAGCTTCCTGACTGAGAATAGTCTGATAATTCAAACCTAACTCAGCCATGGCAATTCTGACGGTTTCCTCCATCCCCAGACTATTGACATAGGATTTTAACAGCCGACCAATTAAAAATTCGATCGAGAACAGGTAGACTCGCTTGTGGGGAACCTCGTCGTATTGAGATCTTGTTTTAGCCCATTGGGAAGCTGTTTTATCCATAACGATTTCAGCGAGAGCCTGGTACTGATCGAGCACCGATGACTCAGCAAGATATTCACCAGAAACTTCCTGGATTTTTTTTATATATGAAGATTTGAAATCTTCAATTTCTTGTAGGCGTTGTGATGGTTTCATGAGGCTTCCTTTCAACAAACTTGTTTTAAAGAATCAGAAAATAAATTAAAGTAGTGGTCACAACTTTTTTACCCCATATTTCCAAGATAAAACAAAAAAGATTGCGGATAACCGCAATCCTTTGAGATAGAGCGTCTAAACAGTTTGACAGGTGTCAGGAGTGATCATCACAATGGCGTAAGAAAGCGGTGGAAGAACAATGGGGTTTAGTGAGATCGCTTCCTCTGAGATTAAATCAAAACCCTTGCATCCGCTAAAATCCGGATGTTTAAACAGGTGAACCGCTCGGGCATTTCGGTTAAACAGGCAAAAACAGAGTGTGTCTTCATTCCGTCTTTCAAACACGAAAAGATCGTCACTGGCTTCGTAGGGTTGCCAGGAGCCGTTCTGAAAAACCGCATAATCAGCCCGGAGTTTTGTGATCTGGCGGTACCACGAAAGGAGATCCTGATCCTCATTGCCCCAGGGATAGGTACGTCGGTTGTAGGGATCTTCAAAACCCTGGACCCCAGCCTCATCGCCATAGTATAAGCAGGGGACACCTGGGAAGGTAAACTGAATCAGGCTGAGCAGTTTTAATCGTTTTACAGCGAGTGCGTAGTGGCTGTCATCCAGGCGATAGTTTTTTTGGCTATTCTTTCCCTGATGTTTATAGGCTTCCCCCAGGACGTTAAGAATCCGCCGCCGATCATGGCTGCCAATCAGGTTCATGTTTCCCATAAATTGGTCTTTGGGATAGTGCTCGTAAAGTGACATCATAATCCGGGCGGCCAGCCCGGAGCTTTTATCGCTAAGAACAAAATCGATAAAGGTTTCCCGGAACGGGTAGTTCATCACGGCATCCAGTTCATAACCGGAAAAATAGCTGCGCAGTTCCTCATAGGCTACTTTACGGGAGGCATCTTCCCAGACTTCGCCGATTAAGATACTGTCCGGGTTTTCTTCGATCATCGTCTCCTTAAGACCCATAATAAAAGGGTCTGGCAGTTCATCAGCGACATCCAGCCGCCAGCCGGAAGCCCCGGATTTCATCCAGTGACGAATGACACTATCCTTGCTTTTATAAATAAAGGCCTGAAAATTAGGATGCATTTCATTCGTGTTCGGCATGGCGTCAACCCCCCACCAACAGGTATAGGTTTTGGGATAGTCGGTGAAGGTGTACCAGGGATAGTATTTAGAATCTTTCGATTGATAGGCACCAACCTCCGGATAATTTCCATAACGATTAAAGTAAAGGCTATCGTCACCGGTATGGCTAAAAACCCCATCAAGTATAATCGAAATCCCTCGTTTTTGGCACTCTGAAGCCAGGGTTTCAAAACTTTCCTGGGTGCCCAGGGCCGGGTCGATGGTCATATAATCGCCAGTGTCATAGCGGTGGTTGCTTCGTGCCTTAAAAATAGGGTTCAGATAAAGAATGGTGACGTTTAAACTCTTCAGGTAGTCGAGCTTTTCGGTGATGCCTGCCAGGGTGCCGCCAAAAAAATCCCAGTATTTGATGCCACCATCCTTCTCACGGAAATAGTGGGGGTTATCATTCCAGTTGGGATGGAGGATGGCATTTTTATGAAAATTGGCAAGATCAAAGTCCGCACCCCGATTAAACCGGTCGGGAAAAATCTGGTACATAATTCCCTGGGAGTACCAGGCCGGTGACTGCCGTTTGGGATCATAAATTGTAATTTGGTAGGAGGGCGGTTTTGTTTCATAAATTCGGCCTTCGCCGCCCAAATGATCATGCCGGGTGCCATAGGCATAGGCGCGGCCCCGGGAGCAGAAACTAAAATCATACCAGAGGAGTCCAGGAATGACGGGCATCTCCAGGGTCACTTCCCAATAATCAGTTTGCCGGGATTTGATCATGGGATGCGAAGTTTCCTGGTTATTAAAATAAGTCCGCAACTTTAATTTGTCAATTTCAGTGGCATAAACGCGCAAGGTGACGGCACTGCCAATTGGTAATGCCCCAAAGGGCTTGCGATAGGCCAGCTCCCATGAATGATGACGAAATTTCATAATCTTATCACTCCATCAATTTATTATAATATGAAAGGTACGTACCAGCGGATTGCTTCCAGTCAAAATGGCTGTTGTAAGCATTTCTTACCAGCATTTTAAAAGATGCCGGCGCATCGTGGTAGAGGGCTACGGCATGCTGGATGGTAAAAAGCATATCGTGGGCATTGTAAGTTGCAAAACTTAAGCCATTGCCATTTTTGGTTTTGGGGTTAAAATAAGTGATGGTGTCTTTTAGGCCGCCGGTTTCCCGAACAATGGGGACCGCGCCGTAACGCATGGCAATCATCTGAGAAAGGCCACAGGGCTCAAATTTAGAAGGCATCAGGAAATAATCACTGGCCGCATAAATTTTTCTTGAGAGCGCTTCATCAAAATCGATGATGGCCACCATCTTATCCGGATAGTTGTAGGCAATGCTCCGGAAAAGATTTTCATAAACAGCATCACCGGTCCCCAGAATAACAAGCTGCAGATTCTGCTGTAAAATCTCATGGATCACGTTGGACACCAGATCCAGACCCTTTTGTTCAACTAACCGGGTAATCATCGATACCATCGGGACATCCTCCCGGACCGGCAGATCGAGATATTCCTGTAAGGCTTTTTTATTGTCGGCCTTCTTTTTTTCGGGACTGTCAAAGGGAACAAATAAGGCGGGGTCAGTCTCTGAATTATAAATGGACTCATCGATGCCATTGAGAATCCCCACTACCTGGTGACTGAGATGGCGGATTACCCCGTCCAGGCCTTCGCCATAGTAGGGGTCGGTTAGTTCATTTGCGTAGGTTGGACTGACCGTGGTGATTAGATCAGCCGTATAAAGAGCGCCTTTCATCAGATTAATCTTTCCGTAATACTCCAAGTCTGAGGGTAAGAAGCCCAGATGGAGGTAGGGGCTGATATCGTGAAAACCATAAACCCCCTGATAGCGGATATTATGAATGGTAAAAACCACCTTGGTGTCAGGAAAAGCCCGGCGATATTGATGCTTGATCAGATAGGGAACAGCGGCCGTCTGCCAGTCGTTGCAGTGAATAATGTCCGGAGAAAAATCCAGTAATGGTAGAGAATCCAATACGGCCCGGCAAAAAAAGCAAAACCGTTCGCCGTCATCGAAATAGCCATAAAGTGAGGGGCGCTTAAAAAAAGCTTCATTATCAATAAAATAAAAAGTGACACCTTCGTATTCACAGGTCAACAGGCCGCAATAATGCAGGGTATCCGACATCCATATCTGAAAGTGTTT
This sequence comes from Acetobacterium carbinolicum, assembly GCF_047456275.1. Classification (GTDB taxonomy): domain Bacteria; phylum Bacillota; class Clostridia; order Eubacteriales; family Eubacteriaceae; genus Acetobacterium; species Acetobacterium carbinolicum. The sequence goes on from NZ_CP173357.1 coordinate 409,854, forward strand.
GAGGGGTTTTATTTGTAGGCGTAATTCTTCTGGGATGGTGCTGTATAAGGGAAGGATAACCCGGGCATCGACATCTTCGGGAAATGATTTTGGCAGGGCGCCAAGGACGTCTCCCAAGCCACCACTTTTTGAAAAAGGGTAAGCTTCTGAAGCAACAAATAGGACATTCAACATTTAAATTACCGTGCCTTTCTTTAAAACAATGGGAGCGTGGGGTTTACCCACTAAGGTGGTATGGTCACTGATTTTAGTATCCTTATCCATGACCACATAGTTTAGATTAACATTTCTCCCAATTTCACACCGCTGCATAATGATACTGTTTTGGATGTGTGAGCCAACATTCATTTGGGTATCTCGAAAAATAATGCTGTGATTAATGGTTCCGTCAATGGTGCAGCCGCTACCGACAATGGAATTGTACACCTCGGCGGGATCGTTATAAAGGGTTGGGTGGTTGTCTTTTATTTTAGTATGAATGGAATTTTTACCCATAAAGAGTTCTTGCATAACGTCATATTCCAATAAATCCATACTGGTTTTCATATAGTTTTCCAGGCAGTTTACCCGTTTGATATAACCGCAATGCTGGGCACCGAAGACCCGGAGGGTGTCGATGTTGTATTTGATGATATCCATTAAGTCAAAGTCTCCGGTCCGCTCACTAAGATCCAGCAATTCCTCCAGAATGGATTTTTTAACAAAAAACATTTCAGCAAAAAAATGCCCAGTGGTATGTTCTCTTTTGTAGTGGAGACCGCTGACCCGATTTTTGGTAAACTCCAGGAAAAGATCATTGTCCCTGAGATGGTACAGGGGATCATCTTTTTTAAAGATCAAGGTAATATCACTGTCATTTTTTAAATGCAGATCATAAGCATTTTTAAAATCAAAGGTGGTAACCAGGTTAGGAGACGCAATCAACACATGTTCAGCAGTGGTGGCGTCCAAAAAGCCCCGGTTATTCTGAAGATTACGCAGATTAACCTTGATCAGACGCCCGATATGGTAATTATTAGAGCCTGAGAGAATCGAAAGATCCTGCGTTTTTCGACTTAGGGACCACTCCTTGCCGGTTCCCAGATGATCCACCAGGGAACTGTATTTATGGGAACCGATGACACCAATTTGAGATAAACCGGAATTAACCATATTGGAGAGGGTAAAGTCGATAAGACGATAACGTCCGCCGAAAGGCAGGGTGCTCAGGCTACGATGGGAAAGAAAATCTTTTAAGGAATCATCCTCACCATCCACATTTAAGATAAGTCCAACAGCATTTTTCATTTTTCCTTACTCCTTTTTAGTTATTGATGACATGTATTTCAGGAGTTGTATCGTCGGGGTCGGTAATATAGCGGGCATCGCCTTTAATTCTGGCTCGGGCTCCAACGACACAATTTTCTAAAATGGCCCCATCTTCAATGATCGCTCCGGTGTGCACAATCACATTTTTCAAGCTGGTTTTTTTATGAATCACTACATCATGAGACAAAATGGAATTTTCGACGCGACCAAAGATAATGCATCCATCACAGATCAGACTGTTGATGATCCGGGCCTGGGGGCCGATGAATTGCGGATGACGGCTGGTATTGTTCGAAAAGATGCGAAAGTTTCGATCACTGAGGTCAAAATCACAACTGGTGTCCAAAAGATCCATATTGGCATCATAGTAACTTTGAACCGTACCCACATCGCGCCAGTAGCCGGAGAAAGGATAGGCAAAAATTCGTTTGCCGCTTTCATGAAGCTCGGGAATCACATTATGTCCAAAGTCATGTTCAGATTCCCGGTTTCCGGCATCGTCTAGCAGGGCTTTTTTGAGTTCTTTCCAGGTAAAAATATAAATACCCATCGACGCCTTGTTACTTTTGGGATGTTCGGGTTTTTCCTGGAATTCTTTGATCGAGTGCTCTTCATCAGTGTTAACGATTCCAAACCGATGAGCATCTTCCCAAGGGACATCCATCACCGCAATGGTCAGATCAGCCTCTTTTTCTTTGTGAAAGGCCAACATTTGCGAATAATCCATCTTATAAATGTGATCCCCCGAAAGAATCAGCACATATTCGGGATCAAAACGGTCAATGAAGTCCAAGTTCTGATAAATGGCATCGGCAGTTCCCGAGTACCAGCGGCCCCCTTTTTGGCCCATATAGGGGGGCAGGATATGGACACCGCCCTGGACCTGATCCAGCGCCCAGGCCGATCCATCACCAATATAATTATTCAGGATATAGGGGCGGTATTGGGTCAGTACGCCCACCACATCAATATCCGAGTTCATACAATTGCTAAGCGGAAAATCAATGATCCGATATTTTCCCCCAAATAAAACCGCCGGTTTGGCGTTATTAAAGGTCAGGGAGCCCAAACGACTCCCCTGACCTCCCGCCAGGAGCATTGCGACACATTCAGTATTCAAAGTGATACCTCCTTAAATGATTTTCCAGATTTCCCGTTGATAGTCGGCAATCGAACGATCACTTGAGAAAATACCGGAATTTGCTACGTTGCTGATCGACATTTTGGTCCAAACGGTCGGATTGCGAAAGAGATGATCCACCTGATTTTGGGCATCGGTATAGGCATTAAAATCTTTTAAGACAAAATAGCCATCATTATACAAAAGCAGGGAATCATAGATGGCCTGGAAGCTGAGGCCATGTCCGAGGGTTCCATCAATCAGTTGGTGAAGGACCTGTTGTATTCGGGGGTCCTGCTCAAAAATATCGACCGATCGATAGCCGCCATATTTCTGATAGTGATGGACCTCGTCAGCAGACAGACCAAAGGTGACAATATTACTGGGACCAACGGCGTCCAGAATTTCGATATTGGCGCCGTCCATAGTGCCCAGGGTAATGGCCCCGTTCATCATAAATTTCATGTTTCCGGTTCCCGAAGCTTCTTTTCCGGCGGTTGAAATCTGTTCTGAGATATTGGCCGCCGGATAGATAATCTCGGCCAGTGAAACATTGAAATTGGCCAGAAAAACGACCTTTAGTTTGTCATGGAGGGACGGATCATTGTTAACCAGCTCAGCAATGGCGGTGATCAGCTTAATAACCTCTTTGGCATAGTAATACCCGGGTGCTGCTTTGCCGGCAAAGATAAAGGTACGAGGCGCCATTTCCAGATTGGGGTTTTCTTTAAGCCGATTATACAGATAAAGGACATGGAGAGCGTTTAGTAATTGTCGCTTATATTCATGGATTCGCTTGACCTGGATGTCAAAGATCGAGTCGGGATCAACCTTCACATTGTTATGGTGGGCCATATAATTGGCGAGTCGAACCTTATTGGATCGTTTGACCGCGTCAAACTTTTGATAAAAAACCGGATCATTGATGAAATTGAGCAGTTTTTTAAGATCAAACAGGTTGTGATCCCAATCCGGTCCGATCGACTCATTAATCAGTTCTTTCAGCTCGGGATTGCTGTTCATCAGAAAACGGCGTGGTGAAACCCCATTGGTTACCGAATAAAATCGCTTGGGGAAGACCTGGTAAAAACCATTAAAGGTTTCTTCCCGGAGGATTTTGCTGTGGAGGGTTGCCACGCCATTGATGGAATGACTCGATATAATCGCCAGGCTGGCCATATGGACGTAGTTGTCTTTGATAATCGAAAGGCTGTGGTTGCGGTCCAGATCATGAGGAAATTCGTTATCCAGATCCAGTAGAAAACGGCGGTTGACTTCTTCGATGATCATATAAATCCGGGGCAGCAAATCCTTCATCATATCGACCGGCCACTTTTCCAGAGCTTCTGGTAGCACCGTGTGGTTGGTAAAGCTTAGCGCGGCAACGGTAATTTTCCAGGATTCCTCCCAACCCAAACCTTCTTCATCCATCAGCACCCGCATCAGTTCAGGGCCGCATAGGGCAGGATGGGTGTCATTAATATGAATACAAATTTTATCGCTGAAACCGTCCATGGAGTTATTGTTGGATCGTTTGTAATCCACAATGATCCGCTTAATGCCGGCACAGACAAAAAAGTACTCCTGTTTGAGACGCAAAAGTTTGCCGTCAAAACCATTGTCATTGGGATAGAGGATCTGGCTAATCGCTTCGGCTTCGGATTTATGCCTTACCGCATTTAAGAAATGGCCCTGATTAAACGAGGGCAGATCAAAGGCTTCCAGCGGCTCGGCACTCCAAAGGCGCAAGGAATTAACGGTTTCGTTGTGATACCCCTTGATCGGAATATCGTAGGGAACGGCCATAATAGCTTCATAATTCTCGTGAACAAAGGTCAGATTGCCATTGATGTTCTCAGAATGAATCTGACCGTAGTATTTGATAATGACTGACTTATCGGGATTACGGATTTCAAAGGGATAGCCATTTTTAAGCCAGTTATCCGCGACTTCAATTTGTTCGCCATTGATAATCCGTTGTTCAAACAGGCCATATTTATAACGGATGCCGTTACCATGGGCAGGCATTCCCATCGCCGAAGAGGAATCCAGATAGCAGGCCATTAACCGACCCAGGCCGCCATTGCCCAAACCCGGGTCGGATTCCTGGGCGAGAATGGCCTCATAATCCAGCCCCATTTCGGCCGAACATTCCTGAACCAGATCTTCAACCCCCAGATTGCTGAGGTAGGACTTCATCAGGCGTCCGATTAGGAATTCAATGGAAAAAAAGTAGACCTGTTTCGATTCGTTTTTGTTATAGAGCGTGTTGGTTTTTGCCCATTGGGAGGTGATGCTTTCCATTACCATTTCGGCCAGGGCCTGGTATTGCTTAAGCAGTGAGGCATCCGCCAGGCAGTTTCCGGAGACCTCTTCAATTTTTTTGGTAAAGGTGGCCTTATAGGTGGCTTTTAATTTTTCTCGTTCTGAAGAATTCATCATAGTTCCTTTCAACAAAGCTAGTTTTATAAAGCATTTTTATGGTTATTTAGCAGTGCAGGTTTTATTTTTTAGGTTTCTTAGTTGCCTCTACTTTGGTACTTGTCCGGGGAACAACGCCTTTTAAGACAATGACCGACGAGGGCGGAATATTGAGAGAAACCGAATAGTCCTGGCCATGGAGGGGGATTTTTTGAGCCTTCATGGTCTTTTTCATTTTAAAATCGCTACCGCCATAAAGAGGGGCATCTGAATTAAAGGCCAGACGGTAATTGCCGGGGGCAGGGACGCCAATCTGATAATCGTTATAGGTAAGCGGACAAAAGTTGATGATGGTAATCAGGGTATCCTTTTGTTCGGTACCCAGGCGTTTAAAAATGAGAATACTCTGTTTGCTGTTGTTTGGTTCCAGCCATTCAAAACCGCCCCAGCTATGGTCATCGACCCAGAGCGCTTTTTCTTTTAAATAAAACTTATTCAGGTCTTTAATATAGGTGTGAATCTCGCGATGCTTTTGGTAATCAAGCAAAAACCATTCCAGCGATTCATCTACCCGCCATTCTAGGAAGGGGGCAAATTCGTTGCCCATAAAGGACAGTTTCTTTCCCGGGTGAGTCATCAAATATCCGAAAAGGATGCGAAACTGGTCAAATTTTAGATTGTAATCGCCAAACATCTTGTCGAGGATGGTTCGTTTGCTGTGAACCACTTCGTCATGAGACAGGGGCAGGATGAAATTTTCATTAAAGGCATAGGCCATCGAAAAGGTTAAGAGATTGTGGAAGCGGTTTCGAAACATCGGATCGGTTTTCATATAATCCAGGGTATCGTGCATCCAGCCCATGTCCCATTTCAGATTAAAGCCAAGACCGCCCTTATCCACCGGCCAGGTGACCATCGGGTAGGAGGTGGAGTCTTCTGCTGACATGATCGCAAAGGGAAAATCTCTAAAAATAATGGTGTTCAGTTCCCGCAGGAATGACAGTGCTTCGAGTCGATCGGTACCGCCCTCAATATTTCGAAAGGGTTCACCGTCTAAACCATGGTTAAGTTCAATCATGCTGGCCACCCCATCGATGCGCAGGCCATCGATATGGTAGCGGTTAAACCAGAAGTGGGCATTGGAAATCAAAAAATCAAGGACTTCGGGTTTGCCGTAATCAAAGACCATTGTCCCCCATTGCTGGTGTTCTGAAAACTCGTATTGGCTGGTGCCGTCAAAATGCCGTAGGCCCGGATCGTCTTTACAGAAGTGACCAGGTACCCAATCCAGAATCACACCGATACCGGCCTGGTGGCAGCAATCGATCAGATACATCAGCCCCTGGGGATCGCCGTAGCGGCTGGTGGCAGCGTAATATCCGGTGAGCTGATATCCCCAGGAACCGTCAAAGGGATGTTCCATAATTGGCATCAGTTCAAGGTGGGTGTAATGCATCTCCGTCAGATAAGGAACGAGTTGATCAGCCAGTTCATGGTAGTTCAGATACTCGCCCTTTTCATTGCGCTTCCAACTACCCAGATGGGCTTCATAAATATTAATCGGCATTTTTAGCCAATTGGTGTCGTTTCTTTTTTTGCACCAGCTTTCATCCTGCCAGTCATAACCATCGAGTTCCCAGATAATGGAGGCGGTTTGAGGCTTAACCTCACTGTAAAAACCGTAAGGATCAGCCTTATACGCCAATTCGCCATCCTGTTGGCGAACGGCATACTTGTAAAGCTGGCCTTGGAACAGTTCCGGGATAAAGCGTTCCCAGACACCATGGGTGCCGGAAACGAGTTTCATGGGGTGAGCTTGAATGTTCCAGCCATTGAAATCGCCGACAACGGAAACACTTTGGGCATTGGGGGCCCAGACCCGAAAAGTGGTCCCTTTTTCATTAAGGTGGGCACCAAAATAGTGGTAACTGAGAAAACGCCTGTTACTGGCTAAATCTGCATGGTCATCGATTTTATTCATGATAGTATACGTATCCTTTCAGTTTTGGTTGGAATCAAGTCGCCTTTGCATCTAACATTTTATCACAATCCCTTAATATTGATAGCGCATCTTTTTGAGCAAAGTAAAATCTTTTTAACAATTTCACTTAAAGTGCAACACCGGGCGCTTAAATAAAGAACGCTTTGTCCTGATATAAAGACCAGTACAGGTTGATCTTTCCGCCCAGATTCAGAATCACACAAATAAAGTAAATTGCTACCATCAGGGCAAAAAGTCCCCCCAGACTGCCATAGAGCGTGCTGTATTTGGTCGAATGATTGATAAACAAGGTGAAAATGCGAAAAGCAATATTAAGTCCCAGGGTTGCAAATAGGGCACCGGGAAGACCGCTTTTAAATTTTAGGTGCTGCGCTGGTGCCATGACGTAGATCATATTAAAAATAAAGGTTGATACAATCCATGAAAAAACAACAGCAAAAAAGCTCAGGACGGGATAATAATATGTATATAGCCCGATTTTCTCAAAAATAACAGCACCCACATCAGCACTAAAAAGATAAGCAAAAGCAATCAGTAAAATGGCCACAGTAAACAAAATGGTAAACAGAAATGAATAGAGCCAGATTACCTTTAGCGTCCGGGTTTCTTTCCGGCCATAGGTCTGATTGATACCAACCATGATGGCCCGGGCCGCCAGGGATGAAAAGAAAAAAGCGACCAGAATCAGGCTGTAATGAGAACCGGAAACTTGACTGATGATGCTGTCTAACAAGCTCGTCACGTAGTCATAAGAAAGATTGGGTAAAAAGGCTTCTAAAATTTCGTAAAGATAACTTTCAAAGGGTTTGATAAAACTCCCGATAAATGAAATCAAAAAGAGCAGCAAGGGAAAAAATGCCAGTAGCAGGTAAAATGACATCTGGGTGCAGATCCCTGAAAAATCGGTTTCCTCAAAATCTTCCATCAGAAAGAAAAGCAGCTTGACAATTTTTAGATCAAATAGTTGTTTAATCATTTTTAACCTCCAGGGATGCCTGTCTCAGTGATGATTGTTCAGCTCCGTAAAGATTAACGACGCCACCCAGGCTAAGGGTAAAACAGATCAGATAGACCATAAAAAACAATGAAAAGGGACCTTGAAGATTAAAGAAGAAGGCATTAACATCAAGGGGTGAGCTGGCGAACAGAGTATATAAAAAAATGATCACAAACCAGCTGATACTAACAAAAGCGCCGCCCGGGAGTGCTTCAAAAAAACCAAGATGGTTCTTGGGCGCATACATATAAATTAGGGTAAAAATAAACGTTGGTACGATGATCATATAAATCAGCGTAAAAAGAATGATGAAGACAGCAAAAAACTCAGATAAATTTAAGGTGCTAAAAATAAGGGCTAGCAGTTTCTCTCCGAAAAGATAGAAAAAAACCGTCAAAAAGATAATCAGTAGAAATAAGAATAAATAAAGAACTGCTTGAATCCAGAGCGCAACGATACCCCGGTTTTCTTCCTGTCCGAAGATTCGGTTTAAAGAGGAGATGAGCGAGTGCATGGCGGAAACAGAGACATACAAGATAAAAAAGCCCAGGATTAGGTTGGTTCCCCATGAAAAAGAAATGGTATTGGCGTTTTCCATCGCCAGATTAACATAATCCATAATCGATTGGGGCAATATTTTTGAAAGCACAAAAATAAAAGTTTCGTTCACACTTGCAGAAAACCAGTTGATGAAACTAGATAAAAGCATCAAAAAAGGAATAAAGGCGGCCAGGGTCCGGTAGGACATCTGAGCGGAAAGATTAATGATGTTGTTTTTTCTGCCCTGAACATATAAAAAGCGGCTGAAGCACTTAAGAAAAGTCATGATCCCCTCCAAATCCACTTATAGTAATGGTGTTGATTGAACCACAGTATAACATAGTTTAAATTCAAATTGAAGGGAAACTGCAAAAGTAAAAAAATGGAAAATTCGAAAAAAAAATGGTATAATAAACCAATCATGATTTATAAGGATAATAAAATCACACCGAGAGAATTAGAAAAATTGCAGTTCGGAAAGGAAATATTAAATGGGAAAAACATTAACAGAGAAAATTATTGCGGCACACCTGGTCGTGGGAGAAATGGTAAAAGGCGAGGAAATTGGGATTCGGATCGATCAGACTCTGACCCAGGACTCCACCGGAACGATGGCCTATTTGCAGTTTGAAGCGATGGAGGTACCGCGGGTTAAAACAAAAAAATCGCTGGCCTATATTGATCACAACATGCTCCAGGAAGGCCCGGAAAACATGGACGATCACCGCTATATCCAAAGTGTCGCTAAAAAACACGGTATATACTATTCAAAACCAGGTAATGGCATTTGTCACCAGGTTCAGATTGAGCGCTTTGGCGTGCCAGGCGACACCCTGCTGGGATCAGACAGCCATACCCCCACTGGCGGTGGTATCGGCATGCTGGCCATTGGCGCCGGTGGTTTGGACGTGGCCGTGGCGATGGCCGGAGACCCTTACTATATCACCATGCCTAAAGTCGTTAAGGTTTTATTAACCGGCAAGCTGCGTACCGGGGTATCCTCTAAGGATGTCATTCTGGAAGTGCTGCGTCAATGTACTGTAAAAGGTGGCGTTAACAAGGTCTTTGAATACACTGGCGAAGGGGTCAAAACGCTGACAGTTCCGGAACGGGCTACCATTACGAACATGGGTGCCGAGTTGGGAGCAACTACCTCAATTTTCCCATCGGATGAAATGACCAGGTTATTTTTGGAAGCCCAGGGCCGCGGCGGGGATTATATAGCACTGTCCGCTGATGCTGATGCCGTTTATGATGAAGTAGTCAAGGTTGATATGGATGTGTTAGAACCCTTAACCGCCTGTCCCCATAGTCCTGATAAGGTCGTAAAAATCTCCGAGATCGAAGGCCTGGTGGTCAATCAGGTCGCGATTGGCAGCTGTACCAATTCATCTTGGCTTGATCTGATGAAGGTTGCCGCCATTGTTAAAGGTAAAACCGTGGCTGAAAATGTCTCCCTGGTGATTGCCCCGGGATCAAAGCAGGTTTTAACGATGCTGGCTGAAAATGGCGCTCTGGCCGATCTATTAAACGCTGGTGCCCGGGTGCTGGAATGCGGTTGCGGCCCCTGTATTGGGATGGGGCAGGCGCCTTCTACCGATGCGGTTTCGTTGCGAACCTTTAACCGGAACTTCTTTGGTCGATCAGGAACCCCCTCTGCCGATGTCTATCTGTTAAGCCCGGAAGCAGCGGCGATATCCGCCCTGGAAGGGGTTCTTACCAATCCCTTAGGCAAAATCAGTCTGCCGCAAATTGCGATGCCGGACAGTTTTTTACAAAACGATACCATGGTGATGGCACCAGCCCCGGAAGGTACCGAAGTGGAAGTTATCAAAGGACCAAACATCAAACCGTTTCCGGCCACCAAACCGCTTGAAAACATGGTCGCCGGCAAAGCGCTGATTGTGGTCGAAGATAATATCACCACCGATCATATCATGCCTTCTAATGCAAAACTGTTGCCCTACCGTTCTAATATTCCCTACCTGTCAAACTACTGTCTGGCCCCCTGTGATGCCGAGTTTCCCAAGCGGGCACTGGATAACGGCGGCGGCTTTATTGTCGGCGGCTCCAACTATGGTCAGGGTTCCAGCCGGGAGCATGCGGCGCTGGCGCCGGTTTATCTGGGCATTAAAGGGGTTGCGGTTAAATCCTTTGCCCGGATTCATAAAAACAATTTGATCAATAATGGCATTCTGCCACTGGTATTTGAAAATGAAGCCGATTATGATACCATTGCCTTAAATGATGAACTGATCATTGAAAATGCCCTGGATGCGGTTAAATCGGGCAGGGCCAAGCTGGTGAATAAAACCAAAGGGTTAACCTATGTGATGCTTCTGGAAGTTTCGCAGCGGCAAAAAGAAATGCTACTGGCTGGCGGACTGATCAACCTGATCAAATTAAAAAAATAGTCAAAAAAAAAATAAATCGTCAATTTTGGGATAACTATCCACTAATTGGCGATTTTTTTGCATAATCATAAAATCAGGAGGAAGAAAATGAAGTATGAAATCAAGGGAGGTAATCTCCCGGTGGTAACAGTAAGTTTAAACAGTGGCGAATCGATGTTTACCGAATCCGGGGGGATGTCCTGGATGACTGAAAACATCCGCATGGAAACCAACACCAAAGGTGGCTTAATGAAGGGGCTGCGCCGAACGCTGGCCGGCGATTCGCTGTTTATGACCACCTATACGGCGGAACAGAATAATTGTCAAATTTCTTTTTGTTCCAGCTATCCGGGTGAGATCAAAGCCTTGACTCTACAAAAAGGGCAATCCATTATCTGCCAAAAAAGCAGTTTTCTGGCTGGCGAATCAACCCTGGATGTTGATTTGTACTTTAAAAAGAATATCGGGGTTGGTTTTTTTGGTGGCGAAGGCTTTATCCTGCAAAAACTTTCAGGGCCGGGAACGGCCTTTGTGGAGATGGATGGGGCGATGATTGAGTATGATCTGGCTCCCGGCGAAGTGATGAAAATCGATCAGGGTCATATTGGTATGTTTGAAGAATCGGTAAGCTTTGATATCCAGGCTGTAAAAGGCATGAAGAATATCTTTTTAAGCGGAGAAGGATTATTCCTGGCGACCTTAAAAGGACCGGGAAAGGTCTGGCTGCAAACCATGCCGCTGAGCCGACTGGTGCAACTGGTGGCCTCAAGCCTGCCACCAAGAGGGTAGAATTTTATTAATCTTAAAATAAAGCGCCTTGCCGAATACGTATTCGGCAAGGCGCTTTATTTATAGTGCAAATTCAAAATAACGGGATTTCATGGGATCACATTGACATAGTTTTCCGGCAGTTCATCAAAAAACATGATTCCCAGACAATGGGTGCCAATATGAACCGTTAAGGTTGAACCGGCTTTTTCAGGTAGTAAGAAGTTTTTAATCCCCAGTTCTTTTTCAAAATATTTTTTGGCCTTGTCCTGAAGATCCGGGGCGGTGCTCTGGATCATCCCGAGGACCTGTTCCCGGTTTGTCATTTTTTCTTCAATAATAGCAAAGAGCGTCTTTAAGGCTTTTTTCTGACCGCGAATTTTTTCATAAACCAGAATCTCACCATCTTTAAAGTATAAAATCGGGACGATTTTTAGCATATCCCCAAGCATCGCCGCATTACGGCTGATCCGGCCGCCCTGGGCCAGCCATTTGATGTCTCCCACCAGAAAAAAGATCTGGGCGTGATGGGCTAGAAAAGTCATCGTCTCAACGATTTCTTCATAAGGACGGTTAAGCTTGTTGAGTTTCAGACCCTGATAAAGAATCAAGGCCGAACCAGTGGTGGCAGAAAGGGAATCGACGATCGATACTTTTCGATCCGGGTACTTTTCCAGTAAATCCTGAGCCAGCAGTCGGGCGGTCTGGTAGGTTCCCGAAAGCTTTGAAGATAGCACCAGATAAATGACATCATCACCGTTTTTAAGATGTTTTTCAATGGTGTTGGTAATATCCAGAGGTTGGATCTGGGCTGTTTTGGGAAAGAGTTTGCTGTTATTGCTGACAAAATCGACCACCATCTCGGGGGTGATATTGATGCCATCAAAATAAGTTTTATCGTCAAGGGTTACCGGAAAGGGTAATATATCAAAATCATAGCGATTTAGGGTATCGCTGTTGGTATCACACATGGAATCCACAATAAATTTTATAGCCATTAAAGTGACGCTCCTTTTTATTTTAGTAAAAAATATTCTACCACGAACCACATCTTATTACAATCGTTTGAGGCGTCGGCCTTAAGCATAATAGTGGTTTTGCGGGAATGTTTGTGATTATATCAAAAAAATGTTAAACTAATCTTTGGAAAATAAAAACCAAAGCGATTAATTTAAAAGTGTAAGAAATGGAGAAGTTTGTGGAACAGATAATCAAGCAACTTGCAAAAGAATTTTCAATACGCCCTGAGCAGGTGGAAGATACCATCAATCTAATCGATGGGGGGAATACCATTCCCTTTATCGCCCGTTATCGAAAAGAGGTTACCGGGAACTTAAGTGATGCCCTGCTGCGGGATCTGGATGTGCGTTTAACATATTTACGAAAACTGGAGAAACGGAAAGAAGAGGTTACTGGTAACATTGAGGAACAGGGAAAACTGACCCCAGAACTTAAAAGCGCCATTTTAAAAAGCCAAACCCTTCAGGAAGTGGAAGATCTCTACTTACCCTATAAACAAAAAAAGAAAACCCGGGCATCGGTGGCCCGGGAAAAGGGGTTAGAACCATTGGCATTGCAAATCCTTGCACAAAAACTAACCGAAGTCGAGCTTGGTGAAGCAGCCCTTAATTATATCGACGCCGAAAAAGAAATCAATACCGCCCAGGAAGCCCTGCAATTGGCGATGGATATTATTGCCGAGATCATTTCGGACAATGGCACCTATCGGGGGGTGATCCGGAAATGTACCTACGATAAAGGGCAGATTAAGTCCACGGTGGTCAAGGGTAAAGAAGAGGAAAACCCGGAATTGGAAATGTACTTTGATCACACCGAAACCATTAAGGCCATCAAGGACCACCGGATTTTGGCACTTAACCGGGGCGAGAAGAAAAAGGCCCTGTCGGTTAAATTATTAGCACCTACCGAAGAAATTGAAGCTTACCTAGAAAAAGAGCTGGTAAAAGCCGAGCCCTCCAGCTATTTATTAAGAGCTCTTGGGGACAGTTATACCCGGCTGATTGCACCGGCCATTGAGCGGGAAATCCGGACTGCCTTAAAAGAGCGGGCTGAAGAAGGAGCAATTAAGATGTTTGCTCTTAATCTAAAAAAACTGTTGTTGCAGCCGCCGTTTAAAGAAAAGGTTACGATGGGCTTTGACCCGGCATTTCGAACCGGATGCAAGATTGCTATCCTGGACAAGGTCGGAAAGGTGCTTGATTATACCACCATCTATCCAACCTTTGGCAAGGGTCAGGCGGAGAAAGCGGAAAAAGAATTCCTCCAACTGATTGAACGCCATCAGGTCGATATCATTGCCATCGGCAACGGCACCGCTTCTCGGGAGTCGGAACAGTTTGTGGCTGAAACGATTAAAAAAACCACGGTACCAGTGCAATATATTGTCGTGAATGAGGCTGGCGCTTCGGTTTATTCGGCATCTGAATTGGGGACCGAAGAATACCCGGATATCAATGTTTCGATTCGCGGTGCCATTTCTATTGGCGGGCGGCTTCAGGATCCCCTGTCCGAATTGGTAAAAATTGATCCCAAACACATTGGGGTCGGTCAGTATCAGCATGATGTCAATCAGAAAGAACTGGAACGGGTGCTCGAAGCAACCGTTGAGGATGCGGTTAATAACGTCGGCGTCAATGTTAATCGGGCTTCGGTAGCGCTACTTAAATACGTAGCCGGGGTAAACAAAACCATTGCCAACAATATTTTAGATTACCGCAACAGTGTAGGCGCGATTAAGAGCAGAAAAGAACTCATGAAGGTCAAAGGTTTGGGCGCCAAAGCCTATGAGCAATGTGCCGGTTTTTTACGGATTGATGACGGCGATAACATCCTGGATAATACCGGGGTTCACCCGGAGGCTTACAAAAGTGTGGAAAAGCTCTTAAAACTTAAAAACATCAAAAAGGAACAATTGGGAAACCGCGAACAGCAGGACTTGTTTAACGACATGAACTATGGAGAAATGGCGACGCAGCTGGAAATCGGAATTCCAACCCTTTATGATATTGTCAAAGAACTACAAAAACCGGGCCGTGATCCCCGGGAGAATGCCCCCAAGCCGCATCTGCGCTCTGATGTGCTCTCGATGAGTGATCTGGAAGTGGGGATGGAGCTGATTGGCACCGTCCGAAATGTCATCGATTTTGGCGCTTTTGTGGATATTGGTGTCCATCAGGATGGGCTTGTGCATATCTCACAAATCACCGATCGTTATATCAAACACCCGTCAGAGGCGGTCTCTCTGGGGGATGTGGTAACCGTTAGGGTATTGGCTGTGGATTTGAAACGAAAACGGATCAGTTTGACCATGATTATCTAAATAAATATTGACAGCGGGATAAGTTTTTTATAAAATAAAAGGCTTATTCTTTTTTTATATGTTATAATGGGAAGAGAATCGATGATAGGAGTGGTTGAAATGTATAAAATTGGGGATAAAATTGTTTATCCGATGCACGGAGCAGGTATCATTGAAGCAATCGAAGAACGAGAAATATTTGAAGAAATAAAACCTTACTACATCATGCAGATTGTATCCGAGGGTTTGCAAATTTTAATTCCCGTTGATAAAGTTGATGATATTGGGGTAAGAACCATTGTGACCCAGCCAGTAATTGATGAGATGATCGAAACACTGAAATTACCAATGGACGAGATGGAAAAAAACTGGAATAGGCGCTATCGGGAACACCTGGAACGATTAAAAACCGGCGATATTTTTGAAGTAGCCAAGGTTGTTAAAAACCTTATCTTATTGGATCGCTTAAAAGGTCTCTCAACCGGAGAAAAGAAAATGTTGAATAATGCCCGAAATTTCATCGTCAGTGAAATGGTTTTAATTCAAGATAAGGACAAACAAGAAATATTAGATTTGATCAATAGTTCGGTACACAGTGAGGCGTGAATTTCACGCCTTTTGTTGTATTTAATAGTTTAATCTTAAGAATCAAGTGCTATAATTACATGGTAATATTATGAAAGGAGGTGAAGATAATGATACAAAAGATACTTCGCGTGTCGTTCGGAATTGTTGGAGTTCTGGTTGGGATGGCTTCAGCCAATGTATTGGTAACCAATACATGGATTTTAAAAACGCTAAGAATTAACCTGACTCCGGAATTGGAAGTTGCCCTTTATGCAGCTCTGATTGTTCTATTTGGACTTATATTTTTCATTCTATTCCCGCTGATGCTCAAGGGCGTAAAAAAACTCTCAAAAGTTGTTGAGACCAGCATGGAAAATGTCCGGCTCATTGACATTGGCCTGGGCATCGGTGGCTTGGTGATTGGCCTGGTGATTGCGATGCTAATCAGCTTTGCATTTTCGCAGATTCCGATTCCCTGGATCGGTGGACTTTTAACCATCACGATTTATATAGTATTAGGCTATATTGGTTTTTCCTTACCGATTAAAAAACGGGAAGACATTCTCCAGTCGCTTCAGAGTGTTAAGCGGGAAAAGGATGGCAATGTGCCAGTTGGTCAAAAGCGACCCACCAAAAAGAAGGGCGCGGCCATTCCCAAGCTACTCGATACCAGCGTGATCATTGATGGACGGATTTTTGATATCTGTAAAACAGGTTTTATTGAAGGTCCCTTAGTGATTCCGGTATTTGTGCTGAATGAACTCCAGTTGATTTCGGACTCAGCCGATGAATTAAAGCGGAATCGGGGTCGTCGTGGTTTGGATATTTTAAATAAAATTCAGACTGATCTGGACATTGAAGTGCAAATTACGGAAGAAGATTTTGAAGATACCCATGAGGTGGATTCAAAATTGGTAAAACTGGGAAAATCAACCAAAGGTAAGATTTTAACCAACGATTATAATCTTAACAAGGTTGCCACGGTTCAAGGGGTGGACGTGCTCAATATTAACGAGTTGGCCAACGCCGTGAAACCAATTGTTCTGCCGGGTGAAGAAATGAAAGTTCTGCTGGTAAAAGGCGGAAAAGAAAACGGCCAGGCCGTTGCCTATCTGGATGATGGAACCATGATTGTTGTTGAAAATGGCAAAAAATATATCGGAACCACCACCACGGTTATTGTTACCAGTATTCTGCAAACAGCAGCTGGACGGATGATTTTTGCAAAACCAAAGAAATAACGAACCAGCAATTATAAGTTCTCGACAAAAACACCAGCGCTTGCGCTGGTGTTTCTATTTCGGCGTTTTTTGACAAATTTATTGTAATTAACAGGGGCTTTACGTATAATGAAATAAGTATTGTTAACAATCGGCGCAGGGTCAGAGATGGCTTTGCAGAAAAATTTGCAGGAAAATGGGGATCATCATGGAACTACCTGAAGCGTTTAAAGAAAAAATGAAAAATCTGATGGGTGAAGCCTATGAGAGCCTGCTGGATTCTTATGATCAACCCGAAAGCAAAGGCATCCGAACCAATACCCTAAAGCTGGAACCTGAGGAATTAGCCAATAAATTACCCTTTAAAACCCAGGGTGTGAACTGGTGCAGAGAAGGATTTTATATTGATCATACGGTGCGGCCGGGTAAAAATCCCCACTATTACGCCGGGCTCTATTATGTCCAGGAACCGACGGCAATGGCGGCAGTTGAAGTACTTGATCCGAAACCCGGGGATTGGGTGCTTGATCTCTGTGCGGCCCCAGGCGGTAAGTCCACCCAAATTGGTGCCCGGCTTCAGGGTACGGGGGTGTTAGTTGCCAATGAGCTGGTTAATACCCGGGCTGGAATCCTGTCCACTAATATCGAACGGATGGGGTTAACCAACGCCATTGTCACCAATGAATTTCCCGAGCGATTGGTGGACTCTTTTTATCAAAGCTTTGATAAGATTCTAGTCGATGCGCCCTGCTCCGGCGAGGGCATGTTTCGTAAAGACCCGGGAGCTCTGGCCGATTGGAGTCTGGAACGGGTTGACCGCTGTATGGGTAAGCAGGAAAAAATATTAGAAAGTGCCCATCGGCTGTTAAAACCCGGCGGGGTGCTGGTCTATTCAACCTGTACCTTTTCGCCGGAAGAAAATGAACAGATGATTGAAGCTTTTATTGAGAAATACCCCTACACCCTGGAAACCATCGAGTTACCCGGGATTATCGATCATGGCCGGGTCGAATGGACCCACAAGCAGCAGCAGGAGATCGCTAAAACCCTACGGATTATGCCGATGACGGTTAAAGGCGAAGGACATTTTATTGCCAAACTGATAAAATCAACCGTCGTTACTGATACCATTGAGATTAAACCGGGATACGCTAAATCACGGTTGAAAAAGGCCACCCGCATCGAGCTACAAGACTATAACGATTTTGCCAAAAATAATCTGGCAGCGGAATTTTCTAAAGCATTCGAAGACCGTCTTTATCTGCTGGGTGAACATCTCTATGCCATCCCGGAGGGGGTGGTGCTGGAGCGGATTGCCAATTTAAAACTCTTGCGGACTGGTCTTCATCTGGGAACCTTTAAAAAGAATCGCTTTGAACCTGGCTATGCACTGGCAATGGCGCTTAAGTTGTCGCAGGCTAAAAATGTCTGCGACTTAACCGATGAAGAGCTGGCTTATCAGTATCTAAAGGGTGAGGCATTAAACCTGGAAGCAACCAAAGGCTGGGTTTTGGTTGGCTATGAGGGCTATTCGTTGGGATTTGGAAAAGCCAGTGAGGGTTTGATTAAAAATCACTATCCCAAGGGGCTAAGAATCAGGAAAAAATAGGAGAACAACGGATGGGTAACCAGGCGAATAAAAAGCAGATTCACCCCAGTGCGGTAATTTCTAACGATGCCCTGATTGGAAGTCGAACCATCATTGGTGCCGGGGCAATCATCGGAGCGGGTATAGTTATTGGTGAAGATTGCCAGATTGGCACCGGCGTAATCATCGAGTCAGACAGCAGGATTGAAAACAAGTGTGTATTGGAGCCCGGTGTGATAATCGGTAAGGCGGTAACGCTCAGTAAAAATACCAAAATTGGGATTGGTGCCCGGATTACCAATGGGGTAAGCGTTGGACCTGATTCGGTCATAAAAATTGGTGAAATCGTCTTAAAAGATATGATTTATAAAATGGTTTTTAAACGGGGTGCCTGGATTTACCGGGAAGACAGTTTAAATGATAAAAACGATGAGTGAGGGAAAAAATGAATCAGAAAGATTTTACTTGTTTAAAAGAAGCTTTGGAAAAGAAAAAGAAGATTTTAGTATCCAGTTGTTTATTGGGAATGAAGATAAACTATGAAGGAAAGGCCCATCCGGTGGATGAGCTGCGACAACTTTTTCTTCAGGGACAGGCGATTCCAATTTGTCCGGAAGTGCTGGCATCAATGCCGATTCCCCGAGATCCGGCTGAAATAGTCATAGTCAATGGAGAACGGAAAGTGTATAATAATAAAGAAGTTGACGTAACCGAAGAATTTCGTCTGGGGGCCCAGCGAAGCCTGGATACAGCCCGGACATCCGGGGCAAAAATTGCAATTATGAAAAGCAGAAGTCCGTCCTGTGGTTGTGGGGAAATTTATAATGGAACCTTTAGTGGAAATTTGGTTGCTGGGGACGGTATCGCCGTAGCCTTATTAAAAGAAAACGGCATTCGCGTCATTACCGAAGATGATTTTTTGGAGTGTTTGAAATAATCAGGCCTTTGCGAAGCAATTGGCAAAGCCGGCGTCAGTTTGTTATCGGTTTTATAAAATCATAACAAGGCGATCTCAAAAGAAAAGTGAGGAATAGTATGAAAAACAAACTCAACATTGGAGTGGTTTTTGGAGGACAGTCGGGCGAGCATGAGGTTTCAAGGGTTTCTGCATACAATGTTTTGGGTGTCATCGATCGGGATAAGTATAATATTGTCACCATCGGGATCTCAAAACAGGGGAAATGGTTTTTATATGCTGGCGATGCCGAGAAGATTAAAGATGGTTCATGGGAACAGGATCAGAAAAACCTTACCGCAGACTTTTCAATCTTTGACCATCCGGAAATATCCAAGATTGACGTTTTTTTTCCGGTTCTTCACGGTCCGATGGGCGAAGATGGGACGATTCAAGGGGTTTTTGAAATGCTGAATAAACCCTATGTCGGGTGTGGTGTGCTAAGCTCAGCAGTGGGAATGGATAAAGTTTTTTCTAAAATTATGTTTCAAAGTGTGGGAATCCCCACCGGGAAGTACATTTATTTCCGGGAAAATGACTGGAAGTGCGATCCCGATGCGAAAATTGCAGAGATTGAAAAGGCATTGGGGTATCCTATTTTTGTTAAGCCAGCGAACATGGGCTCCAGCGTTGGCATCACCAAAGCCCACGACCGAACTGAACTCGTCGCTGCGATTAAAGAAGCCTTTGTTTATGATAATAAACTGATTTTGGAAGACTTTGTCAAAGGGAGAGAAATTGAATGTGCGGTCCTTGAAGTTGGCGACGCTATTCGGGCCTCGATTCCCGGGGAGGTTATCCCTTCTAAAGAGTTTTATGATTATGAGGCCAAATACTCAGCCACAGAAGACTCCAAGGTGGTCATACCGGCAGATCTATCTCCGGAAATCACACAAAAAGTGAGGGATTATGCGATCAAAGCGTTTGAAGCCATTGAAGGCTCTGGGTTAACCCGGGTGGATTTCTTTGTTACCGAAGATGAGCGCATTTTAATTAATGAAGTCAACACGCTGCCAGGATTTACAAATATCAGTATGTACCCAAAAATGTGGGAAGCCACCGGAATTGGGTATATAGAACTTGTAGACCTGATTATTGCGTCAGCAAAGCGGAAACGCACTACTGTAAGCTAAGTCGTCCGGTTTCTTTATGATGCGTAATCCTAATAAAAACTTAAGAGGATAATTTTTCTTGATAAAAGAACCCATCAATGGTTTAATAGTGGAAGAAATTATACCTCTAGGAGGAGACCAATGACTGAAGAAAGAAAAAAAGTATGGTTATCCATTTCGGGAACCGTCAAAGATGAAGATGAAAAGGATAGCCTCGAGTTCCTGACCGAAGGAGACTTATATAAAGAAGCCAATCGATCCTGCGTCACGTATAATGAATCGGAAGTTTCCGGTATGGAAGGAACAATCACCACCGTCTGTGTTGATGCACAAAAAGTGTCAGTCATTCGTTTGGGAACAACCAACTCGATTATGGAGTTTGAACGTGGAAAGAGAAACCTGACCTGGTATTCTACCCCTTACGGGGATGTGACCATGGGGATTTTAACCAAGGATGTATTTGTAAACTATAATGAGGATGAAGAGCCGACCAAGGTCTCGATCGACTATAACATCGAAATTGAAGGCGTTACAAATTCTCAAAATATCCTGAACATAAAAATTACCCAATAGAAAATGGCAGCAATGTCAATCACTGGAGAAGCGCCAAGAGCGCTTCTCCTTTAAATTTCACTTGAGCGGGAATGACAAAAATGCGCAATGATCTGAATATAATCTAAACATAAATAAAAAGAGTGAGAGGAAATTAAGGATGTACATACGCGAAAAGATCACCGAACAACTTAAAAAGATCATCGGAGAAGCCCTTAATCAAACAATTGAATCGGGAGCATTGGCGATAGAAATCAAACCGGATCTTTTTCTGGAAATGCCCAGAGAAAAAGACCATGGTGATTATTCCACCAATATCGCCATGCAGCTTCCCAAACAGACGAAGAAAGCCCCGCGTTTTATTGCTGAAACCCTGGTGGCCAATATGAAAATTGCAGACTCTTATGTTGAGTCAATTGAAATAGCCGGGCCGGGTTTTATTAACTTTAAACTAAAACCCTACTGGCAGTATGCGGTTTTAGCAGAGGTAGCCGAGTTGAAAGCGGATTATGGCCGGAGTCAGAAAAATGCCGGGAAAAAATTCAATCTGGAGTTTATTTCAGCCAATCCCACCGGACCAATGCATATGGGAAACGCCCGAGGTGGGGCCATTGGCGATATTTTAGCGGCGGTGGCCGACTGGACTGGCTATTCTGTTACCCGGGAATTCTATATTAATGACGCTGGAAACCAGATTGTCAAATTTGGCGATTCCCTGGATGCCCGTTACCGACAATTAATGGGCGAAGAGTTCCCCTTTCCTGAGGATGGTTATCAGGGTGAAGACATTACCGAACATATGAAAGTTTTTATTGAAGTAAATGGTGATGTTCACCGAACCATGACCCCGGAAGAACGTAAACCGATATTGATTGATTATGCACTAAATAAAAATCTTACCCAAATGCGAAGTGATCTGGAAGCCTATGGGATCCACTATGATGTCTGGTTTTCAGAACAAAGCCTTTATGACAGCGGTGCTATTGAGAAGACGATTGAGCTGTTGGGAAAAGGCGGATTTACCTACGAACAGGAAGGTGCCTTATGGTTCAAGGCCACCGAATTCGGTTCTGATAAGGACGATGTTTTAATCCGCGCCAACGGACTGCCCACCTATTTTATGGCCGATATTGCCTACCATATGGATAAGTTTATTAACCGGGGCTTCAATCGCTGCATTAACGTCTGGGGCGCCGATCACCACGGCCATGTGGCCCGGCTTAAAGGGGCATTATCGGCGGTCGGTATTGATGCCGCTAATTTTGATGTGGTCATCATGCAACTGGTGCGACTGCTCCGTAATGGCGAAGTGGCAAGAATGTCTAAGCGTCAGGGAAAAGCCATTGCACTGACGGATCTCATCGACGAAGTAGGCGTCGATGCCACCCGCTTCTTCTTTAATCTGCGCTCGCCAGACAGTCATTTTGACTTTGATTTGGATCTGGCCATTGAGCAATCTAATGATAATCCAGTGTTTTATGTGCAGTATGCCCACGCCCGAATTTGCAGCATCATCCGTCAGATGAAAGAAGAATTGGATAATACGATTCCCCTGGATTACGGTCGACTGATCGCAAAAGAAGAATTAAACCTGATGGAAATCCTTTCAAATTTCCCAGATGAAATTGTGACGGCCGAAGATAAATTGGACCCCAGCCGAATTACCCGATATGCCATCGATTTGGCGGCGGCATTCCACAGTTTTTATAATGCCTGCCATGTCCGGGTTTCCGACAAGGCCTTGATGAAAGCTCGCGTTGCACTGATTGAAGCAACTAAGCAGGTGATTCAAAATGCTCTGAGTATTTTGGGCGTATCTGCTCCAGAAAGAATGTAAAATGAAAACAGAAGCAGGTATTTTTGATCGAACTGAGAAACTAATTGGACAATCTGGTTTGGATAGTTTAAAAAACTCACGCGTTATCCTGTTTGGTGTTGGCGGGGTTGGCTCATTTGTCGCTGAGGCGCTAATTCGTAGCGGAGTTGGTTTTTTAACCATTGTCGATAAGGACATCGTCGAGTCCAGCAATCTCAATCGTCAGATCATGGCCAATGTTAAAACCATCGGCAAGAAAAAAGTCGATGTGATGGCCAGAAGGCTGATTGCCATCAATCCGCTGTCCATTGTTCATCCCATGCATCGATGCTATACCCCGGAAAGTTCTCCGGAATTTCATCTCCAGGATTACGACTATGTCATTGACGCAGTGGATATGGTAACCGCAAAAATTGATCTGGTCATCAAAAGTCAGCAAAACAAGGTGCCGATTATCAGTTGCATGGGAACCGGAAACAAGATGGATGCCAGTCGTTTTATTATTACCGATATCTATGAAACCTCAATTTGTCCGCTGGCCAAAGTGATGCGTAAAGAATTGCGGGAACGGGGCGTAAAATCCCTAAAGGTTCTTTATTCCACTGAAGAACCATTAACCAGAGAAAACCCGCCGGGCAGTATTGCCTTTGTTCCCTCGGTGGCCGGACTGCTGATTGCCGGTGAAGTGGTACGGGATCTGCTGAGAAATGGAAATATAGAAGAAAATTAACAACAGATATTTGCTGCCAGATTAAATAGCTTAAAAACCTTTTGAGTTATTTATTTGGTGGCATTTTTTTTGGTTATTTATGTTATAATTCTAATGTAAATTGAAGCGCCCGGAAAATTCAAATCATCAGGGTTTAAGAATACAGCAGCGCAAACGACTAGAGCCTTAGAAAGCGTAAGTAATGTTCCAAAAGGTTTCATGATTTTTCTATTTGTAAAAATAAAATCAGTTGTCAACTGAATTGTTTTTTTGGATCGGAGCAGCTAAATATAAACATGCGCGAACGAAATAATCCTGTACAAATGGCTAAAAATATGGTTAAATCTACTTGTGAAAGGTGGTTGGAGAGGAGCAAGATGATACGGATTGGAAGCGGTTATGACGTCCATCGTTTAGTAAAAAATCGACCACTCATTTTAGGTGGTGTAAAAATAAAACATTCCTTGGGTCTGCTGGGACATTCAGATGCGGATGTGCTTGTGCATGCCATTATGGATGCGCTTTTGGGAGCGTTGGCGCTGGGTGATCTCGGCAAGCACTTTCCGGACACTGATAGCGCCTATAAAGATAGTGACAGTTTATTGCTGCTTGAGAAAGTGGGGCAACTGGTGGCCGAAAAAGGGTATCGGATCAATAACATTGATTCAACCATCATCGCCCAGGCGCCAAAGCTGGCACCTTATATTGACAGCATGGTGGAAAACATAAGCAGAACCCTGGGCTTATCTGGGAATTGTATCAGTGTAAAAGCCACGACCGAAGAAGGCCTGGGCTTTACCGGGAGCGAGCAGGGAATTGCTGCCAACGCAGTAGTGAGTCTTTTGAAAGGAGAAATAAGCAGATGATTGGTATTATTGCAGCCATGGACAGTGAGGTTCGTGACATCAAGTCGGCAATGGAAGATAGCATCAAGATCCACCACGGAGGGATGACTTTTTTTAAGGGAAAACTCAACAAAAAAGAAGTTGTAGCAGTTAAAAGCGGAGTTGGAAAAGTCAATGCTGCTATGTGCACCCAGATTTTGATTGATCTCTTCAAGGTAACAACCATTATCCATGTGGGTGTGGCTGGTGCGGTTCATCCCGATCTGGAAATTGGTGACATCGTCATCTCAGAAGATAGTTGTCAATATGATATGGATGCCCGGGCCTTTGGTCATCCCCGGGGTGAAATACCAAACATGGATATAACCTTTTTTAAAGCAGATCCGACTTTGATCAAGCTAGCTGAGGCCGCCGCCGAAGCGCTCCAGGTTTCCTACCAGACGGGTCGGATTATGACTGCAGATTTGGGGGTAGACTCCAATAAGCTTAAAAAAGAACTGCGGGAAGAATTCGGTGGTTTGTGTGTCGAAATGGAAGGTGCGGCAGTGGGCCAGGTGGCGATGCAAAACCAGGTTCCTTATCTGGTAATTCGCTCCATGTCGGATAAGGCCGATTCCAATTTGACCGATGATTACAAGAAAAACCTGGAAGCGTCGATTAAGAATGGGGTCGCAATGGTGCTTAATATGATTCCGGGAGTCGCGTAACGATGAAAGAATTGGCACTCCGCCCGACCTGGGCAGAAATAGACTTAGATGCACTGATTAGCAATTATGAAGAAATTCGCCGAATCGTCGGGCCTGACGTAAAAATCCTGGGGGTTGTCAAAGCCGATGCCTACGGACATGGTAGTTTGGAATGTGCTAAAACCCTTTGTGAAGCCGGGGTGGACATGCTGGCCGTAGCTTTTATTGATGAAGCCATTGCGCTTCGACAGGGGGGCATCACCGAACCGATTTTACTGCTGGGATATACCTCAAAAGAACATATTCCTGATTTGATCCGCTGGGATGTGATTCCCGGAACCTATCAGTTTGACTTTGCCAAAGCCTTATCAGAACATTGTCAGGAAAGCGGCATTTCTCATCCCGTCCATATTAAAATTGATACCGGTATGGGGCGAATTGGGATTGGCTGGCGCGAGGCCTCACAAGTAATTGACGCGATGAATCAATTGGAGGGCATTGAACTTCAGGGGTTGTATACGCATTTTTCGACCGCAGATGCTGCTGATAAAACCCACACCAAGGAGCAGATCAGGCGTTATCAACAGGTTCTTTCGGAACTGGAAAAGAAGAATATTGTCATTCCCATCAAGCATATGGCAAACAGTGCCGGAATATTTGATGTCGAAGGGGTTCATTTTGATATGGTACGGCCGGGGATTATTCTTTATGGGCTTTATCCATCAGCTGAGGTTGATCGGTCAAAAATTGATTTAAAACCAGTCATGACCTTAAAGTCAACCATTGTACACTTAAAAACCCTTCATCCGGGAGAAACGGTAAGCTACGGCAACCGTTTTGTTGCCGATGACGATCGGATTATCGGTACCTTGCCAATTGGCTATGCCGATGGCTACACGCGGATGTTAAACGGTCTGGCCAAGGTCTTTATTTCCGGCCAGCTCGTACCCGTGGTCGGTAGTATCTGCATGGACCAATGCATGATCGATTTAACCGATGTGGAAGCGGTTTCCCTTTATGATGAGGTGGAGCTTTTTGGTAACAACATTTCAGCCGATGTACTGGCTAATGCATTGGGAACCATCAATTATGAAATTACCTGTATGGTAAACAAACGGGTGCCCCGGGTGTTCATTAAGGACGGGGCTCTTCAGTCCATCAGACGTGACATTTTAGATCGACAAATCAACACAAACAGTGATATTTATTAAAGAGGAGAATTAAATGGCATTTTTAGAAGAAACCGTTAGGGGTATTCGCAAGGATATTGTAAAAATGATTGGTAAGGCCGCTTCAGGTCATCCTGGAGGCTCATTGTCGTCAGCAGAAATTCTGACCCTGCTTTATTTTGAACAAATGAATGTGGATGTAAACAATCCCCGCAAAGAAGATCGGGATCGTTTTGTGTTGTCAAAAGGACACGCTGCTCCGGTGCTTTATGCAACGCTGGCAGCAAAAGGCTTCTTCCCCAGAGCCGAGCTGGAAAACCTGCGACAACTGGGGTCGATCCTTCAGGGACATCCGGATATGAACAAGGTACCCGGGGTTGATATGTCAACCGGCTCTTTGGGACAGGGAATTTCGGTGGCTGCCGGGATGGCATTGGCCGGAAAAATGGACAATAAGGATCATAAGATCTATGCTTTACTGGGTGACGGCGAATTACAAGAAGGTCTGGTTTGGGAAGCTGCTATGGCAGCCAGCCATTACCAGCTTAATAATCTGATTGCCTTTGTGGATAACAATAATCTTCAGATTGATGGCGCTATTTGTGAGGTGATGTCACCATTTCCCATCGATGGCAAGTTTGAGGCCTTTGGTTGGAACGTGATTACAGTGGAAGACGGCCACGATTTTGATGAGTTGCGAACGGCTGTGGAAGTTGCAAAAAAATCAGAGGACAAACCAACCGTGATTATTTGTAAAACGGTCAAGGGTAAATGCGTTTCATTTATGGAAAACAATGCGGGATGGCATGGAAAAGGGCCGAATGCAGATGAAGTGAAACAAGCATTGGCAGAATTGGAGGCTTAATCATGGCAGATAAAAAATCAACACGACAGGCATATGGCGAATATTTAGTGAAGCTGGGCGAAAAAAACAAAAATTTGGTGGTTTTGGATGCCGATCTCTCAGGAGCAACAAAGACCAACGTCTTTAAAAAGGCCTGTCCCGAACGGCATTTCAATGTCGGGATTGCGGAAGCAAACCTGATGGGAATGTCCGCCGGTTTGGCAACCGCAGGAAAGATTCCTTTCGCCAGCACCTTCGCTATTTTTGGCGCTGGACGAGCCTATGAAATTATTCGTAACAGTATCTGTTACCCGAAGCTGAATGTAAAAATTGCCTTAACTCATTCGGGGATCTCAGTAGGTGAAGATGGCGGTTCACACCAGTCGATTGAAGATATTGCGCTGATGCGGGTAATCCCCAATATGACGGTTTTATCACCGGCAGATGCGATCGAAACAGAAAAGATGATGGATGCCGCAATGGAAATTGACGGACCTGTTTATATTCGTTTGGGCCGCAGTGACGTACCCGTTCTTTTCGATGAAAATTATAAATTTGAAGTAGGAAAAGCCGGCTTATTAAAAAGCGGTGATGATGTAACCATTATTGCCACCGGTCTGATGGTGGGACCAGCTCTGGAAGCGGCACAGCTTTTAAAAGCAGAGGATATTTCGGCCAGAGTATTAAATATGGGTTCCATTAAACCCATCGACGTAAATGCCATAAAAGACGCTGCCGTTGTTACCGGTGCTGTTGTTACGGCTGAAGAACACAGCATTATCGGCGGCCTGGGCAGTGCTGTTGCTGAAGTATTATGCGATGTCGCCCCAGTACCTCTGGAACGGGTTGGTGTTAAGGATCTCTTTGGACAATCCGGTAAGGTTACGCCATTGATGGAAAAATACGGTTTAACGGCGAAAGATATTGTAGCGGCTGCTAAAAAAGCCATCGGCCGAAAATAGTAGCAAAAACCTAAGCAAAGAAGCAAAAAAACAGGGTCATCAAGACGCTGTTTTTTAGCGTTTTGCAGAAAAATTTGAATTTGTGGGTAATTAAGGTATAATGATTAGTATGAGGTCATACGAACAAATATTTTTTAAATAGAAAAGGAGTACTTACATGCCATTGGATTTTAAAGAAGCAATAGAGCAAAGGCGCTCGATATATGGAATTAGCGATGAAAGTACCATTACTGCGGAAGAAATAATGGAGATCGTCGACCATTCAACGAAGCACGTACCTTCGGCATTTAATTGCCAAAGTCAGCGGGTAGCAGTATTATTTGGAGAGAAACATCTGGAATTCTGGAGTATCGTGATGGAAACACTCAGAAAAAAAATTCTGGCTGATGAATTTCGGTCTACTGAAAATCGGATCAGCAGCTTTGCCGCAGGATGTGGAACATTGCTGTTTTATGATGATACGTCTGTTACTAAAAGTTTGATGGAAAGGTTTTCACCCTACCGGGATCGGATTCCGGATTGGGCTGAGCAGGGCAATGGGATGTTGCAGTTTGCCATTTGGACGCAATTGTCAGCAGCAGGTCTGGGTGCAAGCCTGCAACATTATAATCCGATCATCGATAATGATGTAAAGACTGCTTTTCTGATTCCGTCGGATTGGCGACTGATTGCCCAGATGCCCTTTGGTGTGCCTACCGAAGACCCTATTGAAAAAGTTTTCGAGCCCATTGAACGGCGCGTCATTGTCATTGAATAATCAAAAAAAAATGGGTTATCCGTGGTTTGAGGTTGTCGATAAACGACCGTACCGACCAATTGTTAATCTGTTGTTCGCTGCGGAATCGGACAGGCGAAGCCGTGTCCGCTCCGATGCGTACAACATGATGTAACAATTGTCGGTACGGGGTTATCTTTTTTGATAGTCTGAAAGCACCGGTTATCCGTGCTTTTTTTTGAGGGTAAGGCGATTATTCAAGCAGTAATAAACCATAGTATTTAACAAACTCATTCTTAGAAGCCAGTGTCTTTAAGGTTTCGCCGTTGTTTCTTACGGTTTCGAAGACATCAATGCCGGACCCTTCCATTGAGGGACGACGATTTTTCGTGTTAAGACACGGTTTATCCAAATCACAGGCGGGGCAGATATGACAGGGTCCGGACCAGAAGGTAAAGGCCTTGTGAAAACCGCCAATAAAGGCTAAGCGTTCTGCTTCTAAGATCTTTCGTTGAAATTCTCCGGTTCCCGGGGTTCCTTTAATTAGAAAAGCCCTGGTGTAGCGGGAGATTAATCGGCCGGTTTCTTCAAAGGGGATCTCGTTGGCCTGACAATGTTTGAGATTGGCCGATGAGCAACCAAAGGCACATTTGTTTTTGGCAAATTCGGTAACCACCACCGAATCGGTGGTAATTTCTAAGACATCATCAAAGCCGATGTTAAGGATTGGATGCTTGAGGCGTTGCATCGGCGTCAAAGCCAGAGCTTCCACAAATGATGGCGATTTTCCGGCAAAAATGACAGCAGTATCGGTTTCAAGCGGAATCAGAGCAGTGGTGGTGAGACCGGCTGCCTCAAATTTGTGGATGACTTCATTTGCGGAACAAACCTGGCCCTCAAAATGGATCATCCTATTGATTCCAGATAACCTGGCCATCAGGGTTGCATGCTCGTCAAAGGCGTCGTGAAGCATCAGGATACCATCTGGCTTAAGCATCGGTAAACAGGCGAGTACTTGATTTAGAAACAGCGGCTGATCCTTACTGATTGACAAACGGGTGAAGATAATCAGAGCATAGGCCTCATGATTTTTGGCAGAGGCAGCGCGCAGTTTATCAAAGGAACTGGTATCGATCGGCTGTGCCTGGGGATCATTAAAAACAGCAGTGTCAATCGGAAAGGGATCATCGTCGCAAAGCAGGGTGATCTCCAGATCGGGAAAGGCATGGAGAAAACAATCTGCCATTGTTTGAGCTCCGGGACCGCCGATTAGAATTTTCCCGGACAAGGCAGGGAAGAATTTAACGCATTCAAGCGCTTTCATGCGAGTCAATTCATGGATTGCCTTAATCTTTAGTTGATTAAGCTGTTTATTGGCTAAATACTCCGGCCCACTATTTTGTTCAGTTGGTGTGTTTTTTAGCAGTGAAGATTTCAACTGACGCCATTTTTGAGACTGTAATTGCCGCAGCTTGATGGTGTCGCCCAGATAATCTGGACTGGATGAAAGCAGATAGCACTTGGTTATGATGGCATTGCTGTAACTGCCCTGATAACAAAAAAGAAGCCCCAGACTTTCCAGTAGCGGCAGAAAGGATGACAATGCCGTGGCATCAGTTTCGATTTTTTCTGAAAGTGCTTGGGCATCGGCGCCATTATCTCCGAAGGAATTCAAAATTTCGAAAAGATCCAGCTCCAGAGCGGTAAATAAGGCTTCAGATGCCCAGTTGGCGGTTGAAAGGTTTACCAGATACTGGCCGCCATGGGTATGGGGGTCGTAGTTTTTTAAAGAGAAGTAATGATTTTTTTCTAAATTTTTCATCAGGATTTCCTATTCTTGAAATTTTTAGGGGGTAGAAATAACGAACAATTTTTATGCACATAAATTCCCGACTAAAATACGGGCGCAGGACCAAAATGTTGATTGTTATTTTGATACTAATGTCATGATGTCCATATTTGTAACAGCAACTTGTTTATTTTCAACTAGTGGTTAATGATTCATGCGTTATGATCATAGCAGGGCTTCTATTTGTTTTTTTGACTTTTTATCCAATATCTCTCCTAGTAATGCGTTTTGGATAAAGTTTTCTATTTTATCTGTTCGATGCTCTTTCCTGATAACAAGAAGTACCTTCAAGATATCAAGTAGTATTGATTTTCGCATGGTTTCCTTAATGGACATGAGATTAAAGGTAATAAGTCTAGAAGCTATTTTATCATGTAAGTCAGGCTTAGATGAAGCTATTTCGCCCAATGACTGAATACATTGGCGTATTGTGATGGGTTTTTCATCGTTTTGGAGTTGTAGATATTTATCAATGGTATCGTCTATTTTGTTTTCGGTATCCCACTTTACATTGTTGGCAATCAAATTCAGTCCGATATTTCTTTGATAAGAATTTTCACTTTTTAGTTTGCTTTTGAAGGTATCCCAATACGGATAAACATCGTCAAAAAAGAATGATCTGTTTTGCAGAATGAGAAATACCTGATATCTAATGGTGTTATCTTTTAAGGAGAGCCATTCTACAAGCTGCGAGATATCATCTTTGTTTAATGTCTTTGACGCTTCTTGTAAGTCGCTTTTTGAAATCGACATAATTTGCTCTAGCGTAATCAATCTTTATCCCTCCAATTGAATATTAATTAAGCTGTTATATTTTTATTAGCCTTATGATGCAATAAGTTTTGTGTTAACTATAGCACATTTTACCATATAAAAAAAGATCGAGTACCCGCGGAGGGCGCAAAAACAGATAAACCAGATTCAGGAGACCTTCATGCGCGGCTTTATGCTTAAAGAGTTCATTTAGAAATACAATCACGAGGCCATGCAATGAAACCGATCATCCAACTGGATATCAAAGAGCGATCCTTCGATTTGGAGGATTGCTCTTTTTAGCGGAACTTAGAACAACCGGCTTTATATGAATTACCGGTATTTGGCAGTTTAAGATAAGAGTCTTAAAAAAGGATAAATTTTTGTGCTTTTGCATTTTTTCTAACTATTCCGCTGGGTTTTGTGTTATATTCAAATCATTCTAAATAAACTGACAAAATCGATGCATGGCATTGACAGAAAGGAAAACGAATGAGATTAACACAGGAATTACTAAAACAGGGAATCAGCGAAAAGCTGCTTGACGATATAAAATATTTCAAACACTTTTATAAACTGGAGGAGCGTCTTCAGGATCGGGTTCCCAGTACCGAAACTGTTTTTTATGGCAAGGACATCTGGTCGATGTGTATTACTGCCATTCTAGAGGGCGAAAACATTTTACTCTCCGGTCCCAAGGCCACCGGAAAAAATGTCCTGGCCGATAATATTTGCGAGCTTTTTAACCGTCCTCAATGGAACACCTCCTTCCATGTCAACACCGACAGCTCCAGCCTGATTGGTACCGATACATTTATTGACAATGAGGTACGACTGCGACGAGGATCGGTTTATGAGTGTGCCATAAACGGCGGCTTTGGCGTTTTTGATGAAATAAATATGGCCAAAAACGATGCCCTGGTGGTACTCCACTCGGCTCTGGATTATCGAAAGGTGATCGATGTGCCGGGCTATGAGAAAATCAAGCTCCACGACGCCACCCGGTTTATCGGCACCATGAATTATGAATATGCCGGGACTAAGGAGTTAAATGAAGCCCTGGTATCTCGTTTTATGACCATTGATATTCCCCAAATTGAGGAAGAAACCCTGATGCTGATTTTAAAGGATTATTTTCCGGATGCCAACCCGGAAATTCTGGCCCAGTTTGCCGGTGTTTTTTTGGATCTTCAAGCCAAGGCCAGAAATTCGGAAATCTCCACCAAGTCTGTCGATCTGCGGGGGATTATCGGCAGTCTGCGCACCATCCGCCGAGGCTTAAAACCGATGCTGGCGGTCGATATGGGGGTGGTCGGAAAAACCTTCGATCAGTTTGAAAAAGAAATCGTTCTGGATGTCATCAAAACCCGGATCCGGGAAAGCTGGGATTGTGCCGATGTTTTTTCCGGCTAAGGCCAGAACCGGCCCAACACCTGAAGAAGGGAGGAACAGGCCATGAAGGATGCAAAATGGATCTATCAGGACTATGAATTTGACAACCGGGTATCCAATCTGATGTGGACGGTTTCCGGTGATTACGATGAAAACATGGACGTCGGAGAAAAGAGCTTTATTTCAAAAAATGTGGCCCTTTACCATGCCGTAACTGCCGGGGGAAGGCGAAAGTTCATTAACTGGCCCAGTGTCAAGAAATACGTCATCAGTCGTCATCGGGCTGGTTTTAATAAGGATATTCTCCTGAGTCTTATTGCTATGGGGAGTGATGTGGTAGTGGAAGAAAAAATTATTGCCGAACGCCCCGGAGTTTATGATATCCGCAAAGATGCCTACGATGATATTCTTCGCAATTATTATAAGCTTCACACCGACGATCTGATGGAAAAGGTACGTCACGCGATGATCCTAAAAAAGATTGGTAAAGCGCCGATGATGGACACCGAAACCCGAAACATCGCCAGCGATCTGGAAAACCTACAGGATCGGGAGGATACCATTGAGCTATTAAAAGGCATTGAAGAAATCTATGTGAAATATTTTCCGATGTTTGTGGAGGGCGATAGCGGTGATTCCAGTGAATCGGGCCACAATAAAAATCAGCTCCGCGGCGATTTTTCTGATTTTATGTTAGAAGAGATGTTTGACGAGCCCGAAGACCTGGACATTGAAGCCTCCATTGAAGACATTGCCGAGGCTCTGCTGGGAGAATCCCAGGGAGATCAGTCCAACGTATCCAATGATGCTGACAACCGGATTTTGCGGGTGCAGGAAGAGGATATCGAAAAAATCTATGAAAAAGTGGCTTACTATTACGGAAAATCGTTTTTGGATATCAGTGAAGTCAAAAAGCTTCAGAACCGGGTATGCAAAGACGCCCATGGCAGCTGCCGGATTCATATGACCGATGGCGTCGTCCGGAGTGACAGTGATAATGAATTTCAACAGAAATATGTGCAACGGCACCAGATTAAAAATACCGATGTGTTTCGCGCTAATTACAAGGTGTTCAAGCGCAACATTAATAAGCTTCGGGAAAGCATGTCCCGAACCCTGGTTCAGGAAGAAATTATCGACGCCATCCCTTCTGATGCCGGGAGGCTGATTCCCAGCAAACTCTGGCGGATTGGACGTAGCAGTAATAACAAGGTTTTTGTAAAAAATATTGATAATAACAAGGGCAGCTTTGTAGTGGATATCCTTATCGATTCCAGTGGCTCCCAGCGACGTAACCAGTCCAATGTTGCGATTCAGGCCTATATTCTGGCGATGGCATTAACCCAACTGGGGATTCCTAATCGGGTGCTGGGTTTTTCCAGTTTTCTTGACTATACGGTCATCAAACGCTTCCGTGATTATGAATCACCCCTTTCAGCCAATGACAACATCTTTGAATATTATTGCTCCGGCAACAACCGCGACGGTTTGGCAATTAAGACCACCTGTGAAGATCTCATTAAGCGAGGGGAAGATAATAAGATTTTAATTGTCCTCAGCGACGGCCGCCCCAACGACATTAAGGTGGGAAAGGGTCAGGTTAATAGTTTAACCCAGGCCTATCGGGGTCGGGTGGCTATTTCTGACACCGCCCGGGAAGTTCGAACGGCCCGCCAACAGGGTATTATGGTACTGGGGGTCTTCACCGGAAAAGAGCAGGATCTGATGGCTGAAAAGCTGATCTATGGCAAGGATTTTGCCTATATTAAAGACATTAACCGCTTTGCTGATTTGGTTATTAAGTATTTAAAGCAAATTATTGTAAGTTGAAAAATAAAACCGCTAAGCATCAACTGCTTGATGTCTTAGCGGTTTTTTTGGTACTATTTTGTTATCCTATAATTGTTATCCTTCGCCATAAAAAGATCAAACCGTTTCATAATAAGATCGATTGACGCTCCTGATTGATAAAACGATGGGAAACGCTTATAGTGTATAGGAAATAATAATATTTTCGTCCAACGCGCGGAAGGTAAAGCTTTCGGTGATAAACAGTTTGACATTTTCTTTATCATACGATTCAAAACCGATGGCAAAATCCTGTCCGATGGTCAGTTCAAAGTTTGGATTATCATAAGGGATCAGAAAAGCGCCATCAAGAACGGTGCTTAATAGTATTTTTCCACCAATGAGGGCTTCGATCTGTTTAATCAGCGGATACCCATGAGAGCTTATATTGAGACGATTATAAGCCACCTCACCAACAATTAATACAAAGGGACCGGCTTCAAATTTTTCTCTTAGTGTAACCAGGCCTTTTGAGATTGCTTCCATAATTTGGGAGTCTGTTTTACCAAAGGGTATTTTTTCATTAACGGTTACCGATTCCAGACCTTTAATCTGACCAGCTTCAAAGCCTTTATACACGACCGTTTCTTCAAACTCGGCAATTCTTTGGACAGCTTCTTCCAGATTAGTTAAATCAATATCCTTGGCACCACGCGTCAGGTTATCCATCTCCCAACGGTTTAAGGTGAAGCTTATTCTTGCTTCAACAAGTGGTTTGATCTTGAAAACACCGGTTTTAACAAGGTTTTCATCGTCATTAATTAATTCGAGTCGACCTTCCGATACGCTAGTAAAATCAAGACCTTTCGGTCCATTTACCGTGACGGCCTTTCTTGCTGTTAATCGACTTTTTAACACGGCTTCCGCTCGGCCATCAATTTCGCTCCAGGCGAGTTGAGTTAAGGGTGCGATTTCTCTTTTTAACATTTTTTCCTCCTTGATTAATGCGCGTTATTTTTTTAAATCACCGATATGGATACCGGATATATTTACAGACTCGGGTGCCGCTTCACTTTCTTCGGCTTCCAGAATTGAACCATCGACAAACAGGTACGTTCGCAGTTCTTCATCCCATTTGTCCATATTTCGTCTTAACCATTCAATGGCCATGCAGGCGTGTTCAATTTCTTCGTCCCGGTTATGCGCCATAATTCCTTTTAATTCAGGATCACTCGTTGCTGCCACGCGTTGGTTATACCAATCAACAGCTTCTAATTCTTCTTTTAAACTATTGATGGCCCGAGTGATGTTCATCGTTTTTTCATCTAATAATTCAATTGGTTCATGATACTGTGCCATAAAATTTCCTCCTACCTTCTAAATATTGGATATATAATAATTATACCCAAATGATTGTAGACTAACAGGATTTATGTTATCTTTGCAAAACATTGTTAGTTTAAGTGAAAGCGATTAAGATTTTTAAAGAATCAATGTGTATTGTATCAATGGGTAGATAGCAGGCGCTAATGCTAAAAAAGATCATCCTGATTACGCTCAGGAAATTACTATGATCGGTCAGAATAAACCCTTGCCAAAAAATACGTTTTAGATTAGTATAGAGTCAAACCATGACAGAAGGAATGCGGTGGGAATCCGCAACAGTTTCTTTGCTACTGTAAGGCGATCATGGGTGCAGGTGGTCATTGGGTTATCCGAGAAGGCCGTTTGCAACAAGCCCCGCCAAGTCAGGATATTTCCAAATGGTTAAGATGTTTGAAGCTTCAAAGAAGGCTACAACGTGTGAGACCATTTAGAAATACAGGATTTGGAGAAATTTTTTCCCTTATCTGGACAAAAATATGGCACACATTTTGTAAACCTTTTAAAAAGGTTTTTTTAGCTTTTTGTAGATGTCGAGAAAGAGGAAGAGATGGAAAAAATTAGGATAATAGAGTTACCGGTTGATGTCAATATGCCGATGCTGATGAAAAAAATGAAATTAACATGTGATTCACCAGTTTATGATGAATACCAAAATGCGGTGGAGCTTTTAAGAAACCAGATAAAACCGATGGCGATCATTAAAGCCTGTCCGGTTGAGACGTTTTCGAAGCATTTAGTTGTGATGGATGGGATTAAGTACAAGAGCAAAACCCTTCATTATTTGTTAAAAGACCACGAACAGGTGTTTTTGTATTTGTTGACAATCGGTGAAATGCCAACAAAGCTTCACCAGATTGAACATTATTTTTTGCAGTCGCTTAAGTTGCCAATTATGTATGGTGCCATGAAGCACTTGAAAGCGGCAGTTCGGGAAGACAATCATCTTAAGCAGGTGGGAATAGCGAATCCCGGTCTGATCCAGGATTGGGCAATTCAGGATAGCAAAGCTATTTTTGACAGCTTTGGCAG
Organism: Acetobacterium carbinolicum; assembly: GCF_047456275.1. Lineage (GTDB taxonomy): Bacteria > Bacillota > Clostridia > Eubacteriales > Eubacteriaceae > Acetobacterium > Acetobacterium carbinolicum. Next base: position 446,659 of record NZ_CP173357.1, read on the forward strand.
TGCCTCCCTGCAGATCGGACTAAAGATGGGTAAAGGCTACATTATGCGTCCTGTCTACAGTTCTTCCGGGATTCTCTTTGATGATTTTCAAAATTATTGCGATTGTGCAGCGTGCAGCATCGATGGCTGCATTGCCAGAGAGGAAAAGATGACGGACGACGAAAAAAAGATGGCAAGTGTTGGGTGAAGGCAAACAGCGCGCGATCTTTTATAGAAGTGCCATTTGCGACAAAATTGTGATAAAATAGAAGACAAAACGACAAAGGATAATGACAATGCAAATCAATCGATTGCTAGAAATGGTCTATATTTTATTTGAAAAGAAAAAGATAACGGCGAGCGAATTAGCCGACTACTTTGAAGTGTCTCAGCGTACCATTTACCGGGATGTGGAGTCTCTAAGTGCGGCTGGGATTCCTGTTTATGCTGAAAAAGGTAAGGGTGGAGGAATTCGGCTGCTGGATAACTACGTGATTAAAAAATCACTGCTTTCAGAAAAGGAACAGGTCAATCTGCTGGCATCGCTACAGGGGATGAATGTGCTAAACGGACCGGAGGTCGATCCGGTGCTGAGAAAACTGGCGACCCTGTTTGAAAAAAAAGATGCCGACTGGATTGAAGTCGACTTTTCCCATTGGGGCGGTGATAGCGATGAACGGGAAAAATTTAATGTGCTGAAAAACGCCATCCTTGAAAAAAACAGAATTGCTTTTGACTACTTTAGTGCGACCGGAGAAAAGACCGGGCGCACTATTGAACCGCTAAAGCTCTTGTTTAAGGGGCAGTCCTGGTATGTTTATGGATTCTGTTTAAGTAAAGAGGCGTTGCGCTTTTTCAAGGTCAGTCGGATCAGGCAGCTCCGGCAGTTATCGGAGGCTTTTTCCCGGACCCTGCCGGAGGGCCCTGTTTTTGAAAAACCGGAGATAAGCGCTTCCCAAATCAGGTTGATCCTGAGAATTGACGCGAGCATGGCGTTTCGGATCTATGATGAATTTGATCCGGCCGCGATCACAAAAAATCAGGATGGGTCCTTTGTGGTAGCGAGCCGCTTGCCCGAGGATGGCTGGGTGTATGGCTATATTCTTTCTTATGGTGATGCTGCTGAGGTGTTAGAACCCCAGTGGTTGCGGGAGGCAATTAAGAAAAAATTGGAAGATGGTCTTAAAAAATATCTTTAATATGACATTAGGTGTCAGGTTAAAGGGTGTATACTGAATTTATTAATAAGTTAGAAAGAGGTATACACAAATGGATTATGAATTGGTACAACTAACAGAAAAGCAAGTGGCGGGGCTGAAAATACGCACCAGTAATACCGATCCCCAGATGGTTGAAAAAATTGGTGCCACCTGGCAGCGTTTTTATGGGGAAGGAATTGAAGCCTCCCTGACCGGCAGAAAAAATGAGAAATGTATTGGTCTTTATACCAATTATGAAAATGGTGTGGCCGGCACTTATGACGTGGTGGTTGGTTGTGAAGTTGATGCTGCAGCTTCGCAATCAGAGCGGGTTGAAACCGTAAGCATTGCACCTGGTAACTATGCAAAATTTGTTGTCCATGGTGATGTGCAGCAGGCCGTTGGCGACTTATGGGTGAAGCTTTGGGATATGAAGCTCGACCGGAAATTTAGTAGCGATTTTGAGGAATATCAACCCGGGGAAGACATGGCCAACGCCGAGATCCATGTCTATATTTCACTGAATTAAGGGAGACGCAAACGATGGACAAAGTCGATTATAAAAAGCAATTTAAAGCCTTGTATTTACCAAAGTCTCAGCCGTCAATCATTGCGGTTCCGGCGATGCACTTTGCTATGTTAGACGGTAATGGCGATCCCAATGGGGAAGCGTTTGCGGAGGTGGTGGGGGCGCTGTACAGCTTCAGCTACGCAGTAAAAATGTCCTATAAGAGCAAGACCATTCCGGAGGGCTATTACGACTATACCGTTTTCCCCCTGGAAGGGGTCTGGGATCTGGTCGACACGACCAGAACCAGTGCGGATAAAAGTAACTATGCCTATACGATGATGATCCGCCAGCCGGATTTTCTGACCGCTGAACTGGCTGCCCGGTTTATCACGGAAGTCAAAAAGAAAAAGCCCAATGACTTCCTCGATCGTATCCGGCTTGGGGAACTAGAGGAAGGCACCTGCTGCCAAATGCTGCATTTGGGCAGCTATGATGATGAGCCGGCCAGCTTTGCGCAGATGGAAGCTTTTTGCAGTGAGCATGGCTATCGGCGCAGTGATAAAACCCATCGGGAGATTTATGATCCCCGCCGGACCGAGACGAATAAGTTAAAGACGGTGTTGCGGTTTAAGGTAAAAGCTGATCAGTAAGGCTGATCGGTGATCTGATTAAGTATCGTGGTAAGTCGTATAAGTGCCTAAAGAGGCCCCTGATTCAGGATGAATCAGGGGCCTCTGAGTTTTTTTGCAGCCGGGGCAAGCCACGACCGGGCTGGCTATAGGAGTTTTAGTAAGCGTAGAGCATCAGGGTGCTGCCGTCATAGACCAACAGGGAGTTTTTAAAGCCGCCTGGGAGGGTGGGGCCTGAGCTAGCATCGATTGTCTCTTGGTCTGAACCAGAAATAACGCGTTTAATCGCTTTGTTGTTATTGTCTTGGTCCTGACAGATCAGATAGACGCCGGTGTTGTCAGAATAATAGGTGGAATTGATCGGAATGATGTTGCTTATTTCCGGATTGTTGGGATCAATATCAACCCATCCGCCTGACCAGGAGTAAATCTGGTAGTATTTATTGGTGTTTACGTCTTCGGTGTAGTTTCTGTCAATCGCCAGCAGACCATAGCTATCATCGATACCAATCAACTGTTTGCTGCCGTCCAAAGTAACCTGAGCACCGCTTGTCCAGGTACTTAAGTTGGTTGAGCTGTAGATCTGACCAGTACTGTCATAGCCGTAAAAAGTCGTCGCACCCGCTTGCTTGGCGTAAAAGAGTTTAAAACCATCAGCTGGTGCGGTCAGGCTGCCGGCCGGAGTCCAGGCGGTGTTATTGTAAGGGGTGGAGATAACCGCATTGGCATCAAGAATTTGGCCATTACTTGAATAAACATAATCAGCCATAAGGTAATTACTGGCATGGTTGCCGGTTAAGGTGCCGTTCAGTTTGATGGTGTAATTGTTGCCCACGTTACTGGTTTTGTTGTTACTGCTATCGTAATAGTCAGCGCTGTAGGTTGCCAGATGCACATCTTCCTGCTCTACACTACCAGCAATATGGGCAATAGCGTCCGTACCGTTAGCTGGATTTTTAGACGGATTAACTCCAGCATATGTGACCGTGATGCTGCTGCTGCCATCGGCTTTTTTTACGGTGGCCAGATTGACATTGACATAACCCAGGATTCTTGGTGTAATCGCCGCCGTTTTTGAGGTATCTGGATTCGGGGCCAGGTAGTTTTTGGCGGCCTCGCCGTCAAGGGTAAAGTGGATGGTCACGGGTTTGGCACTGCCGTCACTGGTGACATTTTTAGTATCGTAGCTGGCAGTGGCTTTGACCGTCACGGCATCGTTATTGATTAAGCCGCTAACGGCATCAGCAGCAAGGGGATATTCCGATAATTTAGTTGTGTTATCGGCCAGATAAACATCGGTAGTGGCGTCATACTTACGGGTCGCTGCGATGGCCGGCAGCTTGGTGCTGACGACGGTCAGCGGCAGCGGGGTAATGGTAACTGTGGTGGTCTGATTGGTAATCAGATAGTTACCGCTAGTGTCACTGGTGGAGTAGCTGATAGTGACAGTTTGCTCGCCGGCATCTTTATCGTTGGATGAAAGATTAGCTGTCACAGCTATGCTTTCACCTACAGCAAGCCCGCTGATTTGCGAAGCAGCGACCGTATATGATGATATTTCCTTACCATCCGAATCATAAACCTTACTGGTGCCGTCATAGGGGCGGGAGGTCTTGATAGCCGGTGGGGCGATGGTCAAGGTTTTTGGGGTAATACTGCCGCCGGAGATCGTACCGGTAATGCTGCCATCGGATGCGGCATCCGCCAGGCTGAAATTGTGGGCTGCCGTGCCACTGAGTTTATAGGTATAGGCGATCGTATAACCGCTACCGACGTTACTGGTTTCGCTATTATTGTCTTTATAGACAGCAGTGGTATCAAATGTCAGCGTCCCGTTTTGGATCGCTTCCTGAACGATCGGTATTTGATTAGTATCGGTAACTCTGACGGTGACGAGGGCATTGCTGGTACCGTCATATTCCTTAGTCTTATCACTATCTTTGACAATGGGAGTGGTGGCAATCGACAGTGGGGTAATATCAGCAGTTTTGCTTTGATCATCCGGCAGGGGCTGATAATTTCCTGCGGCCTCGCCGGCAAGGGTGTAGTGAATGGTAATGTTTTTATTGGGATCGACGTCTTTACCGTCATCATAGGTGGCGGTCGCAGTGACCGTCACTTTACCGGCGTCAGCAGCAGCAATATTGCCGGGTGTGACCGGCATATTATAGATTTTCTCGGTATTATTGGCCGCCGTAAAGACATCGGCGGTGCCGTCATAAGCTTTGGCCACCGGGGTGGGAGCTACTATCGTCAATGGTCGCGCGGTAATGCTGGCCCCGATTGTTTCGGTCGCTGCGATCTGGTAGCGTTTATTAGCAGGGCTACTATCAATTGTATAGCTAACTGTAATGGTCCGGTTGCTACCGGCGTTTTGATTATCATAGACTGCGGTGGCTGTGACATTAATATTGGGGTCGGCTGCTACACCGGTTGCCACACTAATCACGTTATTGCCGGCGGCAATTTTTCCCTTGTTATTAAACACATCGGTGGTGCCATCATAGGTTTTGTTTTTATTGATATTCAGGCTGGCGGCGGAGACCATCAGATTTTTCTTCGTAATGATCCCGATTTCCGCGTGTTCCGCCGGTGCGCTGTAATTACCGGCGTCGGTTCCCGACAGGTTATAGCTGCATAGCACTGGTTTATTCGTACCCACTTCAATCGCATCCGTTTTACCGCTACTGTTCTGATAGGTAGCGGTCCGGGTGATCGTCAGTGTATCGGCGTTAAACTGGCCAAGGGCTTCGGTAATCACGGTGTTAAGCGTCGCTGTTCCGTCAAATTCCTTTGCGATGGCGGTTGTCGTCGCATTACTCAGAGGTTTTTGCGTAATCTCACCCTTTATGGTCGTGGCGGCTGGCGGATTGTACTTATTGGCATTGGTACCGGAGAGGCTGTAGGTGACGGTAATATCTTTGTTGTTGCCGACGTTTTTATTGTCATAAGTGGCGGTAGCACTTACGGTCACGTTATCGCCAGAGATAATTCCGGTAACCGCCGTAGCATCAAGAACCTTGTTAGTCACATCGGTATCCGTGGTACCGTCATAGGTTTTAGACAAGATAATGGTTGGTGCAGTGACCACGCTCAGACTGATTTTGCTTGGTGGTGTATAACCGCCACCACTATCGCCGCCGGGTTGTGGTTGCGGTGTTGGGATTACTGGGGGAATAACGACTTCGGGATCGACAGTATAGTTCCCGGGTGCTTTTTCAAAGCTGACATTGTCCGAGGCAATTTCAGCTTTGCTGACGGTGCCCGTCCCGGTTACTTTGACGGGAGCCTTTACAGAAAGGTCGGTAACGGTTGTCTGGCTGCCCAGATTCACCGTGCTGTTTTTGGCTTCCGGCGCGATAATAAGCTGCTTGATGCTTGTCTGTTTGTCGGTTTTAACCACGGCATCCGGGGCATTTACGGTTACCGAATCAAAATTGCCTTCTAGAATCACTTCTTGACCAGCGGCGACTTCGCTTAAAACAAATGGAGTCCCATCGAGTCCAGTGACCACAATCCGCACGACGCCGGTGGGGGTTTTCTCCACCAGGATGTTCTGATAATCGCCACCGTTAATATGAATACTGTTTTTACCGCCGCCGCGAACCCGCAGCTCGCCGGAGACGGTGACATTATTCAAGGTGACATCGCCGTCACCAACGGCTTCATCAATAATCAGGTTGCCATCAATGGTCAGGTTCTGCAGGATTACTTCGGTAGCGGTGATGATCACATCCTGGTTGATCGGTTCTGATCCGTTAGTTGGGCCATAGGTGCCGGCTTTATCGTAGACTGTGGATGTGCTTAATTTTTCAAGCTGTTGGATCGCTGTTTCAATGGCTTTAACGGCATCAGCCACTTCTTCCGCTGTACTTTTATCGGTAACGACGTGATTCTTTATAACCGTCTGCAGATTAGCCCAGGAGGTTTGGGTATAATCAGACTCACTCAAGTCATCAATTTGTTCAAGAAGGCTATAGTAGGTGCTTAATTCACTGTTTACATCGGTGTCTTTAACAATTTCCAACTTCAACGCTTCCAGGCGCAAAGAACTGCCAACAGTCCCAAGCTGTTCACCATCGGCAAACCATTGTTCTGAATCTGCAGGCAGATCACCAATGTTCTGGACATGGCCCTGGTAGCGGATATGATAGCCGATGGCCTTATTACCGGTGGCATCAAGCAGGATAATTTTAATCGCCTCAATTCGCAACCCACCGCCCCGGGTTCCGGCATACTCGCCGTTTTTGGCCCAGGTGGATGGTTGGCTCTCATCATAGAGCCAGCCGATGTTCTGGACATGGACGTTGTAGCACAGCGAAAGATCTGCCGGCAGCTCGCTGTCAGGCTTTAATTCAAAGCCTTCAATTCGTTTGCTTTGGCCAACGGTACCAATCCGATTAGGGCTCGCAACGAAAGAACCATCGGTTGGGTAATCGCCCAGATCTTGAATGTGGCCCCGGGAAAGAACCGGGATCGTTTCGGTATCGACTTGGGCAAACACAGAAGGAATCGGAATAATCAGGCAAAACGCCAGTAAGACGAATATAAATTTTTTCACTTTTTCTCCTTTTTTAATGGTTTGAATGCGGATTAATTTAATCCAGTAATTTCTGGTGAATGAATAGGCAAATTTGGTGACTCTTAAATGTAGTTTATTCTAACAGTTTATCAGCTTTAATAAAACATCAATTGACGAGTAAAAAGTGCTGTTCGCGAATGGAGCGCTTTCTATAGGAGCAGTAATAAAAAGATTTTAGCGAATGAAAATTATTAGCAAGAATAAAATCCGCTTGACAAAGTTTACTAGCCAGGATAACATAACGATGTTATCTAATGAGCGGTGGTGATTGAACGTATCAGTGCCTTCAGGTAACGCAACTACGGTTATCGATAGTGCAAATGAAATGATAAAGCGGGGAAGTTAAGTGAAAGACAATAAAGAAACCAAAGAAAAGCTGCTGACGAGTGCCAAAAAAGAATTTATTGAAAAAGGCTACCTCTCGGCATCGCTGCGCAATATCTGTAAGAATGCCGGGGTTACCACCGGGGCCTTGTATTTTTTCTTTGAAGATAAGCAAGACCTGTATGGCGCATTGGTTGCCGAACCGATAAAAAAACTTCATGCAGTAATGAATCGTCACTACGCCGAGGAACAGGCTCAGATTAATGCCGGACTCCTGATGGAAACGGACCGGGATGATGATGTCGAAGCGGCCATCGCAATCTTGCGTTGTCTCTATTTGCATCGGGATGAATTCATGATGTTGCTGACAAAAAGCCAGGGTTCCTGCTATGAGAAAATCACCGATGATTTTGTGATGATCACTGAAAAACACTTTAGACAGATCGCCGACAATATGGAAAAATGTTATGGTGCTCCGCGGGTGGCTGATTATCTGATCCATTGGATCGCCCATATGTTAATTGATGCCTTTATTCATATTTTGACCCATGAGGTATCAGAAGAAGCGGCAGTGGTGCATGTGCAACAGGTCATTAAATATATGATCGGTGGTTGGTTCGGTCTATTTGCACCTGAGATGAAGGATTAATTATAGTAGCTAAGCCCCTGCTTCCTTTGGTGAGGATCTTAATCAGGAGCAATTTGGGAATTGCTAAAGTGAGCAGGAGTAAGAAACAAAAAATTTTAGGCTTAACATAACGGTGTTATGTTAAGCCGAGGAAGAAAGAGGGAAATAAGATGTTTCTGGAAATAAAAAATTTAAAGAAGAGCTTTGGTAAAAACGGCAGTTATGTGGAGGTACTTAAGGGAATTACCACAACGGTAGAAAAAGGCGAAATGTGTGTGATTCAGGGGGCCAGTGGTTCAGGTAAATCGACTCTGCTTAATTGTATCGGGGGCTTGGATACACCCGACAGTGGTGGTGTAACGGTTGACGGCAAAGAAATTGTGGGACTAAAACCTGAGGCCTTGTCTGATTATCGTCGGGATTATTTGGGGTTTATCTTTCAATTTTATAACCTGGTACCGAATCTAACCGTTAAGGAAAACGTCGAGGTCTGCGGCTACTTATCCCCAGAACCGATGGCAATGGCAATGCTTTTTGAGGTCTTGGGTTTAACCGAACATCAGAACAAGTTTCCTTCCCAGTTGTCTGGTGGCCAGCAACAGCGTTGTGCGATTGCCAGAGCTCTGGTTAAAAACCCAAAACTCTTGTTGTGCGATGAGCCTACCGGAGCACTGGATTCCAAGACGGCAAAAGACATTTTAATTCTGATGGAAAAAATCAATCAGACCTTTGGTACCACCATGATCATCATCACCCATAATAATGCCATTAAGGACATGGTCCATCGGGTCATTACCATTAAAGATGGCACTATTTCTAATACTTATCAAAACGAACAACGGATTCCGGCGGCGGATCTGGAGGAATTGTAAGATGCAGAAGATACTGAGAAAGCGGATACTTCGCGACTTAAAGGCAAATCTTTTTTACTATCTGGCACCGGGGTTTTTGATTGTGTTGGGAATGTATCTGGTTGTCAGTTTTGTCGGGGCAGCCGATACCGTGATTACCGGGGTAGCCGAAAAAAACCAGCTTCTTCAAGTCGAAGATGGCCAGTTTTCAGTGTTTGTTCCGTTGACAGAAAAAGAAGAAAATGACTTGGTGGCGGCGGGGATCACCCTGGAAGAGCAGTTTTATCTTGATTATCATGGAAGAAATAATAGCGTAGTCCGGCTTTTTAAGAACCGCAAGGCGGTTAATTTGGCCTCAGTTGATGAGGGCCGAATGCCGGTAACAGCGGGCGAAATCTTTCTGGAAAAACACTATGCGAGAAAGAATCAGCTGACAACGGGTAGCCAAATCACAATTGCCGGACGCCTTTTTAAGGTCACCGGAATCGGCACCCTACCAGATTATGACGCCGTTTATCAGGAGCTGTCCGATAGCATCGTTGAAAGCGAAACCTTTGGATTTGGACTTGTGGTACCCGCGGATTATGAAATGATGAAGACTGCAGGACAGGCCATCAAATCAGAAAGTTTTACCTATGCATATCACTTAAACGGCACCATGGATGATAGCGATCTAAAAAAGAAGCTAAAGGATACTTATTATGATCATAATAAGCTGACGGCGTTTATAACTGCGGCAAATAACCCCCGTATTGCGGCTTCAGCAGATGATCAGGTGATCACTAAAATTGCCGGGCTGATTGCCGGAGTCGTTGTGATGATTTTATTTACGTATATTATTTCTGTTTTTGTAATTCATACGATTGATCGGGAGCGACCCGTTATCGGAGCCCTTTATGCCTTGGGGGTAACTAAAAAAGACCTGATGCGATACTATCTTACCTTGCCGGTAATCATTACTGTTTTAGGTGGCATGATCGGGACCGCGATCGGTTACAGCCAATGGGGGGTTAATCTGCAAATGGCTGAGTCGCTGAATTATTTTTCGGTCCCCAATCTGGCCACGGTTTATTCATTACCACTCTTACTCTATGGGATTGTGATGCCGGCGGTTGTGGCCGCTGTTGTCAACGCCCTGGTGATTCGTAAAAAGCTTTCTCAAAATGTTCTGGATCTATTGTCAAATCGGGAAAACAGTGAGCAGGCAGCGACGATCACGCTTAAACGCTTTGGCTTTGTCCGGCGTTTTCAAATCCGGCAGATGATCAGGGAGGCCCGGACCAGCCTGACGGTTGTTTTTGGTTTGTTCATTGCCTTGTTAATTATGATGCTGGGACTAAACTGTTATGCGGTCTGTAGCCACGTCAGTTTAGAAAACAAAGCCGATACCCGTTTCGAATACATGTATAGCTATAAGTTTCCAACCGAAGCGGTACCAGAGGGCGGCGTGGCCGCTTTTGGGAAAACCCTGAAAAAAGAAGTCTTTGGCTACAACCTGGATGTGACGCTTTTGGGAATTGATGCGAGTAATCCCTATTTTGATGCCGCGGTTACCAAAGGACAAAATAAGGTTATCATTTCTTCGGCAGTGGCCAGGAAGTTTGGCCTTGCGGCAGGAGATGTGCTCGTGTTAAATGATGAGGAAGATGAAAAATTGGCAGCATTTACCGTTGACGGGGTGACAGCCTACGCATCGGGGCTTTTTGTTTTTATGAATTTGGCGGATATGCGGGATTATTTTGGTGAAACCGACACATATTATAACATCGTTTTTTCGGATCAGCCTTTGAATCTGGAAACTGAGCGACTAAATAATGTTACCACCAGGGAAGATAGTGTTAAGAGTGCCAATGTTTTTATTAGCCAGATGACCTCTTTGATTATTACGATGGTGGCGGTGTCTCTTATTTTGCTGGCGGTGGTGATGTATCTGATGATGCAGGTGATGGTGGATCGTTCCGCTTTTGGGGTTGCGCTAATGAAAATATTTGGCTATCGGTCCAAAGAACTTAGAAAGCTCTATATAAACGGTAATTTCTATGTCATTGCAGTAGGTGCCGTTATCAGCATTCCCCTGGCTAAATGGGTGATGGATCAAGTTTACCCGATCCTGGTTTCTAATGTGGCGGTAGGCTTTAATTTAAGCTTTCCATGGTGGCTATATGCCGGGGTATACGGTATGATTTTATTTTTATATTTAGTCATTAACACATTACTGTTGCAACGGCTTAAAAAAATAAGTCATGCTGAGGTATTAAAGAATCGCGAATAAGGGAAATGTTCTTAATAAAAACAGTTCGGTAGTTGACAATCCCCATTGGAACGGGTTATACTCACATAAACACAAGAAAATATCAATGTGAAATATTTAAACGAAATAGAATGCACCTAACATAATTAAATAGTTGCGAATGGATGATGGCTACGGGAGAGACTGCTTAAAGTGCAGCACCGAAGGATTAAATTGATAGAATAGCTCATATCAATGATGATCTCAGGTAAAAAGGACCGTAACCGGACATAACTCTGGAAAGCGTAGCACCGAAGGGGCAACTTCCATAATGGAACGAAACTCTCAGGTTAATAACAGAGCAGAAGGCGTAAGCCTTCTGTTTTTTTGTTTATAAAATTTCAGAACGGGTATTGAATTTACAGAAACTAAACAAAGTGGAGGAGAAAAAAGATGAAAATTATTGAAGGTTTAAAGTATTCAAAAGATCATGAGTGGGTAAAAGTTGAGGGCAATCTGGCCACCGTTGGCATTACTGATTATGCCCAGCATTCCCTTGGTGATATCGTCTTTGTTGAATTACCAGAAATTGGTGATGTAATTGGCAAGGAAGAAGCCTTTGGGGTAGTGGAATCGGTAAAAGCTGCCTCAGATATCTATTTACCAGTATCGGGCACCGTTGTTAAAATAAACGAAGCCCTGGTTGATGAACCGGAACTGCTCAATACTGATGCCTTTGAAAACTGGATGGTGTGTGTGGAAATGGATGATCCGGCACAACTGGATGAACTGATGGACGCCGCAAAATACGATACTATTTGTCAGGATTAAAACGCAGAAAACAGGAGATTAAGAAATGGGAAATTTAAAACACACCCTCTTTTATGACAATCATGTCAAAGCCGGAGCAACCCTGGTCGATTTTGGGGGCTGGGAAATGCCCATCCAATATCCGGCTGGCATTGTTGATGAACATATTCATACCCGCATTAAATCTGGAATCTTTGATGTCTCCCATATGGGAAGATTCATCGTCTCCGGGAAGGAAGCGATCGCCTTTTTGCAACATGTGTTAACGAACAATGTATTAGCCCTGGACCTGCTTCAGGCCCAATACACGATGATTCAGAACAGTAATGGCGGGGCATTGGACGACGCCTATCTGTACCGTTTTTATGAAGACGAGTATCTGCTGGTGGTTAATGCTGCCAATGCCGAAAAAGACTGGCAGCACTTAAATAAAGAAATTGTCGCCTTTGATGCCCGGATTATTGATCAGTCCGCTGAAATTGCGATGATCTCGCTGCAGGGACCGGACTCAAAAACAGTGCTTAAAAAGCTCCTCGGCAGCGAGAATCTCACCGAACCCCTTAAGAATGCTTTGGCGATTTTAGACTATCAAGGTGAGGGCTTACTAATTGCCCGAACCGGCTACACCGGCGAACCCCTTGGCTTTGAGCTTTTTGCTAAGGCCGCACAGGGCCCGGCAATCTGGGAAAAGCTGCTTGACCTGGGTGCCATGGCGATTGGTCTGGGTGCCCGCGATACATTACGATTAGAAGCGGGTCTGCCTTTATATGGTCATGAACTGGGGCTTGATAGCGACGGGAACGAAATTCCCATTTTTTCCTGCCCGCTGGCTAAATTTGCAGTCAGTTTTGCCGCGGTCAAAGGCGACTATATTGGCCGGGAAGCCCTGGCAAATCAATATATTGGCTTTAAAAAAATTATGGAGCGGGATCTGGCTGATCTGTCCCATCTGGCTCGGATTGTCAGGCCAATTGCCATTACCGGTCGCGGCATTGCCCGGGCCGGTTGTAAGGTGTATAAAGATGGCAAAGAAGTCGGCACTGTCACCAGCGCTACGATGGTGCCTTATTTAAAGGCGGTAGGATATGGGCTGGACAGTAAAATCACCGACGAGAAAGCGATGCGGGCCATTGGTTTGGCCCTGATTGACGGTGATGTGGAACTAAATGATGCGGTAGCGGTGGAAATTCGCGGTAAGATGGTACCGGCGGTGATTGCCCCCTACCATATGAAAAGTGATGCACCGCCTTTTGCCAGACCGATCCTTTATGGGGTCGAAGTAGAGCGCAAATTTGATAGTCCCCGGGATTATGAAACCAAGGCTCTTAATCTGCTGGAAAAAAGCTATGACAATACCATCTTGAGACAACATCAAACCATTAATTTGATTCCTTCCGAGCAGACCCATTCTGCGGCGGTGCGGTTATTATCGATAATGGACCCTTCCTTCCGTTATGCAGAGCACAAAAAGACAAAATCATTTTATGATTATGATGTCTTCTATTATCAGGGTACCGCCTTTATTGATGAGATTGAATACTTGTTGATGGAAGAAATGAAAAAATATCTGCGTTGCGCCGAGGTAGAAACCCGGGTGATTAGCGGCCAGATGGCCAATGTCGCGGTCTTTAGTGCGCTGATGGATTATAAAAATCGGGTCAACCGGAAGGTCGATGCCAAACGATTAGGTTATGTGATGAATAACCACATTATCCGCGGCGGTCATTTAAGTGCTCAGCCGATGGGCGCGCTCCACGATTACATCGCCGTCGATCCGGTTACGGAAAAAACGGCAGTGGTGAATTTTCCGGTGGAAAAAGACAACCCCTTTAAGATTGATGTAGCGGAAACTAAAAAGGTCATTGAACAATATAAGCCAGAGCTGATTATCTTTGGTAAGAGCATGGTGCTTCACAAAGAACCCGTTCGGGAAATTCGGGAATTTATTGATGCGCAAAAGCTCAGTTCGATCATTATGTATGATATGGCCCATGTCCTTGGTCTGGTCGGGGATCATTTCCAGGACCCCTTTGCCGAAGGGGCGGAACTGGTCACCGGCTCGACCCATAAAACCTTCTTTGGCACCCAACGGGGCGTTATTGCTGGGAATTATGACAAAGACGATTATAAGTATGGTCTCTGGGAAACCATCGAAACCCGTGCCTTCCCCGGCAGCGTCAGCAATCACCATTTAGGAACGATGCTGGGTCTGCTCATGGCAAGCTACGAAATGAACTGCTTTAAGGATCTTTATCAGAAAAATGTCATTGACAATGCCAAGTATTTTGCCAAATGTCTGGCAGATTGCGGCCTGGAGGTGGCAGGAGACCCGGCCATTTCCTATACGGAGACCCATCAGGTGGTGGTGCGAGTGGGTTATGGCAGCGGTCCCGAAGTGGCCAATCGCCTGGAAAATAATAATATCATCATTAATTATCAGGCCACCCCGGAAGAAGAAGGCTTTACCGCTTCTGGTGCGATTCGCATCGGGGTTGCAGAAATGACCCGGTTTGGTTTTGGCAAAGAAGCCTTTGCCGAAACCGCAGCTTTGATGGCGGATGTGATTTTAAGAAATAAAGATGTTAAAGAAGATGTCAAGCGGCTTAGAGGCCAGTTTACGAGTCTTAAATATTGCTTCGATGATGAAGAAATTGCAGCACAGCTGGAAAAATTAAAAAATACGTTTTAAATAAAAAATAAGTTTAAAAGGGGGAAAAAGCGTGTCATCCTATTTATCCCATACCAAAGAAGAACAACAAGCGATGCTAAAAGCGATGGGAATCGCTTCGATAAACGAACTTTTTGCCGACATTCCAAAACAAGTGCGCTTAAACCGCGAGCTTCTATTACCACCGGCTCTATCAGAGATGGAACTGACTAGTTATATGCAAAAGCTGTCACAGCAAAATGCCAATCTGGATGCTTATAGCTGTTTTCTGGGAGCCGGGGCCTATGATCATTTCATCCCCAGCGTGGTCGGCAATCTGACTGCCCGACAGGAGTTTTACACGGCCTATACCCCGTATCAGCCAGAAATCAGCCAGGGTACCCTGCAGGCGATCTTCGAGTTTCAATCGATGATCTGCGAGCTCACCGGGATGGATATTGCCAATGCCTCGATGTATGATGGTGCCACCGCCCTGGCTGAGGCGGTCGCGATGGCCTGTAGTCATACCAGAAGAAATGAGGTGCTCATTGCCAGCACCGTTCATCCGGAGAGTCGGGAAGTCATAAAAACCTATGCCCGATACAAAGGCATTGAGGTCAAAGAAATTGACTATGATAATGGTAGCATCGATTTCGGTTGTCTGGAAGCAGCGTTATCGGATCAAACTGCGGCGGTTATTGTCCAGAATCCCAATTTCTTCGGTATCATCGAAGATCTGGGCCAGGCCGCCGAACTGGCACACCACCATAAGGCCCTGCTGATTGCCAGTGTCGATCCGATTTCGCTGGCAATCTTAAAATCCCCAGGCGAACTGGCGGCCGATATTGTGGTTGGGGATGGCCAATGTCTGGGTAATCCGATTAGCTTTGGCGGTCCCGGCCTTGGTTTTATGGCCACCTCTAAGGCATTAATGCGGAAGCTGCCGGGTCGCGTCGTTGGTCAGACCACTGATCTTGATGGCAAACGGGCCTTTGTGCTGACCCTCCAGACCAGAGAACAGCATATCCGTCGGGACAAGGCTACTTCTAATATTTGCTCCAACCAGGCCTTAAATGCTCTGGCTGCGACTATTTATATGACGGTTCTTGGTAAGGAGGGTTTAAAAGAGGTAGCCAATCTATGCTTTAATAAAGCTCACTATCTCTATGATCAACTGATCCAATCGGGGAAATTTACGCCTGTTTTTTCAGCTCCCTTTTTTAAGGAATTTGCTGTAATCGGCAGTTGCGAAACCAAAGCCCTGAATACGGCGTTGCTCTTGGACCAAATTATCGGTGGCTATGAGTTGGAGAAATCGTATCCGCAGCTAAAAAACGGCTGGTTGCTGGCGGTGACCGAAAAACGGACCCGAACCGAGATCGATAGTTTAGTAGAAAAGGCGGTGAATTATTGTGATTAAGAGCGAAGCACTGATTTTTGAAAAGTCAGTTTCAGGTCGAAAAACGGACCTGTTACCAGCCTGTGATGTTCCTGAATTAGATCTTGGCAGCGCCATCCCCGCCGGTTTTTTAAGGGCTCAGTCGCCGGAACTCCCGGAGGTCAGCGAAGTCGATACGGTTCGCCATTTTACGGCCTTATCGAAGATGAATCACGGGGTCGATTCCGGCTTTTATCCGCTGGGTTCCTGTACCATGAAGTATAATCCCAAGGTGAACGAGGAGGTGTCCAAATTTAGTGGCTTTGCCCGGATGCACCCGTACCAACCTGAAAAAACCGCCCAGGGTTGCCTGGCGGTTTTATACGAAACTGACATCATGCTGGCAGAAATCACCGGAATGGAGCGGGTATCCCTGCAACCGGCGGCTGGCGCTCATGGGGAGATGGCGGGACTGATGATTATCAAAGCTTATCATCAGAACCGCGGCGATACTAAGCGACAAAAAATCGTTGTGCCGGATTCATCCCATGGCACCAATCCGGCTTCGGCGTCGGTGGTTGGTTTTGATGTGGTTGAAGTGAAATCCAATGCATTTGGCGGCGTTGATATCCCGTCACTAAAGGCGGTGATGAGTGATGAAATTGCCGGACTGATGCTTACCAATCCCAGTACCCTGGGCTTATTTGAAGAAAATATTACCGAAATAGCTCAGATTGTCCACCAGGCGGGCGGCCTGCTTTATTACGACGGTGCCAATATGAATGCCATCATGGGTAAGACCCGGCCTGGCGATATGGGCTTTGATGTGGTCCATCTTAATCTGCACAAAACCTTCAGCACTCCGCATGGCGGTGGCGGCCCCGGTTCAGGTCCGGTGGGCGTCAAAAAAGAGTTAGTTCCCTTTTTGCCTGGTCCGGTGGTGGAACGGGTCGAGGATCGCTATTATCTGGATGATAACCGGCCCTTATCGATTGGCCGGGTTAAATCTTTCTATGGCAATTTTGGGGTGGTCGTTAAAGCCTTTGCTTACATCCGCTCCTTGGGGGCTGCGGGCCTTCGGGAGGCATCAGAGACAGCGGTACTTAATGCCAATTATATCCGTGCCAGACTGCAGGATGATTACGAATTACCGTTTGGCAAAATCTGTATGCATGAGGTGGTTTTCTCGGCTCAAAAGCAGAGCAAGTTTGGGGTTTCGGCGCTGGATATTGCCAAACGGCTGATTGATTTTGGTTATCATCCGCCAACGATATATTTTCCCTTAATCGTCAAAGAAGCGCTGATGATTGAACCGACTGAGACTGAAAGTAAGGAAACCCTGGATGAATTCATCGTGGCGATGCAACAAATTGCCAGCGAAGCGCAGACGAATCCGGAGCTTCTAAAGGAAGCACCCCATGACAGCATGGTAAAACGGCTCGATGAGGTTGCGGCAGTACGAAAACCGATGCTTCGGTATAACAAAGTCTAGATAATCCGATGTAAATCGGGTATTAATAACGCAAGAATACACCAGAATCAAATAGTGGTGCCTGAAAAAGTGGTTGCCCCAAAGTGGAGGTTGGCATGAATGTATTTGATATTATCGGACCGATTATGGTGGGCCCGTCCAGCTCTCATACTGCCGGAGCGGTGCGAATCGGCAAAATAGCCCGAGTGGTCGCAGGCGGACAGCCGGTTGCGGTGTCCATTGAACTCTATGGCTCCTTTGCCCAAACCTATAAGGGACATGGAACGGATAAAGCGATTATTGCCGGCCTGCTGGGCATGGCACCAGACGATGAGCGGATTAAAGACAGTCTGGCGCTGGCCAGGCAGGCGGGAATGAGTTTTAAATTTAGAAAGTCCGGTAATCAAGCGGTTCACCCCAATACGGCCTTGATTTCATCGGTCGATCAATTGGGAAAAAAAACAATTGTCCAGGGATCTTCAGTCGGTGGTGGCAGAATTGTAGTCAACCGGATTAACGAGATCAATGTCAAATTCAAGGGCGACTATTATACTCTGCTGATTCCCCACACCGATACGCCCGGGGTGATTGCGGCCGTAACTAAACTGCTGGCGGATCATGGGATTAACATTGCTGAGCTGAATATGTATCGTTCCCATCGCGGCGGTGAGGCGATGATGGTGATTGAAACCGATCAGGCGGTTAAAGGTGGATTGGTTTGCTCAATCGAAGCGGTGAAGACGGTAAAAAAGGCAGTATTAATTGAACCGATCTATTAGGAGTGAAGATGATTAGTTATGATTCGATACAGGAACTGGCAGATAAGGCCACAAAAAAAGGGAAGCGAATTTCGGAGCTGGTCCTTGAGGATCAGGCCTTGCATATGGAACAGTCAAACGATGAACTCTTTGAGCTGATGCGTAAAAGCCTTCATGTGATGGCGGCCGCAGCAGAAAAGGGACTCACTTCACAGAGTTTGTCGGCAAGCGGTTTAAGTGGCGGTGATGCCAATAAAATGAAACAGGCGGTTGATGCCGGCAGAGCCCTTAGCGGGAAGGTGCTGAGTGAAACCCTGGCAAAGGCGTTGGCGATTGCTGAAGTGAATGCCTGCATGGGTAGAATTGTCGCGGCGCCGACGGCCGGTTCCTGCGGGATTATTCCGGCCCTCTTGCTGACCTTAAAAGAAGAACACCATTTAGCTGAGGATCAGGTGGTGATGAGCCTTTTTACCGCCGCCGGACTCGGCATGGTGATTGCCCAAAAGGCCAGCGTTTCCGGTGCGGAGGGAGGCTGTCAGGCAGAATGCGGCAGTGCCGCGGCAATGGCCGCAGCCGCGGCGGTTGAATTAATGGGTGGTACCCCACAAATGTGTGCCCATGCCTGTGCGATGGCCTTAAAAAGTGTGCTGGGATTAGTTTGTGATCCGGTTGCCGGGCTGGTGGAGGTGCCTTGTATCAAGCGTAATGCCAGCGGAGCAGCCAATGCCCTGGTTGCGGCAGAGATGGCTCTAGCCGGGATAAAGAGTACTATCCCGGTCGATGAGGTGATTGGTGCGATGAAAGCCGTTGGCGATGCGATGCCCAAAACATTAAAAGAAACGGCAGAAGGGGGTCTGGCCGACACACCCACCGCGAAGAAAATTGCCCGGGAAATTCGGCGCTGACCCAGGATCGGATAATTCGAGTCAATCACATTCAATTAAGGATTGGTGGGATCGTCTTGTCGGAAAAGATTTAGGAATATCTGGAAATAAATTGCACTAATTTTCACCTTTTTTTAACATATGCTTAAGTAAATGCATGTTTACAGAGAGCGTTAAGTTTAATGCGTTAGAATCTGTGATGTGAGAAAAGTTTCGACATCTTTTTTCACTTCACTATCACTGGCAGCTGTTCATTGAACGGCTGCTTTTTTTATTGGGTTGACAAAGGGCTTGGATTCGTTTATGATATATAAAATATCAAAAAGACGCTGATGAGGAATAGTAGTTATTGGATGATTTTCAGAGATCTGCTGGGTGGTGTGAAGCAGAAATCAGAAGACGATGAACTCACCTCTGAGTTGCTTGCTGAAATAGCGCTGATGATACGATCCTGATACCAAATTCAGTGAAAAAGTAGGTTAAGACGGAAGCCCACCGTTATAAGGGATGGATATCGGTTTTGTTAAACCCGTATTGAAGATCGTCGTATAAAATAGAGTGGTATAGCAGATTTTTCGTCTGTCTCGTTTGAGACAGGCGTTTTTTTGCGTGAAGGCAGTCGCCAATCGCAAGCTCGCTTGCAGTTGGCGACTGCCCACGAACCAAAGATGAAGCGGAGCGGAATCGTGGTTGCAAAATTTTTATACAAAGAATCTTCAGGGGCAGGATAAAGGGTATCGATAAAGTGCATACAGTCGTCTGTGTGAATAAGAGTGGTACCGCGGAAAGCTCCCTTTTCGTCTCTGATTGAGATGTCAGGGAGCTTTTTTTACCCAAAATTCATAAAAGGAGAAAGCGTATGTCACGAAAAATTTATGTCTTTGACACAACCTTAAGAGACGGTGAACAGGTACCGGGAGCCAAATTGAATCTAAGCGAAAAACTGGAGGTGGCTGAGCAGATTGCCAAAATGAAGGTCGATATGATGGAGGTGGGCTTCCCTTCGTCATCCCAGGGGGATTTTGAGGCCGTTCGGGCGATCAGTCGCAAAATTGGCCAGGACGTCAGGATTGCCGCCCTGGGTCGGGCGGTGCAAGCGGATATTGATTGCATTTATGAGAGTATTCGGGAGGCTGAGAATCCGCTGATTCATATTGTTTTAGGGTCGTCGGATGTACATGTCGCTAAGAAATTCAGAAAAACACCGGCGCAAGTCATTGAGATGGGGGTCGGCGCAGTTAAATATGCCAGCAGCCTGCTGCCCCAGGTTCAGTATTCGCTGGAAGATGCCAGCCGCTCAGAGTTTGAGTATCTCTGGCAAACCATTGAAGCGGTGGTTAAGGCGGGCGCCACCATCATTAATGTGCCGGATACGGTCGGTTTTGCCATTCCCGAAGAATTTGGCAAGCTGATCTACCGCATTAATGACCGACTGAAGAATCTTGACCCTCAGGTGATGCTCAGTGTTCACTGTCATAATGACACTGGTCTGGCCACCGCCAATACCCTGGCAGCCGTTAAAAACGGGGCGGATAAGGTGGAGTGTACCATCAATGGCATCGGTGAACGGGCTGGAAATACCGCGCTGGAAGAAGTGGTCATGGGGATTTCGCTCCACCCGGCTTATTATGGCGGACATACCACGGTGGATACCCAAAAAATTTACGAAACTTCGCGGATGGTCAGTGCCACCATGGGGCTGGATCTTCAGGTGAACAAGGCCATCACGGGAGAAAATGCTTTTGCCCATTCTTCGGGGATCCATCAGGATGGACTGCTTAAATCAAAGGATGTTTATGAAATTATGGATCCGGAAACCATCGGGGCGCCGGCAATGGAAATTGTCCTCACCGCCAGATCAGGCCGACATGCCTTTATGCATGTCACTCAGGGTCTGGGCTTTGATATCCCCGAGGAATCAGTGGCAGATTGCTATCAGCAATTCTTGACCATGGCCGATGCTAAAAAAGAAATCTATGATAATGACGTGCTGACCCTGCTAAAAAACAGTGGTGTCCCCAGCAGTGGCATTAGCCCGGAATTATGGCAGCTGGTCGATTATCAGCTACAGGTGACCAGCGGCTTACCTTCAGCAACGGTAAAGCTGGCTCGAGGTGATAAAAAAGTGGCAGTCAGCCAGAGCGGCTCCGGTGTCATTGATGCTCTTTATGGGGCCATTATGGAAGCGGTCGGTGAACCCATTGAACTCATCGATTATCGGATCAACAGCTTAAGCCGGGGTAAAGGGAGCCTGGGAAAGGTCACCACCCAAATTCGCTGCAATGAGCAGTTGTTTTCAGGTAAAGCCATCGAACAGGATGTGATGCACGCCAGTGCCTTAGCACTAATTAACGCTGTAAATAAGATGCTGCTCAAATAAGTTTTGCAGAAGGAAATGAAGAAGTCTTTTTATGATCGCTTGTGGATCGTTGCTTTGCAAGATTCACAAGGGGACATAAGAAGACAATATAAGGCGACGTAAAATGAGCCCCAAATGTATTATTCCTCCTGGGAAAACGCAATCCCCCGGTGTTCTATCGAAGTCGAAAAGACAATCAGTGTTTTGGTTCGGCCAAATTGTTGCAGCTCCCCAATGAAGCTGTCCAGTTCACTGGTGCTGGGGAAAAGAACTTCCAGCAGCATCGAATAATCCCCAGTGACACAATTGCATTCAATCACATTGATGCAGGTCTTAATGTAGGGATAAAATTCTTTTTTGCGAACGGGTTCAACCTCAAGATTAACAAAGGCCTTGATATGATAACCCATCTTGATGGGATTCACCACTGCCTGATAGCCGCAAATATAATCGTTTTTCTCCAATTGCTCAATCCGTGAAGAAACTGCCGGTGATGAGAGGTAAACCTGGGCAGCTAAATCTTTGATTGAAATCCGTCCGTTTTTTTGTAACAGATTTAAGATCTGCAGATCGATGGAATCCAGTAACTTGTTTTTCATGGTTTTAATCTCCTGAACGCGTTGAAAATAATTGAAAATATACTGTTGATGTAAAAAACGTACATTCTTTACACTAGTGTAGCATAATTAAATTAAGTAGAAAAGCGAAAAAACTTTTTAAATTAGGGATATACACTTAAAATAATTAGGTATCATCGTTTTACATTGAGTGATTGACAATGTAAATGGTTTAAGTTTATGATTGTTTTCAGTTGATGTTCACAACAAATCATAAACAGGAGACAAGTATATGAGAGAATTTTATGATCCATATTTAAACGTGGTCGATGTAATGACAGAGGCAATGAAAATTGGCGGGATGAATCAATATATGTTTGAGATCATTAAAAATCCTCAGCGGGAGACAAAGGTCTATTTACCAGTCGAAATGGATGATGGAGCGGTAAAAGTGTTTGAAGGCTATCGGGTTCAACATTCCAATATTCGGGGACCCTTTAAAGGTGGAATCCGCTTTCATCAGGACTGTAATTTAAATGAAGTAAAGGCTTTGGCGACCTGGATGTCGCTAAAATGTGCAGTGGTCAATATCCCCTATGGTGGGGCTAAAGGCGGGGTGCGGGTAGATCCCGATACCTTGTCGCTGCGGGAACTCCGTAAACTGACCAGACGCTATGCCTTTGCCATCGAACCACTAATTGGTGCTGATACCGATATTCCAGCACCGGACGTCAATACCAACGCCCAAACAATGGCCTGGATTCTGGATACCTACAGCATGCTAAAGGGCAAGCCCTGTCCCGGCGTGGTTACCGGAAAACCACTGGAGCTGGGTGGTTCAAAAGGACGAAATTCGGCTACTGGTCGAGGGGTGGCTATCAGTACCAAGCTGATTCTGGAACGGGATGGCAAGACGCTTGCGGATATTTCAGTGGCAATTTCGGGGATGGGCAATGTTGGCGGCAATGCAGCCCGGATTCTTTTTCATCGCGGTAGTAAAATTGTGGCTTTAAGCGATGTCTCCGGGGGCATCTACTGCGAAGAAGGTCTGGATGCGGATGAAGTCTCAACGTTTCTGGAGATTAAATGTAATCAGTTAAAGGATTATCAGAAAGCGGGGGTCAGCCATATTTCCCATGAGGAGGTACTAACCTGTAAATGCGATGTGCTAATCCCGGCGGCACTGGAGAATCAGATTAATGCTGAAAATGCTCCAAAACTGCAATGCTCGTATATTGTTGAGGGCGCTAACGGACCGACTAGTGTGGAAGCCGATGCGTTGCTAAAAGAACGGGGTATCGTGTTGGTACCGGATATCTTTGCCAATAGCGGTGGGGTCATTGTCTCTTATTTTGAGTGGGTACAAAATATTCAAATTCTAACCTGGAATCGGGAGCAGGTTAATAAAACCTTGGAAAAGATCATGTCGGCCGCCTTTATTGAGATCCAGGAAGAAAGTCAGCAGTCCCAATGTTCATTACGGATGGCTGCTTATATCATTGCCTTAAAACGATTGATTTATGCAGAAGAAATAAAAGGCATTTTCCCTTGATCAATCGTGTTATATGATAAAGTTTGAAGAGGTCACTCTTTTTCAACTTTATTTCAAGGTTCATGAATTAAATTATTTAGGTAGTAACATCCACCTCAACCAAAGAAAAAACAGCGGACTTTATATCAGTCGGCTGTTTTTTTGTGCTAATTTTGAAAAGTGATAATAAATACAGTGATTCCACAACGATAAATGCTATAATAAAAAATATGATAGTGCAGGTGAAACAGTCAAAAATAGAGGAGGTTTCCATGGATGAATATTTCGACATTATGATGCAAAATCCTCGCGTTTTGCAACTGGTTCTGGTGGTAGCAGGCGTGATCCTAATTTTGACGGCGAAAAACTTGATTCGGTCTCGCCTGAGCAGACACATCAACGATCAAAATAATTCCTATCGAACCAGAAAGGCCATTAACCTTGTGGGCTATTTTCTCATTCTACTGTTGATCTCAATTATTTATCGCGAGAGCCTGGGATCGTTAACAATTTTTTTGGGGATTGCCGGAGCTGGGATTGCTTTTGCACTACAGGAAGTTATTACAAGCATCGCTGGATGGATGGCGATCTTGTCCAGCGACATTTATAAATCTGGGGACCGGGTATTGATGGGCGGAATCAAAGGCGACGTGATTGATGTCGGTGTGCTGCGAACCACCATTATGGAAATAGGCGAATGGGTAGAAGGGGATTTATACAATGGCAGAATTGTTAGAATCTCCAACAGCTTTGTATTCAAGGAACCCGTATACAACTATTCCGCAGATTTTCCTTTTTTATGGGATGAGATTAAGGTTCCGATTCAATATGGAAGTAATTACACTCTGGCAAGAGAAATTCTCTATGATGTAGCTCAGGAAGTGGTAAGCGACTATTCTGATGAAGCGGAGAAGCATTGGGAGATCATGGTACAAAAATTTCTGATTGAAAACGCCTCAACCCATCCGATGGTAAATATTATTGCCAATGATAACTGGGTAGAGTTTAGCCTTCGTTATGTGGTGAACTATAAAATGCGTGTGGGTGTAAAGGATCAGCTATTCACAAAAATCCTTGAGAGGGTAGAAAGCAGTTCAGGTCAGGTTAAGTTTGCCTCAGCAACTTTTGCGTTAACAAAAATGCCTCCCATTGAAGTAAAATCGAACAATGAGATCAATAGCCCATAGGTGGTGTTAGTTTTGATGAGAATCAAAGCAATGGCAAATTTTGGCGGTTTCGTTGCCATTATTGCGCATAAATAAAAAATGCTTTTGATAAATAATGAAAGTAGGATGATTGAATGAAAAAAATAATTAATAAGATTCGAACAAGCATCTGGTTGTATCCAACGATTTATAGTTTGTTTGCGTTCGTACTCTCGATTAGTATTACAATCATCGATAAAACGTATACTGATGAATCATTGAACTATGTAAATGAGCTATTTTATACGACATCTTCTTTAGCCCAGGCAGTATTGAGTATTATTGCAGGAGCGTTTATTACAATTTCGACCTTTACTTTTTCGACAACGATGGTAGTGTTGACGATGTATTCTTCACAGTTTACACCACGCGTTGTAGAAAATTTTTTAAATAATAAGACAACAATGAAATCTTTTGGTATTTTTCTGAGTGGATTTATCTATGCGATTACTTCGTTGTTGTTTATTGACACAAATAAAGATGGTAATCTTGTAATTGCGGCCAGTGTAGGTGTTATTTATATCATAGTCGGTCTGGTATATTTCCTATTATTCATCCATAATGTTTCAACCCATATTCAAGCCAGTGATTTAATATCTAGACTTCATGAAGAAGCAATCGGAGAAATTGAAAAGTATACTAATTTTGCAAAAGAGTCAGAAATTATTTCAGAAGTCAAATTGGAAAAAATAATAGACAAAAAGAATTTTATTAAAATATTTGCTCGGTCCGATGGTTATATTCAAGAAATAAATTACCAAAGATTAAAAAAATTTGCACAGAGATATAAGTGTATTGTTTGTTTTAAAAAAGTTGTCGGGCAATTCGTTTCAACGGAAACGAGGATTTTAATAATTTATTTCGAAGGTTTTGAAGATTTTACTGAAATCGTATTAAATGAACTTCATCAATGTATTTTGATCGGAAATAAAAAAACGCAGGCTCAAGACTTTAGTTTTACAATTCAAAAGATCGTTGAAATCGCTTTAAAAGCACTTTCGCCAGGGATAAATGATCCAAATACGGCAGTTCATTGTCTTAAGATCATGGGTGTTTTGTTAAGAAATTTAGCAAATATCGAAAAAGGATATATTATCTTAAAAGAACAAAATGAATTTGGCTTTATAATCTACGAAGCTTTTGATTTTGAAGTGCTGCTGTATGATGCCTATAATCAAATTATGTTTTATGGGCAAAAGGATGTATCCATTGTGGTGGCAGGATTTAAATCGTTGCGATTTATAAAAGCCAAGGCAAGCCAGAACAATCGTGAAATAATTGATGAATATGCAAAACATGTATTTAATAAACGCGAAAATAAAGCTTTTGGCAAATTAGAATTTAGTAAAATTCAAAAAGAATTTAATGATTTGCTTAATTTCTAGAAGAACCGATTTTTTTCAGATCTTATTTCATGTGACGAATGAATTATAAAAGTTATAATATTCCTCTCACCCCAAGAAAAACAGCGGGCTAACAGTCAGCTGTTTTTTTGCGTGATTAGCTGCAGTTGGTTAAAAAAGAAAAGGTTCAAATTGTGAGTAAAGATCGAAAAGATTAATAAAATACTTAAATTGCAGAAGTTTTCTGGATCTTTATCAATTCCTTATCTTTGCTTTGTAAGATTATTAGTAAGCAAACTTAGTAATTTAACTAAATAAACAAACAAATTGGAGGAACTCATGGAAAAAATAATTTTAGAAACAAAACAATTGACGAAACAGTTTAAAAATCAAAAGGCGGTCAATGACCTGTCGATTAAGGTTAAAGAAAACTCTGTCTATGGTCTGCTGGGGCCAAATGGGGCCGGGAAGTCAACGCTGTTAAAAATGATCACCGGATTGATTAGGCCGACGGATGGGGAGATCTTGTTTGAAGAAACACCCTGGGAAAGAAAAGACTTAGCTAAAATTGGGGCCCTGATTGAAAACCCGGGCATTTATCCCAATCTGACTGCCATGGAGAATTTAAAGGTGGCGTGTACCCTCTATGAACTGCCCAGCTCAAGAGCTGAGGAAGTGCTAGCGCTGATTGGTTTAGAAGGTGCCGACAAAAAGAAAACCAGAAATTTTTCGATGGGTATGAAGCAACGCTTAGGAATCGGTTTAGCCATTATTAATACGCCGCGGCTGTTGATTCTGGATGAACCAACCAATGGCCTGGACCCGGTGGGGATCGAAGAATTGCGAGAATTAATTCGTTCCTTCCCATCCCATGGGATCACCGTCATTCTTTCTAGTCACATTCTATCGGAAGTGGCACTGGTTGCCGATGAGGTCTCAATCATCGCGAATGGGGTCGTCGGTTATCAGGGCGCCGTCCAAAAAGGTGAAGACTTGGAAAAGATATTTATGGATGTGATCCGAAAAAACAAGGGTGAATACATATGTTAGCCATCATAAAATCCGAGTTTCAAAAAAGTAAACGGTCAGCGGTGAACAAGTTTGTTATTCTGGCACCCCTTATGACGCTCCTGCTTTGCTATTTTTTAGGTGGGGGACAAAACGGCGCCTATAATTGGTGGGTGGTCATGTTTCTGCCCGGGCTCATCGCTATTTTAGCGGCGATGGTCATCGGTCGTGATAAGAATCTTGAGTATAAAGGGCTGTTTCTCTATCCAAGAGAAAAAGCCTTATTCTGGATTGGCAAAACACTTTATGTCAGTTTACTGTTTTTAGGCTCCAGCCTGATTTTTATGTTGGGCATTGCCATGATGGGATTAATTGATCAAGCGACGATCTCCTTACAGGCCAACTTATTGGCCATGAGCATATTAATTTTAACCTTTCTTTTTCAGATTCCGATTTGTATGTTTCTGGCGGATCGTTTCAATCTTTTTGTGGCAACGCTGTTTAACGTCGGCATGGTTATTTTATCGGTGGTATCATTTGGAAGTGAATCAATTATAAAGTACTCCCCCTATGGTGTTGGTGTGGCCTTGATGTGCCCGATTCTCCATATTTTGCCCAATGGCTTACCGGTTCCCGAAGGCAGTCCATTATTAGCTGACAATGGAATCTGGAGTGCGGCACTCGGTTGTATGCTCGTTTTTATCATGCTAGTGGCAGCAACGGCCTGGTCCTTTAAAGAGCGGGAGGGAAAATAATGAAGTTTAAAAATCTGCTGATTACTGATATAATAAAACTTAAATCAACCCCGGTTCTGTGGCTGCACGTGCTGGTGCCAGCGCTAGGGTTGATGGTGTTTTTGAGTTATTATGCGGTGAGTCCAATGGACGTCTTTATGAAACAAAAAACTTATATTACAGTGATCTGTGTGGCGTTTCCGATTCTTTCTGGTGTGATTACCGCCATGGTCGCCGAAGCTGAAGACCAGGCCGGGAATTACCGCAACCTGTTAAATGTCTATCCGTTTAAGTGGCCGGCTTTAATGAGTAAATACCTCGTACTAATTGTGCTTGGAGGGCTTAGTACCCTTATGGCCGTGATTGGTTTTTATCTTGGCATGTCACAAATGACCGAGACATTGACGATTGGAACGTATTTTGCATTGACCGGCATTTTATTTGGATGCAGTTTGTTTTTGTATGCGCTTCATCTATTTTTAAGTCTGCGTTTTTCAAAATCGGTTTCTGTTGGTATTGGGATCTTTGAAGCCCTCATTGTGGCCCTTTTCAGAACCGGCATGGGGGATGGCCGGTGGGCCTATTTTCCCTGCGCCTGGAGCATCCGTTTTACCTGGACGATGATGACCCAAAGTGGCAAGGGTGTCATGATCCAGGACCCGATGATGCGGCTTGGCATTGCTTTGAGTATTGTGGTGACGATTTTGGGGGTGGGACTGCTAATGGTGTGGTTTTCAAGCTGGGAAGGCCGTAAATCGGAAGAATAGGAGCGGGTGATGGCAAACATATTAGTGGTCGATGATGACCCCGGGATGTTGGATTTAATCGCCAATGTCCTGAGTAAAAATGGTCATCAGATAAAAAAAATTGAAATACCGGAAGATGTTTTAAAAGAAAAATTGGATTATTATCAGCTGATGATCCTGGATGTGATGATGCCGGGGATGAGTGGTTTTGAATTATGTCACAAAATCAGAAATCAGGTCGATTGTCCGATTCTCTTTTTAACGGCCAAAGCGGAAGAAGCGGCCATTATTTATGGTCTTGGTCTGGGGGCCGATGATTACCTGACTAAACCATTTGTCATTGCCGAACTGCGAGCCCGGGTTGACGCCCATTTAAGACGGGAATCACGCCAAAAGAGCCATGCTTTTACGGTCGGGAATTGTCATTTTTTTATGTCCCGCAAAGCCTGCTATGTCGATGATACTCCCGTTGCACTAACGAAAAGTGAGTATGAAATATCGGAGCTGCTGGCACTTCATCATGGGCAGGTGTTTTCCAAAGAACAGATTTATGAGTCGGTTTTTGGTGCTTTTGGCGAGAGTTATAATAGTGTAATTGTCGAACATGTCAAAAACATTCGCGGTAAATTTGCATTAAGCAAAGAGGAGCCCATCAAAACGGTTTGGGGAGTGGGCTACAAATGGGACGCATAAGGGGTAAAAATAAATCGTTGCGGCGGATATTTATTTACTTTCTGGGGTGCATGCTGGGATTTAGTTTACTCATTATCGGAGTCAATTATGGACTTTTAAACTATGCGCTTGATTCAAAGATTGTATATCCGGCAAATTACGCTGAATCCTTTATTCAAAAAAATAGTGCGACACTAAAAAGAGCAAGTACCATTACCCTTGACATGATTCCCGACGGGTCTGATTTTGGGGTCTATGATGTAACTGGTAATTATCAATATGGTTCATTTCCAGAGAATGGACCAGAGCATCTTGAAAAAATCGGGCAGATATGGAAGAATTATGAAAATGGCGATTCATCGTTTAGTGGATCAGAATTTATTTATGTGATCCAAAGAGAAAATGAAGTGCTCCTAATTACCTATCCAATCTCATTGCAATTTAGTGATATGCACTTGCGTCAGGCATTTCCGAAGCTGGAAGCCCTTTGGATTGGAGTCTTTGGACTTGAAATAGTTATCCTGATTTTGATTCTATCCATCAATTTTGGTAAATACTTAGGCAAAAAAATAGCGGTTTTGCAGCAGGCTTCTTGGAATATTGAAAATCAGAATCTGGATTTTGATCTGGGTGGCAGCGATGTGTGTGAAATCAATCAGGTACTGGACAGCCTGTACCATCTCCGGGATGCGTTAAAAGAGTCGTTGCTGCAGCAATGGCAGATTAAAAAAGGAAAGCAGGAACAAATTTCTGCTTTAGCCCACGATATCAAAACGCCATTAACGATTATTAAAGGAAATGTGGAGCTGTTGGGTGAAACGACCTTAGATCAGGAGCAAATGTTGTATCAGAAATATATCATTGAAAATGCGACTCAAATAGAAGGCTATATTAATAAATTAGTTGAGCTTTCAAAATCGGAGACACCGCAAGGGCTGACGCTTAAAAAGGTAGCAGTTAAAGATTTGCTTGATGAAATTCATGAACAGACTAAGGGTCTGATTATAAAAAAGAACATTAAACTCAACTGGCAGGAAATAGATATAGCTAAGGAAGTGATTCAAGCGGATCTGGAAAAGCTATATCGGGCGATCATGAATGTGATGGGAAATGCCGTTGAATTTACACCGTCCCAGGAGACCATTGCAGTAACAGTAAAGAAAAAAGACGGTGAACTTATCTTGACCATTTGTGATGGTGGAAAAGGCTTTGGAGCCCAGGCATTACGCCATGGGAAGGAGCAATTTTTCATGGGAGATACCAGTAGAACCGATCATAAGCACCACGGGATGGGACTTTATATTGCCGACAACATTGTGAAGCAGCATGGCGGTCAGCTTGTCGTTGGCAACACGGCCCAAGGTGGTTTGGTAACCATCACCCTTAAAGTTTAAGCCATGTATTAAAAATTAGAAAGAGAGATGACGATGGAACAAGATAATTACAAAAAAGTGTGCGAGTATTGGCGACTCAAGGCGCTTAAGTTTGACTACGAAGAGCGCTATGCTGCTCTGGGGCTGCCCGGGTATAATGCGGCTAATTTACCGATCACTTACTTTGGCGTTAACTACGAAATTAAACGCACCGATGCCAGCATTAGCCGCGTTGATAAACCGGAAGAAGTGCCGGATTTTTACACCCAATCAGCCATCTACCACTTATTTCATTTTTCGAAACAAGCACCGAAAAATTCCGGCAATTTTATTCCCCTTCATGAGCTCCGGGGCGCAGCGCCGTTTAGTCCGGCATTTAAAAAATCGACTCTCGCTCCTTTTGCTAAAACATTTGAAGGCAAAACCCAGCAATTGATAGATACCGCGGAAAAGCTGGGGTTTGAGCGGCTGCCTAATTCAGACGCCGGTTTTCAGGCGATGGCGTTTGTCTGTATGCCCATCCGGTTTCTATTTTGGGATGGCGATGATGAACTTCCCGCCCAGGCAACCATTCTTTTTGACGAAAAAATCACGGATTTTACCCATGAGGAAACCGTCATCGGAATCGGTTCGGATCTGGTGAATCGCTTGATCGATGCGGCGGGGTTAAAACGATTGGTATAAATAAAACCGATTGATCAGGATCATCTTGATTTTAAGATCAATGGGTATAAAAAAGCCACCACCACGTAAAGTGATGGCTTTTATTTTGGTAAGGAACAGGAAAATTATCGCAGTTGAAATTGGTCAATCATTTGTTTTAATAAAACCGATTGGCCGGATAATTCTTCACTGGCCGCCGCACTTTGTTCGGCTGTGGCCGAGTTTTGCGAAACAACATGGGCAACTTGTTCAACGCCCATATTAATTTGGGCAATGCTGGTAGCTTGTTCATTGGAAGAGCTGGCAATATTACCAATCAGGCCCGTAACTTGACCAATGCCAGCGACAATTTCATCCAGCGCTGCTGCTGTTTCATCGGTGATCTTGGTACCTTCCTGAACCTTGCCGATTGAACCTTCGATAAGTTCGGTTGTTTCTTTTGCAGCATCAGCACTGCGAGCGGCTAGGGTTCTTACTTCTTCGGCGACGACTGCAAATCCCTTGCCATGTTGTCCGGCCCGAGCGGCTTCAACTGCAGCATTTAGGGCTAAGATATTAGTCTGGAAGGCAATATCATCAATGACTTTAATGATTTTTGAAATATCATCAGAAGACTTGTTAATATCGACCATTGAACGCTGCATTTCGGTCATCTGATAATTACCTTTATCAGCATTTTTAGCGACTTCTGTAGCTAATTCATTGGCACGGTTTGCATTAACTGCATTGTGCTTAGTCTGGTCGGCGATTTCAGCGATGGATGCTGTTAATTCCTGAATTGAGCTGGCTTGTTCAGTGGAACCTTGAGCCAGCGATTGGCTGCTGTCAGAGATTTGGTTGGCACCGGCATTTACTTGCTCAGCCGCATCGTTGATATTACTCAAAAGCGTGTTTAATTTTTTGATAATCGTATTGAGAGAAATAGAAATGGCATTAAAATCGCCTTGATAGACTCTTACATCGTTAATACTAAGATTTCCATTGCCAATTTCTTCAGTAACTGCCGAAATTTCAGTCACGACTGTTCTGAATCGGCTTCCCATGGAGTTAACTGATGTTTTTAGGGCTTCAAAACGTCCTTGATAGGTGCCATTCACGGAAACGTTTAAATTTCCCTCGGACATCTCATCCATCGTAGCAGAAACTTCATTTATTGGTTTTGAAATTTCTTCAAGAATAGCATTCATACCCTTAATCAATTTTTGCCAGGAACCACCGAAGCTTGTTTCATCAGCCCGGGTATCCAGTTCACCCTGGATAGCTGCCCGGGTAAGCTGGGTTGCATCTTCGATGAGAACACTAATTGAATCTTTTACTTTGATTAAGTTGTTTTCAATAGTCATAAACTGTTCGTAGGTCTCATTGGTATAGTCATTTGGCTTCTGAATATCCAGATTGAAATCCAGATTTCCAGCCGACAATTGTTCTAAGTTCTCTTCTAAACGGAGGACTTCTTTTTTTGTATAGTGGGCAACACTTTCGCTTGGCGTTGTATCGTGAGAAACTTCCAGATAACCAATCGTTTCACCGTTTTTATCTACAATAGCCGTTGTGTCCATCCGGTAGTATCGGTCCCTGAATTCAAACGGATATTCGATTCGGCCACTTTTTTTAAATGCTGTAACACCACAATTTTCGGTTTTGCACATTTGTAGATTACAGTCCGAACAGTTAGTGCCATACATGTCTTCACGATGTTCGGCAGTTCCGGTTTTTTTCATCAAATCCCCCAGGGCTTTATTAAGAAAAGTAATCTTCGAATCATTATCAACGGTGGTAACACGATATGGCATTGCATCAAGAATAGCCATAAAGAAATCCTTTTCATTTAAGACTTCTTTTATGGTCAAATTGAGTTGTTCGATCGCACTTTTATAATCTCCGCTCAAATCTACTTCTGCTGTCGCGACTTCAGGTAGTGTTTTTAGACAAGTAAAAACGTTTTCAACGGATTTTTGGATGCTCAGTAAACTATTTCCCATTAGATCGCTCTTAGAGGTTGGCGTGATGACAACCGATAAATCGCCATTACCAAGGCGATTAGCAATGTCAATCTGTGATTTGAGATCTGCCGCAATTTCATTTAAGATGTAGCCTAATCGTTCTAACTCATCACGTGGTTGTACGGTTTCGGAGTTAACGTCAATATCACCATCAACGATTCGATTGGCAACTTTGATAAGATGCGATATTTTGTTAGAGGGGTCTTTCAAGCCAAGTACAATCACACTAACGATCACAACCAATCCGATGGTATTGATGAGGATCATGGTGTTTAGAACACTTGCAAATTGATCAATGTTCTGACTTAAAACATACATAGAAACGCTAACGGTTGCTAAAAAAATCAAAGCAACAGGTAAAACAACCGTCAACAGGATCTTTGACAATAAACTTATTTCATGCTTCATTTTTACTCCTTTTTAGTATGGATTTAAATGTGTTTAAACAACAATTCAGGTTTAATTCACCACTTTTCTTTGAAAGACTATACCACTGATCAATGCGCGCATCGATGCTGTTACTCTTCACAGCAAGGGTATTCAATCGAATCTGTTTATTAACATCCAACATTATATCCGATCGTTTTAGCAAACTCAATCATATTTTATGCATTGCATGATTTAAATTCATTTAATTCACAATAGGAAAATTTGACAGAATGGTTTCCTTACCCATTGGCCGTCGTCATTTACCCGGAATGTTGTGGATTGATAATGTTCGAAAAATATGATTGACAACACAACGAAAATAATTTAAGATAAGATTGACTAGTCAATTGTAGAAGGAGAGAATACATTGGAAATTGAAAACATGCATTTTATTATGCTCAACAATAAAATATTTAGAAACAATCAGATTCAACTGGACAAGGTGATGAAAAAATATGATTTAAGCAGTGGTTCGATGTCCTATCTCTTTATTCTGGAAAAAAGCGAGGGTGTCAGCCTTCATCAACTCAGTATAAAAATCGGTAATGACAAAGCGATGACCACCCGCACCATCAAACGCCTGATTGAGCTGAAATATGTTTATAAGGTCGGAAAAGACGGGGATTGTCGAGCTTATCAGCTTTATCTGACAGAAAAAGCTAAAGCGATACTACCTCAGATGCACAGGGAAATTGAGGAGATTGTGGACTTAATCACAGTAGATTTATCCCAAGAAGAAAAAGAAGTAACCCTGGCAGCGATGAAAAAAATATTTATGCGAACCCAGCAGATAAGAACTGAGGAGGAAGTAAATGAAAAAAAACTATGAAAAAAATAAATGGCCGATTCTGCTAATTGTGGTGATGTCCACCTTTATGGCAACCCTGGACAGTAGTATCGTCAATGTGGCTCTGCCCCAGATGGCCCGGGCAATGGATGTTGACACATCTCAGATTCAACTGGTGGTGACCAGCTATCTGATTGTCATTGTGGGGATTATTCTCATTTTTGGAAAACTGGGAGATATGCTGGGTAAAACCAGGATCTTTACTTTCGGTATAGCATTGTTTACCGTTGGTTCGTTGCTTTGCGGTATCACCAGTTCATTTCCGGTACTTATCGGTGCCCGGATTGTTCAAGCGGTTGGTGCTGCGGCAACCATGGCCAATAATCAGGGCATCATTACCCAGGTCTTTCCAGCAACACAGCGGGGTAAGGCCCTGGGTTTAACGGGTACATCTGTGGCGTTGGGATCTCTGGTAGGGCCTGGTTTGGGAGGAATTATAGTCGGTGCTTCCAGTTGGGAGTATATTTATTTGATCAATGTACCGGTGGGGGTGGTGGTCTTGTTTTTTGCCATTAAGCTGCTACCGAGAAGCAATAAAAAGGCAACAGTGAGACTGGATGCACTGGGGGCTGTTCTGTTTATGCTAAGCATCGTGCCATTATTTGTGGCACTGGGTCAGGTGCAAAGTCTGGGTTTTACCAATCCGCTGATTCTGGCTGGCTTTATCGTGTCGATCGGATCATTTATCGCATTTATACGGGTTGAACAAAAACGCGAAAACCCGTTGATTCCGCTTTATATTTTCAAAAACAAACTGTTTTCACTGAGTATATTCTGTGCCTTTATTACCTTTGTGGGACTCTTCTGCAACAATATTATTCAACCATTCTATCTCCAGGATGTGATGATTTATTCTCCGGAGCAGGCGGGTTTAATGATGATGATTTTCCCGCTCGTTTTAGCGGTGCTGGCACCAGTTAGTGGTCATGTGTCTGACAAAATTGGATCAGAATTGCTAACCTTCATTGGCTTACTGCTGATCAGTTTGGGTTTGTTCCTGATGTCCACCCTGACTGAGCAGTCCACCCTGACAACCATGGTTATTTTCATTGTTGTCTTATCGGTAGGGATGGGTTTATTTCAATCGCCAAACAATTCTTTGATCATGTCAACCGTAAAAAGAGATCAACTGGGGATTGCCGGGAGTATCAATGCTCTGGTCCGAAATATGGGCATGGTTACCGGGATTGCTTTGGCAACCACCCTGCTTTATGGCAGCATGAGTGCAGAGCTGGGTTATCGTGTAACAGATTATGTGGCCGGTCAAAATGGTGCCTTTATTAACGGTATGAGCAACGTTTATATTACCGCGGCAGTCATTTGTCTTTTTGGTGCGGTGTTAACATTTTTGCGACTGCTGAGAAAAAAGTCAGGGGCGATCGAACAAGCCGTGATTTTGGAGAATGAAATAAGCGGCAACCGGAAATAAGCCCAACCAGAAAACAGTATTCTAGTAGTTTTTGTAGTAAATATATCCAACTTCAGGTGCCTCGGTTTTGGTGATGGTCACATCTGTTAGCATCGGTACAGGA
This sequence comes from Acetobacterium carbinolicum, assembly GCF_047456275.1. Lineage (GTDB taxonomy): Bacteria > Bacillota > Clostridia > Eubacteriales > Eubacteriaceae > Acetobacterium > Acetobacterium carbinolicum. The sequence continues at coordinate 482,542 of NZ_CP173357.1, forward strand.
TGGCCATTGTATTGATAGGAAGTGATGGTTCCGGTAACCATAATCCATTCTTGGTCAACCAGTTCATTTCGCAGATTGCTTTCACAAATTATGCCATAGCCGGCCAAATCGGCGGCACAACAAACCATAAAATTTCTTCCTGCTAAAAACTGATTATCTTTAAAATCATCCATTGAAAATACTTGAGCCAAATACTGGTACCTTTTTCCGGTAAAGTCATCAAGATGAGCATAGGTATCAAAAAACCAGGCGGAAAAAACATCATCGTTAATTTGTACGACGTCATCGACCTTATAGTGTTCATATTTTTCAGAAGCATCTTCATTCGAATCAGATTGTTCTTCAATAGTATCGGTTGTGGTAGGTTTGTTTTCTGCTATCGGTTGTTCACTGGTTGTCGTTGAAAGACTACTTTCGATCATGGTCACGTCCTTGCTGATGACCTCTCCGGAGGGAAAGAAAAGAGCAGCGGCGAGGGGAATGATAAAAATCAGATAAGGACTGATACTCACATTATGTCTTGCTTTTTTAATTTTAGGGATTAAACTTAGAGCAAAGAAGACCAGTATAATTATAGAAAGCCATAATCCCAGGTAATACCTTGGATGGACATAGGCGTTTATTTTCTTGGTAATTAAGGCATAACTAAGCAAAACAACAGTAAGGATCAGAATGATCAATTGGATAAGTGCATCCGTATTTATTTTTCTGTTCATATCAAACTCCTTACAGAAAATAAGCTAAGGTGCTAAATACGACGGCGCCTTCTAGAATTACCAGAGTGGCAAGAACAATCAAAAAGCGCTTTTTTAATACACCGGAAAGCATCAGCATGTTTTTTAGATCCAGCATCGGTCCCATGACAACAAAGGCTAAAATAGGTATGGTAGAAAAATTATTCGAAAAACTTTTCCCAATAAACGCGTTTGACGTGGAACAGGTGGACATAAAGATGGCGGCGGCAACCATAATCATAAATTGTAACAAGGGGTTGCTACTAATTAAGTGCATTAGTGTTTGTGGCAGAATCGTCTGTAAAATTGCCGAAACCAAGGCACCGATGATGACATATTTCGACACTCTGAAAAATTCACTTTTTGCGCCGGCAAAAACCGCCTCGATTTTTCCTTTGGTCCCTTCAAATTTTAAATCAAGAATATCCTTGCCGATCGTTTGGAAGTAGCGGCTGTCCTGAATAACAGCACTGGTTTCCAGATGGGCCAATTTTAAGATGATTCCAGCAACAATACCAATTACTACGCCAGTTATCACACGGATAACAGCCAGGTAGGGTTGCTCGGGAAAGGCATAGAGCATGGAAAGAAAAACAATTGGGCTGACGGCTGACGAAGCCAGCCAGAAGGTAATTGTTTGCGGTAAGGGAGTACTTTTTTTAAGTAAACCAGAAACAATAGGAACTAATCCACAGTCGCATATCGGCAAGAAAAAGCCAGCACTGGCAGCAATTAAAAAAGAAGTCCAAGTTCCCTTGGATATTTGCGTGATAATCCAATTTGATGAAACAAATAGCTGGATAATGGCTGAAAAAAATGCCCCAAACAAGATAAAGGGTAGTGCCTGAATCAGAATACTTAAAAAGATCGTGGTGATCGATTGAATGTAGTGATAGTCATTAAAATCACTAAATATCAGAATCACCGAAACACATAAAAGCATCAACATGAATAGGTTCAATTTGATCAGTGAATTTAAGGGACTGTTTTTCTGGTTGTCGGGTTTACCAAAATAGGGATTTAATGCTTGGATAGGTGCGACGGCTTCAGCAAAAACCGTTTTTGTTTTCGGATTAATACTTTTTATATCTTGGACTATTTTTTTTAGGATCTCCGGAGCCATGGTTTCGTGTCGGTTAAAAACAGTGACATTGCTATTTTGAATATGAGGATGCATAAGGGTAACCATATTGCTTAATTGATTTCTAAAAGTTCCGGTTTCGCTGATAAAAAAAACATTTCGGTAGCGATAATCAGGGTCCATTTTCAGACCTAAAAGTCGGGAAATATCCCAGGTTCCATTATATTCGACAATGATGTAGTCGGGATGAAATTTTGCGTCAATCTGTTTAAATAAGTCATCATTTAATTCAGTGGGGCTCTCTAAAATGATGCTTTTGATATTCTTCTGCACAAATAATTCTTGATCGTAGTCAGTAAAGCCCTCTTCGCAGATAACCAGGACGATTGAATTGAAATCCGAAACTTGGCCGTTGTTTAATATATTTTGAATGAATGTGGTTTTTCCGCTTTCTAAAAATCCCGTAACAATATCTATATAAGTTGCCATAAGGATCGCTTACAAACCGAATAATTCAGTAATCTGGACATCATTGATCTGTTCTCCAATGACACAAATTCGTCCAATGTAATCGGGTTTGATATCTTTTATAAAGGTTTCGTCAGGCACATAATCAAATTGAAGCCATTGATTTTTTTCGACCTTGATGATACCTTTGGCCCGGAGAATCGTTCCTTCTAAATGCTTTAATTGTTTTAAGACCGATTCAATTTTGTTACGTTCAAATGTTTTAGCCGTCTCTCGTCCCCAGACACTAAAAACTTCATCAGTGTGATGATGACTCGCATGGGTATGTTTGGTTGGGTTGATTAAAGAATGGAGAGCTTCGACATTATCTGTGAGTTCGCCAATTTCTTTTATTTTGCTTCCGTCTAATTCTTGCCAGTCAGTACTAATGATTTGGGCATGGGGATTGATTCTTCGCAGATCTTTGATGATCATTTCTATGGTATCTTCGTTAACCTTTTGACTACGGCTTAAAATAATCGCTTTTGCATTGGCCAGTTGATTCGTATAAAATTCAGTAAAATTTTTGACGTAGACCTTATACTTTGTCGCATCCACAACAGTAACACACATATTTAATTGAGCAGCAGCTCCTTTTAAGGCATTTTGACAGCCATTGATTACATCAGAAAGCTTGCCAACGCCGGAGGGTTCAATAATGATTCGGTCAGCCGTATCAAGTGCTAATATTTCTTTTAAGGCGGCACCAAAGTCCCCGGCAATGGAACAGCAGATGCATCCGGAATTCATCTCGGTTATCTGGATTTTATAATCTTTAAAAAGTGCGCCGTCGATGCCCACTTCCCCAAATTCATTTTCAATGAGCACGACTTTTTCTTCAATAAATGCTTCTTCCAGTAATTTCTTGATCAATGTCGTTTTGCCAGCACCCAGAAAGCCTGAGATAATATCTATTTTCGTCATTGGTATATTCCTCCCGAACTATTTATCAGTATTAAACAAGCAGTGTATATTGATAGCGATTGTAACTGCATGAACTTAATTATAATACAGATTAAGGCAGGAAAACCTTAAGTGCAAATACGAATCATTTGCAAATGAAAATAGAATGTTTTATTCGTGTTTGCCTCATTAGAAGGCCAGATATCGAAAGATCATATAGACTGTTGCGATCAGGATCGTAAAGATCATAAAGGGGAAAGCGACTCTGAAATAGCGGCCAAAGGTAATCCGGTAACCTTGTGCTTCGGCAATCCCGATGGCGACTACATTGGCACTGGCACCAATAACGGTTCCGTTCCCTCCCAGACAGGCGCCCAGGGAAAGTGCCCACCACAGCGGGTAGATATCAATGCCGGAGAGATGCCCCATTTCCATGATCATCGGAATCATCGTGGCGACAAAGGGGATATTATCGATAAAAGCTGAGGCAATTGCAGAAACCCATAAGATCGATAGCGTTGTCATGAAAACATCGCCATGAGTTAAGAGCAGTACCTCTTTGGCCAATATTTCGATGACGCCGGTGGCTTCAATACCACCAACCAGAATGAAGAGACCGATGAAAAAGAAAATGGTCTTCCATTCCACCTCGTGAAGAATTTCTTCCGAGCTGATACCTGAAATTAAGATGAGGATAACCGCTCCCGATAAGGCAATAGTCGGTGATTCTATGTGGAGCACCCCATTGAACAAAAAACCAAGAATAACAAGGGTAAAGACAATCATCGATTTTCGTAGTAGCGGTAAATCAGTGATGGCATCTTTTTCATTAACGGATAAAACCTTGGCTTTGACAGATTCATCGGCAATCAAAACTTTTTTATATAAAAGCGCAAATAGAATGGATGTCAGCAAAAGAATTGGCAGCGCGATGACAGAATTATTAAGCAGAAAATCATTGAAGGTAAAACCAACCTGACTTCCAATCATAATATTGGGCGGATCGCCAATGAGTGTAGCAGTGCCACCGATATTGGAAGCGAAAATTTCAGCAATGATAAAGGGGATTGGATCAAGCTTTAAGTCTTTGGCAACGCTGAGCGTTACTGGTATAATCAGCAAAATTGTGGTGACATTATCAAGCAAGCCCGATAAGACACCGGTAATCAGTGAAAGCAGAATAATCAGACGCTGGGGATCGGCTTTGGAAATTTTTAATACCTTAATGGCCAGGTATTCAAAAACGCCGGTTCGACGCATGACCATAACAATCATCATCATCCCGATTAAAAGGGTAATGGTATCGAAATCAACCGCCTCGATGGCAGATTCCTGATTCAGAATTCTCAGAATAACCATCAGCATGCCGCCGCCTAAAGCGACAAGGGTTCGATCGAATTTGTCCCAGATGATTAAGGCATACACAATTAAAAAAATAGCGATCGATACAAAAAAATAATTACTTTCCGTCATTTCAGTTCTCCTCAATTTACAATGTGTGAAGCAGCCAACCGATCCTCACATCATTTAAATCGTCTGAATGCCATTACCCATTATCGTGTTAACGGGGTGATTTGTCAATCGATTTTGTGTTTTTTTTGAAGTACATTATAATAAGAAGAAACTTTAACGTTTGCAGCCGGAGATACCGAAGGTGGTTAGTAAAATAGTCATTGCAATTTTAGAAAAAAATCGTTATCATGAAGCTAACTAAATAATACAGGGAGGCACCATATGAAAAAATTACTTGTTCCCATTGATGGCTCGCCAATATCAACAAAAGCGGTACTGGAAGCAAAAAAACTGGCGGAAGCCTTAGGCTCGGATATCGTTTTATTGTCGGTTGCCAATATTACCACACCCAGTGGAACGGATGAGTCCAATCTATTAATCCAATCCGGCTTGGAAGTCCAGGCCTATGTATCTCAGTTTAAACTTAATGCAGAGCGCAACCTTGCTGACGCAAAGGAAATGCTAAAAGATTTGTCAGTCAATGTGGAAACCGTTTTGCTCTATGGAGATCCGGCCGATCAGATAGCCGATTATCTCGATGAAAATGAGGTGGAAATGGTAATTATGGGTTCTCAGGGGGTTGGCATTTCACGACTGCGCCAGGTGTTTATTGGCAGTGTCACCTCAAAAATAGTGCGTCATTCCAAACAGCCGGTTCTGGTCGTTAAATAAACGAAAAAAGAAATGGCTGATGTTTAAAAAAGACAATGGAGTTTCTCCCATTGCAACCATTAAAGCGATAAAAAAACCCAGAGAAGCAGCTTCTCTGGGTCAAATATTTCCTCGTTTAATAATCTCAGCCCTTCTTTTTTTGGCATGCTTTGCAATAATAGGTACCTCTGCCACGAACCATTTCTTTGGTAATTGCACCACTACATAGCGGACAAAATTTTTGTGTATGTACCTGCAACTGCACCTGAAACAAACCGTTAATGCCATTGGCGTCAAACGAGTGAATCGTTGTTCCGCCTTGGGCAATGGCCTGCTCCAGGATTTCTTTTGAAACAGCAATTAATTCCACTACCCGCTTTTTACTGACCCGTTTGCCTGGGGTGGTAGGATCTATTTTTAATCTAAAACAGATTTCATTGGCGTAGATATTGCCGATTCCTGTCATAATGCTTTGATCAAGTAGCAGCGTTTTAATCGGCAGATTGCTCTTATGTATTTTGGCGTAGATCGCTTTAGGATCAGCATCCCATGGTTCGGGACCAAGCTTGCAAAGCGGTAAATCCTGACGATACGTTTTTTTGTTGACGCGCTCAAGCCGACCAAATTTGCGGGTGTCCTGATAACGTAATTCGGTGCCGTCACGAAAGACAAAGGTCAGATGTTCATGTTTGTTAAGCGGCTTTGAAGCATCGACAAGATTATATTTGCCTTCCATTCGCAAATGCGAAATAAACGCATCGCGATCGAGAATAAAGACCAAATATTTTCCCACTCGATCAATATCCCGAATGGTTTGTCCTGTTAATGACGTCACAAAGTTATCCGTATCCCCGACGACAATCTTATCGTAATGAACCTGGATTTCCTTGATTTCTTTGCCAATAATAAAGTTTTTTAACGTTCGGCGAACGGTTTCGACTTCTGGTAGTTCGGGCATAAATTTTCACCTGCTTTAATGGATTTAAGTAAAGTTAACAAATAGAAACTTCCTTAGCTGATACTTACGCGATATATTCGCCGACGATGGGAAGATCAGCTAGTACCCTTTCACCATGGGAGAACCAGAAAGAGCCTGGGTTAAATCATTGTCGGCTATTGCCATTGTGTTCACCGTTTACCCATTGTGATACGTTCGAAACATCATAAACCACGTTTTTGTAAGCAACATAGGTGGGATTACCGTCTTTACCATTAAGCTGGCAAGTCATCCTTTGTAAAACGCGTTAATTGACGATCCGCTTCGGTTGACCGAGTGTCTGTTTCCGTCGATTGTACCGCTGAGGTTGCGGGTTGCAGCAGTATACGGTTAAGTGAATACGGAGCCAATAAGTGTAAGAGAATTCCGATTATGATCAAAACGGCAATTAACCGGTGGGCAACAAACCACGCACCCTTGCGCGGCTTGTGAGCACGCGTAGCGTAGATCCCTAAACTGACCTGGGAAATAATTAAGATGGCCGCCAGGGCGCCAGTTAGATTAATGCCATAGCGGCTAAACTGAATGGTAAAATGTGTCAGTAGCAGTGCGGCAGTCAGGAAACCAAAAAATTTGTGATTCCGAACAAAGACGGTCATCAGTAATTTCATCGTTTTTTTGCCAGAACTGTTGCTGGAAATCGTCTTGCCCCATTTTTTATTAGCAAATTTTACGAGATAGTTAAGCAGGGTGCACGCGAATGCACCAATTAAAAGCCAGCCAAAAAAACCACCTAATTCTTCAAACATTTTACTTTCCTTTCTTGAACAAATCGTTATTGATAATCATTATAACATTTTTCATCATGATAAACACCCTTTGTTCACTTAAATTTATCTTTGGCATCGGTGAGTTTCGCGATTTCTAACAGGTGAGGATGAGCGATTTAATTTTTAGCCGGTAGCCTATTTTGTAGATTTTATGGTCATTAAAAAATATCTCTAGAATGAGGAGGATAACGAATTGAAAACAACACTGCGTAAATGGGCAGAAGAAGATGCCAATCAGTTGGCAGCAGCCCTGAATAACAAAAAAATTTTGGATAACCTGCGGGATGGCTTACCATTTCCCTATACAGTTGAGGATGCAAAAGAATATATCAAGGCCATGCAGGATTCACAAGCCGATAATACCTTTGCCTATGCCATTACCGATGAGGGTCGGGTTATTGGGAGTATCGGTGTATTTCGCAAAGATAATATTCACTTTCGAACGGCTGAACTGGGTTATTATATTGCCGAACCCGATTGGGGACAGGGACATGGAACTCGGGCAGTAAAACAGATCTGTGAACTTGTTTTTGAAACAACCGATATCATCCGAATTTTTGCCGAACCTTTTGCCCGGAACCTGGGTTCGTGCCGGATTCTTGAAAAAGCTGGTTTTCAACTAGAAGGACTGCTTAGAAAAAATGCCATTAAAAATGGTCAGACAGAAGACATGAAATTGTATGCGTTAGTTAGAGAATAAAGAAAAAAAGGAGCAAAAACCATGATTTCTTATCGTAAAGAATTGCATTTTAATTTGCCTAAACGAAGAGGCCTGGTCAATATCACCGGTGATGTAGAAAAAGCCCTGGCTGAGAGTCGGATAAGTGAAGGACTGATTTTAGTTAATGCCATGAACATTACCGCCAGTGTTTTTATTAATGATGACGAAGGTGGATTACATCAGGATTATGAAGACTGGTTGGAAAAACTGGCACCGGAAAAACCATATAGTCAGTATCATCATAATGGATTTGAAGATAACGCTGATGGTCATCTCAAACGAACCATTATGGGCCGCGAAACAGTGGTGGCAGTAACCAATGGCAAGCTGGATTTTGGCAGATGGGAACAAATCTTTTACTTTGAATTTGACGGAAAGCGAGATAAACGGGTTTTAGTTAAAATAATTGGAGAGTAGGGGGCTTGTCATAGCGGACCAAATTGCAATCTTGCTGATGCGTTTGTTTTTTTTTAGCGCATTCATATTTATCATGCGAAGTGCGATGGCGGATTGGGTAAAGCGACCTGAGACGCAAAAAGAAAACTAAATGTCCCCTTATTATTAATTACAAAGAGAGACGCTTCCCTTGCGGGCCACGTCTCTCTTTTGCGTTTGCGTATTAATTGGGGGAATGGGTTCAGTAAATTTTTGATTAAAGCAGTCACATAACGACAAATTCTAACAAACTCTTAACGCAATCTTTACATTGGCGAAATACTTAAGCGGGTTTTCTGGGGTACACTAAACTGAATCCATCCATCGATTTTGCGAAATTCTTTTGTGAAACACTTGAATGAAATGGGGTAAAGAATGGTGTTAATGGGCGTACAGCCGATTATCTTTTTAAAAGCTGAAGAGTGTTTTATTATCTCAGTTGATTTTACAGTTGGGAGGAGTCGATGAACTTTTTTAATAAGCTATCTAGCATCCGAACGAAAATGTTGATTGTATTCATCCCGATCATCTTACTGGCAACTGTATCGATTGCGGCTGCCTCGGTGTTAAAAACAAAGGCGGGATTAGAAGAACAAATCGAAGCAAGAGTAACAGAAGCCCTCAATACCATCGAAGCATCGATTGAGTCTGAATTTACCACGAATAGACAAATAGCAGAAGCCGTCGCTGCTGTTTATGAAGTCCAGGCAAATACGCTGACAAAGACGGATTATCGCGGCATTATTGAGAAATTCCTGGCGATGAATAAAAACACCCTCGGCAGTGGACTGTGGCTGGAAAGCGGGGTTTATGATAAAAACATCCGATATTTTGGGCCTTATCTCCACAAAGAAGGGGAGACCATTGTCTATAGTGAAGCGTACGAGTCAGAAGATTATGATTATTTTAATACCGACTGGTATCTTATCGGGAAAAACACCGAAAAAGGAGTTGGCTGGACAGATCCATACTACGATGAGGTGACAAAAATCTCAATGGTTACTGCAGCAGTCCCGATAAGCACCGAATACGGCATCATCGGTGTCGCTTCGGCTGACTACGACTTGACAACGATCCAAAAAATCATTAAAGAAGTGAAATTGGGTGAGTCCGGTTATGCCTTTCTGATTGATACAAAGGGACGCTTTATTGCGCATAAAGACCCCCAAAAGGTCATGAAGCTAGCAATTGAGCAGGATCAGGAATTAGGCGTCATCGCCGATACCATTATGAATAATAGTGAGGGGTCAATCAATGTTGCATTAGGCGGCCAGGATTTTAGAGCCGATTATTTAACCCTCGCAAGCACTGGCTGGAAATTAGTTGTGATGACGCCCTTTGCCGAATTGTTTTCTTCGGTGAGCGATATGATTGCCAATGCCATTATGATTACGCTAATCATTATTGCTTTGACTGTTGGGCTGATCATCATTTACAGCACTTCTTTTTCCCGGGAATTCAAGCAATTTGTGGATAGTTTGGGTTTTGTTGCACAAGGTGATTTTACACGAGCAATTGAAGTGAAGACCAAAGATGAGATCGGGCAAATGGGCGCTTACTACAATCATGTCCTGGTGGAATTAAGGAATATGGTTGATACGATTAAAGAAAAGGAACAGCATATTCAATTTCTGGCCGATCGCGACCCGATGACAGAGTTATACAATCGCCGGAAATTTAATGAGTTGCTCACTAGGGACTTATTAAATAATGTGCACGGAAATATCGTCTTATTGGATATTGATAACTTTAAAACAATTAACGATACTCTTGGTCATAATTACGGGGATCACTTATTGCGTTATGTAGCCGAGATCCTGCGTGAAAAGATGTGTTGTGATAATACGATCCCCTTCCGATTGGGAGGCGATGAATTTTTAATCTGGCATCGAAACCAAAGTGAAAAATGTGACGTTCGTCATTGCATGGAGGTCACAATGGCTAAGCTCAGAGAGAAAATCAACATTGAAGGGGTCGTGATTCACATTACCGTAAGCGCCGGAATTGCCGCTTATCCAGCTGATGGGCGGACGGTGGATGAGCTGCTTGTTAAAGCCGATATTGCTATGTATAGTGCCAAAAATAATGGCAAAAACCGGTGCATGATGTTTGATGAGCAGATGACGTCCGCCTTCCATGAGCGTTTTAAAATTGAAAAAATACTCCGAGAAGCACTGGAATATCAGCGATTCCGTTTACTATATCAACCCGTAATCGACGCCCAAACCGGAGCGATCGCTTATTTTGAGGCACTAATTCGGATTCAGGACAGCTCGCTTTCGCCAGCCGTCTTTATCCAGGTGGCAGAGGAGTCCGGTTTAATCATTCCCATTGGCAGATGGGTCATCCAGGAAGCAATCTGTCAACAAAGAAAATGGATCGATGCAAACTATCCAGTCAAAGGGATCGCGATTAATATTTCGGGAAATCAGTTTTATGATGAAAATCTGGTTGCATATATCGCAAACAGCCTCGATGAACAAAAAGTTGATCCAGCGTTGATCGAAATAGAGATAACCGAGAGTGTGTTAATCGACAATAAGGAAAAGGCCATTAATATTATGAAAAAGTTAAAAGAAATGAGGATCCGGATCGCCCTGGATGATTTTGGGACAGGTTTCTCATCCCTAAATTATTTAACCTTTATGCCGGTGGATAAGATTAAACTTGATAAAAGTTTAAAGGATAAGTTCATTCGGATGGAGAGTATTCAGGTGATGGAGGGGATTGTTTCCGTTGCCCATGGTTTGGGATTAATGGTCGTTGCTGAAGGGGTTGAGGAAGAAGTAGAGGCTAACCGTTTGAAACGCGTAAAGTGTGATTACCTGCAGGGCTACCTCTACAGCAGACCGCTTAGGAGTAATGATGTTGAACGTTTGCTGAAAATTCAAACAAACTTGTTTGGGTTCACAGAAAGAGTACTGTGATATAGGAATTGAATTAAGTGGCGATGAGATAAGTAGACTGGCAAAAAAACGTCCTGTCTACCAAAAGGTTTTGGGTTCAAAGCGGTGCACGTAGCACGTCAAAACTCAAAAAACCAGTTGGATCAGTTTAAGCATCAGTCCCAGACCATAAAGTATAATAATAATACCGCAAACCAGATTGATATACCGTAAGGTTCGGCCTTTGATAAGATTGCCGGAATAAGATACAACAAGGGCGAGCCCGGTAAACCAGATCAGCGAGGCAAACGCCACACCGATGATAAAGTACTGGGCATCATCCGCTGGCAGGGAGACACGGAAGGCACCAAGCATCATGGTTCCGTCAATCAATGCCTGGGGATTAAACCAGGTCACCACAAATGCTGAGACAACCATCTTACGGATCGATAAAACCGCACCTTCGGTTGGTTTGTTTTCAGTCTTCGCCAGAAGTAGTGTGACGCCAATATAAGTAACGATTAAACTGCCGCAAAACAGGATCAGCGCTCTTAGCCCGCTATAATAGTCCATAATGGCACCAATGCCATAGAAACAGGAAAAGGCCAGAGCTACATCAAAAAGTGTCACGGTCAGCCCAACCAAAAGCGCCTGTTTCCGGCTATGAGCCAGAGCGCCATTAATCACAAATAAATTCTGCATCCCGATTGGAGCGACATAAGCCAATCCCATGAGAAGGCCTTGTAAAAAGTATTGCATAGAAACTCCTTTTAATTATATTTCTAACCTTTATTTCTGATATAATTTGATTATACTTATATCATAAATAGAAACTGGTGTTTTGTAACCAGCCATATGTTAGTTTAAAACCAGCCAAAAGGAGTAATAACAGCGTAATGAATAAAAAACAGACCTGCACTTTTGAGTGGTTACCTGATCGCAGTTCAAAGATACCAATCTACCGGCAGATTATCCACTTTATTAGCGCTCAAATTCAATCCGGTGCCTGGGAAGTCGGGACTCAGTTGCCCTCTCAACGGGATCTGGCCGCTAAGTTGGGCGTTAACCGCAGTACGATTACCACTGTCATGGATGAGCTGGCCGCCGATGGGATCATTGAGAGTAATTTTAAGGGCGGAACCCGGATTATCAGCAATACCTGGACGCTGTTATTGTCTGAAAACAGCATCTGGAATCGTTATGTGAACCTGGGTAGTTTTAAGTCTAATCATGCCATGATTCAAGCGATCAATCGACTTGAATTTACGCCAGGCATCCTTCGTCTGGGGACCGGGGAATTGGATCCGGCTCTGTTTCCATCAGAACTATGGAAAAAAGCAGTAAAACCGCTGGAGAATATTCCGTCCTTGAATTATCTGGAAGCTTCCGGTCTTTATCAGTTGCGTTGTGCGATTGTCAGGTATGTAACAAAATTTGGGATTATAGCTACCCCGGATCAGGTTTTGATAACCTCCGGATCTTTACAGGCACTACAACTCATATCCGTCTGTATTCTTTCGGCAGACTCGGTAGTCTACACTGAAGCACCAACCTATTTGAAATCCTTGCAGATTTTTCAGTCAGCGGGAATTACGCTGGAAAGTATCCCCATGGATGAGGAAGGCATTTTGCATCACCGGCTTCCCAGGACGGATCAACGGACCCGAATCCTCTACACCATTCCTACCAACCATAACCCCACTGGTATCACAATGTCGAATCAACGGAGGAAGGCTCTTTTCGAATATTGTGGGGTCAATCGCATTCCGATTATTGAGGATGGTGCTTATGAAGAATTATATTTTGATAAACAACATCATCAGCCCATTAAACAAATGGATCTCAACGGCGATATTATTTACCTCGGCACAGTGTCAAAAACGTTGTCACCGGGCCTGCGAATCGGTTGGGTGATTGCTTCGGAGCCAATTATTGATCGTCTGGGAGATGTGAAAATGCAAATGGACTATGGTGCCAGCTCAGTTTCACAGTGGATCATGACCGAATTTTTGAACAGTGGCATGTATGAACAGCATCTGGAACAGATCAGAACTGAAATGGAGAAGCGCAGAGACCATGGGGTCCGGGTACTCAGGCAATATCTGGGTGATCGGGTATCCTTCAAATCACCGGCCGGCGGTTTTTATATCTGGATGCGCTTTAATAAAAAAATACCGATGCAAAAATTATTTGAAGAAGCCGTAAAAGTAGGGGTTCTCCTGAATCCCGGAGATATCTATGACTATGCTCCGACAAATGCTCTGCGGATTTCTTATTCTTATTTGAGCTGCGGGGAATTTGAGGAAGCCGTGAAACGATTGGCTGGTATTACCAAAAGATGGTTTGAAGTGTGACTACAACCAATTGACAAATTCGCTAACGACCGGGCGATTCGCAAAAACCTTATCGCCGTGAGGCAAAGCAGAAAAACCTTGACACTGTTAAGGTTATTAGATAATATAATCATACAAACTAGATCATGTGCTAAACGTAATTATATAATATCGGGAAGTATGACAGATAATGTTGTTAAATGAACATCCCTTTTTAAATTGAACACACACTATATTGACTCAAATCATAACTTGGAAATTAATGAATGAAAAGAGGATTATTCTATGGAAAACGAACATGAAAAAGATGTAAGAATATGTGTGTTTGGAGATTCCATTGGAAAAGGAGTCATCCAGCAAAATAATTCCGGCCGTTATGGACTGGTGAAAATTGATTTGAATGCCTTGGTCGGACAGAAGAATATTATTCTTGATAATTTCTCGAAGATGGGGATCACCGTTTCGAAGGGGCTATCCATAGTCAAACGCCATGCTGCTAAGCTCTCAAATTATGACCGCATTTTTCTGGAATTTGGTGGCAACGACTGTAGCTATGCCTGGAATGAGATTGCCGAAAATCCTCAGGATGAACATATTCCCAAAACACCGACCACAGTATTTGAAGACCTCTATACCGAAATGATTGAAGAAATAAAAACCAATGGAGGTAAACCCATTATGCTCTCGTTGCCACCGCTTGTGCCGGAACGATATTTTGAATGGTTTTCAGAAAACTTAAACAAAGAAAATATCTTAAAATGGATCGGTAGTGTTGATGTCATTTATCGTTGGCAGGAAATGTACAATTTAAAGGTTGTTTTACTGGCGAAGAAGCTGTCAATTCCACTCATTGACATACGCAGTGCGTTTTTAAGCAAACGCCAGTATAAGGATTTTCTATGTGAGGACGGCGTTCATCCAAATAAGTCGGGTTATAAATTGATTTATGAAACCGTAATAAAAGCGATACTGGACCAGAAGATGATCCCGAATGGCGCAACTGATTAGCCCGCACACCATTTCTCGGGATGATCCGGGCAAACGGTGTCAAGAAAAAATAAACTGAGCCGAAATGATTGTGGAATAGATTGCGGCAGCATTATTGGGGTAATCTTAGCCATGTTTATTTAGTTCTGACTGGCTGAAATGAACCGGCCGCAACAACACAATTTGTTAACGAACAGCAGGAGAAAAACACAAGCCCCTCTGCTTACTATTTTTTTATGCTGACTTGAAAATACGTTTTATTTGCAAATGCAAGCACGGCTGATTTAAGAATAATCAGTTCGGGCGCTTTTATTTGATTGCTCGGTTGAACTTTCGGAGAGAAAACCTCTTTGATGGCACTTTCCAGTTCATCACAGAATAAATTGTAGGCATAATCGATTTTGTGCTGGCTGATTAAATAGGTAATCAGATCACCAGTTTCGGAAATACTGAGAACCCGTTTCATGATACAAATCACAAAAAAATAGGCAAGGTGGCTCCGGTTATAGCGCTTTTTAATTGGCGGCTCAACGACTTTTTGCTTAACATAGTTATTGATCATCATGGAGGTGATAATTTTTTCACCCCAAATTTCTTCGAAAATAACCAGATTCTTTTCTAAAATACTGACTAACTGATCCATATATAAATCAATGTCGGGAAGTTCAAGCCATCGCGGACAGTGAAAGTTAAGGAGTTCCTCTGATATTGTTTCCATTTTCTGATACCTCTTTCAATAAGACTCCTCTTAATTATAAGGTAATATACAAGATGATGTCAAAGTTAATAAAAAGAATTGGTTTGTTATAGCAATCATCTTATCTGGTGCAAAAAACGGGGTTAGCCTGGATAAAACTAATCGCGGACCTTAAAAATATGTCTTTGTATTGCCTGGCAATACTCTGGGCTTTGCAGTGAATTCAGGCCGGATGGCCGGAAAAAATGCGGTGACGTATATTAAAGAAGAATTGGCTGAATAACGCTCAAATGGGCAGGAGACTGAGCATCGGGTGGTTTTGTCTTTGATTGCAATGGGGTGCTATTTATTCTTAAGTGGTTCTAAATTATCGTAAAAAAAAGCTAAGAGCAGGGACACAAAATCCCTACTCTTAACTTTCACAGTGCCCCAATCGGCGCTATTTTTTTGTCTGATTTAGAAGATGGTATATCCGCCGTCTACAGCCAGACTGGCACCGTGAATAAAGGAGGCATCGTCGCTTGCCAGGAAGAGAATCGCCTTTCCAACCTCTTCTGGTGCACCCGCTCTTGTGGCCGGGCTCATTTTAATCTTCATACAAACCGGATGTTGGGGGATGGTTAAAACCCGGGCAATCATTTCGGTATCGATGGGCCCTGGAAGGACTGCGTTAATACGGACGCCGTTACGGCCATGGTCCATCGACATTTGACGCGTCAGACCCAGAAGTCCGTGTTTAGCGGAGGTATAAGCAAGGCCACCTCTTCCGGCACCGGTGGACGCCATTGATGCGACGTTAACGATGGCACCGGAACCTTGTTTTTCCATCACTGGGATGATCTTTTTACAAAGCATGAAGGGAGCGGTTAAATTGGTAGAAAGGACAGTATTCCACTCATCACTGCTGATATCATTCATATTTGCCGTGGTGCCGCTGACGCCGGCGTTATTGACCAGGATATCAATCCGGCCGTAATGTTCCATGGTGGCGTTTACCAAAGCATCCAGGCTGGCCTCATCGGTTACGTCAGTTTGCTGGAAAAAACCTTCGCCTCCGGCAGCCAGAATTTCCTTTACAGTGGCATCGCCTCTTTCTTTGTTGGTCCCGACAACGACAACCTTTGCACCTTCCGCCACAAAAATCATGGCGGAAGCTTTTCCGATGCCTTTCGTTGAGCCGGTAATAATCGCAACTTTATTTTCAAGTTTCATAATCAAATTCCTTTCGTATTTTGGTGATTTTATTTTTGCGTTCAGGTTTTACGAGGGCTTATTTCCGGCCAGTTTCCATAAATGCGGTGCGGTCGTAGCGTCCGGCCATTAAATAGGGGACAATATCTTCGGCATTCAGGTTTTCGACCAGATTTAGCTTATGGACAAGTAAACTGTTTACAGAGTAAGCACCGCCGACGATTGTGTTTATCGGCAATTCACCCCAGGGGTCGTCGATGCTGGAACGAAGCTTCAGACTGGCAAAACCCGGCTCCCAGGATTTGTAAGTGTACTCACAGAGATTCTGAAGCAAGGCACCATTGGTAAAATGGGACACCCCTTCTTTATCCGGTTCGCGGTCAAAATGAAAATAAAAGCCACCACCATAGGTCTGTTTTCCCGCTTCCGGGAACTGATACATGGCACCAGTCAGCGGACTATTGGTCTCACCGAGTTCCAGTTTTGCTTCAATTAACTGAACACCCCGACGGGTGACGCTGGCCATAACGGTATTTCCCGTCTGGCGAATCACAAACTCTGCGCCCATTTTTTTGGGAATGCTGCCATTATCACGACCAAGCTGAACGGCCATCTCGGCTCCGGGGCCGCCGAGAACCAGACTAAGGGGATAGAGCCCCAGTTCTTTTCCGTACATTGCATAGACGCCCAGGATTGCTTCATAATAATCATCGGCAAAAGAGGGATTGTGAATATGCGCAATCGACAGGGTTACCACCGGCATTGAAAAAGGTTTAAGTGGTGGAGGTAACAGGCGCGCGATAACAGCGGGATCGGTGAGAAAGCAAAGATACAGACCTTCCTGATTATCCATCAGAGAAAGCTTGCCAAAGTTTTCCAAGTCTTCTTTTGGGGTCAGAAAACTGGTGGCTTTGGGTTTGTCGATAAACAGACAGCGGCCTGCTTCAAAGCCGGCCCGGATAGCCGGTTCAATGCGGTCAACTTTAAGGGCATCACCGATAATTTCCACCCGTTCGAATTTTTTCTTTAGTTCTTCGGCAAGGCTATTATTGGAGCAATAACCCATCGACAACACAACCGCGTCAGCTGGTATCTTGATTTCCGAGTGATCTTCCATTTTTTCGAGAATCACGCCATCCGGTGTGATTTCTTTTAACGCATGGGATAGCATGTAAGTCGCACCATATTTTGCCAGACGTCCGGTAACATCTAAAACATTCGTGCCATTTCCGTCGGGTGCGACCTTGTTAAGCATATCAACGATGGTTAATGAATTTCCGGCGGCACACAGATACTCGGCGGTTTCAATTCCACTCATCCCGGCACCGATGAGTACCACCTGTTTATCTTTTAATCCGGTGGCTCCGGATAGGACACGATCAATTCCAAAGACATTTTCGCCATCGACTCCAGGGATGCGTCTGGGTACAACGGGGGTACTGCCAGTAGCCAGAATGACCGCATCGGGTGCCATTTCTTCTAATACAGAAAGAGTCGCTTCGGTATTTAGTTTCACTGCGACATTCAAACGATCGAATTCATTTTGATAATACTGGCAGATCCAGTCCATGGCACCTTTATGAGGAGGCATTTTAGCAATATTAATAAGCCCACCAAGAGTATTTTCTTTTTCAAACAAGGTGACATGAATACCGCGAAGTGCCAGTGTGCGGGCTGCCGACATACCAGCGGCACCACCACCGATAACCGCTACTTTATGGTCGAACGAATCGTGAGCGAGGTTGCCAAGCTGTTGTTCCCGGGCAAGACGTGGGTTTACCGAACAAACCAGCGGAAGACCAACGGCATTATTTTCGTTTAAGCTTTCGAAGCAGCGCAGGCAGGAGATACACTTGCACAACTGCTTTTCCCGTCCTTCTTTTACCTTTAAACCCCATTCTTCATCCGCCAGCCAGGCGCGGCCTAAGGCCACAAAATCGACGATACCGTCGGCCAGAAACTGTTCACCGACAGCCGGTTCGCGAAAGACGGAAACAGCGATTACCGGAATCGCAACATGATCTTTAACCGCTTTGATCAGATCCCGGCGCCAGCCCTGGGGGAACGAAACCGGTTCGACACAAACCGAGCCAGTTTCATAAATACCACAGCTTACATTGATGACGTCGATTCCCAGTTTTTCCAGTGCCATGGAAATTTTGACACCATCCTGAATATGAATATAATCATCGGTGACTCCGACATTGCTTAAAAATTCCTCGACAGAAAGACGGACACTAATAGGAAAATCAGGACCACATTCGTTTCGTATACCGGCGATGATTTCGGCAATAAAACGCAGCCGGTTTTCAAAACTTCCGCCGTATTCATCATCGCGTTTATTGGTATAGGGGCTTAAAAACTGATTGATCAGATAGCCATGAGCGGCATGCAGTTCAACACCGTCACAACCTGCTTTCTGCACGCGAACAGCACCGGCGACAAACTGCTGAACCAGTTCCTTGATTTCAGCATGTTCAAGCGCTCGTGTTGGCTGCTTAAGAAAATTACAGGGAATTGCCGATGGCGCAGCGACGGGTCCTCCGACCAGCGAGGTCATCGTTTCACGACCGGGGTGATGTAGTTGAATAAAGATTTTCGTCCCATGTTTATGCACCGCTTGCGCCAGTCTTGATAGTGGTTCAATGTGACGATCTTTAGTAACAGAAAGCTGACGCAGCATTCCGGCACCGTGCACATCATTTACACGGGTAATTTCAGGGATGATTAATCCGGCGCCACCAATGGCACGGGCCTCATAAAAAGCAATCATCTCTTGCGTTGGTGAACCGTCCAGCTCAGCCAGCCCAATCCCCATTGGCGACATAACCAAACGATTTTTAAGTTTCAGTTTTCCAATGGTTCCTTCGAGAAACAGTTTTTCATACATAGGTTTCCTCCTTATTATTAACGAATTGCGTTTATAATAAATAGATTATACTGTGTTCGTTGGAATTTGCCTATATTGACGGGAAACGATTTCACATTGACAATTTGTGTATGATGCACTATTCTAATTTTAATGTGTAGACATAAAAATAATTTAATCTGGAAGTGATAAGTATGAAATTTAATGACCTAATCACAAAAATAGCGATTAATTTACCGATCACAAAGGCGTCTTGTGAAAATCAGGCTGAGATTATCGACATCGCCTTAATTGATGGACGACAAAATTCATTTCAAGGAAATATTCTATACTTTGGTTATAGCAGCCAATTAGCAAAAAGTGAAAATCTACCCTGTCACTGCATCCTTGCTAAAGATGACAAATCTCCGACTGATAAGATCCAAAATCTCGCTCTGGTCGAGTCATCAGAATTATTTTCGGCGGTCAATCTGGCCCGGACATTGATGAAAAATTCTGGGGGAGGGCTTATTTATGAAGAACTCGTAAAGCGTGCCAATGAGACCAGGGATCTTCAGGCGGTTGTTAATACAGCCTCAATCATGCTCGGAAATTCGCTGATTTTTAGCGATGTCAATTTCAAAATTCTGGCTCATTCCACGTCGATTCCAGTTACAGATGACTTATGGAAGGACAATATCAGACGAGGGTATTGCAGTTATGATTTTATCAAGGCCGTTCAACAGCTTAAGCCGATACAGCAGGCAGCCCACACAACCGATGTTGTTGAAGTTTCATGCACTGAATCACCCCATCGAAAGCTGAGCAGTAAGGTATTTCATAATGGCATCCAGGTCGGTTTTATCCTGATGATTGAAGGCGAAACGCCGGTAACGCCGGAACATATGGAAATTCTGGAGATTGTCAGTCATGTGATCAGTTATACTATTACTCATTATTTTGCTTATCTGTTTCAGACCGGCACGCTTTATCAACAGTTGCTGTATGAACTGCTTATCGGTGCACCGCCGGAGAACATTCCGATTTGTTTTCCCGGCTTAGAGTTTGCCTCCAAACTGATCGCACTTTCGGTTTTTCCGATCCGCTACCTTGGCGAGCGACATTTAAAAGATCATATCGTTCCGGCTTTAAAAGGAGTTTTAACGGGGTCACATGTGACTTATCATGAGGGGAAGGTGGCGGTTTTAGTGCCGCTCTTAAAAGATGATTGTATCGAGGGGGAACAATTAAAAGCGTTGCAGAATTTGGTAGATAATGAGCATCTTCGCATCGGTGTCAGCAATGCGTTTGATCATGTTGAAAGTTTTGCGAAATATTATCATCAGGCGGTTTCTGCTCTGAATCTGGGCAAACGGCTGCAGCCTGAAAATCTCATTTGCGATTACATCGATTATCAGTTCTATGATTTGCTTGATCATGTGGATGCTCCGTCGCGACTCGGTTTGTTCTGCCATCCGGCGTTAAGCATCCTGCGGCAATATGACCGAAAAAATGAAGCCAGTTTGTATTCGACACTGAAAGTCTACTTAAATTGTGGCTGCAGTATCAAGCGGGCTTCAGAAAAATTGTTTGTTCATAGGAATTCTCTGGCGTATCGGCTGGAGCGGATCGTAGAAATTAGTCATATCGATCTGGATGACGCATATATTCGGTTCCTGTTAAGGATGTCTTATCTGATTGACTGTTATAAAGGGCAGGATGCCTAAATACAAACGCTCATCTGTACCAGACGGCTCGCAAGCATATTAAAAAAAATATTGACGCCGTTAATCTTATTAGATAACATGGTTATATAAATTAAGTTGCATGTAAAATACAATTAGATGTAGCTGGAAGTATGACGGATATTGTCGTTTAATTGTTGACCTCTGTTTGCAATTGAACATACTAGAATGTGATGAGAGCTGGTGCAAATTTTTGTCAAGTAACAATGTTAGTGAAGAAATTTTAGAATTGATTAATCATGGTGATAATAATCGGGTGGCGTTCAGGCGACACACTGGTGGACCCAATTTGTTAAGTAAGATCCTTTCATCGTTTGCAAATGCATCGGGCGGTAAATTGATTATCGGTGTTGGTGATGAAGGTAAAATTTATGGCTGTAAAAAAGACTCGGTGGTCGAGACATTTAATAAGGCAAAAGAGAAATTAACACCCTGTCCAAAGATGTTGATTGAATTTGTTGAGTTGGAAAAGAAGCAAATCGCAATTATTTCAATTGATAAAACCGAAAAAATTGTTGCTTCCAGCTTAGGTGTATTCAAAAGAGCTGATCATTCAGATGAAATAATGCCAACAGAAGAAATTTCAGAAAAAATTCTAAACACAACAGCAGATGATTTTAAAAGTACCGTTAACGAAATGGCGCAACAGATTACCCAACTTACCATTTCCTTGGAGGATACCGTCAAGCGGTATCAAGAAAAAAATAAACTAAGCCGAAAGATTATAGAATGGGTGGCCTGTGGTATTATTGGGATTGTTTTATCGATGACGATTAATTTTTTGATTGGCTAAACTAAATCGGATACAACAACCCAATTCGCTTAACAACCATAAGGGGAAAAAGCATACGCTCCTTATGGTTGTTTTGCTGTCTTAAAATTACATTTTATTGGCAAAAGCAAGCACAGTTGATTTAAGAATAACCAAGCGGTTGTGATGTTACAATTATGATGCATTGAATTTATAATGAATCAGAAGTGACCATGTGTAGTAAAAAGCATAGCAATTACTTAATGCACTGACAAAAATGGAGGCCAGGATGAAAAAAACATTATCGATACAGGAAAGCATCATAAATTATTATATGCGTGCCGTAGAACGTGAGGGCTGAAACAGATGGATTTTTTAGTAGATGAGATGGGATTTGTTTTGGTGCTTTCACGAAAACAGCCGATGATAACTTTCATCGGCTGTTTAAATGTATCAGCGCCACAAAGGCGGGAATGTCGAAAATTATATGCCGCTTCAAGCGCATCGCCCCACGGTAGCCGATTTGAAAGGTGGACGAAATGAAATATATCACCTTCGTTGTCCCTTGTTATAATTCAGAAGATTATATGAAACGCTGTATTGATTCACTTTTACTTGCCGGGAGTGATGTGGAAATCATCATCGTCAATGATGGCTCAAAAGACAAAACCCGTGAAATTGCCGAGGATTATAACGTCAAGTATCCCGACATCATTCGGGTCATCAATAAAGAAAACGGCGGTCATGGTTCGGGTGTAAATGTTGGATTGGAACAGGCAACCGGGATTTATTTCAAAGTTGTGGATTCCGATGACTGGCTGGACCAACAGGCGTTGGATCAATTGATGTTTAAAGTGAGAAGTTTTTGTCAGTTGAAACAAAAAGATAACGCGTTTGTTATTCCTGATTTGTTCATCTGCAATTACGTCTATGACCATTTGCATGAGGAAATACGCCATGATATTTCTTACAAGAATGCGTTGGATGAAGAAAAACTATGTACATGGCAGGATATTGGTTTTTTTAAGCCGTCTCAATACTTGCTTATGCATTCTCAAATCTTTCGAACGTCAGTTTTGAGAGAAAGCGGCGTAAAACTTCCAGAGCATACGTTCTATGTTGACAATATTTTTGCCTATCAACCACTACCCTATGTCAAATACTTATACTATATGAATATTGATCTTTATCATTATTTCATTGGCCGTGATGACCAATCTGTGAATGAAGATATCATGCTCAAGCGAATCGATCAGCAAATCCGGGTAACCGAACAAATGCTGACCTGTGTAAATTTACAGGTTGTCAAAAAGAAAGAACCAAAACTTGCGTCATATATGTGTCGATATCTTTCAATCATCATGTCCATCACAAATATCTTATTGTTAATGATTAACTCCGAAGAATCCATGCTTCAAAAAAACAAATTATGGAGCCAGCTCAAAGCACTAGATAAAGGTCTTTATCTAAAACTGAAATACACATCCATGAGTGGATTGACCAACATGCCCGGTGCCATTGGTCGGAAACTAACAATTTCCGGCTATCGCGTTGCCCAAAAGCTTTATAAATTCAATTGAAGTTATCTGTATTGAAAGGCTGGTGAATGACTATAAAAGTAAATAAAAACCTCTTTTATCTGCTCTTTTTCCTGTTCGTCATGGGGTTGACGATGTATACGATGCTTAAAGGCAATGACATTACGGCGATCCTACTGGCCATTTCCAGTATGAAAATCGGTTACTTGTTCCTAGCCATGTTGGTGGCGCTGCTTTTTGTTATCCTTGAGGCGGTTATCATTTGGTATTTAATGCGTAGTCTTGGTGAACCGAACAGTATACTACGATGTGCGGCTTATTCGTTTATCGGCTATTTTTATTCAGCCATCACACCGACTGCTGTGGGAGGGCAGCCAATGCAGCTTTATTATATGCGGAAAGATGGGAACTCTTTATCGAAAAGTTCTGTGATATTAATAATATTGGCGCTGTTTAGCAAGCTGGTACTCGCGCTTATCGGCATTGCGCTTTTGGTCTTTTGTTATGCGCCGTTGGTTTACTATCTTAAAAACTATATGTTTTTATTTTATCTGGGCCTGGCACTTAATATTATATCCGTCGCCGTTTTGCTTGCTGCCATGTTCATCCCAGGAATTGTTCGCCAAATTACGCGATCGATTGATGGATTTCTAACTCGAATCCATATCCTTAAATTTTCGCCGGAACGTCAGCAAAAAATCGAAAACTTTATTGAAGGTTACCATAGTGCTGTCAATTTTTTAATGTTTAACAAAAAGAAAGTTCTGGTTGTTTTTATCTTGACGTTTCTGCAACGAAACTGTTTGTATGTTCTTACTTATTTTGTATACCGGGGATTTTCTATGAGTGGAACTTCAATGGTCACGATTGTATTACTTCAGGCGGCAATTTACGTGGCAGTCGAAATGATGCCCTTACCCGGAGCTCAAGGCATTACCGAATTGATGTACTATGCCGTCTTCCAAGGGGTCTTTACAAACGCATTGTTAACGCCGTCACTGTTAGTAACCCGGGGGTTGGACTTCTACTTCCTGGTGATGATTAGTTTGGTTGTTGTCATTGCCAAGCCGTTACTCTATCAGAAAAACGCGATATCATTAAAAAGAGTAAAGAACACCTGATCAAAAATCGATTGATCAAGAACGAAGTAAAATGAACGAAATAAAACGAACGATCCGAAGCAAAATTATGCTTAATCATACAACCATTTATTAACCAGAATCATCATTCATAAAAATGCGAAATAAAAGCAGACGCTAGATTGCAAGGCTGTCGTTTCATGCCATATATTATTTTCTTGCAAATATTATACGAGGAAAATCAAATGAAAGTAAACTATCTCATTGTTGGAGCAGGTTTGACAGGACTGACCTTTGCCAATCTGTTGGCACAAAATGAAAATAATAAAATCCTGATCATTGAAAAACGCCATCATATCGGTGGCAACGCTTATGACAGTTATAACGCAAATCATATCCTGATTCACAACTATGGCCCTCACATCTTTCATACCAATAATCAGACGGTTTGGGATTACCTGAGTCAATTCACCGAATGGTGTGATTATCAGCATCGGGTCTTAAGCTTTGTGGACGGACAGTTTATTCCCATGCCCATTACGCTGGAAACCATTAATCAGCTCTATAACACCAACTTTTCACAGTTTGAGATGGTTGATTTTATTGAAAGCCAAAAGGAAAGCGTGGTACCGATTAAAAGTAGCGAGGATGTGGCCTTAAACAATGCGGGTAGGGACATCTAT
This sequence comes from Acetobacterium carbinolicum, assembly GCF_047456275.1. Taxonomy (GTDB): domain Bacteria; phylum Bacillota; class Clostridia; order Eubacteriales; family Eubacteriaceae; genus Acetobacterium; species Acetobacterium carbinolicum. The sequence continues at coordinate 507,590 of NZ_CP173357.1, forward strand.
GAAAAATTCTTTATGAACTATACCACGAAACAATGGGGCGTGGTGCCAAGTGAATTGGACCCGGCGGTCATATCCCGAATACCTTTTCGTTTCAATCGCGATACCCGTTATTTTACCGATCGCTATCAGGGGATTCCCAAAGCGGGTTATACTAAAATGTGTGAGCAAATGATCGATCGTCCGAACATAAAAGTAATGCTGAATACGGATTATAAAGAAGTGCGCGACGCGATTGACTATGACAAGATGATCTATACCGGTCCAATTGATTATTTTTATGACCATCAATTCGGTAAACTGAAATATCGAAGCGTTCGTTTTGAGATGGAAGATCATGATTGTGAATCGTTTCAAAAATCCGCGGTCGTCAATTATCCCAACGATTATGATTTCACTCGAATTACCGAATACAAAAAAATAACAGGACAGCAAGGCCGTAAAACCACAATCATGAAAGAATTTCCGTGTGATGGAGAAGAGCCTTTTTATCCATTTCCGACAAAGGAATGGCAAGAACTTTATTTACTGTACAAAGCAAAAGCCGATGCCGAAAAAAACGTTATTTTTGCTGGTCGGCTCGCGGAGTATCGCTATTATAATATGGATGCTGTGGTTGACCAGGCGATGCGATTTTTTGAAATGCGATTTTTATAATCGGTGGATTGAGGACTTTTTCCGTTCTCACCGAAGAAGCAAGAGCAGAAATAGTGCCGGGTTAACTCTGGGTGCTTTTTTGTGCAGGTTAACTAGAAATTTAGCAACGATTAGAGTACAATGGACAACAATAATATGTATAAAGGAGTTTGTGATGGATTCTGCATTGGTTTTACGGCTTGCTGTTGAAGATAAAAGAAGTCCCGATGGGGATGAAGTAACCAATTTATTAAACCAGTCAAAACTGGTAGCCAAACTCACCAGTGATTTTGTGGATCATCCGTTATTTGTCGTATTTCGTTTGTTAGGATTAAGCGAAATACCGTTTATTCAGGACTTGCCCTACACTAAAAAATTACTGAGTTATGTAAATGAAAACATATCAACGCCCCAGGGTTTTTCATGCTTGGGAGGAGTTGCTGAACTGGTACCATGCTATAATGCCCTTCTTTTGGAAGCTTATTGCCGATTTGGTTTGGCAGACAGCAAAGAAGCAAAAGCAGCCCTTCATTGGATTAAAAGCTACCAATTATTTGAAAGAGATTGCAGGACGACCTGGCGCTATAAAGGCGTGTGTAAACATGGCGGTTGTTTAGGAAAGGTGCCTTGTTATATCGGAATCGGGAAGACGATCCGCGCGCTAATCACTTATTCTGAATCGGTTGATTACACCGATAATGCTGTGGAAGAATTGATTGATAAAGGCATCACTTACATGCTGCGTCACAATATGTATCAGCGTTTGTCGAGTGGAGCACCGATTAGCGCCCATATTACCGATATTATGATGCCTCAAAGCTATGCGCTTTCGCTTACCGACTTAACCTATATTGCCGGCAAACGGAAATTAACCGATAAACCAGAATGCGCCTCATTAATGAAGCTTATCAATAACAAACAAATTTCTGAAAACCAGTGGAAAATTGATTATCGCTATACCTATAGGGGTTATATGGGATTTGAATCAAAAATCAGGGCATCAAATTGGATTTCTAATTTATTCCCGTTGTGGTTGTCATAGATAAATATCCAGATGAAGAAATGCGTTTTAAGTAGTTACAGTTTCCTGGATCAATTCACTTTCAGTTTCTGATTTCCCGGCAGCGCAAATGAGCGTGGAAAATCTACCGTAGGTAATGGAGCAGTTTGAGATAAACCGAGTTAATAAGGTAAATGAAAAAGATAAAAAATGAACATGTTTCAGGAGGATGGGAAAAGCATACTACTGCATTTTTAAGCAGCTAGGATCATTATATAAAAGAAACCCAGGTTTTTAAACCTCGGTTTCAGACAGAAAACAAAGGTCAGGAAATCCGGACCTCTTTTAATTTTTTGAATTCATATGACCTGAGACGTTTTATTTGTCATATTCGACAGACATTTGGTAACTGTTTAAAAAACAAGTAGTGCAATTAGTTATCATTTAACTTTGGCGTTGATGCAAATTTAATCACCTGTTTGGGGCAGATATCTGCACACTCTAGACAACTGATGCATTCATTTGAATCCATTTGATTGGTTTTAACCATTTCCACAACATCAAGGCTCATCGGGCACTTTTTGCTGCAGCGTCCACAGGAAATACAATTCTCAGTTTCGGCTTTAAGTCTGAACCGGGGAATGTGCAATAAATCCGCGCATTTTTCTCCGATGATCATAAAAGGTGCCATCCAACATAAGCTATGACACATACCCCTTTTTCCCGTTGCCAATGCAAAGATATAGATTAGGGTGACAACAATCATATAGATGACAAAAATATGGCTGTCCAGACTATACATACTAAAAAAATTGACAGCGAGGGGACCGTTGCTGATCCATAAAAAGACAACAAAAGCTAACCAGAAAAACCAGATTATGTATTTTGAGCTGTTTTTCCATTTCCCATTCCAGGCTTTGCTGTTGGAGTGCGCGGCCTGTTCCTGAATGGCACTCCCTGGATAAAGCCAGCCACAGAACAGGCGACTTCCGACTATCGAGAACAGCAGCAAGAATCCAAAAAACAAGGCGCTACCGTTTGCTATACCATTGGTGGCCGACATGATAATGACATAAGGCGACATAAAGAAAAAGGTTAGGGAAAAAAGCAGGGCTGAATAGGTGAGAATACCTTTACGTATTTTTTGTTTCATGTTCTAATTCCTTTTGATCCAAGATCTTTTTTTTCGCTGCCACAGCTCAATCTTTCATGGCTATGTATAAATATTTTCTGCAAAGTGCTGTCAGTTCGCTCCCCAATCGATCTGACGTTTTAGTTCGGTCTGGCTTTTTTATTACATGTCTTTGTCTACGCTAATAGATCATTATGATATATTAGCGTAGACGGGTGGATTTGTAAATAAATAGATACGTTGCTTAACATATTTGTAGACGTGGGGTTACTGAGCGCTTATTGGTGTCAAATCAGCTTGAAGATTTTTGGAATGCGATGAAGGAAGTACGAACGAATCAGTTCAAATGAACTGATTCGTTGTGCGCTATTGCGCCTGTTTTTCATAGACCGTGTTAATTGCCAAGCATTGGGATATCACGAGAATGGCTTTTTTTATCATAAGGTTGCGATCATCGCTCAGTTAGGCGTATAATAAATAAAGTACATTAAATACAAATAACCAAAAATAGCAAGAGAAAGGATTTAAATAATGAAACTATGTGTTTTGTCAGGTAATCCCAAAAAAGATGGGTTATGTCAGTCTGTAATTGATGCGGCAAAGCTGGGTGCAACGGATGGCGGAGCCGAGGTAGATGAAATAAGATTGTGTGATTACGAACTAATACGATGCAAAGTATGTGGTGACGGTTGGGGGCCTTGTCGAGATGAAAATTTCTGTACGTTTGGAAATGATGGCTTTGATGAAATTGTCGCTCGGATCGAAGCAAGTGATGCCATCATTTTGGTCTCACCTGTCTATTGGGGAGAAACAACCGAAGCATGGAAAAGCTTTATTGATCGACTTCGTCGTTGCGAATTTAATGGGCAAAAAGTCTTGCGTGATAAGCAGATTCTAATGATTGCTTCAGCCGGAGGAACCGGAAATGGACTCTTAACCAGTCTTGAACAGATGGATCGTTTCTGTCGACATACCGGTATGGTTATTTTTGACTATATTGGCGTGAACCGTTGGAATAGTGATTATAAACGAGTTGCAGCGAAAGCCGCCGCTTATGCAATCGCAAGTGGCCGAAAAACGGAGAAAAGATGAAAGAAAATATAAACAAAGCGAAGAGTAACTGGAATATATTATTGGTCATTTTAATGGCAGTATTTGTCATGGTGATTGATACAACCGCAATGAATGTATCGATAGAAAATGTCGTAAAGGATCTAAATACAAACGTTAGTACGGTCAAGGGGGTAATGTCATTATATACATTAGTCATGGCATCCTGTATGCTTTTAGGAGCGAAACTGTCTGATATTATCGGAAAGAAAAAAGCATTTATATATGGATTATTGATTTACTGTGTGGGTACCTTAACGGCGGCATTGAGTGCAAATATCATGATGTTAGCAATTGGATGGTCGGTGATTGAAGGGATTGCAGCAGCAATCATGATGCCGGCAGTTTTATCAATACTAATCAGCAATTACGAAGGCCGTGACCGTGCAAAAGCAATGTCTATATATGCGACAGTTGCAGCAGTAGCCTTGGCAGTCGGACCGATTATCGGCGGAGCAGTAACCACATATTTATCATGGCGCGTTATCTTTGGTGGTGAAGTGATGGTTGCTATAATTGCATTAGTATTTTCAGGGGTGATACCAAAAGATTTTATTGTAAAAGAAAACCGACCGAAAATAGATTTTGTGGGTTTTTTGTTTTCAGCTTTAGGATTGTTTTTGATTGTTTTAGGACTATTAACAGCACAGGACTATGGCTGGTTTTATGCCAAGCAGCCATTTGAAATTGGCGGGGTTACTCTCTCATTATTTGGATTATCGGCCTCTTTTATCATGATCTTATTCGGAATTGCATTTTTGTTTATGCTTTTAATGTGGTTGAGAAAACGGGTAAAAAACAATAAAGCGGTTTTATTTCATCCCCAGATATTTAGTAACCGTATATTTTCACCCGCCATATTCGTGTATTTATTTGGGCAGATGACATTTTCAGGAATTATGTTCTGCATGCCAGTATTTATGCAAAATGCATTGGGTTATAATGCGTTCAATACCGGGATCAGTTTAATGCCACTGTCGATCGCACTGTTGATATCGTCATTATTTGTGACACGATTGATTTACCGTTTTTCACCTAAAATTATGCTTGTTGCTGGTTTAATTTCGTTGCTGACAGGTATTACCTTGATGAGGATGCCGTTTTGGGGGAATTTTACCGATATCAGTGGTAGCAGTTTTATTTCCGCCTTTCTTTTTATCGGGTTTGGTGTGGGGATTGCATTCAGTGTGGCCTATAACCTCGCATTATCAAACGTCAATATAGAATGGAAAAACGAAGGCTCAGGATTATTAACGACATTTCAGAACCTTGGTGCATCTGCTAGTGTCGCAGTTTTAGGAACAGTATTGTTTTCAAGTGTATTTGGTTATATTGCCCAGGGGATACTTGATTCAAGTATTTTAAATACTACGGATATGACAAAAAATGAAATTCGCGAATTACTCATTCAGAATGTAGAGACATTTAAAGAAGTGGTAGAACCGAAAATAGCGAGTATTGTAACCAATGCAATGTCGATGTCAATGGATTTAGTAGGAATTGTTCTTACGGTAATTGTAAGTATCGGATTACTGCTGGCAGTTTTCGTATTACCAAACGTAAAACTGAAAGAGTAGTAATAAGAGGTATAAATGGCCTTTTGAATGACGGCATTGTTGTTATTGCAATGATCCAGAACCTTGGCTTCCTTAAATTCAGGAGGTTCTTGATTTGTTTTTTGATTACCTTTACAAAGGTTATACATAATTTTGAAGAATTTAAGGAGAAGATGATTTGAACGTTAATAAATTATCAATCGCATTTTTAAATGGAACTGTTGCAACAACGAATGGTATATATCGTATCAGTGATATTGATTTTGAAACGGCTAGGAGGTTAGTTAAAGAAAGTCCATATATTTCAGCAATTGGTCATGAAGGTACAGCAGAAATTATGACAGAATTACTAGGTGTGGAAATTGCTTTTAATCGAATCCAATTTGAACAAAAAGTAAATCAAATAGCGATTGTATTTAAATTAAATAAAAGACCGATCGAAGGGGTTATCTTGTCTAGGCAAGAAGTTATAGAAGTTGGTTACAGTTTAAAGTTAATGGAACGATTAGAATAGCATGGACTGGGGGCATCGGGTGAAAAATAACAGGGAGGTTTTAAAATGCTAAAAGAATTTAAAGAATTTGTATTGAAAGGTAACGTCATGGATCTTGCCGTTGCGGTGATCATTGGTGCAGCTTTTGGGAAAATAGTCACATCATTGGTTAATGATATTTTAATGCCAATAATCGGGATTCTATTAGGAGGGATTAATTTTGAAGATTTGAAATTTATCATTACCCCTGCAAGTGGAGAGGTTGTTGAAGTGGCCATTCGCTATGGCGCATTTATCCAGTCGATGGTTGATTTTTTAATTATTGCAGTTTCTATTTTTGGGATTATTAAACTCTTTACATTTAGAAGAAAAAAAGAGTCTGAAGAAGCGATTGCCTCTGAAGTGCCGAGCAAAGAAGCGCTTTTGCTTGAAGAAATTCGCGATATTCTCAAAACAAAATAGTTTAAATAGCGTGTTCGTTTAAAACTCTCGAAAAATAGCCTCGAATTTCTTGGCTGGTGGGAATCCTTGCATAATTCAGATTTTAACCTCCTCGAATTCGAGGGGGCTCATACTTTGAGATGAGATGTCCTTTTCGTAGTTTGTTAACGATTACAACTCCGAAATTTGGTTTTAGTACGGTACGGACAATAAACATATGGGACGTTATTAGGCAAAGGCAGCACAAAAAAACGTCCCCGTGTGCTCCTTGGGCATTATCTACGGCTTAAACAATTCTTTTATTAAAGAATAACTTCTTTTTTTTCAACACTGGTAACGGATGGGGTATCATCCATCGTGACACTCATCTGTGTTTCATAAGATTTCCTTTCAAAATCAGACCAGCTAACGCCTTGTTCGACAGTATCGCTTTTGCTTGTTTCTTCATTGTCTGTCATTCCAGTATCAGTCTGTTTTTCTTGTCTTTCTGCCATCATCTTTGCAGCCATTGCCATCGCATAAAGCTGCGGACTTGTGTCCATCAATTTTTTTAGGTCAGAACTGGATACTTTTCCGCCTGCGGAAATTTTTCCGGCTATTTCAATCGCTTCCGCTAAATCTTTGTAGGCACTTGCCCATGCTTCACTTTGTTGTTTGGAGACTGCCAGATCATGTGCCATAATATATTGATAAAAAGCGGCTTCACGGTCAACTTGTGCCTGATTATCTATTTCGGTTAACTGTTTTTTTAAATCATCGGAAAGCTGGATATCGACACCGTTAACGGTAAGATAGCCTCTCGAAACAGCTCTGCTTACCATCGCTGAATCAGAAAAATGGATAACATAACTGTTTGCGTTCTGGCCTTTTGTTATTCCAAGCGAGTCTTTTCCAGATGTGGCAGACATCGTCTCGTCACTTACCGCCGTTTTATAGGCTGCTTTTGAAATATCAAGCGTATCCGTTTTTTTTGAAACTGCCTGATTGGACGGTTGGCTTTTCTCCATCGATTTTTGCCTTTCTGTCATTTGACTGTAGCTGTTATACAAATTTTTATCAATAGAATTTATTTTCATCGAAACATTGTCTCCTTTTTGTAGATAAGTGTGTCTTTATGTTCAATATCTATTGTCGGCAATAAGGCTAATTTCTTTAATATCGCCAACAGTTAATCCGAAATGTCACAGGTCCCGAAACGTCCCCACGTCACCTCCCAATACGGTACAAACCACTAAAAAAGGGGTGATTTTGTTGTGGCATATTGATCAACTAACACTAGTGAAATTCCGAGAATGAGAACAAAAAGGGCTGCGAAATTTTCGATTATTTTCAAACGTAAACGAGCCGCCTTTTTTTATTGATGTGAATGAGAGCAAGTGACAGGATCAGAGCGATCACGGCACTAACCGTATGGATGAAGACAATTCCATTTACCCATTTTTCTTCAAGGAGGGTTTCGGCGTAAAACTGATGATAAAATAAAAGATGTGTGCCAGATTGACAACTCCAATAGCTGGAATTAGTAAAACAAGGCGACTGGCATTTTAGCAATCACTTCATCTTCAACGGATTGATTCAGCTTTTTTTCTTTCGAAAAGTATAGTTTTATTTTATTAAAATAGACGTTTAATTGACGAATAATTATTCCAGGACAATGATAATAAGATTGGTTTTGCTTTTAGACTTGTTAAGCCAGTACTTTTATCCGAGTGGAATGGTCGATGATTGTAATGATATTTTATCATTTTAGAAGTGTGGAAACAAGAATAAACACATTGCAATTCGGGAGGCTTTATGGTCTCCCGAATTGCAATTAAAAAGAAAAATAAATGGAGACTAAAGAAAACTTCGCAATTGGTTGAGACGGAAACATCCTGGCGGTGGTATAATGTAAAAAAATCACGAGCAAAACCAAATTTGAAACAATTAAAATTTATAGTCATGGATTAGGAGCGCAACGGGATGTTATTTAAAGAATTTGGAAATAAGCAGAATAAATCGATCATTCTCATTCATGGATATGGCATATCCTGGAGAATGTGGAAACCTCAAATAGATGTTTTAAGTAATGATTATTTTGTTATTGTGCCGGTATTGGATGGACATGACATAGAAAATAATTCGACGTTTATGACGGTTGAAAAAGCGGCTACCGATATAAGTGATTATGTTTTACAAACATATGGGAAACATGTCTTTGCAATTTGCGGAGCATCGCTGGGGGCTACAATTGTGGTTGAGATAATTGCTCAAAACAGACTTGAAATTGATAAGGCAATTGTTGATGCAGGGCCGATCGTTCCAATGAATAAATTTTTGTTGGACTTGTCTGTAAATTATCGAATAAGGCAAGCGCATAGCATGAAAAAAGGAAGCAGGCTTTTGAAGCATCTACTAAATCGAACATTTTATCCCCCGGAAATGGTTGATGACGTTTTTCGAATTGGGGCAAATATGACAGGTCAAAGCTGCAGAAATGCCCACGTGTCGGTTTTTAGTTATGCCCTTCCAGATTCAATTGTTGACTCCAAGACCGATATCGCATATTGGTATGGTTCCAAGGAGGCATGGCTGGGAAAAAAATATGCAAATTGTATAGTATCAAAATTACCCAGTGTTAAGATCAAGGTTTTCAAAGGATTTGATCACGGGGAATTGTGTATCGGAAACCCGGATCTATATCTAAAAGAAGTGACCGAATTTTTGAATTCATAGAGTGAAATAAAAATGAGAGGTGAAAAACCATGCCGAAAGAAAATAGTGTTATGGCCGCCGAGCGAGGAAAGTGTCTGATTATTGTCCATTCTTATCATCACAACAATACCGCAAAAATTGCTGATGTATTTGCCGGAGTATTAGATGCTCCGGTAAAAAGAATCGATCAGGTCACGCTGGCAGAGCTTGAGGATTATGACCTGATTGGCTTTGGAGCAGGCATCGACAGTGGAAGTCACTATAAAGAATTGCTGGATCTAGCTGATCAGCTGCCGGAAGTGTATAAAAAGTCATGCTTTATCTTCTCTACCAGTGCGATTATAAGAGAAGATAAGGTAGCAAAAGATCATTCGGCACTAAGACAGAAACTTGTGTCAAAAGGATACCTCGTAAAAGGAGAGTTTAGTTGCAAAGGGTTTAATACCAACAGTTTTCTTAAATTCTTTGGTGGAATGAACAAAGGCAGACCAAACAGTGAGGATTTAAGGAGTGCAGCGGAATTTGCATTGAACCTGGAATTGTGACAAATGAAAAGTCCTCGATGTCTCTAAGCCCCCGGCGTTGTCCGGGGCTTTTTCAGTGCGATGCGCAAGAGGTCAACGTAAATATTTAATATACTCGCTGGAAATGGTTGAAATGGGACAGATGGTACACCAGGTGCGCGGCTTGTAAACCAGCGACAGGATCACACCGATAAACGTGGTAGTCAGCATCATGGAATAAAAACGGTAGGACAGATGTGTCAACCAAGCTGGTAGCCTTTCAAAGATGATCAATTGAGGCATTTCAAATGGCAGGGGAATCACAATCAGAAAACGAAGGTATTCCAAAGCGGGTGAAAAGCCTAGTCCAACACGAACGGTGGACATGGTGATAAAGATTAGGCTGATGCCAAAATAGATAAGCATAATCCGTTTCATCTTACCCTGGATAAAAAAGGCTGGTGTTTTCAACGAAAATTTCGAAGTAAGTTTGCCAGTCGTGCTCAGCAGGCTGGCCCGGGGGCAATAGCCTTGACACCAGGTTTTTTTGCGGTTTTTAAATAATAAAATAAAGGGTAACATCATGCAGACGAGACCCAAAATGGCAAAGTGAATATTGACAAATCCCAACGCAAAATAAGTCAGTACCAAGAGGAATAAGAATTGATTGTTTTTCATACAACAGCACCTTTAATTTAAAAGGAAGAACTGATCATAAAACCAAGAATGGCGCCATAAATCGCAGTTCGATGGGGTTTGGCAGTAATGGGGCAACTGCCGTTGGAGCAGCCAACCAGTTTGTAATAGAGAAGACCCAATGCGCCACCGACAAGTGAGTCTATTATTATTTTAATATACATTTGATACCTCCGAATAAAAAATTGATAAATGAAATGAATGCTTCTTATTGTATCAAAGACTTTTTTTGAAATCGGTGATTAGATCACAGTAAATAAACGGATAGTTCAGAAGCCCTGTTGCCAGGGGGTGGTGCTCATTTGGAAATACACCACAAAAAAAACCGTTTCCTCAAGCTAAAAAATAAAACCCAACAAATGGGGCCTAAATAAAAAAGGCTCCATTTGTTGGAAAAGAAAAATCGAAGATGAGATAGACGTGACGGGGGGACGTTTCGTCTGTCATACCAGTTAGTCTATGTTAGGCAAGTTAGAACAACAGGAGACGAAATAGGAAAAAGCAAGGTAAGCGCAGAAAAACGGTACTACTCGAATTTACTATATAATGCTAAAGCGTCTGAACGGCCATAATCTTTTTCTGGTTCATGCGGAACGATCAAATTTTATTAAAAAACTAGATATAGATAGATAAACTGGCAGGTTTCGATTGCTTGCCTATTGTATGTTCAATAACCACGATTTTTTTCTGATCAAAAGAAGGGAATGGGTAACAGCATTAAATGGATGACGCAGTCGAGGGAATTGCTGGTACACGAGCGAACCCAGCTGGTCATGAAGATTCAAAAGAACATGGGGAGAGTATCCGTCAGTTGAGACGGTGCTGAGGCTGGGAAAGGCGATGGTGTTGCTTTTGTTAAAGCGCTGGACATGACAAGCGAAACGTCCCCACGTTTTCTGCCCATGTCTTCTTCCCATATCTTCTTCAGCCCCGGCTTGGTTCGGGGCTTTTTTAGTTTGCAAGGTATGTTGCCGAGCTAAGTGTTTGTTTTTTATAGACGGACAGAAGTGGCTTTCTCTGTGGGTTGAATGATCGCGGATGGATGGTCAGCTTTGATTGGTTCTTGATTATAAACATGCCAGTGAAGCATTGTTTAAATTACTGAAAGTCATGAAGTTTCCGCCAACACCTGTGGATATCATTGAAAAATCGAAGATTGAAAAGTTATTGAGTTTTGAAAGAGAGGAGGAAAAAAAGATTGGATTATGCAGAAACAGACAGATTCTTGACGGAAATGCAAGGATGCTACCCATGAATTAGCGTCAGAGATACAACGATCGAAAGATGGCAGGAAATCCTTGAGAAAGTACCTTACGACATTTCCACAAAGCGTATATTAACTATTTAAAAACAGGGAAAAGTCGCGATCCTAAGCCCGATGATATTTTTTTTGGCACGATCATTGTATCAAGCAGTTCAAATTGATGAGGTTGAATGTGAAATATGACATATGACATAGCAGTGGAATGATGATGCTGGTTGTTCCAGATGGTCATGAAAGTGTTGGTCGGTGTTCCTGTGAAAATGGTAAGAAATTCAAAGGGTTTTCAATTGTAAAACTTGATATTTATCGATATAATCAGGTGGTAGAATCGAAATAAGGTGTGGGGCATAGTACAAAAGAACCTTTCCTTTGTGTCCGAAAATGGAAGTTGATTAAATTAGTGCTTTAAGGAGAAATAAATTGAATGAAATACAAAGAAATGCTTATGAATTAATACAAGCGGACGCTAGGTTTTTATATACAATAACGGACATTTCTAAAAATGCTCAAAATATTGAGAGTAATTATATTATGATGAGCTTACCATATATAGGGATTTTTGCAGAAGGATCAGAGCAGTGGTTTAAAAAAGTAGGATTTAGTAATGCGCCCAGTTTTAATCAAAATGAAAAAAAGTTTTATAAGCAATTAAGGCTGAAACATAAACTTTTCGAAAAAGAATATAAAGATTATAATAATTTGCTTTTTGAAAAATTAAATGAAAGCGAAAACTACTTCTACAGCAAAAGAAGTATGCTTGAAAAAATAATTGGTTACTACAATGTGGGAACAGATTTATGCAATGGTGAATTTTGTGGTAATACAATTTTGTGTGCGATGTATATACCTGAAAGAAAGTTTAGCGATGAGGCTACAGGTTTGTGGATAAGAGATATGAGTATTGTTGCTGGAAGACTAGCTGCTTTTCAGGGGTGCAAGGAACAGGAAATATATAAATATAATGATAAACTTTCTGTTACGTATAAAGATTTTCATTTTTATGAGAAATCACCATTAAAGATGAATGATAGTTTGGGTTTTCTACTTTTCACAATACTTTGTAGTATTAATTATTCAGTTGAGTTTATCGAAAATTATTTTATCGAGGAGATTCCGCAAAAATTTAAATTTGCATATTTACAGTATTACTACCTTTGTGGTTTTATTAATGAATTGAATGTTAAGAATAATATGGAGTTTTACATAGACGACTGTTTATACGATAGAAATTTTCGTAACTGTCTGGCTCATTATGGCTTGGGACAGTACATAAACGAAGATGCAATTATTAAAAATGATAAACTAAAAGGGATAACAAATAAAGCATTTGGAAAAGATTATCAAAAAACAAAAGAGGAGCTCTATGAAATTTTAAGAAATTTGGCTGGGCAAATAAAACATGCGATTTTAAAATAATGGTTACTAAATAAAGCTAAAAACCACAATAGCTGTGACTTCAATGACAGGGGAAATTACGGGACCTGTGAAAAAGGCCTGTTTTTTGCTGTGTTCATAAAATTCGAGAGAATTATTTTTGAGAATGCAAAATTAATTCTAATTCTGACGAACATTTCAAAAAACAGAAAGATTTAGCGGTCATGATGGCCGCTATTCTTTTTAAATTAACTGCAATAGCTGCCAGTTTTGCTTGTTTGGACATCGGAACCAGACCGTAGCTTCTCGCCCGGCCGAGTCCATGGAATCGTTTGAGCTCAGCATTTTTCCCTTCAATGCTGGCTCTTTTCTTGTACTTCTCTTTGAATTCATCGGTTTTCTGACTTTGGGAGATTTCATAAAATTCCAGGGTGTTGATCCCAATATTCAGAATTTTGCGGGCCGACTTTTTTGCACATTGATCATGTTTCGGACAGCTTTTGCAAATTTTCACGTCGAAGTAATAATTATGTCCTTCCTGAAAATCATTTTTGCAGTCTTTGCGTTTCCGCTTATAGTATTTCCGGTTGACAGTCTGATTTCCCTGACTGCAAAACCATTGATTGGCATCTTTGTTATAGGAGAATTCGCTTTCATCAATGCAATAGGCAGAGCCACTGACGGGTATATAGGATTCAGCCTCCATTGCGTCAATCTTGTCAAGAATTGATTTTCTGAAATAGGCTTTGTCTCCGTAAAACTCAGTGATTGTCAATCCACTTGACAGGGTATCACCTAGCAATTCTTTTATCAGGCTACCATCCACATAAGCTCCGTCCGCGGTTCGTACAGCAGTGATAATTCGCTGGTCGGTGGTCATAATAAACTCAACCTTGTAACCAAAGAAGTTGGAGGTTTTGCTTTTTCGACCGACCCGGGCATCCTCATCGATCAGTGAACGAATTCCGGTCTGGTTCATAAATTTAGGTTCATCCAGAATTTCTTTTGCTTTTTCAATTATCAGGCTGGTTTCCGGGGTTTCCAGAGTTGTGCTGTTTTCGGCTATTTCGATCACTGTTTCCAGGTAGTCTTTCATGACTTTTTTGGCCTTTTTATGATCGCTGATTTCCTGGTAATCTGGCACTTCCCGTAATTTTTCCAGTGATTCTTTCATTTCTTCCTGATAGCTTTTTATAATCTTTCTGGCCAGGTGCTTCATTAATCGTTCTGGTGTTTTTTTGATGGTATTAGCTTCCACATGGGTGGCGTCAATACTAACACTTTCATTTTTGAGAATTCCTTTTTCCACGCATTGTCGGACAATTTCGATAATGATCTCATCCAGCATCTGTTCGCCCAGTTTCAGTTTTCTGAATTTCGATAGCAGACTTCGTTCAGGCAAGGTATCTTCGGGATTGACGTCTAGAAAATAGAGATAAGTCAGATTGAAACTGGCTTCATCAATCACTTTTTCATCGGAAAGATCGTAGATATGCTGTAGAAATAGCAGCTTACACATCAATTCCGGTTCTTTGGCGGGACGTCCAAAATTTACGCAGTAGCTATCTTTTAACAATTCATTGATGAAGCTAAAATCAACAGCGTTTTTTATCTGTTTTAGGATATGATTTTCCGGGATTTTATTTTATAATAAACTATGGAATGATGATTGTTTTGATTGTGGTCGAAGCATGATTTTTCCCCCTGTTTGGTTGGTTTTGTTTGCACTTATATTATACCAGACAGGATTATTTTTTTTGCTCGATTTTACCAAAAGATCCTCTTTTATTCACTTAATCTCGTCACATTTTCATTCAATCACCGATCACTGAATCTTTTCATACTGAGCTGATTTTTTCGACTTTTTCACAGGTCCCGAAATTACTCTTGTGTTATTTGACATTCATGGTAGAAGCAAGTAAGCGTTAGAGGCGGTAGGTACATTTAAAAAGCTGCCAATTGGTATCATTTATTTGACAAATGAAATGTTACGATGTTTTTTACTTTGAAGATTTTGAGGAATGTTACAAATGAAACGACCGTATCTTTCCAAAGTGTGGTAATATAATTCAGTCGAAACGTTTTAAACGTCTCTCAGAGGTGGCCTCCTGAGACTGATGATGACAGGTCTAGTATTTGAACTTTATCTTCCTCAAGATTTAATTATTAATTTTATAATCTCAGAGTTGATAAGTCTTTTATCAGTGAATTGGGAGGAGGGATTGAATATGTTTATTAAGGTTTTTAGAGAAGTAAAGTCATATTTCGATCAACTATTTTGGGAAATCTTTTTTTCTCTGGAGAACCACCTCCCTTACAGGTTTAACTTGCTGAAGATCCGGTGAAAAGGAAATTGAGAAATGTTTACCTCGACTTTAATGGTTTTTGCTAATAAATGATGGAGAATAACATAGATGATTACTTCATCAGTGTCTATATGCAAAAACGGATATTCCAATATGATAGTAGTCACCACACATTGCTTGTCAGTTGTTAGGTAGTTGACTGCAGAAGGGAGACTGCACCTTTTAGCATACGTGGTATAAATAAGCGGAAGACAGTGGGATCAAGTACAAAGTGTTAACAACAGGCACAATGCATCAAGGATATAACGCACAAAACGTCCCCGCGTCATACCCGTGTTATATGAGAAATATTTTTAACAATAAAAATATTTGAGTTTAAAATATAAAAAGCCTAAAAATAGGGGTAAAGATGGAAGATATTAAAAAAATGTTAGAAGATATTAAAAATAAAATTGAAAGAGAAGCGGATTGCAACAAGTGGAAACATAGGTATTTTGAAGAACTTGAACCTACGTCATATTCGATTAATCGAGAGATTCAAAAGCAAGTATACATGTGTGATGAATTATATGGATCAGTTGAATTTTTAAGCAGCTGGATAGTAGTATGGGGAGGAACGTTTTTACATAGTGTTTATCATCGGTTTAAAGATGTTAAAAAATATAACTCTATATATTATTGTTATTTAGAAAGTCAGACATATCAATATGAATGGATTATATTTTCAATGTTTTCAGGTCAATATGATATTGTTATGAGAGAACTAAGAACTATTTTAGAAGGAGCGTTTTATCATTTTAGATATGATTTTGAGCTTCAGTATTACGATAAAACAGTTTTTGAAAAAAATAATATAATGGAAAATAATACAAAAGTAAAGGATACATATGGCAAAGAAGTTTTTAAAAAAAGTGGATACAATAATTGGAATATTATATATAAGGATATATATCGTAAACTTTCATATTATGTTCATAGTGGATTAGGTAGATATAATGCGAGGAGAGTTAATGACGCTGGATATAATGGTCCAGTAGATACAGAATTCGATTTAAATAAAATAACAAAATGTTTAGTAATGCTAAAAAAAGTAGTTTTGATTGAAGTGGAATTAATGGAAATCCTTTTACAAAAAGTTTATGGAATTGAAAAAAATGAAGCATCATTTCAATGTATTTTTGAAGATATAATTTAAACGTAATAAATCGTAAATAATGAATAATCTTATGACACGGGGGCGTTTCGCTTGTCATGTTCGCCAGTCTATGATATGCGTGTAAAAACAACAGGAGACGAAATCGGAAATGGCAAAGTTAGTGTAGTACAAAAAGTACCACGGGTTTTCCCATCATGTTGAAGGGTCTGTATCGGAGTAATCTAGCTTTGGATAATGTGGAATGATCGATTAGTATTGAAAAACTTGATAAAGACAGATAAACAGGCGGGTTTCAATTATTTTTCTTTTGTATGTTCAATAACTACATATATTTGCTGATCAAAAGAAGGAGCTTTATATCAGTATTAAATGGATGACGTAATCTAGAGAATTGTTAGTAGACAAGCGAAGCTTAGTTGATCATGAAGATTCAAAAGGAAATAAGGGGAGTATCGGCTAATTTAGACGAGTGATAGGGCTGTTTTAAAGTGATAGAAATGACAAACGAAACGTCCCCATGTCCCTGAAGAGAACGAAAAAAAGAGCCAGCATCGAAGGGAAAAATGCAGAGCTCAAACGATTCCATGGACTTGGCCGGGCGAGAAGCTACGGTCTGGTTTCGATGTCCAAACAGGCGAAACTGGCAGCCATTGCAGTTAATTTAAAAAGAATAGCGGCCATCATGACCGCTAAATCTTTCTGTTTTTTTGAAATGTTCGTCAGAATTAGAATTAATTTTGCATTCTCAAAAATAATTCTCTCGAATTTTATGAACACAGCAAAAAACAGGCCTTTTTCACAGGTCCCGAAACATCCCTATGTCTTTCTTCTTCCTGAAACTGGCTGAACTCAATCAGGTCATAGCGGGGGTGCTGTTTTTAAAAATAATGGTCGCTATTTTCATCCTTATGCCAGCCAACCGATGAAGCGACCATTGCCGGTAATTATGGCGAATTATGTGGATATCATTTATTTTCAGTTATGAAACCAATCGAAAGAGCAAAAATGAACAAGAATTTGGCCTTGTCAAAGGTGTTTTTGAGAAATACATCTTTGAAAGCAGATTACTAAAAAGAAAAATTCAGTCAATGCCATATAAGCTGTTGGCAAAGGAGATGGTGTCTATCTTAGAGTCCTAAATCCAGATGGTTCCCTTAAAGAAATTAAATTTTTAAAAAGTGGTCTTCAAGGTAAACCATTGATAATATGGATGCGGTTCAAGTCTTAATAAAATAGCTAGCTGTCAAAGTGAAAGGGTGTAAAAAATGTCAGAGCTTCAAAATCAGGCAATTATTAATGAGATCAGACAAATACTACAATCAGCTCGGGAAAATGTTGCAAGAGCTGTTAATAATGAGCTTTTATTCGCTTGTTGGAACATCGGCAAAATCATTGTTGATAATGAACAAGCTGGATCGGAAAAGGCAGAGTAAGGAAAACAGTTGTTGAAGTCATTATCAAAAGAACTGACCCGGGAGTTGGGCAAAGGGTTTTCGCGTTCGAATCTACAGAACATGCGATTATTATATTTAAATTATCCAATTTGCCAGTCACTGTCTGGCAAATTGAGTTTTACCCATTACTGCGAATTATTTACGGTATCTGATAAAAACGCAAGATCTTTTTATGAACAAGAAGCATTGAATTCAAACTGGTCAGTGCGTGAAATGAAAAGACAGATTGATACGTCGCTTTTCGAGCGAATGCTTCTCTCGGAAGGAAAAACGAATAAAAAGAAGGTATCATTTATAGGAAACCGAATGATATTTTGAAAGATCCCTATGTTTTTGAATTTCTTGGAATACCGGAAAACAAGCCTATGCTAGAAAAAGACCTGGAAAAAGCGCTAATTATTAAGATTGAAAATTTTTTACTTGAACTTGGGAGAGGATTTATGTTTGTTGGTTCTCAGCAGAGAATTACGCTTGGGAACACACATTATTATGTGGATATGGTTTTTTACAATAAAATACTGAAGGCTTATGTTTTGATTGATCTAAAAATGGGAAGTCTCAAACCTGAAAATATTGGGCAAATGAATATGTATGTTAATTATTATGCTAGTGAAGTAAATGACGAGGACGATGAAAAACCAATGGGTATCATTCTGTGTGCGGATACATCTGAGATCGTTGCAGAATATGCATTGGGTGGACTTGAAAATCAGATTTTTGCTTCCAAATACGTCTACTATATTCCCAATAAACAAGAACTAATTGAACAGGTCCAATCAGTTCTTAATGAAATTGGCGAGAAAAACAAGAAAATTTTGGACTGACACGAAGACAAGGGTGGTTTTAATTCCATTCGATTTCCGCCAAATAAAAAGGGCCAGCATAAACGCCGGCCCTGGTCCCCGACAGGACGTTAAACGTCTCGGGCAACTCTGTTAATGTCATTATACCATCAAAATTAGAATAATCAAGATTTGGGTCTGAAACAATTCAGCTTGTGTTGACCTACTTACTTGCTTCCTCAATCGCCACCGCAACAGATACTGTCGCGCCAACCATTGGGTTGTTACCCATTCCAATTAGTCCCATCATTTCAACATGGGCGGGAACAGATGAAGAACCGGCGAATTGGGCATCGGAGTGCATTCGTCCCATGGTGTCGGTCATCCCGTAGGAAGCTGGGCCTGCTCCCATATTATCAGGATGCAGAGTACGGCCGGTACCGCCGCCGGAGGCAACGGAGAAATATTTTTTGCCTTGTTCCAGGGCTTCCTTTTTATAGGTGCCGGCAACAGGGTGTTGGAAACGGGTGGGGTTGGTCGAGTTTCCGGTGATGGAAACATGTACCCCTTCGTGATGCATGATGGCAACGCCTTCTTGCACGTCGTTGCAGCCGTAGCAGTTAACAGCAGCTCGTTCGCCGTCTGAATACGGTGTTTTTGAGACGATGTTGAGTGCGCCGGTTTTAAAATCATAATCGGTTTTAACATAGGTAAAGCCGTTGACTCGAGAAATAATCAGAGCGGCGTCTTTTCCCAAACCGTTTAAGATAACCCGGAGTGGTTTGATCCGAACCTTGTTGGCCGAGCGGGCGATACCGATGGCACCTTCAGCAGCAGCAAAAGATTCATGTCCGGCGACGAAAGCGAAACATTCGGTTTCTTCTCGTAGCAGCATTGCGCCTAAGTTACCGTGACCTAAACCAACCTTACGTTGTTCGGCAACCGAACCGGGAATACAGAAAGCCTGTAAGCCTTCACCGATTACTTCAGATGCGTCGGCAGCATTGGTAATACCGCGTTTAATCGCCAGAGCAGCACCTAAGGTGTAAGCCCAACAGGCGTTATCAAAACAGATGGGTTGAATGCTTCTAACAATTTCAGCCACATCAATGCTTTTTTCATCACAGATCGCCTTTGCTTCTTCTAAAGAGGCAATGCCGTTGGCAGCTAAAACTTCTTCAATTTTAGCGATTCTTCTTTCATAACTTTCAAATAATGCCATGTGATTTCCTCCTATTCTTTTCTTGGATCAATGTATTTGACAGCATCGTCGAATTGTCCGTATTTACCAGAGGCTTTTTCCAAAGCGGCTGCTGGCTCAACACCGTTATTGATACTTTCCATCATTTTTCCAAGATGGACGAAGGAGTAACCAACAATCTCGTCATTTTTGTTTAACGCCAATTTCTGGATATAACCTTCGGCAATTTCAAGGTAGCGCGGTCCTTTGGCAAGGGTACCATAGGTAGTCCCAACCTGGCTTCGCAAACCTTTACCTAAATCTTCTAGTCCGGCTCCGATGGGGAGTCCGCCTTCGGAGAATGCCGTTTGAGTACGACCATATACGATCTGTAAAAACAATTCCCGCATTGCGGTGTTAATTGCATCACAAACTAAATCGGTGTTAAGTGCTTCTAAAATTGTTTTGCCTGGCATGATTTCAGAGGCCATTGAAGCGGAATGCGTCATTCCTGAACATCCGATGGTTTCAATCAGACATTCCTCGATGATGCCATCCTTTACATTAAGTGTTAGTTTACAGGCGCCTTGTTGCGGGGCACACCAGCCAATACCATGGGTTAACCCTGAGATGTCAGTTACGTCTTTTGCCTGAACCCATTTTCCCTCCTCTGGGATTGGTGCACAGCCATGATTTGCGTTATTTCCAACGACACACATGCTTTTAATTTCGTGAGAATATTCCATTCATTAATCTCCCTTCAAAAAATTACTCCTTTAATTATAAGCTTTAAATTTATAAAAAAACAGGTAATATTTTGTTAATTCGTGAAAATGGAGAAAAATACCCGAATTGGACAAAAAGTTTAATTGAAGAAATGGGTAAATCGATGTAGAATAGGGCAAGAGCCTAAAATAGGTGAATTTTATCTTTGGTTCGGTAACTTATCTTAACAATTAATTAAATATAATGATACATAATTGGTTGATTGATCTTCAGATTGATTGAGAAGGGATGTAAACGAATGGAATTGAAAAACAAACTTAGCCTGGGAGCAAAACGAGTGGAGTACTTAATGGAAGAGTATTTCAATCGCGAAAAAACACTGGGTTATTGCAAGGCATGTCCAAACTTTTCTAAGTACTGGTCCTGTCCCACCTACGCATTTGATGAAGCAATCTTTTTAAAACAGTTTAAATATATGCACATTATTGGCAGACAATTCGAGGTGCCCCGAGAAGATTTAAGAAATGTCCGTGATCCGGAAGCGGTTAAAAACTATAGCACCGATAAACTTCAGGCCATTAAGGTGATGACCTGGAAAACCCTGCTGGAAATTGAAAACGAAGTGGATGGTGCCATGGGTCTGATACCCGGTAATTGCCCGATTTGTGAAACCCAGGGGATGGAGTGTGCCAGAAAAACAAACAAGCCCTGCCGTAACCCGAGCCTGATGCGTTTTTCATTGGAGTCTTTAGGTTTTAATGTCGCGGATCTGCTAAAATATGAGGTGGGTATGTCGATGAAATGGGGAGACACCTACCGCTTACCGGAGGTGCTGACTTCCGTATCGGCGATCCTCTGCAATGAAGAAATTCCCAAGGCGATTCTCAAAAAATATTTCCCGGATAAAAAGAAAAGCTGGGAAAAGAAAGATCAAAGAAATCCGGCGATGGAATTTCATACCTCAGAAACTATCAAACCGGAAGAAACCATCCACGGTGGAAGTGCCGCAGTTAAGGCTAAGGCAATAATCATCGATGATGAGATTCCCCCTTATCGACCGCAGAAAAGCTGGGTTGGCTACAAAGCTGATAAAAATCCCGAAGAAGTAGCCATGAAAATGGGCTACACAGTCACCATGCAAGGTGTCGAAGAACCGATTCCACAAAAAACGACGGAAGAAGTGGAAGCTCAAAAAATCTATGATGAAGAGTCCGCCCCGGAAGTCAAACCAGAAGAAGCGGCGACAGTAGCACAGACACCTGAACCGGAAGAGGCACAAATTGCGAAAGAAGAGGATGATACCCAGTATCAATGGTTGGGCTTTAAAGCCGCTCTTGACGACGATGAAATAGTTAAACGTCCGATCCCGAAAATGACCGAGCTGATTCTGGAGGGTGAAGCGGTACCGGCGGCAAAAGAAGAACCAGTTGCAAACATCGAAGTTGCACTAGAAGATGATTGCACCCCGTATTATGATCAAACCGAAGCGGAACTGACGGTGAATGACAAAAGGACTAAGGAACCGGCCGAAAATTTGGCGGTAGTTGAAGAGCCAGTTGAGGAAAAACCAGTCGAAGAAGAGCCGACTGAAGAAGAGCCGACTGAAGAAGAACCAGTCGAAGAAGAGGATGATTCCAAATATCAGTGGCTTGGTTTTAAAGCCCTACTTGATGATGAGGATGAACCGATCGTCAAAAAATCGACTCTGTCCACCCTTAACATTCCTGAATAAAATAATGGTGACAATCTAGATTGTGTTTGGGATGGAATTTTGCCGTTTCGGGCACAATCTAATTTGCGCTAAAGCAGTTGTCATATTAATAAACAGATAATATAGTAAAAGAGAGTCGTGTGAAATACTTAAACAATTAGAAGGAGAGAAATCATGTATTATTCAGCAGATATTGGCGTTATTGGTGGTTCAGGTCTCTATGAATTAAGTGCAGACGTGAAGAAAATTGAAGTGGATACCCCTTATGGTAAACCTTCGGATGACATCAGCCTGGTCAAGGTAGGCGAAAAAACGGTGGCATTTTTGCCACGACATGGAAAAGAACATACCTTGAACCCTTCAGAAATTAATTACCGGGCCAATATATACGCCTTAAAAAGCCTGGGTGTAAAAGCGATTATTTCACCTTGTTGTGTGGGCAGTCTTAAATTTGAGATCAAACCCGGCGATTTTGTGGTAACCGATCAGTTTATCAATATGACCTCCGGCCGTAAAGATACTTTCTTTGAAAAACCAAAGGTCAACCATATCAGCTCGGCTCATCCCTATGACCAGAAGCTCAGAGTGCTGGCCATGGAAGCGGCGAAAGAGTGTGGAATTACCGCCCATTTTGGTGGTACCGTGGTGATTATTAACGGGCCTCGCTTTTCAACCGTGGCCGAAAGCCGGATGTTTGCGATGATGGGTGCCGATGTCGTTAATATGACCCAGTATCCCGAAGGCTATCTTTGTATGGAACAGGAAATACCGGTGGTGAACATTGCCCTGGTGACAGATTATGATGCCGGACTGGAAGATCATCCGGAGATTAAACCGGTAACTAACGAGGATGTCATCCGGGTTTTAAATGAAAATACCGAAAAAGTAAAAGCGCTGATCTTTAAGCTCATCGACAAGTTAGAGGTGTAGGCTTGAAACCCGTTTATTTAGAAGATGGGGAGCTTAAGCTGATTGACCAGACCAAGCTTCCCACCGAGTTTATTGTCCATTCTTATACCGATTATCGGAAAATTGCCAAAGCCATTGTCGATATGATCGTTCGAGGCGCACCGGCCATCGGGGTAACCGCTGGCTACGGTGTTTATTTTGGTGCTTTGGAATATGAAAATGAACCAAAAGACGTTTTTTATGATAAAATGAAAGAAGTTTGCGTATTACTGGCGTCCACCCGCCCCACCGCCGTAAATTTATTCTGGGCCATTAAGCGGATGGAAGATGTGATGGTGGCCAATGCCGATAAAGAACCGGTAGAGCTGGTTGCGATATTAAAAAATGAAGCCCAAGCTATCTGTGCTGAAGACATTCAGATGTGTCGTGACATGGGCAGGCATGGCGCCGAGTTGATCCATCAAAATGATACCATCCTGACCCACTGTAATGCCGGCGCTTTGGCGACGGCTGATTACGGGACAGCCCTGGGTGTGATTCGGGCAGCCCATGAAGCGGGTAAAAACATTTCCGTCTACGCCGACGAAACCCGACCTTTTCTACAGGGTGCCCGGTTGACGGCTTATGAGCTTCACGCTGACGGCATTCCGGTAACCCTGATTACGGATAACATGGCCGGTTGGATGATGAAGCAGGGCAAAATTGACGGTGTTATTGTGGGAGCAGATCGGATTGCTTCTAATGGTGATGTGGCCAATAAGATCGGCACCTATTCGGTTGCGGTATTGGCTAAGGCCCATGGCATCCCGATGTATGTAGCAGCGCCCACCTCGACCATTGATTTTGCCATGAAATCAGGAGATGAGATCGTCATTGAGCAGCGGGATTGCCGGGAGATCAGCCATATTGGCGGGGTTCAAGTGGCACCGGATGGGGTGACCATGGAAAATCCGGCCTTTGATGTCACTCCGCACCAGAATGTCACCGCGATCATCACTGAAAAAGGGGTGGTTTACCCGCCCTATGATATCAATATTCCCAAACTAAAAGAATCGTGAATGAATAATATATAAGTAAAATTAGCATTAAGTAGGGGCGATTATTAATGACCAGGGGGTCAGACTGCACAAGTTCAATTTGCAAAATTCTTTAATCCAATGTATATAGCAATAAAACAATAAAGCTAAAGGATGAATCATGAAAGTAAATATATTATTTCCCGTTCTCGATGAAGAGCGGCGACTGGAAAAGGGAATTTTAAAAACCCTGGTTTTTCTCAAAAAAAACAAGCCTTTTGATTATCAACTAACCATCATTGATAATGGCTCCACCGACGCCACCGAGGCCATCAGCCGACGATTGTGTCAAACGTACAAAGAGGTCCATTATCTAAAAACACCCGAGCGGGGGGTTGGGGTTGCCCTGCGAACCGGAGCGGCGGATAACAGCTGTGATATTATCGGCTATATGGACATTGATCTTTCCACCAAAATTGTGCATCTCGAGGATGTCAAAGAAATTTTTAAAAACCAGCCTGAGGTGCAGATCATTAAAGGCTCCCGGCTGATGCAAGCTTCCATGGTGGTTGGTCGTAAACCATCCCGCGAATTTACCTCCCGGGGACTAAATGGACTCTTGCATGTGGTTTTTAGAAATAAGTTCACCGATGCTCTCTGCGGCTTTGATTTTTACCGGAAAGAGACCTTTGACGACTTGATTGCCGCTTCCAGCCAGGACAATGGCTGGTTTTATTGCGTTGAGCTGTTGCTGCGAGCCGAGCGTCAGGGCATCGAAGTCCACGATATTCCGGTGATTTGGGAAGATGATTATGATACTAAGGTAAAGGTTATTAAAACTGTGGTATCCTATCTCAAGCGGATCAAATTTTTAAAGTCAGAATTTATTAAAGAAGATCGTCAGAAAAAATTGAATTAAAAAAATTTCAATTAAAATCGCGAGACAAATCCTGACAACGGAGGAGGCAAGATGAAGGTACCAGCAAATAATTTACTACGGCATTTTGAAGAACACCAGCAGGAATACGAAAATAAAGCGTTGGAAATTCTAAGAAGCGGCAACTATATTCTCGGGAATGAAGTAGAACGCTTTGAAAAAGATTTTGCAAACTATATCGGCACCCATTACTGCGTTGGCCTGGGGAACTGTTTAGATGCCCTGTGGCTTTCTTTTCGTGTTTTGGGCATTGGCGCCGGAGACGAGGTCATCGTTCAGGCAAACACTTATATTGCCAGCGTGATGGGGATCACCATTAACGATGCCACCCCGGTTTTTGTCGAGCCGGACGCTTACCATAGTATCGATGCGGATAAAATTGAAGCAAAGATCACCAAAAAGACCAAGGCCATTCTGGTGGTACACCTTTACGGAACCAGCTGCGAAATGGATAAGATTGTGGCCATTGCCAGAAAACATAATCTCCGGCTGGTGGAAGATTGTGCCCAAAGCCATGGTGCTACCTATCAGGGTCAGGTTACCGGTTCGTTTGGCGATATTGGCTGTTTCAGCTTTTATCCATCAAAAAATCTTGGTGCTTTTGGTGACGGCGGTGCCATTACCACCAACAGCGCCGAGCTTAATCAGGCATTTCGGATGTATCGCTTTTACGGTAGCGAAAAGCGCTATTATAATAAGGTCGTCGGCACCAATTCCCGCTTGGATGAGCTCCAGGCCGGGCTGCTTAACATTAAGCTTCGCTATCTGGATCAACTCAATGCTGACCGCAACCGCGTTTGCATGACCTATCTTAACAAAATTAGCAATCCGGTGATCCATTTGCCCAAACTGCGGGACCATTCAACCACGGTATGGCATCAGTTTGTTATTACCACCGCCTATCGGGACGAATTGAAAAATTATCTGGAAGCTGCGGGCATCGGCAGCATCATTCATTATCCCATTCCGCCACATCTGTCGGAAGCCTATGCTTATCTAAACATAGGAAGAGGCAGTCTGCCGATTACTGAAAAACTGGCGGATCAGGTTTTATCCCTGCCATTGTTTTATGGAATGACCGACGGAGAAATCGACACCGTTGTTGCTGCCATTAATGCCTTTGTACCAACGGCACTGGAGCAATAAGATGATCTTGAACAAAAACAATTCGAACAAAACCAGTTGGGACAAAATTATTATCGGCGCCGGTCTTTACGGCCTTTACGCTGCTAAGACCTGTGGCGAGCGGGGTGAGCGGGTATTGGTGCTGGAATGGGAAGAATCCCCTTTTCAGCGGGCTACCTTTATCAACCAGGCCCGCGTCCATATGGGGTATCACTATCCGCGGTCGTATGCTACGGCAATCAAATCGGCTCATTATTTTAATCGTTTTATCAAGGATTATGATTTCTGCATTCACAGTGAATTTGAGCAGGTTTATGCCACCAGCGGTAGTTTTAGCTGGACTAACCGGGAACAGTTTACCCAGTTTTGTCAAGCGGCGGAAATTCCCTGTGATGAGGTGATTCCCGAAAAATATTTTAAAAAAGGCCTTTGTGACGGGGCTTATCTGACCCGGGAGTACACCTACGACGCTGGGATTCTGGGACATTTTTTTGTCGATCAACTAAAAATGCGAAAAAATGTGGAAATAAAATATGGGGCCCGTATTGCGTCGATAAAAAAGCAGGGCGATACCTTTTTAATCACCTTAAAAACGGGAGAGCGATATGAGACCGGTTTTCTGCTAAATGCCACCTATGGTTCAACCAATCAGATTCTTTCTTTGGCAGGTTTTGAGCCGTTTAAAATTAAGTATGAGCTTTGCGAAATCATTCTCTGCCAGCCAGAAGAAAAGCTACCGGAGGTGGGGATTACGGTAATGGATGGGCCGTTCTTTTCGGTGATGCCCTTTGGCAAAACCGGGTATCATTCTCTGACTTCGGTGACCTTTACCCCCCATCTGTCATCCTTCGACAGCTTGCCAAAATTTAATTGTCAGGAAAAAAGTCGGGGTTATTGCAGCCCCGAACAACTGGGGAACTGCAATGATTGTATCGCCAAACCAAAATCCGCCTGGCCCTACATGTCCAATATGGCCAAGAAATATCTAAAGGAAGATTACGGCTTTAGCTATGTCGGATCGCTCTATTCCATGAAGCCCATTTTAAAGGCTTCCGAGGTGGACGACTCCCGACCCACGGTACTGCGAAAGGTCAGCGAGAAACCAACCTTTGTATCGGTGCTGTCCGGAAAAATCAATACCGTTTATGATTTGGATGAGGTGTTAAAAAATGACTGAAAAACGAGCAAGTAAATTTGAAATACAAGATAATGTGGAAATCCAGGACAAAGAAAAAAACTTTGTTTCGGCGGTGATTTATATCTATAATGATGAGGAGCGAATCCGGGATTTTCTGGGAGAAATTAATGCGGTTTTAAATGCCAATTTCTACAACTATCAGATTATCTGCGTCAATGACGCCTCGGATGATAACAGTCTGGCAGTCATCAGGGAGATGGGGAAAAGCATCGCCGGGACGGTCATCAACGTGGTCAATATGAGTTTTTACCAGGGTGTGGAGCTTTCGATGAATGCCGGAATTGATCTGTCCATCGGCGATTTTGTTTTTGAATTTGACAATATGGTGATGGATTATGATACCAACCTGATGATGGCGGTGTATAATCACAGCCTCACCGGTTTTGATATCGTCAATGCCGCTCCCAAAAAATGTGGACGCAGAACATCCCGGCTTTTTTACACCGTGTTTAACCGTTATTCCCACAGCCCCCATCCGCTGCGAACAGAAAACTTTCGGGTGCTGTCCAGACGGGCAATCAATCGGGTTCATTCGATGAGCAAGACGATCCCCTACCGCAAGGCGGTTTACGCCAACTGCGGCTTAAAGATTGATACCATTGAGTATGACAATGATTTATCCTGTGCCAAGGCCCAGAACAAAGAAACCCGTTACCAGCGAAAAGAGATGGCAGCGGATTCTCTGATTTTATTTACCAACGTGGCCTATAAGATGACCTTGTTGGCAGCGGTTTTTATGATGGTGGCTACCTTTGGCATCGGTATCTATACACTGGTCAGCTATGTTACTGAAGAAGTGGTTTCTGGTTATACCTCGATGATGCTCGTCATCGTCTTTGGATTCTTCGGCGTCTTTGTAATTTTAGCGGTAATTATCAAATATTTATCGATGCTGATGGAGCTGGTCTTCAGCAAACAAAAGTACACCATCGAGTCGGTCGAAACCATTAGTGAGTAAGGATTATAGTTACTTAATCTCCACCTCGGCGTCGGGATCAAAGGGGTTGGTACGCAGGGAAAAGGAGTACAGGAAAGGGTAGGACTTTCGCAGGTGGTTCATATAGATCAGCCATTCTAAAAGCAGCAGCTTTTGAGCCCGCTCAATATCCGTCATCAGGTGGGCGTGATCCTTTTCCTTAAGCTGGTTAAGATCCTTGCGGTTGGCCAATTCCTGCTCGGCATGGGTCAGAGACATAATCAGATCGGAAAAGGTTTCATGCTCAATCAGGATCGGGTTTTCTAACAGCGTTAGTAAAAGTTTCCGTTTAGAGGTGAGAAAGCGGCTGAGATTTGACAAACAGGGACCCTGGAAGTTTAAAGGGGCGTCCATTTTCTTAATCTGCTTAATGGCGTTTTTGTAATCCCGCGTATCCCATTGGGGTTTGATTAATAAAACGGCTTGCAAATCTTTTAAATGCGTATCTTCTTTACGGAAAAAGCCCATTAATTCAACACCGATCTCAGAAAAGAAGACGCTGACGACCATGTTCACCTTTTTGAGGCGTTCGTCTTTATCTTTGTCATGGATGATTTTGTGAAAAATAATTGAAACCAGTAACACATCCACCGGTAAAAAAGCGATGTCACCAAGAAGGTAAATAAAGATATGGTGAGGATCATTAAATATTAAGAAGTGCAAAAAATAAAGAATGACGGACAGGGTAACAAAGCTTAATGCCATAAGAATACCCTTGTAATGTTTTTTCATAGATTGTCTCCAGTTTTTAAATTTGTTAATTCTTATATCTTTATTATAGCGCAATTTAATAAAGATAACTAGGGCACTGTTAGTCAGCAAAATTAAAAATGTGTTACAGTAAGCAGATACTATATAAGTTAAATTAAATTTAATGTAAGGGCGATTATTAATGACCAAGGGGTCAGACCCTCGCCCGCACAATTACCAGTTTCATTGGCAAAATTCTTTAATCGAACATAGAACAGCGCCAAAGAATTCTAAAATGATCAGAGAGAAGGTAGGACACCGATGAATTATAGTATGTTTTCCTGGTTTGGTTACTTTATGCCTTTTGAAGAGCGGATTAAAATTATTGCCGGTGCCGGTTTTGATGAGGCGATGATTTCGTGGGAGGATGAGTTTGAGCCGTGGCCCCTGAAAAAAGAAGAATTCCCGGAAATTGTTAGAAAAAACGGCTTGGGTATTACCAATATTCATGCCCCCTTTATCGGCTATAGCGATATCTGGACGGCCTCCCGGACGGAGATAAAACCCAAGCTCACCGAGTTTATTGGATTTATTAAGGACTGTCAGGATTTTGAAATCCCGGCGATGGTGATGCACACCAATGATCTGGATGAATTTACACCGGATCTGGATAAGGGTTTGGCTTTTTTCTCCGAGCTGGCGGATGCCGCCGAGAAATATAACGTTGATCTGGCGGTGGAAAATGTCTCCCGGCAGCATCTGCTTGATTTTCTGCTGGAGCAGATTAATGCGCCCCGGTTTGGCATGTGCTATGACAGCTCCCACGATTTTCTGGAAGAACAGAATCGCGGCCGGATTTTAAAAAAACATAAGCATCGAATCAAGGCCTTGCATCTTTCTGATAATGATTTTAAGGAAGATCGCCACTGGATTCCCGGCGAAGGCAGCATTCCCCTAGATGAGGTGCTGGCCGAGATTTTAACCGTGCCAACCATTAACACCATCTCTTATGAGGTGCTGGCCAATGAAGTCTGGCGCGAAAAAGAGCCCCTGGATTTTGCCGTGGCGGTTAAGAAGAGTTTGGCAAAAAAATAAAATTGAAAGATAAAATTAAAAATTGTGTCATAAAGCCGGTAGTAAAACCGCTGCCGTGAATCAGAGCGATTCGCGGCAGCGGTTTTTTTTGTGGTCTTTTGATAGTAGCGTCTGTGCCGTGGCCGGAAGGCGCCGTACTATTTCAAATATGCTCCCGCTTGTACACACAAGTATCAAAAAACACAATAAAGCAAAAATCAGGAGGATCTTTTTATTACCATTGAAGACAACGGTAAAGGAAAAAGTGGGATAAGGATCCTGACCGAGTCGCATCCGGAAGAACTCTTTTCTGAAAACAATCTCATTCAGACCATCCGTGATATCTTAAAGCATCTGGTGGATACCTATGGCAGCGAGTATGCGGTGGTCATTGAAAATAAAAAAGGAAAAGGGACCTGCTGTCGGCTGACGTATCCCAAAGACCTTAGGGCGAAGGTGGGATAGTGATGCCAAAGGTACTTGTAGTCGACGACGAGCATTTAATGCGGGAAGCCTTGACCCGAATGATCAAAAAAATCGATGGGTTTGATGCGGTTTACACGGCAGATACCGGCAGACAAGCGGTGCAAATTTGCGAAACAGAAGCTATTGACATTGTTTTTATGGATATCATGATGCCGGAAATGAATGGCATTGAGGCCGGACGCCGGATTAAATCAATCGACAAAGACATCAGCCTCTATATGCTCACGGCCTATAACAAATGGGATTATTTACAGGGAGCCATGAAAATGAAAGCTGAGGACTATCTGTTAAAGCCGATTTCTCAGTCGAAAGTTAAAGAACTACTGACGCAGCAGTTAATAAAGACCGGAGCCACTCAGCAACCTGAATGCTGCATCAACGCACTACAAAATTATAAAAGCTACCGGGAAATGTATTATGGGGTGCCCGTTTTTGTGAAAAATCTGTCAAGTAGTAGCCAGGTGCTTTATCGGGAAATCATTGGCGAGCTGGTAAAAGCCAATGGCCTGTCTGAAGAAAGGATTTTACGACAAGCTAAAAAAAATTTTAGCCATAAAAAAGAATTTGAACACGTTCTGCTTCAAAGCATGGATCAGATTTACCGGGACTCAGCCACCACCAAACACCCCATTCTGATGGGAGTCTTTGACTATCTGGAAGTTCACCTTACCGAAAACATTGGGCTTAAAGAAATCACTCAGGACTGCAACGTGAGCCAGGGGTATCTTAGCCGGATCTTTAAAGTGGAGTTTGGCGTCAGCGTGATGGAGTACATTCATATGCGTAAAATGATGCTGGCCAAGTGGTATTTTCTGGACAATAGAGTGAGTCTGACCGATGTGGCCTACCGTCTGGGATACAACGAGTCCAGCTATTTCAGTAAGGTCTTTAAAAAATACGAACATGTTACGGTTTTAGAATATAAAAAAAGCTTATAGCATAAGGAGGCGAACTAATTGAATGAATACCTGGTCACATCCGAATCAGTGACTGAGGGCCATCCGGATAAACTCTGTGATCAAATCTCAGACGGCATCCTGGATCGGTATCTGGAACAGGACCCGGACGCCCGGGTGGCAGTGGAAACCATGGTATCTAAAAATACTATTATGATTGCCGGAGAAATATCGGCCCGGGTGGAACTGGATGTGGTCGAAATCGCAAGAGAGATCGTTCAGGGCATCGGCTATGATAATGAAATAAAAGGGCTGGATTTTAAAACCTGTCTGGTGCTGACTAATCTTAATCACCAATCGTCCGACATTGCCAGAGGGGTGGAACAGTTTATCACGCACGAACCGGCCCAGTGGGTACTTGCCGGCCGTTTTGTTATTGGCGGGCCACTGGGGGACACCGGCCCGACCGGCCGAAAAATAATGGTCGATACCTACGGCGGGGTGGGCAAGCACGGCGGCGGGGCCTTCTCAGGGAAAGATCCCACCAAGGTGGACCGCATTGGTGCCTATATGGCCCGGTACATGGCCAAAAATATTGTCGCTGCCGGTCTGGCTGACCGCTGTGAGGTGTCCCTGGCCTATGCCATCGGCCTGCCCGAGCCGGAAGCCATTGGCATTAACACCTTCGGTACTGAACACATCGACCGGGCCATTATTGAAAGTCGGGTCAGAGACCGTTTTTCCTTTTCGGTTAATAACATGATCAAAACCCTGAAGCTAAAGCGCCCGCAGTTTTTAAAAACTGCCGCCTATGGTCACTTTGGTAGAGAAGATGAGGGCTTTGCCTGGGAAGAACTGGATCGGGTAGAATGTTTGTTGGGGAATGAGTAAAGTAGCTTTTAATTTTAAAGAGTAACGGTGCAGGGTGGGTTTACTGGGCTGTTGCTTTTTTAGTCTATGGATTAACCGCAGGTAATCAATTTTCACCGTTGCCCAAAAATTTATGGCATCTTAAAAGCAGATCAGGTACAATAGAAATATTATAATCAGCCAAGAGATGAGACCGAAAGGAGTGATTAGTTGGAACGAACACCGGCAGCATATCCGCAGCAAACCCAAGTATGGCGGGCTGATCACGATGAGGTAAAACGTCAGACCTTTAGTGAACAGGATGTAAAAAAATTAAAGGGCAAAGAAATACGGGTGGGCGATGCCTATACCAGAATCGCTTATGGGGCATTTAAAAACATTACCAAGGTTAAGCGAATTGTTCTATCCGAAAACATTGCCTATATTGGTGATGAGGCGTTTCGGGGGTGTACGATGTTAAATACCATCAATTTACCTGCTAAGCTTAGGCGGATTGGCAAAGGTGCTTTTTATAATTGTTGTCGCCTAAAAACTATTATCATTCCGCCAACGGTTAAACGCATTGAACCTAAAACCTTTAAGCAATGTCGCGGGATGAAAGCCATCAGCCTTCATGATCAGATCGAAGCGATTGGCGACAGTGCCTTTCTGGAATGCGAGAGCCTGGAGGAAATAAGAATTCCTGAACAGTGCCGTGAAATCGGCTTTCGCAGCTTCTGCTATTGCGATAGTCTTAAAAGTGCTTGCTTTCCGGAGGGGCTACTGCGAATTGGTCGGGAAGCCTTTTATCGTAGTGGTTTAACGTCGCTTAAGCTAAATGAACAACTGGAAGTGCTGGAAGAAGGGGCCTTTTTGCGCTGTCTGGGATTGCGGGAAATCACAATCCCCAAAAGCGTCAAACAGATTGATAAATGGGCTTTTCATGGCTGTGACAATCTCCGCCGGGCGGTTTTTGAGGGTGATCCGGAGATACTGGGTAGTGGGATCTTTAATCGTCTGGATACAACGGTGGTGTGTAAAAAAGGCTCCTGGGTGGATCGCTATTGCCGGGAAAATGGGTTTACGGTGGAAAACCAAAGCGATGTAAGTTGAAGTAAAAATTGTAACGTCATGTCGATCCGTGATTGCCCGCGAACAGATCAATTGTCAGTTTGATTCAACCGAGACTACAAAAAAGAATTAAAAAAACGGTTGCAATTTTTAAAACCGAATGTTAGAATTGCCTTGTAACTTAAATGAGATTAAGATACGAGCAACAATAAACTAAATATTATGAGATGATAAAGTCGCCGAGTCATATCGGCTATGGTAAAAGCAGTGATGTTTTTACCGCGAGGAATCGGGTGAAATTCCCAAGCAGATGCGCTACCGTGATTGCCGCAAGGCATCAGTCGGGAACTCAAGCTTTATCGACAGATACGATTCAACGCAGAGTGGATCAGATCATAAAAGTTCTACAGCAACACTGGAACTTCTGTCTAAGGCCTTTTTTGGCTTTGATGGGAGTTCTTTTTTTGTATAAAAAACAGAAAATTGGAGGTTTCAATGGCGACCAGAAAAAAAATTGTAAAAACCTGTCCGTCCTGTGGCGCATTTTTTAATGCTGAAGCCTATGAGGTGATTAATGCTACTCTAGACACAGCATTAAGAGACGAGGTCATTTGGGGGAGGATTTTTGACTTTACCTGCCCATCCTGTACACATCACTTTAGAAGCCCTTATTCCATGGCCTATAAAGAAATGGAAAAGGAGTACATTATTTTTCTGGAGTTGGACGAGGACGCCAGAGATGAAGACGAACGGATCAGCAAAAGTCGCATAACTGGAGATCAGATTGCCGAGACTCGGGAGCTCTTCCCCACCTACCGCATTCGGGTGGTCCACGACATGATGGATCTGATTGAAAAGATTCACATTTTCAGCGCTGGCCTCAATGACAAGATCGTTACCTATCTGGGCTATAAGATCAAGGATGATGTCACTGTGAAAATGAAAAACGCTAAACCACCAATTCGGGTTTATAAAGCCCTGTTTGATTCCTTAAAAGGCAAAGCAGGAGAGCTTAACTTTGGGCTGCTCAGCAGCTCCCCCAAACCCATCTTTGTTACCACCCCGACCCGGGATTACGAGTATCTGCTTAAAAAAAGCCCGCTCCGCCAGCAGTTTGACGAAGCGGAAGGATTGTACCAAATTGATGAAGGCTGGGCCGCCGGGATTGATAAAGTGCTGATTGCTTGAACTAATTAAGAAACAAGGGTTGACTGTGTTGGCATAAAATCAAAAACAACTGATTGCATCAAATGTGACAGCACATTCAAATAAACAGGCAGAACGATCATTGAAAACTAAAAAAGTCGAAGGCTCTTAAAAAAGACGTTCCAGGTGGTTACACCTTGAGAATAAATGTGAAGCATTGGGTTTCATGGTTTGGTTAACAAACAGAAAGGGGGCGCGTGTGAAAAAGCAGGATGAGCAGAACTGCAGTCTTATCCGATTGGAGGAACCGGCCAATTGACTGCAGCAGAATCGGTTCAAAAATTGGTTTTTGGTAACGAGGGCAAATAAAAAACCACAGGAATTGGTAGATTCCTGTGGTGGGTGACAACAAGTCACATTAGATAATTATAATTTAGTTTACCCTCTATTGACAGTGATGTCAAGATTCAAATTTTCAAATTTAAGAAAAAAATTATGGAGGATTAAAACACATGAAAATCAAAAGTTATGGTAAAAAAGCATTAGCAGTAGTCGGTTCGATGGCAATGTTGTCAGCATTTGCTTCCCCAGCATTTGCAGCAGGTTTGGATGATGGGACGGATTTCTACATTGCCGTGGATCAGTCTGTTATGGGCGGGCCGGCAATTGTGGCTCCGGCTCATGTTCATGTCAATCCGGCAGATTATAGTACCACAACTGTTTTGGAGCTGTTAAATGACGTTAAAGGCGGTGTAACCGTGCATGACAATTATGGTTATGTGGATTACATGAGTAGTTCGTTTTCGGATAGCTATAATTTCGGAACATACTATGGTACATTAACTGATCCTTGCACCGATGCACACATGGTCTCTACTAATCAGAGTGATGGTTTGTTAAAAGAAAAAGAATTTACCGGAGTTTCCGGTTGGATGATGCAGATTGACAGTCAGACATCAGGAACCTATGGCGGTAATACGGTTTGGTACAGCGGGAATACGACCGTACAGGATCTGATTAACACCGGTTTACTCAATGCTGGGGACACCAGTGCCACCATTCGTTGGTATTACTCCCTGAATATGGGTGCTGACATGGGACTGTCATACAGTTCATGGTTGCCAACCGAAGATCCGACATATAATGGAACAGCTTGGGTATACGATTGGAATAGCACAGAATATACTGCACCTGACTTTACGATGGCCAACAAAGATGCGTTGGTAAAAGCATTGGCGAATAATCCAACTGATCCAGATTATGCTACCGCCTTAGCTGTCTTTAATGATGTTGATGCCACACAGACTGCAGTCGATGCGGCAACGGCTTCACTCTAAGTAATGTAGTGTTTTGATTTTGGTGAAAGGTTTAAAGAGGGACATTTGGTCCCTCTTTCTTTAATATAAGGAAAGGGATTAAAAATGAAAAATATATGGATCGAAAAGAAAAAGAATATCACAATCATGCTTTTTTTCTTGATAACAATGATGGTGGTGTCTGGCTTCACTTCCATGGCAGTTAGGGCAGAAGGGGAAACCGGAGATACTTGGAATCCGGCAACCGGCAGTTATGTAATCAGCACAGTCGCAGATCTTAACGCCTTTCGGGCGTCAATGATTACTGATAAAATAGACTACACTGGAAAAAAGATAATGCTAAACAATGATATTACCATCGATGAAACACATCCGTTGACATCATTGAAACGCCCATCTTCAACTCGTAATTTTTCCGGGGTTTTTGATGGACAGGGCCATAGCATTATCGGATACAACGATAATCAGATGGCGGTATTTCATACAATTGCGGCCTCTGGCAAGGTTTATAATTTTAATTTAGAATCTGTAGATTTACAGGCGTTTAAAAGCACTTCTACGTCTCAGAAGCTTGGAACATTGGCAATGAAGAATCAAGGAAAAATAATTAATTGTTCGGCAACCGGAACAATAAAAACGGCAACTGGTAATGCTTCTCAAGTCGGTGGATTAGTGGGGCAAAATAATGGAAGTAATGCCCAGATCATCAACTGTTACAGTCGTGTAAATATTGAAGAAACCAATGGAAAGTGGATTGGCGGCATTGCTGCAATGAATAGTAATTCTGCAATTATGCAGAATTGTTATGCTACTGGTCATTTAACGAGTACTGAAACAGAAACCATTTATTCAATTGCTTATGAAACTGATCAAACGAATATTAAAGGTTGCTATTATCAGGATACAATCAATACTAACCTGGCAACGATTAATAATTTTGGTGCTCCATTAACCGAAACCCAGTTTAAAGACAGTATGAATAGCGCTTCAAATTTCCCGAACTGGAATTTTGAGAAAGAATGGAAAATGGATGCCACCAATGGCGGGTATCCCAGCTTGCGCTACCAGCTGCCGGAAGGAAATAGCAGCGAAATACAGGTAAAAGCAGTCGTAAAAATCAAAGATAAGGTCGTTCCGGATACCGACATCAATACGGATGCAACTGACTTTCTAAAGGCTGACATTGAAAGCATTACGCTGGTTGCCACCGATGGTAAGGCAGAAAGTCAGACGATCATTGATGACTATCATGCAAAGCTGGAACTAAAAGATCCGGATAAAGGGATCCAAAATCCATTAACCTTTACGGGTGTTGCAGCAGCAAAGAATAATTTTGATGGCAAGTTGCAAGGCTTTTTATCCCAGTATAAGCTGGTCTATGACGACAGCGGATCAAATGCCTACACCCTTAAATTCTTCAGTAACGAATATAAAACGGGTGTTTTAGGGGAAGATTTTAGTGTCAATGAA
The DNA here is from genome assembly GCF_047456275.1 of Acetobacterium carbinolicum. GTDB lineage: Bacteria > Bacillota > Clostridia > Eubacteriales > Eubacteriaceae > Acetobacterium > Acetobacterium carbinolicum. The sequence goes on from NZ_CP173357.1 coordinate 544,960, forward strand.
CCAGCGTTTACCTTTAACAGCAAAACAACGTATTCGGATGATCAAAAAGCAGCAGCGATTGCTGCCACCGAAACCCGCATTCAGGAATCGCTGGCATACTATCTGCCCGTCGATGTTTCCGGGCATGATGCGGTGTTTGGGGCTGGCAATAACCAGTACGGTTCCTGGCTGATTTTCACCTCGGCCAGAGCCGGTTATACCCCGCATGCAGGCTTTTTCGATGAATGCTATCAGGCCTTTGAGGAAAAATACACCGCATCGAAAAAAGTGGATGGAGAAGGCAAACCCTTAAATGAAGGTTTCGATGCCAATGAAGTCGCCAAGGATGCACTGGCCATCACCGCCATGGGCTATGACGCCCGAAATGTGGCTGGCTACAATCTTATTGAAATGCTGACCAATGGAAAAAACCCGTCCGACGGTTATTTTGTAGGACAGGTAAGTTCATTTGCTATTGATTCTTACAATTATTTACCGGGCACACAAGAAGCCTACGCGGTTGAGCTGGCAAAAAAAGCGCTTGACGGAGCCAGCACTGGCAATGATCCGCTGATTGATATGTACATCATGGGATCTCAGCCGCTGGCCGCCTACTACGATCCCAATGCTCAGGAAGGAACCGATCTCTATTATGTCAAACAGGCGATGGAAACTGTGTTTATCCCTTATTTTTCACGTATTCAGGGCTATACCGGCGTGTTCTACAGCGGCATCAGCTACAATAATCCCTGGTCCAATGCTCAGGTGTATATCATGCTGGGAATGGCAGATGTGGATATTTTCCAAGCGGATTTTATTAAAAACGGCTTTTCAATGTTGGATTCACTTGCCTCAGTTAGCCAGTCCTATAGTGCCGATCAGGGCCAGATCGCACGAGGCTATGAGGCAGTTGTAAGAGCTTATCGAAATGAGAACCAGATCTTTGACTGCACTGATGTTTTAAACTCAACGGTGCGGGTCAACAACGCCATTGCTGAGCTGCCGGCGGCGGACACCATCACCGATGAAAACAAAGCTGCTGCTCAAACAGCACTGGATGAAGTGGATAATCTGTTGAATAACCAAGAGTTAACCTGGTCGGAAACTCAATTAAATAGTATTGATAAAACCAAATACGAGACCGTTAAAGCAAAACTGGCCGGGAGCGATACGCCAAGCGATACGGACACAGCGAAGGCAAAAATGGTTGACGATCAAATTGCAGCACTGTCGGATGCGGATAAGCTGACATTGGCAGAAAAAGAAAAAGTTACAAAGGCACGAGTTGATTATACAGCCTTAACTGAAGTGCAACAGAAGCTAGTCACTAATCTGGCTGTACTTGAAGCAGCTGAGGCAAAAATAGCGGAACTGGAAGCAACTGCAGGTTCTGAAGCGGATAGAGCGGAAGCTAAAAAAGTTAGTGATCTCATTGATGGGATAAAAGCCGTTGATCAGCTTAAAGCCGGTGACAAAGCCGAGGTGATGAAGATTCGAAAAGCCTTTAAGGCCTTAACCGGTAGTCAGAAAGATTTTGTCAGTGAAGAAATCCAACAAAAACTAACCGCTGCTGAAGATAAAATAGCGGAACTGGTAAAAACAGTGCCCCCAGTGAGATATGAAGAAACTGGGATTGAAGTAACTGGTCTTCCTGAAAAAGTAAAAAAATTGATTGTAGAAGATAAAAAGAATGACGCTAAGGTGAAAGCAGCAGCCGAAAAAGCGGCTACTGAGGCAGGGCTTAAAAATGTAACGGTGGTCACTCTCTATGACATTAAACCAAATATGACAGATGACGAATTGAAGACTTTTAATGGCGAAGACAATAGCTATGTAACGATGATGCTTCCGATTCCGGAAAATCAGCGTGGGGCCAGTAGTTATCAGATTTATCATTTAAAAAGTGGTGGAATGGTCGAATGGATTACACCGGTAGTTTCAGAAGATGGTGCTACCCTGATTTTTACGGTAAGTTCTTTCTCTGATTTTGGAATTATTGCTGAAGCAGAAACAGCCGGTGAAACCGAAAACGAAAAAGAGGCTAAAACGGTAGATGATTTAATTGGCAAATTACCAGCAGAAAGTGCGTTGGCACTAACCGATAAAATACAAGTAGAGCAAGCTCAAACAGCCTTTGAGAAACTTACGGCTGAGCAGCAAGCTTTGGTCAAAGAAGACAACCGGACAAAGCTGGAATTAGCGGTAGCCAAAATCGCAAAACTTGTAAAAGATGCTAATGAAGCAGATCAAGCTGAAGCGCAAAAGGTAATTGATAAGATAGATAAATTACCAGCAACGAATGAGTTGGTATTAACCAACAAACAACAAGTTGAAGAAACATGGAACGCATATACAGCATTAAGTGACTTGCAAAAGAAATTAGTAAAAAATATAGAAACGTTAACAGCAGCGAAAACTAGAATCACTGAACTCGAAAAAACTAAAGCCGATCAGGCTGCCGCTAAAAAAGTGACAGATCAGATTAATGCTTTGGGAACCATCACCAAATGGGATCAAAAGGCGAGTATTGAATCCGCTCGAACGGAATATAACAAATTGACAGCAGATCAAAAAGACCTTGTTAGCGCCGATACGTTAATAATTTTAACAAATGCCGAAACAGCTATCGAAAAATTAAAGCCAAATAATGGTAGCATCACCATTGACGTGGAACGATTTACCATTGGACAGGGATTCTATGTCGAACCGGTCATTGTTTCTATTGAAGAAGGTGAAACCGCCCGTCAGGCTTTAGAAAAACTACTGGGTGCCGATAACCTGGTTGGTGACGTGGGTTATCTTCGGGCCGTTAAAGGAGCCGATAACGGAACTGCAACGATCCCGGATTATATTGTCTCAAAAATAGGTGGCGACAACAGTGCAGTAGCTAACGCTTATAGCAGCCGTTATGGTGGCGATATATTAGGAGAATTTGACTATAGTAAATATTCCGGCTGGTATTATTTGGTTAATAATTCGGCCCCCAATGTAGGGATGGATGCATACACCCTCAACGATGGTGATGTGATGCGGTTAGCTTTTACCTATTGGGGAACAGGGAGCGATATAACCGGGATAGAATATGGAACCAACAAAGTGCTGGTGAACATCGCTAATAAAGATAGCCTGTTAAAAGCGATTGCCGCTGTTAATGCCAATAAATCGACCTACTTAAGTGATGCTGGCATTAAAACCGCCTATGATACTGCGATGACAGTTGTGCAAGATATGACCGCAACTTTTAAAGCGACGAACGATGCGGCGATAGCACTGAACAAGGCTGTAGCTAATTCGGCTAAAACAGATCAAGAAATAGCAAAAAAAGTTAGTGATCAGATTGATGCATTACCAGTAGTAACTAAGCTGGCATTGACTGATAAGGATGCGGTAACGGCAGCTCGTATTGGTTATGATGCACTAACAGCGACGCAAAAAGCGTTTGTCACCAATTTCAGTACTTTGGCGGCTGCCGAAGCAAAAATTGCTGAACTGGAAAAAGAAGCAACTGAAGTAGCCAATAAAGCTGCGGCTAAAGCGGTTACCGATAAAATTGCCGCACTTCCCAGCGGAACGGCTTTGTTGCTGGGAGAAAAAGCCGATGTTGTCGCTGCTCGGATTGCCTATAATGCATTGACGGAAACACAGAAAGCATTGGTTACTAATCTCAGCGCGTTAATTCTGGCAGAGACTCGAATCGCTGAACTGGAAGCAGAAACCCCGGTTGTTAAAGATATAAAGACTGGGATTGAAGCAATCGGATTACCAGCCGGAACAGCCATTAAGGTTGGGGATGAAAGTGCTGATACCGATAAGACCGGAGAAGCATTGAAATCAGCTAAAAAACAAGGTATCAAGGACGCAAAAATTATCAGCCTTTATGCCATCAAACCCGACATGAGTGATACCGAGCTGGAAAAATTCAACAATGATGCTACCAGTTATGTCACCCTGACCATTCCACTCAGCACTGAACAGTGGGGTTATGATAGTTATCAGATTTATCATAAAAAAATAAATGACGCGGTGGAATGGATTACTCCAACGCTGTCTGAAGATGGAAAATCACTAATTTTTAAAGTCAACGCATTTTCAGATTTCGGTGTAGTTGGAACAAAAACAACCACCGATACCGAAATACCCGTGGTTGATTTTAGCTACTGCACTCACGTCCAAAACGTAGGCTGGCAGAATTGGAGAAACAACGGCGATATGAGCGGAACCCAGGGTAAATCGTTACGATTGGAAGGGATACAAATTAAACGGACCGATACCGCTGATGTCGATCTCGGGATTCGTTACGAAACCCACATTGAAAATATTGGCTGGGAAGATGATTGGAAAGCTGATGGGGACACAAGCGGCACCGAAGGCCGGTCGTTAAGACTGGAAGCAATCCGGATTGAATTAACCGGAGCCGATGCTAAAAATTATGATGTTTATTACCAGGTTCATGCCCAGAACATCGGTTGGATGGCTTTTGCCCAAAATGGTAAAGAGGCCGGGACCGCCGGTTTTGGTTATCGCCTGGAAGGTATTCGTGTAGTGGTTGTACCTAAGGGTCAAGCTGCACCAACACCTGAAGATGGAAGCATTGAGACAGCTTTTCTGATTAGGAGATAAAATAACATTGTTTTAAAAGTAATGGTCTGGCATGGAGAGGCTGACTGTTAAATAAACCAAGAACAAGGCGCAGCGTTTAAAACGCTTCTGCCGGGCAACGGCACAGGAATAAACCACCTGTGCCATTGCTTTTTTAAGGATCAGAAAGTTTAATACAATGTGTAATAGTGATCGTTATTTTAAGATCATAAATTCAAAAATATAAATCGGTGTGGATTGAGTAAAAAGGAGTTCAAATAAAAAGTTGTATACCAAAAACTATTGCAATTTGATGGCTTAGATGATAAACTTTGGTTAAGAAATTATTGGGCTGTCTTTTATAGTATCAGTATGGTTTAATTGAATAATGTGATAAAGAATGCTGGGAATTGTGTTAATCGATAACATCATTCTATTAGGTTTAGTAAAAAAATAGTATTTTATTTTGATTGCTTCAGGGGAATCCGGGTGAAAATCCCGAACAGATGCGCTACCGTAATTGCGATAAAGCATAAGCCGGGAACCTATTCTTTATTAATAAATATCGGCCTTCGCAATTGAGGATACCGAACAGCAAATAGTTCTACAGCAACTTCTGGAACTTCTATCATAAGTCATTTTTTGACTTTGATGGAAGTTTTTTTGTTGGCTTTTTTAAGGAGATTGGGTCTAATGTAGTGAAAAAACGAACGATTGGTATCGATTCGTAAAAAAGGAGGACGAAAGCGAAAAAACGAACGAAAACAAAGGTGTAAATTTAATTTTAAAGGAGAAGTAGAAAATGAAAAACTTTGAAGAACTTGGTAAAAAAACATGGATGATAGCGGCTTACCTGTTGATCATGGCGATGGTCATGACAATGATTGGAATTACACCGGTTAAAGCGGCCGCTAACAAAACGGTTGTCCCGGTGAAAGTAGTCTTTAACATCGACAACAAGGTTGTCCCAGCACAGGGAATTAATGAGAATGCGGATGAATTTCTTAAAGCCACTTATACAACTAAGTTGGTTGCCACAGATGGAACCAAAGAAAGCCAGGCGATTATAGATAAATGCCAGGCCCGTTTGGTTTTGATGTTTCCTGATAATGAGCTCCAAAATCCTCTTAAATTCAGTGGGGTGGCATCAGAAGCTTACAGCTTTGATGAAGCGATCCCAAGTTTACTGAATCAATATATCATCGAATATGATGAAGCATTGGCCGGTAATTATCAACTGGCCTACTGGTATGAAGAAGGCCGATTGCCGTCGGTAGATAAAGACTTTGAAGCCAATAAACCTTCTTTTAGCAATAATGGCAATACGACAGTTCCCAGTAGTGCAAAACAGGAAACATTAATCAGTGCCGCTGAAAACCTGATTCAAGATAGCTTGGAGTCTCGTTTACCGGCAAATGTTTCTGGTCATGATGCCGTTTTTGGGACAACGACCAACACCTACGGATCATGGTTGATCTTTACGGCAGCCCGGGCCGATTATACGCCACACAGTGGCTTTTATGTCGAATGTTATGATGCCTTTGTGCAGAAATATCAGAAATCAAACAAAAAAGATGCTCAAGGCAAGCCTTTAAACGAAGGCTTTGATGCCAATGAGGTAGCCAAGGATGCTCTGGCAATCACGGCTATGGGTTATGATGCCCGAAATGTTGGCGGCTATAATCTGATTGAAATGCTGACCAACGGCAAGAACCCATCCGATGGGTATTTTGTTAAACAGGTCAGTGAATTTGCCATTGATTCCTATAATTATCTGCCGGAACGGGACCATGCCTATATTCATGAGTTGGCCGCCAAGGCGCTGGCGGGTTCCGTTACTCATGTTGATCCACTGATTGATATGTATATTATGGAATTCCAGCCGATTGCAGCTTTTTATGATCCCAATGCCAAAGACGGTGATGAATTTTATGATGTAAAACAAGCGATGGAGACGGTGTTCATTCCTTATTTCTCCCGGATTCAAGGCTATACTGGCCTCTTTTACAGCGGTATCGACTATAACAATGCCTGGTCGAATGCTCAAAGCTTTATTATGCTGGGCACCGCCGATGTCGATCTTTTCCAGACGGCCTTTATAAAAAATGGTTACTCGCTGCTTGATATTTTAACCGATAAAAACGAATCCTTCTCTGCCGATGAAGGTCAGATCGCCAGGGGTTATGAAGCCATTGTGCGAGCTTATCGGAATCAGAATAAGCTTTTTGACTGTACCGATGTCAGCAATTCTACCGTTAAGGTGAATGACGCCATTTGGTCCCTGCCAGAGGCCTCTGCAATCACGGCAGCCAACAAGGCAGCAGCTCAGCAAGGCTTGGATGCGGTGGATGAAGTACTTGGTTCGCTCGATTTAACGGCGAGTCAGAAAAGCAACATTGATATGACAAAGTATAATGCGGTTAAAGCGAAGGTTGAAGCAACGGAAGATCCCACCGACCCCGTTGAACCAACGGTTCCGACCGTCAATTGTTTGTATCGAACCCATATTCAAAATGATGGTTGGGAAAAAGAGTTTAAAGCCAATGGAAAGATGAGTGGTACCGCTGGCCGTTCGCTTCGCTTAGAAGGCATTGAGGTAAAACTACAAGGTGATGCAGACCTGGGTATTGAGTACAAAACCCATATTGAAAACATCGGCTGGGAAGACGCATGGAAAGCCAATGGCGACATGAGTGGTACCAAAGGACAGGGATTACGCCTGGAAGCCATTGACATAAAACTAACCGGAGCCGATGCCGATAAATTTGACGTGTACTACCGTGTTCATGCGCAAAATTCTGGCTGGTTAAACTGGGCTAAAAATGGTGATAGTGCCGGAACCGCCGGTTTTGGTTACCGACTGGAGGGCATCAAAATTGTGGTGGTGCCAAAAGGTGAAACACCTCCGGCGGTAGAAGCAGGAACCAATGACTTAGCCTTTATCAACAACAACTGATGTTAAGGTAAACTGGGTTATAATGCCAGCATAAATCAAGGAGGTGAGCATTAGATGATTCTGATGAATATTTCAAATTACTCCGGCGATCTGGAAAAATTTGAAGGCGACTGGAAGAATGTGCAGAGTTTTTTAGAAAAACACCAACTGGATGGTGTGGAGTTGATTTGTTATGAAGAAGATTATCTGGATACGCTACCACGACAGATATTAAAAGGACTTCACTTGAAATATTTTCCCACCTGGCTGGAATTTTATCAAAATGATATGGCAAAGGTGTCGGAGATGTTTGGTGGGATGAAGGGGGTTCGTCAATATTATGGCGGTACCCATCCTGACATTCTGGTGGAGGCCTTTCGGCAGGAATATCAGCGAGCCCGGGAATTTGAGGTGGAGTATATGGTCTATCACGTTTCCCACGTAACCACGGAGCATTCATTTACCGGGGCTTTTGATTACACCGATGATGAGGTACTGGATGCAACTGTGGATCTGGTCAACCGGGCTTTTGATACCAATAGTGATGTACTGCTGCTGTTCGAAAATCTATGGTGGCCGGGGTTAACCCTCTTAGATAGGGACAAAGCCCAGCGGTTTCTGGATCAGATCAACTATGAAAATAAAGGCATCATGCTGGATCTCAGTCATTTGATGATCACAAACCCCAAGCTAAAAACAGCTCAAGAAGGTGCCGAATACATATTGGATTGCATTGAGAAGCTGGGTAGCTTAAAAGACTGGATCAAGGGCGTACATGTGAATCTGTCATTACCAGGAGACTATCTGTTATCAGATCATCGTACACAGTATCAAGAAATCCTGGCAACTGAGGATCAGTTTGAACGCTATCTTAAAACGGTGGGACATATTAAGAAAATTGACTGGCATGTGCCTTTTGATCATCCACTGGTTAAAAATATTATTGAGTCGGTGACGCCTGAATATATCGTGTATGAATTGTTGGCCAAAGATTATAAAAGTCTGGATGCCTACATGGCGATTCAAAATCAGGCTATGGGATGTATTTGACCAGAGCAGGATAATTACTGAAAAGAGAATAATAAATAGTTTTTTGTTAAATGCTACTAATTAATGGCAATAAAAACTAAAAAACGGTTGCAATTTCAGATTCCTGGTGTTAATATTTAATTGATCTATTAAATGCGGTTAATTACTGACTGGAATTTAATTGGAGTTTCGTTATTCAAAATACGAAGTAAAAAGATTTTGAATAAGATTATTTTGACAACTTAATAATTGTTATAAAGAATGCCGGGAATGGTGAGTTTGATCTCAGTCAATTCTATTAGGCTTGATAAGGTGATCAGATTTATCGATCAAATTATCTTAGGGGAATCCAGGTGAAAGTCCTGAACAGATGCGCTACCGTAATTGCCTTTGGGCATGAGTCGGGAACCTATTCTTTATTAACCGGTATAATCCTTCGCACTTGAGGATACATGCCAAACAAAGTTCTACAGCATATTCTGGAGCTTCTGTCGTCAGTCATTTTTTGATTGAGACGGGAGCTCTTTTTTTGTAATTGTTTGGAAAATGTAAAAAAATTTTGATTGATGAAGTGAGGGAGAAGATGAAGAAGTTAATGAAGAAGATGTTGATGCTGGGATTAATGATGACCGTCCTGCTTTTTTCAGGACCGGTGCAAGCCGAAGAGAATGTGCCGGTTCAGGAAGAGGCACAGACCGGAACCATCAGTATTTCGGTGGAAAAATTTTCCTTGGGCGAAGGTTATTATGTCGAACCGGTGCAAATCCCTATTTATACTGGGGATACCGGAATAACAGTGTTAAACCGTTTTTTAGGAAGCGATAAAATTGTCTGGAAAAGTAATTATCTGGTTGGCATTTACGGTGCTCAGACTGGAGAACTCAATGTACCCGCCAGTATCTCTAAAATGGAATCCCATCAGGATTTTGGCGACGCACCAACAACAGAAACGGCCCTGGCCGAAGGTCTGACTTACCCGGATCGGCTATCAGAGAAAGATTACAGCCCCATGTCCGGATGGATGTATTCGGTTAACAATGTTTTTCCCGGTTATGGACTGGACGGGTATACGCCAGCTAATGGCGATATTTTTCGGTTGCAATTCACCCTCTGGGGTTACGGTGCCGATTTAGGTCAGGATTTTATGGGCGGAATGGCACCCATTAATCAAACGGACAAAAGCGATCTGACAAAACTGCTGGCAGAGATTAACTCCAGCAGCAAAAAAAGTCAGTATCTACAGGATACTCAGTTTAAAACATTGTATGATCAGGCCTACAAAATGATGATGAATTTTGAAGCAACGACGAAACAAGCGCGTGAATTATATAATGAACTAAAAGCCGCTATTCCCGTGGTAACTGAGCCCGTCAGTGCCACCTATCATACCCATATTCAAAACGTTGGTTGGGAAGAAATCTGGAAAACAGATGGGGTGATGAGTGGAACCTCCGGTCGGGGCTTACGACTGGAAGGGATTGAAGTTAAACTCAGTGGAACTGAAGGCCATGATTTAGGCATTCGGTATAAAACCCATATCGAGAACATCGGTTGGGAAAACGATTGGAAAGCTGATGGTGTAATGAGTGGCACCAAGGGACGGGGCCTGCGACTAGAAGGGATTGACATTGAGCTGACAGGGGCAGATGCCGGGCAGTTTGATGTATATTACCAGGTTCATGCCCAGAATTTTGGCTGGCTGGATTGGGCTAAAAATGGTGAAAGTGCCGGAACCGCGGGCTTTGGCTACCGGTTGGAAGGCATTCGGATTGTGGTTGTACCCGCTGGCGAAGCAGCACCGGGCTCAACGGAAAGACCTTTTGTTACCAATAACTAATCAAGCCAACAGAAGTAAATGATGCTTAAGCGGGCTGGAGTTGTCAGGATAGAAGTTAATCAATGATTGCGTTGAGATGAAAGTGATGTGAAAAAATGAAACACAATTTAATAAAAAAAATCAGCTCCTTTGTGTTAAGTGTAACACTGTTGCTCACATCCAACGCGATGGTATTAGCAGTCGGAGAGGTTAAGCCACAGCAGAGTAGCGTGACGGTAACGGTGGAAAAACTGACGCTAATGGATGGGTTTGTTTTAGCACCGACTAAGGTAACCGTTGGCAGCGGTGAAAGTCTTGGCAGTATCCTGGATCGGGTGGTCGGAAACCAGATGATCTGGCAAGGTGATCGGCTTTATGCGGTGGTTGGAGCGCAGTCTTCAGGCGATTCGGTACCTACTGTTATTTCGGCAATGGGAGTTAACGAAAATAATGAGGTATCGCCAACCCAGGCCAGCTTAAATGAAGTTGGACTTTTGTCCCCCGGACAACTCGGAGAACGCGATTACAACTCCATGTCGGCGTGGATGTGCACGATTAACAATCAACTGATCGGCAGCGAAATGGCAGGCTATGTTCCGAATCCTGGCGATGTTATCCGGGTGCAGTTTTCATTATGGGGAAACGGTGCCGATCTGGGGCAGACTCTTTCTGGAAACGTACCAGCTATCTTTGTGGCGGACAAAGACCCACTTTTAGAAGCCTTAGCTCAAGTACGGAACAGCCCGTATTTTAATCAGTTTATGACCGATGCGGCTTTTAGTGATGCCTATGATCAGGCCATGAGTATAGCGAAGAACTTACAGGCCTCACAGGGGGCCGTCGATGCGGCGACAGATCAATTAAAAACACTACAGCCAATTCCCGCTGAGTCAATCACGCTATCGGTTGGAAATCTGGAAATGAATGTGGCTCAAACCTATGAACTAAAGGTGACGGTTTATCCGGAAAACGCGACCCTTGGCAAAGTAGTGAACTGGCAGTCCACTAATCCGGACGTGGCGATGGTTGATGATAATGGCGTGGTTACCGGGATGGGGCCAGGTCTGACAACGGTTTTGGCAACAACACAAAGTGGCGATTTAAGCGCGACCTGTCTGGTCGATGTAAGAGCCATCCCGATGACCGGTATTAAGCTTAGTTTAAATGGATTGGCCCTGGAGACGGCGGGAATCCATCAGTTGAGTGTCTTTTATACGCCGGAGAGCACAACGGACGCAAAAGAGGTGCGATGGTTAAGTTCGGATACTGGAGTTGTGGAGGTATCCACATCGGGTTTGGTTACGGCAACTGGCAAGGGAACGGCAACGATTACTGCCCAAACAGCCGGTGGCCACACCGCGAAGTGTGAGGTGACGGTGGCCACGCCGCGGGAATTGGCGGATGGCATCACGGCAAAAATAAACGCTTTACCAAAAATTAAAGCGTTGGTGCTTTCGGATAAGCCGATGCTGGAAGCGATCAAAGCCGAGTACGAGGTTAGTCCCGAAAATACCAAGCGGCTGGTGAGTGTTTCGGCAATCGAGAAGCTGACGGCTTTGCTCAATCGGATGGCTGAACTGGAGGTAAATCAGGCGCTGGCAAATCAGGTGATTGCCGCCATTAATCTGCTCCCAGAGCCCGATCAGACTAAGCTAATAAACGAAGCGGCGGTGGTATCGGCGAGAGCTGCTTTTGTCAGTGGATTAACCGCTGAGCAACAAAGTCTTGTTCCTAAAGAAGCACTTGATAAGCTGACGGCCTGCGAAAAAATGATCAAGTTGATCAAAAAAAACAATCAGAATGCTGCAAGAATCGTCATGGCAACCATTGCAGACTTACCTCAAACATTAACGCTAGCTGATGTTAAACAGGTATCCGCTGCCCGTAAAGATTATGAGGCATTAAATACCGACCAGCAGGGGCTGGTTGAAAATAGTGGGATCTTAAATACGGCGGAATTAGAGATTGTCAAGCAGATCCAGCTTGCGACTTCAGACATTGATGAGCAGACGTTAACGATCGGTTCTTATCAGTTTTTAACATTCTTAGAACTGGGAAAAGCATATGACTGTTTAGCAGAAAGTCAGCAGAGACTTCTGGACACCAGCGTGAAAGATAAAATTCTGGGGCTTCAGAAACGAGTGAAAGCTCAAAACAAGGCAGACGGCGACATTGTTGTTGATACGCCCTGGTATGTCAGTCAGCAGGTGGATCAGGTTAAGGTTACACAAATAGCCTATAGCAAATTTATCGAGCTGATGAAAAACGAAAAAATTAGTTCGGAATCAACCCAATTATTAAATTTATACACCATATCCTTAAAAGATATGACAAACTACAACCTGGACTATATGCCTACTTCAGATGAGCGATTAACCATATCATTATCGGTGAGTAACGATGTTCTGGCTTATGATCAGTTAAGCATTGTTACCCAGCAAAAAGATGGAACCGTTACAGTGATTGACAAAGACCAGTATACACTTTTAGAAAATCGAATTGAATTCAAAAGCGTCAATCCTTCACTGGTGGGAATTATCGTGGATAGAACTTCCCTTAAAACCTTGCAAACAACGATCAATACCGAACAGATTAATCCGTTGGAACCGGAAATCACCAAAGCGCTGGAGAAAACATCGGATTATATGCTAATAGCAGCGGCAAATCCGACCATTCAAAGCGGTCTCTGGGAAACCGTCTGCTTTGCCAGAGGGGGGTATGCGGTGCCGGAAGGCTATTATGAACTGTTCTACAGTAATGTGGTAAAGGAGTTAAACGAAGGGGGCGGATCAATTTCCGGTGATCGGACCAATACCGACTATTCAAAAACCATTTTGGCTTTAACTGCCATTGGCAAAGATCCTACCGATGTTGGTGGTTATAATCTGCTGAGTAAACTGTCCAATTTTACCCAGATTAAGCGGGGTGGCATGATGGCCTATGTTTGGGCACTGATTGCGTTGGATTCAAATAATTACGAGATACCGCTCAATACAACGGGTGTGCAAACCACCCGGGAACTTCTGATTCAAACCATTCTGGATCGGGAAGTGGTAACCAGTGCCGGGGTCCGGGGTGGCTTTTCACTGTATTCAGACAGTGCTGATGCGGCTCCGGATACGGATGTGACGGCGATGACGCTTCAGTCGTTGGCGAAATATAAAGATCGGGAAGATGTTAAACCAGTCGTTGACCGGGCCGTGAACACCTTGGCTGAACTTCAGAATAGCAACGGCAGTTATGGCACCTTTGGTGCACCGGAAACCTCTGAGAGCACATCCCAGGTCATTCTAGCATTGACCTCGCTGGGCATTGATCCCGCCGCTGATCCCCGTTTTATCAAGGGTGATCATTGGATCTTATCCGATTTGATGAACTATTATGTCGACGGAGGCGGCTTTATGCATATAAAAGCCGGCGGTACCGGCAACGGTGGCGGCGAACCCGGCACGCTCAATGGGATGGCTTCTTATCAGGCCATGCAAGCGATGATTTCCTATAATCGCTTAAAAAGTGGGAAACCCTGGATTTTTGGGATTACCGATGGCTTTAACCCAGTCATTGACAAAGAAAAAAGCCTCGATGATATAAAAAAAGAATATGAACAGAGTTTTGGTACTACAAAATCAGGCGGAAGTGGTACGGTTGCAAAAGCGAGTGGTGGAACAGCGGCCGCCGGATCTGCTACCGGCACGACGGCGACGGCTGCTTCAAAGGGTGGAACGTCTGCTGAGAATTTTACACCCTGGTCGTTTGATGGTACCTATACTCCAAACGCAAAAACTGCTGAGGCGGAAAATTCTGGGGCCATGATCATTGATCAAATCAATGGTCCGATGATTTTTGGCGGTGTTGTGATTCTACTGACCGGTATTGTGGGAGCAACCATGTATCTGGTTAAGAAAAAGAGAATGAAACGGGCATGAATACGGTTGATAACAAAATTAAAAATTCGCCATGGACACGGCTTTTTAAGAATCGCACCCTGATTTCATCACTATTAGTTTTTATCCTGATCCCCCTGACTATCTGGGTGGGGATTACCTATTTGGGGGATCGGAAATACTTATTTATTAGTTTGCTGATTATTTTTTACAGCTTTATTCCGTTTGGCTTGTCTTTTGAAAATAGAAAGCCGGAAGCTCGGGAACTGGTGTTGATTGCAGCAATGGCCGCCATTGCTGCCTGTGGGAATCTGGCCTTTTTTATGATTACCCCGTTCCAGGCTGGCGGTGCACTGATTATCATTGCTGGAATTTGTCTGGGTCCGGAACAGGGATTTCTAACCGGGGCCATGGCCCGGCTGGTGGTAAATATGTTTGCCGGTCAGGGACCCTGGACCCCCTGGCAGATGTTTTGCTGGGGCTTACTGGGATTTTTAGCGGGGCTCTGCTTTAATAAAGACCTGGAATTTGTTAAAAAGGAAAGCGATTTTAAAATCGTTTTGGGTCCGGTTATGGGTGTGCTTTTCGCAATTCTAATTGGCCTGCTGATGCACCTGTTTCTCAATGTAGGCGGGACCTTTATGGGGTGGCAGCTTTATGGATATGGCGCTATTGGTCTTTTAATTGGCATTCTGATTCAGCACAAGCGGCTACCTGTCGATCGGCTAACCATCGGGGTCTTTGGTTTTCTGACGACCTTCATCATTTATGGGGGAATCATGAACATCGCTGCATTGGTGATGTCAGTCGGTGTTTCTGGTTCCGGAATGGCCATGGATTGGAGCTCCATGAAGCTTTTATATATTTCCGGTGTACCCTATGATGCGGTTCACGCGCTGGGGACGGCGTTTTTTGGGGCGATGTTGGGTCCGGTGATGGTCGAGAAGCTGGAGCGGGTAAAAATAAAATTCGGTCTGTATCAATAACAATTGCCGGTACGACGTTGTTTGTTGATGGCATAGAAAATGACTAAAATGAGTCAGGAAGAATTGTTGAGGAGAAGAACATGAAGGAAGGTTTGCAAAAGAGGTGGCTGTTGCTACTGCTTATGTTTATTTTAATGGCAGTAACAACCTTGGGGTGCAGCAATATTAATGCAGCATTATCCAGTGATGCGGAGTCACAGGATGTCGTGGAATTAGCAGATGATACTGCGATCCCGGAGGATGGCGTAATTACTGCGGCCCAGTTTCGCTCCATCGCCGGTCAGGATCGAACGGTAACTTTTTCGGGCACCGGGGAAAATGGCATCAATTACGTTTGGTCGTTTAGTGGTAAGGATATCAAAAACCCGGTTGATCAGAACTTGAAAATTGAATTTAGCACCCAGGGTGACACCCTTAATCGCATTAAAGCAGGGGCCGGAAATGCGCCCTATGGCATTGGGATGAAAATAGCTGGGAGTAACGGGCTGATTACCGTTCCAACCTTAACCATCACCCTTGCGGAAAAATGGGACGCAGACAGTGCTGCGCTGTGTAAAGTCAATGCCGGAAGCGTTGCTAAGATGAGTAATGCCACCTTTGATCCCCAATCAGCTACGACTCGCTTATCCTTTAAGGTCATTGAGACTGGAGATGATTATTATGTTGTGGCTGGCAAAACCATTGCACCGATCCAGAATGCCAGTTCAGGTGAATCAGGAACAACAGGAGACGGTATGGCAGCAGCGGATGGTTCAAGCAGTAGCAGTTCGGCTGGCAATGTCTGTACCCTTTCAATTAATTGTTCGACCCTGCTCGATCATATGGACCGATTGCCTTCAGGAAAGGGTGCCTTTGTTCCGGCCAACGGCTGGATTCTTTACCCCTCGGAAGTGAGCTTTAACGCGGGAGAATCGGTTCACGATGTGCTTCAACGGGTCTGTCGGGACAATGGTATTCACATGGAATCCAGTTTTACACCGGCTTATAACTCCGCTTATGTTGAGGGTATCAACCAGCTTTATGAGTTTGACGGTGGGGAGCGTTCCGGATGGATGTATAATGTCAATGGTTGGTTCCCCAATTACGGGTGCAGTCAATACGCCGTCAAACAGGGTGATGTCATTAACTGGGTTTACACCTGCGATCTGGGCAGAGATGTTGGGGATAATAGCATGTGGTAGGATTTAAGAAGTGAATCTTGTCAGTTAAGTAGGAGCTATCAGCTTTGCGCCCGCTTTGGCGCAAAGCAATGGCCGCTCAATGTTTTTTGTTTCGTAATTGTTTATCAACAAATCATTAAGGAGGGTGTCAATGGAAGATGCTTTTTCGACCTATCATCCGATCATAAATTTTTTCTATTTTGTAGTCGTCCTGACCATCAGTGTGTTTTTTAATCACCCGGTGATTTTGGGCGTGTCGCTTACATCGGCAATCATCTATTCTATGGTGCTTCAAGGCTGGCAGAAGGTGCTGAAATTTAATTTCTTATTTATGCTGCCAATGTTAATTATTGTAGCGCTGATTAACCCGCTCTTTAATCATGCTGGGGTAACCATCTTGTTTTACTTGAAAAATGGCAATCCCATCACCCTAGAATCCATCATTTATGGCATTGTGATGTCGGTGATGCTGGTCCAGGTGATAATCTGGTTTTCCTGTTATAACATTATTATGACATCGGACAAGTTTATCTATCTGTTTGGGCGAATCATCCCGGCACTGTCGCTGATTTTTTCCATGGTTTTGCGGTTTGTACCAAAATTCAAGGCTCAGCTTAAGGTGATCAGTAATGGGCAGAAATGCATTGGTCGGGATATTACCAACGGTAATATCTTAATGCGGGCCAGACATGGGGTAACCATTCTCTCGATTATGGTCACCTGGGCGCTGGAAAATGCCATTGAAACCGCGGACAGCATGAAGGCGAGAGGCTATGGGCTAAGCGGTAGAACGGCCTTTTCCCTCTATCGTTTTGATAAACGGGATAAGGGAATGCTGGCAATGATGCTGGGCTTGCTGCTGTTGTTTATTGTCGGGGTATCGATGGGTAACACCTTTGTTCAATATAATCCCGCGATTGTTATAAGTGGCATTAACCCGGTCACCTTTTTTAGTTTTTTTACTTATTTCATTTTTGGAGCCTTTTGTTTGATGCCGGTGGCAGTAGACGGTCTGTCTTACCTGAGATGGGAAAAAATGAAGGCGGTGATACCGGAAAAAGAGTTCCATATGGAAATGCAGGTGAGTGTGGAAGCACCATAAACACACAAAAATAAGAACGTGAATGACGTTGATCTTTACAGTAGATCTTTAAGAAGGAGGCATTGATGATTTTTATCAATCAATCAATTAAAGGATGACAGTATTAAGAATAAACAACCTGAGCTTTACCTACCCGGAGATGAATAAACCGGCCCTGAAAAATATGAATATAGCCATTGAGGAGGGGGATTTTGTGGTGCTGTGCGGCAAAAGTGGCTGTGGTAAAAGCACCCTGCTCCGGCATTTCAAGTCGGTCCTGACCCCTCATGGGACACGCACCGGAGAAATCCTGTATCGGGAAAAACCCCTGGAAGAAGCCGATTTAAGAACCCAGAGTCAGGAAATTGGCTACGTGCTGCAAAGCCCGGAAAATCAGATTGTCACTGATAAGGTCTGGCATGAACTGGCCTTTGGTCTTGAAAGCCTGGGCTATGATACCCCGACCATTCGTCTGCGAGTCGCTGAAATGGCCTCCTACTTTGGCATCCAGGGCTGGTTTAAACGCAATGTCGTGGAATTGTCCGGGGGACAAAAGCAGCTACTGAATCTGGCCTCGATTATGGCCATGCATCCCGCGGTGCTGATTCTGGATGAACCAACCTCTCAGCTTGATCCCATTGCAGCTTCGGATTTTCTGGAAACGGTTAAAAAAATCAACCGCGAACTGGGAACCACCATTATTATGACCGAACATCGTCTGGAGGATGTTCTCCCGGTTGCCGATCAGGTGGTGGTCATGGATGAAGGCGAAATCATCGCCACGGGAACCCCCCGCCAAATCGGAAAAAAACTACGGACCCTTGGTCACGATATGTTTTTATCGATGCCGGCCCCGATGCAGATTTTTGCCGAGGTGGAATCGGATCTGGAATGCCCGATTACGGTGAGAGAAGGCCGCAAGTGGATGAGCGAACTGTTTTGCAATAATCCGGGTCTAAAAACAGTCATGCCGCTGGAAACCCCGGAGCCAGCATTAAGTGACCCGGTCGTGGAGCTTAAAGAGGTTTGGTTTCGCTATGATAAGAACTTGCCGGATGTGGTTAAAGACTTATCACTGCGGGTTCGAAAAGGCGAGTTTTACTGTCTGGTAGGCGGAAATGGCACCGGGAAAACAACCTCACTATCGCTGATTTCGGGGATCAACAAACCGTATCGGGGCAAGGTGCTACTTAATGGCCGAGATGTCAGAAAGCTAACCGATAAAGAATTGTTTCATGGCATGTTGGGGGTACTGCCACAAAGCCCCCAAAGTCTGTTTGTTAAAAAGACGGTGGAACGGGATTTATATGAAATGATTGGCGGAACCAGAGCGATAAAAGGTAGCACCTCTGACTGCGATCAGAACCAAAAAACAATGGTGGATAAGTTTGTTAAACTGATGCATCTTGAACATTTGTTGGATCAGCACCCTTACGACCTCAGCGGCGGCGAACAGCAACGGCTGGCCCTGGCCAAGATCATGCTACTGGAACCGCAGATTCTATTGCTCGATGAACCAACAAAAGGCCTGGATAACCACTTTAAGCGGGAACTGGGCGAGATTTTGAGAGCACTTCAAAAACAGGGAGTGACCATTATTATGGTTTCCCATGACATTGAATTTTGTGCCTTGTTCGGGGATGTTTGCGGCTTGTTTTTTGATGGCAGTATTGTCACCAGTAATTCACCGCGGGCTTTTTTTTCGGGCAACAGTTTTTATACCACCTCAGCAAACCGGATGTCCCGGCATATCTTTGAAAATGCAATTACAGTAAAGGATGTGATTACATGTTGTCAGATGAATTTCTAGATGACCGAGATGAGGTTGAAGAACAGGTCGAACCACCTGGCAAAAAAAACCTGAGCAAAAGAAGGCTGAGCAAACGGACATGGGCCGCCCTGATGATGATTCTGATGATGATTCCTCTGACGATCTGGTTTGGTATTTATTTTATGGAAGATCGTAAATATTATTTTATCAGCCTGTTTATTATTATCTATACCTGCATCCCTTTTTTGATGGTGTTTGAAGGACGTAAGCCCCAGGCTCGAGAGCTGATTATCATCGCCGTGCTGGCGGCTATCGGTGTCGCTGGACGGGCTGCCTTTTTCATGTTGCCACAGTTTAAACCGGTGGTGGCCATTGTCATCATTGCCGGGGTTTGTTTTGGTGCCGAATCCGGCTTTCTGGTGGGAGCCATGGTTTGTTTTGTGTCCAACTTCTTTTTTGGTCAAGGCCCCTGGACCCCCTGGCAGATGTTTGCCTTCGGTATTATTGGTTTTCTGGCGGGCATTCTGGTAAAGAAGGGTGCCATGAAAAAAAGCAAGGGTCAGCTCTGTCTGTATGGCTTTCTGGCAACCTTTTTTATCTATGGCGGAATTATGAATATGGCATCCTTGCTGATGTGGTCCAGCATTATTAACTGGAAAACGATTTTAGCCACTTATATCACTGGGGCACCCTTTGATTTGATTCATGCCAGTGCCACTGTGTTTTTCTTATTTGTTGCAGCTAACCCGATGATTGAAAAATTGGAACGGATCAAGAAAAAATATGGTCTGATTGATCCAAAATAGATTTTGTTTTAGTGAAAAAAGATCAAAAGTGACAGGGAGAGTTTCTTTTGATGATGACAGCGGATGCTGAGATGGAGAAATGACGAAATGGAAGAGTATAGTAAAGCAGTAGAAACGCGGCAAACCCAGGTATGGCATGTGAATCAGAGAGTAAAACAAGAGGGTCTCTTTGATTGCAGCGATGCGAAAAGTATTAAAAACAAACAGATGGAGGTCACGGAACCCTTTAGGGAGATTGGCACGGGTGCCTTTAAAGGAATCACAAAGGTGCGGCGGGTAGTTTTGTCAAACAGCGTCAAAATTATCGGCAATGAAGCCTTCCGGGGCTGCACCATGTTAAATCGGATTGAACTATCAAAACAAATCTGGCGCATTGGCAAGGGTGCCTTTTACGATTGCCTGCGACTAAGAACTATCGATATCCCCTGGCGGGTCAGGCGGATCGAAGAAAAGACCTTTAAGAAGTGCCGGTCTTTGAATGATCTTGTTTTGCATGACAATATTGAGTACATTGGGGAGAGTGCCTTTCTGGAATGTGAGGCATTAGCTGGAATTTCTATACCGGAAAAAGTGGAAGCGATCAATTTCAGAGCTTTTTGTGGATGCAAGAATTTGCAAGCGGTGAAGTTGCCGATGAATTTAAAAAGCATCGGTAGAGAAGCATTTTATAATTGTGGACTATTATCAATTGAGCTCAATGACCAGTTGGAGTCAATTGAAGAAAGTGCCTTTCTGAAATGTAAAGTTCTTGAGGAAATTGAAATCCCCAAAAGTGTAAAGCACATCGGGAAATGGGCCTTTCATGGCTGTCCAAAACTGGTAAAAGTAACTTTCCGTAGTGACCCGGAATATTTGGGTGAATGGCTTTTCAATCGAAAAAGTGTTAGAATATTCTGTAAAAAGGGATCTCGGGTCGATCAGTATTGTCAAAATTACGATTATCAGACGGAGTATTTATAATAACGGTGTTTGTATAAATAATGATGAGGAGCAGGCGGGATGATCAGGACATTGGGAAAGAATCAGGTGAGAATTTATAAACAGGAAAAAATTGTCATCAACGAGAATTATGATGCGATTGGTTTTGGTGCATTTGAAAATAAGATGAGTTTAAAAAAATTGACCTTACCGGAAGGTTTGATTCGAATTGATAAAAATGCCTTTAAAGGTTGTACGGCCCTGAAAACCCTTCATGTTCCAGTAACGCTCAAAGAAATTGGGGAAGCAGCGTGGATGGGCTGCACCAATTTGTTGATGATCGAAATCCCGAATGGCATTCGGTCAATTCCGCCGAGAACGTTTAAAAATTGTCTGGCCCTGACTCAAATCACACTTTCGCCAAGTAGTTGCTTAACCGGTATTGGAGAAAGTGCCTTCGAATCCTGTCGGGAATTAAAAACCATTGCGATCCCCGATGGGGTCAGCCGGATTGAACGACGCACCTTTTATCGGACCAAGAATATGAAAAGCGTGGTATTCCCAGAAAATCTGACTTTTATCGGCAAAGAAGCATTCTATTTTTCCGGACTGGAAGGAAAACTGATGATCCCAGAGGGCGTGACAGAAATTGAAGAGAGTGCTTTTTTTAGGTGTAAAAACCTGACCGAGGTGTTCATTCCCGGTAGTGTCAAGCGGCTGGGAAAATGGACTTTTCATGGCTGCTCGCGGCTTAAATATCTGACTATTCTTCATGATATTGATGAAATCGGCGAATGGATTATTAATAAAAATGATACCATAATTCGCTGCATAAAGGGTTCCCGGGTGGATCACTATTGCCAATCCCAGGAGTTTCGAACAGAATACGTAAATAATGTTGCGAAAAAATAAAGGACTTCAATAACTAGAATTTAGACGATCAAATGCTTGGCTTGGGATGAAGCTCGCTAAAATATTCAATTGAAAAATTTGCTATTCTATGATACACTTCCACTAATATAATAGGAAAGTGATGAGGAAAGGGGTGTAAGACCCCTACAGCCCCCGCTACTGTAATTGCTGACGACGTTTTTAATCCACTGTCTAACCGATGGGAAGGGAGAACTGAGGATGAAGCAAGAGTCAGGACACTCATAATCATAGAAATTCTTCGGTGGGAAGAAAAGAATTAAACCTTTTGTTTAGTATCCAGCCTCCACAGGAAGCTGGATTTATTTTTGCGAAAAAAGCAAAAAAATAAAGAAAAAGAAGGAAGAAAATGAAAAAGAAAAGTATGAGAAGGTTGTTGGTGATTTTTACCGTATTAGCGCTGATGGTATCCTTTACCGGCTGCCAGAGTGGCGAGTCATCCGCAGATGGTTCAGGCGTCTCACCCAAAAGCGGTGCTACCACCTATCCGGTGACAATAACCGATGATCTTGGAAACGCCGTCAAAATTGAAAAAGAACCCCAGAAAATTGTCTCACTGTCTCCCGCTGCAACCGAGATTTTATTCGCCATTGGTGTAGGGGATCAGGTGGTGGGTCGCACCGAATATGATAATTATCCTGAACAGGCGCTAACCGTGCCGAGCATCGGTGACTACAATGCGCCCAATGTGGAAAAAATCATTGCTCTGTCACCCGATTTAGTACTGGCTTCAGATTTTGTTTCCGATGATGTCAGAAAACAACTGGAAGCCACGGGTGCAAAGGTCATCCTCTTTAGTCCGATCAGTATAGATGGGGTTATGAAAGATATTGTGATTGCGGGTGAAGTGGCAAACGCTAATGATGCGGCTGGGGATGTGGTTAAAAAAATGATGACGGATCGTCAGGTGATCGTTGATCAGGCCAAAACTGCTAAAACCCAGAAATCAGTCTTTATTGATGTGGGTGACTTCTTCAGTGCTGGTCCTAACTCGATGATGGATGCAATGCTTATTGATCTTAATGCCAAAAATATCGCTGCTGATGCAGCTACGCCATGGCCTCAGCTTAGTACTGAACAAATTATTGCGAGCAATCCGGATGTGTATATTTCCCTTTACAACACACCAGAACAGGTAAAGGCGACGCCCGGGTTTGACAAGGTTACCGCGATTAAAAATAACGAGATCGCATATTACGAATTTTTAACCCCGGAAAGCGATTTAATTCAACGACCGGGCCCCCGGATTGTACAGGGGCTGGCATTGTTGGCTAAGGATATTTATCCGGAAATATTTGCAAAATAAAGTGTCTGTTAAACCAAAATTGGTAGGGGTGAAATCTGTTCGCCCCTGAATTTTATCAGATAAAGAAGAGAAAATTCAGGAGTGAACAGATTAAATGGAGAAAATGGAGTCAGCATGAAAAAAAAACTGAAAAAATACGCGTTGCCATTGTCGATTGCAATCTGCATCGGCACGATTTATCTGTGCACCCTTACGGGGATTACGACCATTTCGTTTGGGGATGCCAATAAAATTCTGTTAAATCAGATCTTTCATATTAATCTGGGGATGGAAAATATCAATGAGGGCGCAACGGCGATTATCTGGAATGTTCGCCTACCCCGGGTCATTCTCGCTTTTCTGACCGGTGGTGCTTTGGCACTGTGCGGGGCTGCCTATCAGGGAATCTTTAAAAATCCGATGGCCGACCCCTACATTTTAGGGGTATCCTCCGGGGCGGCATTGGGTGCCTCGATTGGTATTGTGATGAATTTCTCCAGTAATTTTTTAGGATCCAATGGGGTTGCTATCCTGGCTTTTGGCGGTTCTTTTTTAACCATCCTGTTGGTTTATAATATTTCCCGGGTCGGTCGTAAGGTGCCGGTGGCCACGCTTTTACTCAGTGGCATCGCCATTGGCCAATCACTGGGAGCCTTTATGTCATTACTGATGATCTTTAATAATGATAGCATGACGCAAATTATTTTTTGGGTGATGGGAAGTTTAAATGGTAAGGGTTGGGATCAGGTCCTGATTGTATTGCCCTATGTAGTGATTGGCTGCGTCATCATGTTAACCTCCGTCAGAGAGCTGGATATTATGCTGCTGGGCGAAGAAACGGCCACTCAATTGGGCGTTGATACCGAGGCGCTTAAGAAGAAAATCCTCTTTTCCTCATCCCTCATAACGGCAGCAGTGGTTGCGGCCACGGGGATTATCGGATTTGTTGGGCTGATTGTGCCCCATATTGTCCGCATGATCACCGGTCCCAAACACCGCACATTGGTACCCTTTTCAGTGCTCTTTGGCGGTGCTTTTCTCATTCTTTGCGACACCCTGGCCCGGTCGGTGACCTCTCAGGAAATTCCGGTGGGTGTAATCACCGCCGCCTTTGGCGGTCCTTTCTTTGTTTATCTGCTCCGCAAAAGAAAAAAAGGGGGGCTCTGAGATGGAACGGTTAATGCCAAGAATCATGCTCGATTTCAAGGATGTGGTATCCGGTTATGGTGAAAAAGATATCCTACAGGGATTTAGCGCGACCATCTGTCAGGGCGAGTTTGTCGGGCTGATTGGTCCTAACGGCACCGGCAAGTCAACCCTGTTAAAATGCTTGTCCGGACTGCTGCCGGTTAAATCCGGGGTGATTACCCTGGAAGAAAAGAACAATACTAGCTATACCCAACGGGAACGGGCCCAGATGATCGCCGTGGTGCCCCAGTCTTTTGATATCGACTACGATTTTACCGTGGAGGACATCGTTCTGATGGGGCGAAACCCCTATCTGAGTTATCGCACCAGAGAAACTCAGAATGATTATAATATTGTGACCGAGGCCATGCGGGCTACCAAGACCTTAAATTTTAGAAAACGGTTTTATAATAATCTCAGCGGTGGCGAAAAGCAACGGGTGATTATTGCCCGGGCCATCGCTCAGGAACCGGATATCATTCTTCTGGATGAACCCACCTCGGCTTTGGATATCCACCATCAGATTGAAGTGATGGAGCTGATCCGCAACCTGAATTTAAAAAAATCGATGACCGTGGTGGCAGTGCTTCACGACATCAATCTGGCGGCCCGATATTGCAACCGGCTTATTTTAATGAAAGACGGCCGGGTCATCATCGATGGAACACCGAAAGAAGTAATCACCGAAGCCAATCTCAAAAAAGTCTATGAAATGAAAATGTTTATTCAGGAGAATAAGCTTTTTTGTAAACCGGAGATTATCCCACTGCGGGTGATTAAGGAATCGGAAAACTATCGCAGTTTGAAAATTCACGTGATCTGTGGAGGCAATCAGGCTTCTCAGGTGTTAGAAGAACTGGAGGCCATGGGCCATCAGGTCACAGCCGGAGTGGTCAACCAGGGCAGTGATGACTGGACCATCTGTGATGTGCTGGGGATTCCGATGGTTGAAGAAAGTCCTTTTACCGCCATCAGCAGGGAAAAGCAGGAAGAAAACCTGGCGGTGATGGCAGAAAGTGACCTGATTTTGATTTCGGATCTGCCTTTTGGTCATGGTAATATTAATAACCTGATGGGTTTGGAAAACCTGCGGGGTGAGCTTTATTTCCATCGAAATTGTCTGAACAACGATTTTACCGAAGGCGAGCTGGTTAAACAGCTTGAGCTTATCAAAAAGAAGAAAACGGTCAACGAAATGAATAGTCATCAGGAGTTTATAAAAATGATCAAAGAACGGACCCTGATTAATGAAAAATAGCTTCGCAAATGGTTGGCTGGAAGCAGCCGCTGTGCGGTGAAGTTTTTAATATATGAGTCGGATTAAATATTTAATGTAGGGGCGATTATTAATCGCCCGCATACTGCACAATTACCGGTTCAATTTGCAAAATTCTTTAATTCAACGTATAGAGCAATTTTAATAACAATATAAGCGTGTGATACAAGTCATTTGAAAAAGGAGACAGAAATATGAATTATTTTATGCTGGCGGGAACCAGCAGCAATGTTGGCAAAACAACGGTTACCATGGGCATCATGGCGGCCTTTAAAAAGCGGGGTCTCCGGGTAAAGCCTTTTAAAACCGGTCCGGATTATATTGATCCGATGTTTCATCGCTTTGTTACTGGTGAACCTTCCATTAATCTGGACACCTGGATGCTGGACGAGGAAATCATCAGGGGGCTCTTTTTTAGACGGCTGGACGAAGAAAATGGTCTGGGGATTGCTGAAGGGGTCATGGGTCTCTATGACGGCCATAGTCTGGAGTCGGAGGTGGGCAGCAGTGCCTATCTGGCCAAAACCATTGGCGCACCGGTGATTTTGATCATTGATGGCCGGGGCATGGCTAAGAGCGCCGCAGCACTGGTAAAGGGTTATGTCGATTTTGACCCCGAAGCGAATATTGTAGGGGTCATCATCAATCGCATTTCATCAAAGTCTCATTACCTGTTGTTAAAAGAAATGATTGAAGCCTATAATGATGTGACCTGCCTGGGTTACTTTCCCAATAATCCGGACATTGTCATGGACAGTCGTCACCTCGGGCTGGTACCGGTGGAAGAGATTGCTGATTTCAGGGAAAAGGTGGACAAGGCCGGAGCGTTGGCTGAAGCCCATATTGATCTGGATAAATTATGGGAAATTAGCAAGCATGACCAACCGGTGAGTGCTTTTATCGATCCCTTTTTAGCTTATGCCGATAAATATCAGGGGTTGCGGATTGGCGTTCCCAAAGATCGGGCCTTTAATTTTTACTATGACGATAATTTTAAAGCCCTGGCAAACGCCGGAGTGGAAGTGGTTACTTTCAGTCCCTTAAATGATGCGCGTCTCCCAGAGCATCTCGATGGTTTATATATCGGTGGTGGCTTTCCGGAAATATTCGGCGCCGAGCTGGCCGCCAACACGTTGATGATTGCTGATATCAAAGATAAGCTGGAAGCCGGATTGCCCTGTTATGCGGAGTGCGGGGGGCTTATGTATCTGACCAATTCGATGACTCTAAACAGCGGTGAAACGAATCCGGCGGTGGGATTTTTCGATGCCGATTCCACAATGACCAAACGGCTGCAGCGGTTTGGATATGTTGATATTTCGGCCTATCTTGGTGGAAAAAGCATTGCGGTTCGCGGACATGAATTTCATCACAGCCTGGTTTCTAGTGATGAAGTCTTGCCGACGGCCTATGTAATCACCAAAAAAGGGAAAACCTGGACCTGTGGGTACCGCCAGAAAAATGTCCTGGCCGGTTATCCGCATATTCATTTTTACAGCAACCCGATGTTTTTAAGCAGTCTCCTAAATGTCGTTCTGGAGCACAAAGCGGGGCAGGCATGAGGCGGGTTAAGGTCGAAACCCCGGGAACCTGTGGCGAATATATTCAGGGCTGGTATGATGGCAGTCCCTGTCTGGTATCCAGCCCGATTGACCGATATTCCCGGATTACGATTGCTGAAGGCCCGGGGAATCTTGAGGTGTTAAAGCCCAAAACCAGAAAACAGGTCGAAGCGGTTTTTCGGCGCTTTGCGATTCCAGAGCTGGAAAAAAAACATTTGCATTTTTCCATGGTTAGTGATATTCCCGTAGAAAAGGGAATGGCCAGCAGCACTGCCGATATTGCCGGAATGGCTGCCGGGCTTTGTGCTTATTTTGGTCTGGATCTGATCCCAAAGGAGATCGGTTCGCTTTGCACCGGTATTGAGCCATCAGACAATCTGATGTTTGAGCGCTTAAACCTTTTTAATCATCTCAGTGGCTCGGTACTAAAGGAATTTGATGGCACCGTGGAAGCAGATATCCTAATCATTGATTTTAACGGTGGCATTGATACGATGACCTTTAATGAAAGTCAGGATGATTATTCCTCAGACGACTTAGCCATCTTTGTCGAAATTGTCACTCAATTTGAAAAAGGGGTTCGCACCGAAAGCCTCAAGGAGATTGGCGCGGCCTGTACTAAAAGCGCTATTCTTAACCAGAAACGCTTAAAAAAGAATTATCTCGATGATTTGATTGGCCTATCTCGGGATTTTGGTGGTCTGGGAACCGTCATCGGTCATAGCGGCACAGTGATTGGCGTCATGTATGACAATGGTGATTTTCAAGAAGCTGAGTTTCTAAATGCATTCAAGCAGGTTGTTCCCGAATCGGCCTATGCCGAAATCTACCAAAACCGCCTGATCCCGGGCGGAATAAAAATAACCACCGAAGAGGTGTGATCATAGAGCTTTGAATAATAAAGAAATAAATCGACTTAAGAAAGTGAGAAAAAATGGAATACATTAACAACCCCCGAGAAATTGAAGAGCGTAGTTTTGAGATTATTACCGCTGAAATGGGCGATAAGGTTTTCCCGGAAGCCATTGCCCCGATGGTTAAACGGATCATCCATACCACCGCTGATTTTGAATATGCGGATTTACTGGAAATTTTAAACAACGGTTATGAAAGTGGCATCGAAGCACTAAAACAGGGCAAGAAAATTTATGCCGACACCCGGATGATTCAGGTCGGAGTTAATAAAAAAGCACTGGCTGACCACGGCATTGAAATTGTCAATTTTGTCCACGATGCCGATGTCGCCGCAGAAGCCAAAAAGCGCGGCGTCACCCGCTCCACGGTCAGCATGGAAAGAGCGTTGAAGGACGACAGTGTGGGCATCTTTGCCATCGGTAATGCGCCAACCGCCTTATATACCCTGATTGAACAGGTCAAGCTTGGCAATGCCAAACCAGCCCTGATTATCGGTGCGCCAATCGGTTTTGTCGGCGCGGCGGAATCCAAGGAAGCTTTGGATCAGATTGACAGTCCCATCATTCGGATCAACGGACGAAAAGGCGGCAGTCCGGTCGTGGCGGCGATTCTTAATGCCATGCTTTATCAACTGGGAAGAGAATGGTAAAGATGATGAGCGCTACAAAAAAAGGAATTTTTTATGGCATCGGAGTTGGCCCCGGCGATCCCGATCTGCTCACCGTTAAAGCGGCTAAGGTTTTAGATGCCTGTGATATGGTGATTACCCCGGTAAAAAAAATGGGCAGCACCAGTGTTGCCTTTGAAATTGTCAAAAGTCATATCTCCGATTTGTCAAAAGTTCTGGAAATGAATTTTCCGATGATTTCCCTGTCTCAGGAACGGGAAGCCTTGCAAAAACAATGGAAAGAAAATGCCGATGAAATTGAAGTGCTGCTTAATCAGGGCAAGGACGTCGCCTTTATTACTCTGGGTGATCCGATGGTCTTTAGCACCTATTCTTATGTGATGGAATATCTACTAAAACGTAGTATTGAAGTGATCACCCTGTCAGGGGTGCCGTCATTTTGCAATCTCGGGGCGCAACTCAATATTCCCCTGACCCAGGGAGAAGAATCCTTGGGGATTGTGGCGATGACTCAGCCAGTAGAAGAAATCCGGGCGATTTTGGATGCCCACCAGAATATTGTGGTGATGAAAATTTCCGCCAATAATGCCTGGATGGCTGAGGAACTGGAAGCCCGCGGGCTGGAAAAAAGCTTTGTGCTGGTATCCAACATCGGTATGGACACCCAGCAAGTGGTCCGGGATATTGATGTCTTAAAAGGTAAGATCCCGTATTTATCGACCTTATTAATCAAAAAGAATTATCCCCTTCAGTAAGGGAGGTAAGCCATGTTAAATAAAACCATTGAAAAAAATGGCAAGACCCTGCGCTACGGCTATACCACCGGCTCTTGCGCCACCGCCGCCACCAAAGCGGCACTGTTAATGTTTTTAAATCAACAGAAATGGGAAACCATTGAAATCAGTACACCCAAGGGCTGGACCCTGGATCTGGTGCTGCACGATCAGACTTTTTCAGAAAACGAAGCCTCCTGCTCAGTGATCAAAGACTCTGGGGACGATCCGGATGTGACCAATGGCGTCAAGGTTTTTTCGAAAATCACCCCATCAGACCAGGCCGGAATTGAGTTTGCAGCCGGCATTGGTGTCGGTACGGTCACCTCAGTGGGACTCAGTATTCCTCCGGGTGAACCGGCCATTAATCCGACCCCAAGGGAGATGATTACCCGGGAGATTAAAACGGTTTTAGCTTCTGAAGCCGCACGTCAGATCACGGATTTACCCAAAGGTTGGCGGGTCGAGCTGTCCATTCCCCAGGGCGTGGAGCTGGCCAAACGAACCTTTAATCCCAAGCTGGGGATTAAAGGCGGACTGTCGATTATCGGCACTTCCGGGATTGTTGAGCCGATGAGTGAAGATGCCCTTAAGGCGTCCCTGAAACTGGAACTCTCAGTGCTCCATGCCAAAGGCTTTAAAGAAATCATCTTTGTCCCCGGCAATTATGGGAAAGACTTTTCCGAGGAACTGGGACTTTCTGAGGAGGTACTGGTAAAAACCAGTAATTATATCGGTTTTATGCTGGATGAGGCTGAACGGATGGGTTTTGATAAGATTCTGCTGATTGGCCATCTGGGAAAACTGGTGAAGCTGGCTGGGGGGATTTTTAATACCCATAGCAGTGTTGCCGACGGACGGATGGAAATTCTAACCGCCCACGCCGGTTTGCTCGGCGCAACCCAGAAAACGATGGAAAAAATCATGACCTCTAAAACCACCGATGAAGCAACCGATTTAATTCTGAGCAAAAATTTGCCGGACTATTTTGATCATCTGGCCGAGGTCATAAAGAAAAAGGTCACCGATCGGGTTTATGGCACCATTGAAATGGAAGTGGTGTTGTTTTCCAAGATCCATGGCTTTTTAGGACAAAGCAAAGACGCAGAAGAGTTGAGGAAACGATTATGTACCCATTAAAAATTATTGGACTGGGACCGGGACATCCGGATTATATACTGCCGATCGCATTAAAAGAAATTGAAGCGGCAGAAGTGATTCTCTGTGGCACCCGCCATGCTGAAAGTTTTGATGCCAGTGGTAAAGAAATGCTTTTTATCGGCAAGGGAACCCCCCTAAGTGAGCTGATGGAAAAGGTTGCCCAGGTATACAAGACTAAGAAAACCGCGCTGGTTGTTTCCGGTGACTGCGGCTTTTATAGTCTGCTGACCTATGCCAAAAAAGTAGTACCGGAAAAGGACATTGTCTGCATCCCCGGGATTAGTTCGTTGCAGTATTTTTTTGCCAAACTGGCAATGTGTTGGGAAGATGCTAAGCTGATGAGCCTTCATGGCCGGGATCAGGATTTGGCGGCAGCTCTGGCAAAAAATAAAAAGCTGGGCATTCTTACTGACAAAAATAATAATACTGCGTTTATTGCCGGGATTCTTAAATCAGTCGGTTGTGAAAACAGCTTGCTTTATGTTGGTGAAGAGTTATCCTATCCTAATGAGAAAATAACCCGCTTAACCGTAACAGAAGCCCTGAGCTATCAGGAGGAAGGGCTGGCAGTCGTGGTGGTCATCAATGAGTAAGATAGCAGGATACAAGGACGAGGCCTATATTCGGGGTAAGGCACCGATGACTAAACGCGAAATCCGCATCCTCACCATTTCGTTGCTGGGGATAAACCCCGGCGATGTGGTCGTAGATATCGGCGCCGGCACCGGGGGTCTCACTATGGAAGCAGCTTATGCCGCCGACCATGGTAAGGTCTATGCTGTGGAAGCCAAAGAAACGGCGCTGGAACTGGTAAAAAAGAATAAAGAACATTTTAATGCCAACCATGTGGTCATTATCCCCGGTAAGGCGCCAGAAGCGCTGGCTGAAATTAAAGAGCCAGTGGATCGGGTCATCATCGGTGGTTCCGGCGGTAATATGGAAGGCCTGTTTCAGTGGTGTAAGGCCAATCTCCGGGCCGGTGGTCGGGTCATTGCCAATTTTGTCACCCTGGAGAACGCCGCCCAGGCCACCACCCTGATGAACCAGTATTTTGAAAATGTAGAACTGGTTCAAGTGGGCATCAGCCGGGGCGAAGGCATTGGTGGTTTAACGATGCTAAAGGCCGCCAACCCGATTTTTATTATCACTGGGGACGCTGAATTAAATTAACGACTCAAAGGTTCAAAATGCTATTGACAAGAAGTGCAACCTGGTGTAAAATAAACTTAATTAAATAGTGAACTTGTCCTATATTCAAGGGAAAAAGGTGTAAATCCTTTGCTGTAATCGCAGCTGTAAAACATGATGACCGTCTCATAACCACTGTTAAGAACTTAACGGGAAGGGAGATGGAAAGTTGATTGTTGAGCCAGAAGACCTGTTTGTAGTGATTTCTTAACAACCTCCGATTTAGAGGGCTGTAAGAGCATTATATTTAAATTTGTAAGTATGATTCTTTTATCCTTCTCCACTGGAGAAGGATTTTTTTTCGTCTTGTTGTCGACAACGATTGCAAGCGAACCCAGGAAGTGTGTGATTCTTGGGAGCTGGTTAATTTCTCCTAGCCAAAAGTAGAATCTCTTCGAATAGAAGGACATCTCCAAGTCAGTATTTAATTCCCTTCCTCGGGGATGGTGTGTGACATCCCCGAATTTACCTTGCTTTCATTAATTTACATTTTTGATAGAATATTATTCCTCATTTCTGCTTAGATTTTTCTGGCCAAAAATCTGAGTACCAATAAAAAAAGTGCATCCAGTTCTGGTTGTGCTTTTTTTATTTGCCTTTAAATAAAAAAATTTAAAAAATGCGTTTAAAATGGTATACTTGCATAAAAATAAGGATAATAATCAATAATCAGATAGGAAGGTCACAGATGAGAATTCACTATTTACAGCACGTACCCTTTGAAAATCCCGGCAGTATTCTAGTGTGGGCAAAAACCAATCAAAGTATTATTACCTCGACGCAATTGTATAACGATGAAGCACTGCCGGAGGTAAATGAATTTGACTGGCTGGTGGTGATGGGAGGTCCCATGAACATTTATGAAGAAGATCAATACCCCTGGCTGAAGGCCGAAAAAAAATTGATCAAAGCCGCCATAAAAGCTAACAAGGTGGTCCTTGGTATGTGTCTCGGCAGTCAGTTAATTGCTGATAGCATTGGCGGGAAGGTTGTTCAGAACAAGCAAAAAGAAATCGGCTGGCTCCCGATCACGTTTTCTAAAGAAGCCAAAGCGTCACCGCTGTTTGCATTTTTTCCGGACAACCCGGTGGTTTTTCACTGGCATGGTGATACCTTTGTCGAGCTGCCTGAGGCGGCCACGGTCATTGCCGCAAGCACCGCCTGCAAAAATCAGGCCTTCATTTATAACAAAAGAGTTTTTGGCTTTCAGTTTCACCTGGAAAACACCCTGCCGATTATTAATGATCTGATTGCAAATTGCGGCGATGAAATGGTTCCGGATGATTATGTCCAGTTGCCAAAAGAGGTCTTAGCCCATCCGGAATACATCCGTCAGGATAATCAGTGGATGGCCGCCTTTCTGACCCAACTAAAACAGATGGTTGAGGTTGACGATCTTTAATAAAAATTTTTGGCAAAAACAAATGACTGGTGAAAGAATGGGTAAATACCAAGCAAATGGTTTGCAAACATTTAGTTTTGAAAGGAATGTATGATGAAAAAGATAACATTGATACTGACAGCCCTTGGCTTAGCGCTATTGCTGTCAGGCTGCTCGCTGATTCCGAGCATTTTTGGCAATAAATCGGAGTCGGTAAAAAACCAGGAAATTACCTTAGCCTTATCATTTGGCGAAAAAACCGGCACCTATAACGGCCAATTGGTAAAAGGTTTGCCTCAGGGAACTGGCGTGTTTACGGTTTCCAATGATGCTGAAGTTGCCTGGACTTATGACGGTACATGGGAACAAGGCCATTTTCAGGGAATGGGAGAAACCGTTTGGGAAGATGGGTTCACACAGGAAGGTAATTATCAGAATGATCTTTTAAATGGGCCGGGACAAGAGTATCTTGATAAGAAGCTCTTATATGATGGCAATTACACCGATAATCGTTATGATGGACAGGGCACGCTTTACAATTATTATGGCGATATAATTTACGAGGGTAATTTTGACATGGGCTATTACGACGAGACGACTGTCCAGAGAAAGGCCCGATTGGATCCGTTTAAAGCTCAGACCACAGAGTTATCTTATGCCGATGTAGTTGAAACGGCTAAAAATGAAACCGGAAATAAGGTCAAGATGACGGGACGGGTTTATCAGGTTTATGAAAACTTTGAAAATCAACACTACTTCTGTGATTTTATCATGGATTTAAACGATGATCCTAATCAAATGGTACAGGTCTATTATCGCTTAAACTCTGGAGAATCCCCCTTTGTTGAAGGCCAAATGGTAACCGTATGGGGAACTGTTGAATACCTTTATACCGACACCACTGATGATGGTCAGCAATACTCCATCCCCAATGTGGAAGCCTGGAGTGTGGAATAAATTTTAGCGATACAAAAAAACTCCCCGTCATGCAATGGGGAGTTTTAACGTTATCGATAAGAACAAATCTGACAGTCGAATTTCAGATCGATTTTGAAATTGGGCTACTTTGATTTATAATGGGAGTTAAGCGGCAACAAAGCGGCAACAAAGCATCAGTGTTTTACTTTGCCCACGGTCAGAAAAGGATAGGATGGTTCGGTATGTATAAAATACTAATTGTAGAAGACGATCAGATTATAGCAAAAGCACTAAAAAATCATTTGGATAAATGGGAACTTGAAACCCAAATCGTTGCGGATTTCCATCATATTATGGATGAGTTTGTGGCCTATGATCCGCAGCTTGTCCTTTTGGATATCTCCCTGCCATTTTTTAACGGCTACCATTGGTGCAGCGAAATCCGCAAGCTTTCTAAGGTGCCGATTATTTTTATTTCGTCGACCAGTGATAACATGAATATTGTTATGGCAATGAACATGGGCGGCGATGACTTTATTGCCAAGCCCTTTGATCTGGCGGTGGTGGTGGCAAAGATTCAAGCTCTGCTTAGGCGGACCTACTCCTTTCAGGGCCAAGTAAGCCTACTGGAACATAAGGGCGCGATTCTAAATCTTAATGATGCCAGCATTATCTATGTGGATCAAAAAGTGGAACTAAGTAAAAATGAGTTTAAAACCCTTCAAATTTTACTGGAAAATAAGGGCAAGGTGGTCTCTCGGGATGTGATTATGAAACGGCTTTGGGACAGCGACTGCTTTGTGGACGATAACACCTTGACGGTAAATATTGCCAGGCTGCGCAAGAAATTGGAAACAGTCGGGCTGGCCGATTTTATTGCCACTAAAAAAGGCGTCGGCTATTTAATTGGGGATTAAT
Organism: Acetobacterium carbinolicum; assembly: GCF_047456275.1. Classification (GTDB taxonomy): domain Bacteria; phylum Bacillota; class Clostridia; order Eubacteriales; family Eubacteriaceae; genus Acetobacterium; species Acetobacterium carbinolicum. Next base: position 580,026 of record NZ_CP173357.1, read on the forward strand.
CGAGGTGTAAAATGAAAATATTATTTGTATTGGGTGCTTACTTGAAAAGTCGGATTAGGGTAATGGTCGCCTTTGTCTTATTCATACTTGTCTTTGCCATGGTATATGCCCTGTATTATTTGCCGCTGGAGCCGATTGTTTATAGTACTGAACTGGTTATGGCTCTGGCCGTTGTTTTTGCCGGTCTGGATTTTGTGCAGTTTTATCAAAAGCATCAGCGCCTGACAGAGGGGATCAGTAGGGCCACCGCTGGGGTGGGGGAATTACCAAAGCCTCGGGATTTGCTGGAAGTAGACTATCAAACCCTGACCCGGGTATTGGCGGAGAATCGGGCTGAGCTGATCTCCCAGTTCGATAACCGGCAAACGGATATGATTGACTACTACACCTTATGGGCCCATCAGATTAAAACCCCTATCTCAGCAATGGGACTGTTACTTCAGACGGAGGAAGGTGATAGGGAACGCACCAGCACCTATGCCCAGGAACTTTTTAAAATTGAACAATACGTCGAGATGGTGCTCCAGTATTTAAGGCTTGAAAGTATGTCATCAGATTTGCTGTTGGTTGAGTATGATTTGGCAGACCTCATCAGACAGGCGGTGAAAAAATATAGCATTATTTTTATCAATAAAAAAATATCGTTGGAGTTGGAAGAAATGAATTGCCGTGTTCTAACCGACGAAAAATGGCTGATCTTTGTTCTGGAACAGATTATTTCAAACGCTCTGAAATACACCAATCAGGGGAAGATATCCATTTATTTGGATGAACATTCAGAAAAAACCCTAATTATTTCTGACACCGGTGTTGGAATCAGAGAAGAAGATATTAAACGGATTTTTGATCGGGGCTTTACCGGTTACAACGGCAGAATGGATAAAAAATCTACCGGCATCGGTCTTTACTTGAGTCAGCAAGTATTAAATAAGCTCTCCCACGTAATTACTGTAACCTCCCAGGTGGGAAAGGGCACCCGAGTCAGCATTGATCTGGCCACTAAGCGGTTTGAAGCCTTATAAGACAACCTTACAAAAGTGTAAGATTAGAAGTCGAAATGTAAGTCGAAGCGATGGCAGGGCAGCTGCGTTTCCTTTATACTTTAGTTGTCGATAAGAAAATTTCAAATCATAGAGGGAGAAAAATAATGCGATTACTCGAAGTAAAGAATTTAAAAAAGATCTATACCACCCGGTTTGGCGGGAATCAGGTACAGGCGCTGTCTAATGTTAGTTTCTCGGTGGAACAGGGCGAATACGTGGCCATCATGGGAGAATCCGGTTCAGGAAAAACAACCCTGCTCAATATTCTGGCATCGCTTGATAAACCCACCAGTGGGGAGGTGTTTCTGGACGGTAAAAATATTGTCACTATCAAAGACAGTGACATTTCGGCCTTTCGTCGGGATAATCTGGGTTTTGTCTTTCAGGACTTTAATCTTTTAGATACCTTTTCGATTCAGGATAATATCTTTTTGCCGCTGGTATTGGCTCAGAAAAAATTTGAAGAAATGAACAGCCGGATTAAGCCCCTTTCGCAGCGATTAGAAATCGAGGAACTGCTACAAAAATTCCCCTACGAGGTTTCCGGAGGGCAAAAACAGCGGGCCGCAGTGGCCCGGGCACTGATTACCGAGCCCAAACTGGTGCTCGCTGATGAACCCACCGGTGCCTTGGATTCCAAGGCGGCGATGAATCTGCTAAAGATCTTTTCAACCATCAATGACCTGGGTCAGACGATCCTGATGGTTACTCACTCAGTGGCAGCAGCCAGTCATGCCAACCGGGTGTTATTTATCAAAGATGGCGAAATATACAATCAGATCTATCGGGGTTCGATGAGTAACGACGACATGTATCAGAAAATATCCTTTACCTTGTCGATACTGGCAACCGGAGGTGAGAACCTTGAATAAGTTTTTTTATCCCAAGTTGGCGCTGGTCAATTTAAAGAAAAACGGGAACACCTACATCCCTTATATACTGACTTGTATCGGATCGATTATGGCTTTTTATACCATCGTTTCAATCCAAAGCAATAAGGGATTAGACGCAATGCAAGGTTCGGAAAGCTTGAAAATATTATTATTCCTCGGGATTATTGTTATTGGCATTTTTGCGGTGATCTTTCTCTTCTATACCAACAGTTTTTTGATTAAACGACGAAAAAAAGAACTGGGATTATACAGTATTCTGGGAATGGAAAAGAAGCATATTGCCAGAGTGTTATTCTATGAAACGCTATTTGTGACGGTAATCAGTTTGAGTTTAGGGCTCCTTGGTGGGGTCCTGATTGGGAAACTGATGTTTCTAATCCTTCTTAACCTTGCTCATATTAAAAGTCCACTTACTTTTAAGATTGATCAAATGGGTTTGTTATATACGACGGTTGTATTTCTGGCTATTTTTGGCTTGACCCTATTAACTAATTTTTTGCAGGTAAAGCTTACCAACCCCATTGATTTATTAAGAGGTGGGGAGCATGGTGAAAAAGAACCAAAATCTTCATGGTTGATGACGCTCATCGGCGTGATTTCGCTGGGAATTGGCTATGCGATTGCTTTATCAGTGCAAGATCCCATTGAAGCGATACTGCTTTTCTTTGTGGCCGTTATTTTTGTCATCATCGGAACCTATGCTTTGTTTACAGCGGGGAGCGTCACACTGCTAAAATGCTTGAAGAAGAATAAAAAGTTCTATTACCAGTCCCGAAATTTTATTTCAGTTTCCGGGATGATTTATCGAATGAAACAAAATGCTGTCGGTCTGGCTAATATTTGTATTCTCAGCACCATGGTATTGGTCACGATCTCCACGACGGTATCCTTATACATCGGTCAGGAAAGTATGCGGCGGGATTACTATCCCATGGATGTGAGCTTTATTGGTGCGGCTGAAACCACCGATTTTTCGGAGATTGAAAAAATTGTTGTAGCCGAAAAGACCAGTGCCAAGGTAGAAACAACAAATGAACTGTCTTTTGATATGAGTACTTTTACGGCCTTTAAGGAGGGCAGCCATTTTCTGCCGGATATGGTAACGGATGAGAACTTGGATCTAACGTATTATAATACGATCAGTAAGATTACCACGGTACCGCTAGAAGATTACAACCGGATGACGAATCAAAACAAAACCCTGGCAGAAAATGAAGTAATGATTTTTTCAGCCGGTGAGAATTACCAGGAACAAACCGTGGTTTTTGGCGAAAATCTGTTTTTGGTGGTTGAACAGCTCGAATCAGTGCCGATGGACTTCAAAAAGAAATTGATTACCGGAAATAGCTATTATATCATTGTCAATGACGAACAGATGATGTCGACTATTTACACGGCCATGAATGCCAATAAAGACAATGCTGACAGTGAGTCACCAGCGATTCATCACGCCATGATGTTTAATCTCAGTGGCAGTGAAGATAATATTAACCATTTTTCAAAACAGGTGAGGGCTTCGGTTAGTCAGCTCAATCCGGATATTGAGATAAGAAATATTTATGAATCACTGGCAGAACTTTATGGAATATTTGGTGGTTTTTTATTCCTGGGTGTATTTCTGGGCTCCCTCTTTATGATGGCCACGGTGTTAATTATCTATTTTAAACAGATTTCTGAAGGTTATGAAGACAGCGAACGGTTTGTCATTATGCAGAAGGTGGGGATGGATAAAACCGAGGTTAAAAAAACTATTGGCAAGCAGATCTTAATGGTATTTTTTCTGCCCCTGGCCGGAGCCATCATCCACGTGGCTTTTGCCTTTCCGGTTATTACTAAAATGTTAGCCGCCTTCCGGCTGACCAATATACCCCTAATTCTTTTATGCACGCTTGTGGGGGTTGTTGTTTATGCTTTAGTGTATACTGGGGTTTATCTACTCACGGCCAGATCCTATTATAAGATGATTCATTAATAGTTACAACGATTGGTTAATAAGAATCCCTCCCAGTTCATTTAATTAAAAGATCAGTGTTGCCTATCGTAATAGGGGCAGTTAATGGGCCTTATTGAAGGTTTGTAAAAAAATAGAGAGAGGCATCAAAGCTACATGTAAAACTGCTTTTAGCCTTAATTCACTTAAAAAAAACTGTACATTTATCGTATCCATGTTATAATATAACCACAATTAAATAAAAATGTAAAAAATCATTTAGGATGAAAAATTTCATTGAGGGAATCTGGTTAGAATCCAGAACGATCCGGTCACTGTAATTAGTTATGTCTCCTTAAATTGGCCACTGGGCACGTTTTGTCTGGGAAGGCGAGGAGAATAAAAGCTATAAGTCAGGAAACCTACTAATATGATGTACTAAAGCGTCCTTCCAGGGAAAAGGGAAGTTAGTAACATTAACAAAAGTTGGTTCTTGGTGTGAATCATAGAATTGATGGATATGTGTAATGATAAAACCTTTTTTCCCATAGTTATTGTGGGGAAAAGGTTTTTTTTCGGTAAATTATCATAAAATGGAGGTTAGCATGGAGAAAATGAAAAAAACCATGACCGTTGTGGGAATCGCGTTTTTAATGGTTGTTTTGGCTGCCCAGCCTGTAAACGCTATGCATATTATGGAAGGCTTTTTACCCATTGGTTGGGCTGTTTTCTGGTGGGTGCTAGCCCTGCCGTTTATCGCCTTCGGACTCTATCAGGTTGGGAAGATATTCAAAGACAAACCTGAGCAAAAAGTTCTTTTAGCCATAGCAACGGCTTTTACCTTTGCCTTATCAGCGTTTAAACTGCCTTCGGTAACGGGGAGTTCTTCTCATATGACAGGGATCGGCTTGGGCGCGATCCTCTTGGGACCCTTTGCCACTGTAGTAGTTGGTACCATTGCGCTTTTGTTTCAGGCGCTGCTGCTGGCTCATGGCGGGCTGACAACTTTGGGTGCCAACGCCTTTTCGATGGCAATTGTCGGATCTTTTGTGGCTTACGGGATTTACAAAGGGCTGTCAAAAATCAATGTTCCCAAAGCCTTAACCGTTTTTTTAGCCGCCTTTATTGCCGATCTGGCAACCTATGTAACCACCTCCATCCAGTTGGGACTAGCCTTTCCGGACCCGGTCGGGGGGATTGTAGCTTCCGTTGTTAAGTTCTTAAGTATTTTTGCGATTACCCAGATACCACTGGCAATTATCGAAGGCATTTTAACCGTACTGGTGGTTAACGCCATTTACCAATATAAAGAAAAGGGGATTATTTCAAATGAAACTCTCACCGATAACTAAGGTTGTTCTGATTTTATTAATTGGCGCACTGATTATTATCCCTCAGATTGCTTTGCCGGACGCTGAGTTTTCAGGCGCAGATGATGCTGCTGGAACAGCCATCACCGCAATCGATGAAAATTATGTGCCCTGGTTTGAAAGCTTGTTTGATCCCGGCGAGATGGAAGAAAAGCTATTCCTCTTCCAACAGATTTTAGGTGTCGGCGGTCTGGGAATCTGCTTTTTCTACCTTTATAAAAAGTCGAAAAAAAATGAAAAAGCCGATAAATCAGTGTAAATAGTAAGATAAAGCAGTACCGACACTTGTTACATCATGTTGTGACCTAGGGGTCAGACCCTGTGCATCAAGGCGGACACGGCGGGAGCCTGTCCGAGCTTGCAGTATACATCAGATTAACAATTGGTCGGTACGGGAGTTTGTCACCAACCTGAAGTCCGGCGACTTATATAAATATTAACTGCATCTTAGAAGGAGACAACCATGATTGATCGTTTTGCCCATACCAATAAACTAAACAATGCCAATCCTACTGTGAAGGTAGTGGTTTCGTTAGTCATGCTCCTTTCGGTTTTCTTCATCAATGAACCCCTGTATATGGCAGGGGTTTTTGGTGTTATGGTGGGGTGTACCCTATTGTGGGCAAAAATTCCGGTGCGGATTTATCTGCATACCCTGATTTTTGACTCCCTCTTTATTATCCCCGGAGCCCTGGCGTTATTGTTTACCATCGCCAGCGGAAGTCGTGGTAGTGGTGATTATTTATTTGCATTTAACTTTTTTCAGTTTACCATCGGTATCACTGCCACCAATCTGGTGCTGGCCAGCCTGGTTTTCTGTCGAGCGATGGCAGGAGTTTCCTGTATGCTTTTTTTAATTTACACAACCCCGGTGATGCAGATCGCCGGAGTCATGAAAAAAGCCCATATCAGCAATACTTTTTTAGAAATATTTGTTTTAACCTACCGCTTCATCTTTGATTACTGGGATAAACTTAAAGTCATGGCAACTGCCCAGGAATTGCGGTTTGGCTATCGCAATTTTAAAGTTGCCATCCAATCCATTGCAATGATGTTAAGCAATTTGTTTCTCATGGCCATTCAGAGCTACGAGGAGATGACACAAACCCTGGAATTAAAGCAATATCAGGGAGATTTTCATGTAAGCTATCGGAAAGGTCTGAAAAATGATTAAAACTAATAATTTGACATATCAATATCCGGACGGCACTAAGGCCTTAAAAAGTGTCTCTATTGACGGAAGTAAAGGGAATTGCATCGCCCTGATCGGTGAAAACGGAGCTGGAAAATCGACCTTGATGTCGGCGCTGATTGGGTTGATCAAACCAACGGAAGGAACCGTTTTTTTTAAAGAAGAACCCTTATCCTATAAGAAAAAAAATCTCTATGAATTTCGCAAATCGATTGGGCTGGTGATTCAGGAATCGGATAAGCAGGTCTTTTATTCCGGCATATATGATGATGTGGCCTTTGCTCTGAGGAATATGGGCATGGCTAGTGCGGTCATCGATGAGCGGGTGAAGGCGGCGATGGAAGCCACCGGCATCACACTTTTGGCCGATCGGCCAGTGCATTATCTCAGTTATGGGCAAAAAAAACGGGTGGCGATGGCCGGGGTTTTAGCCGTCGAACCGGAGATCATCCTGATGGATGAACCCACCTTAGGGCTCGATCCTAAAAGCAAGGCTGGGGTCAAAGCGATCATCAAAGGGGCACTGGCTAAGGGCATCAAGATTATTTTATCCAGCCATGATATGGATTTTATTTATGAATTTTGTGATTACACCTATGTGCTCCATCATGGCGGCGTGCTGGTAGAAGGTGAAACCACTGCGGTTTTTAAAAATACTGAAGCCCTGGAAACCGCCAGTTTGGAACAGGCAACCATGACCCGGCTGGAACAGTGTCTGGGGATTAAAGGGTTTCGCAGCATTGCTGCCCTGGAAGAAGCAATCAGAAATCAGAAAAAGGAGGTTCAAGTGGATGAAACTGGTAGTAGCGGGAATTAATCATAAGGATACACCTTTGGAAATTCGGGAAAAAGGGGCTTTTCTTCATCGCACCTTGAATGAGGCCATCCAGACCCTTTTGAATGAAGCGGATATAGCCGAGGTGATAATTCTTTCAACTTGTAACCGCAGTGAGATCTACGTCTCGACCCGAGACCAGGATGCGGCTGGGGAAATTTTAACCGATTTTTATCTTCATGAAAAATCAGCGGAACTGGCACCCTATCTTTTTGTTAAAAAAGAGCGGGAAGCGATGGTCCATCTCTATGAGGTGGTTACCGGTTTGGACTCGATGATTTTGGGCGAAGATCAGATTTTGGGTCAGGTCAAGGATGCGTTGGAAAAATCCCAGGCCATCAAGGGCTGTGGTAAATACCTGACGAAAATGTTTCGGGAAGCGATAACCTTTACTAAAAAAGTGAAAACCGATTATAAAATATCCGAAACCCCCTTATCCTTAAGCTCAACCGCGGTAAAGCATATCAAACGGGCGTATCCCGAGGATTATGGCGATAAAAAAATACTCATCATCGGGTCCGGGAAAATGGGTGTGCTGGCACTGCGCTATATGAAGGCCGAAGGCTTTTGTAACCCCTACATGACTAACCGTACCTTTCATAATATGGATCAGTGCGAGGCCATTCATGAAAACGTCCAGATGATCCATTATGAAGACCGCTATCAAGTCATTCCCGACATGGATGTGATTATTACTGCCACCGCATCGCCTCATGTTGTTTTGAAGGCCGCGGAAATGAAATCGCTGCGTAAACCGCTAACCGTGATCGATTTAGCACTGCCCCGGGATGTCGAAGAAGCCGTTGGCAGCTTACCTCAGGTAAAACTGCTGACCATTGATGATTTTAAAAATATGATGGATGAAAAAATGGCTTATCGGGTCAAGATTGCAAAAAAAATAGCGGCCGAAATTCAGGATGAAATCGATGGTCTGTTGTCCTGGGTGACCCACGCCAAGGTCGATAATATGGTTCGTGATTTAAACGAAACCTCCCGGCAACTGGCTGAGGAAACCATTGAAACCCTCTGCGGCCGATTAACCTTAAGTGAAAAAGAAGCGGTTTATTTGGCTAAGGTGATCCGCTCCAAATTTCGGGAAATGGTGATGCCGCCGATTAAACAACTAAAGTCACTGGAGTGTGAAGAACAAATTATTGGCATTGAAAAAACCGTGACCTATCTGTTCCCGGGAATTCAAGACAAAAAAACACAGGAAGATCAACAAAATGATGACACCGCTATTATTTAACTTGGAAAGCAAAAAGGTTCTGGTTGTCGGCGGTGGCAAGGTTGCTGCCAGACGGATTGTCACCTTGTTGGAAAACGGCATGCAGGTTATCGCGGTGAGTCCTGTTTTTTTGGAGTCGATCATTAAAACTGAGAATGGTCAGCTAACCCGGATTGATTCCGGCTATCACAAAGAGCAGCTCATTGGTGTCGATTTGGTAGTAGCGGCAACTGACAATCATGAGCTCAATGGACAAATTAAAAGAGACTGTGCGTCCCAAAAAATATGGTGCAATCGGGTCGATGATCCGAAGGATTCGGATTTTATTTTTCCTTGCGTTATTCGCCGGGGTGATTTAACCCTGTCGGTCTGTACCGAAGGGGCCAGTCCTTCTTTAACGAAGCACATTATCGACGATCTGGCCGACCGCTACGATGAAAGCTATACCGAAAAAACAGCCTTACTGCGATTACTGCGACAGGCTGTTTTAGCGGGTGATGGTGCGCCGAATGAAAAAACTGAAAAACTTAAAGAATTGTCCCGATGTTCCAATGCAGAACTCAGGTCAAAACTAGGAAATAACTGACAATTGGAGATAAGAGAAATGAATATAAAAGTTGGAACAAGAGGCAGTACTCTGGCCCGAACCCAAAGCCAGTGGCTGATTGATGTCCTGGCCAAAGCCCATCCGCAAATAAACTTCGAGATGGTGATCATTAAAACAAAAGGCGATCTGGTTCAGGATAAACCGCTTGATAAAATCGGTGATAAGGGATTGTTTACCAAGGAGTTAGAAGATGCGCTGCTATCCGGCGACATCCATATGGCCATTCACAGCATGAAGGATATGCCCTCAAAACTGCCCGATGGCTTAGCTTTGACGGTTCCAACCGTTCGGGAAGATCCCCGGGATGTCCTGCTGACGCCCCATCAGATTTCTTCACTGGATGAGTTGCCAAAGGGTGCGGTCGTAGCAACCGGAAGCAAACGCCGGATCAGTCAACTACAAAAACTGCGGCCGGATGTAGAAATCGTTGGCATTCGCGGAAATATCGATACCCGGATTCGCAAAATGCAGGAACAGCAGTTAGATGGTATTATTCTGGCCGCGGCTGGTCTCAAGCGGATTGGTCGGCTTAATGATAGCACCTATCAGACGGTAGCCTTGCCGGAGAACACCTTTATTCCGGCACCGGCTCAGGGAATTCTGGCAGTCGAAGTCCGGGAAGATAATGAGACGGTCAAAGAATTGATGGCTGCCATTAGTGATCACAACACGATCATTCAGATGAGTGCCGAACGCAGTTTTTTAAAGGCCTTAAACGGTAGCTGTCATATTCCGGTTGGTGCATTTTGTGAAATAAAAGCAGACACCATTGTGCTTTATGGACTTTATGGTTTGGAAGATGGTAGCCATGTGGTCACAAAGTCGATTGAAGGCACACCCGAGGAGGCAGAAAAGTTGGGAAAACAATTAGCAGCAGCATGTTATACCGCAGTGCATAAAAAAGTTGGGAAGGTTTATCTGGCTGGTGGCGGATGCGGAGATCCTGGTCTCTTAACCGTTAAAGCCAAGGCTATTTTAACCAAAGCCGATGTGGTGGTTTATGATGCCCTGGTCAATGAAAGCTTTTTAAATGATGCCCGAGCAGATGCCGAAATTGTTTATGTCGGCAAACGAGCTGGCAATCATGCCATGCGCCAGGAAGATATCAATGCCTTACTTGTCCAAAAAGGCTTAGAAGGCAAACTGGTATTGCGCTTAAAAGGCGGAGATCCTTATGTCTTTGGCCGTGGCGGCGAAGAAGGGGAAGACCTCTATGATGCTGGCGTCCCGTTTGAAGTGATTCCCGGGATTACCTCGGTTATCGGTGGACTGGCTTATGCCGGGATTCCGATTACCCACCGGGACTGCGTGTCTTCGTTTCATGTCATCACCGGACATTTAAAATCCAACGCCTACGACGGCTCATCGGATCTGGATTGGCCGGTGCTCGGTAAGTTAAAAGGCACCATCGTCTTTTTGATGGGCGTCAAGAATCTGGAAAAGATTTGTGACGAACTGGTTAAAAATGGCATGAATCCCGAAATGCCGGTGGCTGTGGTTCATCGGGCATCGACCCCCTATCAGCGGGTCGTAACCGGAAACCTGACCACCATCTACGACATTGCAACGGCAGCAAAAATCACCGCCCCCAGCCTGATTGTGGTCGGGGAAGTCGTCAATAAAAGGCAAAAACTGCGGTTCTTTGATCAAAAACCATTGTTTGGAAAAAACATTATCGTCACAAGGTCCCGGGAACAAAGTTCCCAGATGGTTGAAAAAATCACTGAGTTGGGTGGTAATGCGATTGAATTTCCAACCATCAAAATTGTCCCCATCAACGAAGCGGCCTGTGATGAAAAGGTAAAGTGCCTTAAGGACTACAGTCACATTATTTTTACCAGCATCAACGGCGTGGAAATCTTTTTTGACTCCCTGGCCCGCTGTGGCAAAGACGCCCGCGCCTTTGCCAATCTGCATATCACCGCCATTGGTGAAGGAACTAAAAAGGCCCTCTTAGCCCGGGGCCTCCAGGCCGATTTTGTGCCGGATAAATATGTCGGCGAAGAATTAGTTAGCGGGTTGGCGCCGTTGCTTAATAAAGACAGCCGGGTGCTGATTCCCCGTTCCCAAAATGCTCGGATCTATGTGGTTGAAGAACTAGCTAAAATCTGTCCGGTCGACGAGGTGAAAAGCTACGAAACCATCCGCGAAGATCACGCCACTGTTGATCCACTGGAAATGTTAAAGAACAAAGAAATTGATTATATTACCTTTACCAGTTCCACTACCGCCGAGTTTTTTGTCGAAAAAATCGGCGCCGCGCACATCAACGCGATCAACTCGGCAAAAGCGGTGTCAATCGGCCCCCAAACCTCAAAGAAATGCCTGGAACTGGGCATCGCTGTGGACATCGAAGCCGAAACATATACCATCCAGGGAATGCTGGATGCGATTTTGAAGGATGCTCAGAAATAAGATTTGAGTAAAAAAGCCGAGGTAGTACCGACAATTGTTATATCATGTTGTCTGCATCAAGGCGGACACGGCAGAGCCTGTCCGAGCTTGCAGCAGACAACAGATTAACAATTGGTCGGTACGGGACATGCAAATAACTAGAAGTAAATAGGAGGTCAGCAAGATGTTGCCAACACGATTACGAAAAAATACAGCGGTCAGGAATTTAATCAGAGAAACCCAGCTGTCCATGAATGATGTGGTTTATCCACTGTTTATCGTCGACGGAACTGGCGTACGCAAAGAAATCGGCTCCATGAAAGATCAGTACCATCTGTCTTTGGATATGCTGGAGGCCGAAACCCTGGCGCTAAAAGAACGGGGCATCCGTTATGTCATTTTGTTTGGGGTTCCCGATGAAAAGGATAACGAAGCCACTCCCGCCTTTGTGGATGATGGTTTGGTTCAGGAAGCCATTCGGGTGATCAAAAAGGTTGATCCAAAAATGTATGTGATCACCGATGTCTGTTTGTGTGAATATAAAAGTGATGGCCATTGCTGTTTCTTTGAAGAAAACGGTGAGATCCGACGAGCCCAGACCTTAGAGACCTTAAGCAGAACGGCGCTCAGTCATGTCCGCGCTGGAGCCGATATGGTCGCTCCTTCGGATATGATGGATGGTCGCATTGACCATATGCGAGAAACCCTGAATCTAGCCGGTTATGAGTCGATTCCGATTATGGCCTACTCGGCTAAATTTGCTTCCAGTTTTTACGGCCCCTTCCGGGATGCCGCAAACTCAGCACCAGCCTTTGGCGACCGTCGCAGCTATCAGATGGACCCGGCCAATTCCCGGGAAGCCTTAAAGGAAATGGTTCTGGATATCGCTGAAGGTGCCGATATTGTGATGGTTAAACCAGCCATGCCTTATCTGGATGTTATCGTCCAGAGCAAGGAACTTTCCTATTTACCGATGGCCGCCTATCAGGTCAGCGGCGAATATGCGATGATTAAAAATGCTGTCGATGCCGATCTGATGGATCGTCGGGCGATCTTTGAAAGCCTGCTTAGTATCAAACGGGCCGGAGCCGATATCATCATCACTTATTTTGCCAAAGAACTGCAGGCCATGCTGAAGGATTATCAATAACAGCAAATCATTTATAAGTCATGAATCTATTGTTTAAGACAAACGCAGTACCGACAATTGTTACATCATGTTGTATGCCTCAAGGCGAACAGTTGCGAGCCAGCGACTGATTACTCGACGATTAGTGAATTAGCAACTGTACGAATTGCGCGCATACAACAGATTAACAATTGGTCGGTACGGTAGGGAGCGAACACCTGAGTTTTACATGATAGTGAAATAATTATTATTGGAGATATTATGAATCGAGAAAAATCAGAACAATTATTTATTGAAGCAGAAAAATATATTCCCGGCGGCGTCAATAGTCCGGTGCGGGCGTTTAAATCGGTGGACATGCCACCGGTTTTTATTGACCATGGCAAAGGTGCCAAGATTTATGATGTCGACGGTAACGCGTACACCGACTATATCTGTTCCTGGGGGCCACTGATTTTAGGTCACGCCTCACCGGTTTACTTTGAAGGGATTCAGGAAGCACTGGAGAAAGGCACCAGTTTTGGGGCCCCAACCGCCATCGAGGTTGAAGTGGCTAAGTTGATCACCGAAGCCTATCCGTCTATGGAAATGGTGCGGATGGTCAGTTCCGGAACCGAAGCCACGATGAGTGCCCTGCGGGTCGCCAGAGGCTATACCGGACGAGATAAGATCATTAAATTTGAAGGCTGTTACCACGGTCATGCTGATGGACTGCTGGTTAAATCCGGGTCCGGCACGCTGACCTTTGGAGTCCCGACCAGCTCAGGGGTGACCCCGGGAACGGCCAAGGACACCTTAGTAGCAACCTATAACGACATTAACAGTGTCAAAGCGCTCTTTGCCGAAAACCCTGGCGAAATTGCCGCTGTCATCGTCGAACCGGTGGCTGGGAACATGGGCGTTGTACCACCCGATCTGGATTTTATGAAAGGTCTGCGAGAAATTACCACAGCCGAAGAAACGGTGCTGATTTTTGATGAAGTCATCACCGGATTCCGTTTGGCTTACGGTGGGGCCCAGGAAGTCCTGGAGATTAAACCGGATATGACCACCTTAGGGAAGATCATCGGCGGCGGAATGCCCGTCGGCGCTTATGGCGGACGTCGGGATATCATGGCAACCGTGGCCCCTCTAGGCGGCGTTTATCAGGCCGGAACCCTGTCCGGGAATCCGATTGCCATGAAAATGGGACTCAACACCCTGACTTATCTGCGGGATCATCCCGAAGTTTATACCGAAATGGAAGAAAACGCCAAGCTGTTAGAAGCCGGCTTTAAGGCCAACATTAAAAAAACCGGGGTCAAAGCCCAGATGGTCCGTTTCAAAGGCATGACTTGCTGCTTCTTTACCGATGTGCCCATCGATGGCTACGCTGCCGTGATGACCTCGGATACCAAAGCCTATACCAAATATTTCAAAGCGATGCTTAATGCCGGTAACCTGATGCCGCCAGCCCAATTCGAAGGCATTTTCCTCTCCTCCGCCCACACCAAAGCGGACCTTGAAAAAACCATCGCTGACCATTATCAGGCATTAAAAAAATTATAAGTAAAAAAATGCAAGCATTAATAAGCTTTGCTGTTAGACCAAATACTTTGTTTTTTTAGGCGCCTAGAAATAGACATAATTGATCCAGCCTAAAGCTGTTGACAAAAATGATGTAGTACCGACAATTGTTACATCATGTTGTACGCATCGGAGCGGACACGGCATTGCCTGTCCGATTCCGCGGCGAACAACAGATTAACAATTGGTCGGCACGGTAACATTTGACAAACCCTGCCGGTACGAAAACAGCTTAGTATTTAGGATCGTCAGCAAAGCTACCCCAAGTTCTATAATAACAAATAACATAAAATAGGAGAATCACTTAATGGAAAAGAAAGCATTACTGGTCATCAGTTTTGGTACATCTTACCCTGAAACCCGAAAAAAAACCATTGCAGCAACCGAAAAGCATCTACAAAAGGCTTTCCCGGACCATGATTTTTATCGCGCCTTTACCTCCCGGATGATCATTAATAAACTTAAGAAACGCGATGGTGAAGCAGTTGATGTTCCCCAGGAAGTTTTAAAAAAACTCAAGGCAGCCGGTTATACCCATGTGCAGTGTCAAACCACCCACATCATCAACGGCCATGAGTATGATATCACTCTAAAAGAACTGAAGGCCTTTGAAAAAGATTTTAAGTCTCTGACCCTGGGTCGGCCACTGTTAACCACAGTGGAAGATTATGAAGAGACAGTGGACATCGTGATGAAACAAATGCCCAAACTCAAAAAAGGCGAAGCCCTGGTCTATATGGGCCATGGCAGCGACCACCATGCCAATTCAACCTATCCGTGCCTGGATTATATGTTTAAAATGAAGGGCTATGAGGATGTTTATGTGGGAACCGTAGAAGGTTTCCCGGAGCTGGAAAACATTGTGCCATTACTTCAGGAGAAGAAATACAAAAAGATTTATTTGGCGCCCTTTATGCTGGTGGCTGGTGATCACGCCATTAATGACATGGCCAGTGATGAAGAAGACTCCTGGAAGGCGGTTCTTGAAGAAGAGCGGTTTAAAGTGGAGTGTATCCTCGAAGGTTTGGGTGAATACACCGGCATTCAGAACATGTTTTTAGATCATTTAAAAAAAGCACAGCCCGTTACAGAAATGTAGGGACATTATAAAGTTTAGGAGAAATATTTGATGAATACAGTGTATATGGTGGGTGCAGGCCCAGGAGATCCAGAGCTGATTACCGTTAAGGGTCAACGAATTGTTAATGAAGCAGATATTATTATTTATGCCGGTTCTTTAGTCAATAAAGCCATTATTGCCGGTCACAAAGCCGATGCCGAAATTTTTAATTCCGCATCGATGACCTTAGATGATGTCATCGCCGTGATTAAACGGGGAACCGAAGAAGGCAAGAAAATTGCCCGGGTTCATACCGGCGATCCCTCCATTTATGGTGCCATCCGGGAACAGATGGACCGATTGGATGAATTAGGAATTCCCTTTGATGTAATCCCTGGGGTCAGCTCCTTTGTGGCATCAGCGGCGGCCCTTAAAAAAGAATTCACCTTGCCAGATGTATCCCAAACCGTTATTTTAACCCGTTTGGAAGGTCGAACTCCCGTGCCGGAAAAAGAAAAGCTGGAAGATCTGGCATCGCATCAGGCTTCCATGTGTATTTTTCTGTCGGTCCAAATGATTGATGATGTAGTGGCACGACTCATGAAACATTACGCCCCAACCACCCCAATTGCCATTATCCAACGGGCAACCTGGGAAGATCAGAAAATTGTCATGGGCACCCTGGAAACCATTGCTCAGAAAGTAAAAGATGAAAATATTACCAAAACTGCCCAAATTTTAGTAGGTGATTTCCTGGGCGATCAGTACAGCTTATCCAAGCTTTATGATCCCAGCTTTACCCATGAATACCGTCAAGGAGTTTTGTAAAACCGTGAAAACAGAAAAATGGGCCATAGTCACCCTGTCACAAGATGGCGTGGCCCTGGCAAAGCGGCTGGCAGAACATCTGGATGACCGCGAATGCCACATCTACACCAAGGAAAAATATGCCAACGAAACCACCAAAATCATCACCACGGATATTTCTACCTTTATGGGCAGCATTAGCGGGGCGTATCAGATCATCTGTTGCATTATGGCAACCGGCATTGTCGTCCGGGCGATAGCCCCCCATCTAAAGCATAAATCCTCTGATCCGGGAATTCTGGTGATGGATACCAAGGGGGCGTTTGTAATTAGTCTGCTGTCCGGTCATTTGGGTGGTGCCAATGATGCCGCTCGGCTGGTGGCTAAACGCCTTTCGGCCCAGGCGGTTATTACCACCGGCACCGATGTGAAAGGAACCATGGCTGTGGATGTATTGGCCCAGAAAATTAAGTGTGCGATTGATGATTTTACGGCTGCCAAAGACGTAACAGCCTTGATCCTAAATGGTGACCCGATTGCTTTAGTTAATCGGGAAAACTGTGATTTGGATGCGGTTATCCTGCCTAAGAACATCGAAACGGTGGCAGATTTAACCGAGCTAACGAAATATCTGGGCGTTATTATTACGACTTTGGATACAAAAAAAGCAGAATTGCCAATTCCCAGTGTTAAGCTGGTTCCCCGAAAACTGGTGCTGGGCGTAGGCTGTCGTCGGGATACCCCGGGAGAACGGATCATCGCGGCGATCCAGGAGACCTTAGCGTCTCTGAATCTTAATGTCAAAGGGATTAAATCTCTGGCCACCATCGGCTTAAAAGCCGAAGAAGCGGGAATTATCGAAGCCTGTGCCTTTTTCGCGGCTAAAAAAGTCATTATCCCCAATGAAATGGTGCAAATGGTCCAAAGCCGTTTTGAAGGATCGGATTTCGTTTTCAAAACAACCGGTTTATATGCCGTTTCCGAACCCTGTGGTTTTGTCGCCTCCGGATTTGGAAAATGCCTGCGGGAAAAACAGAAACTGGGCGGAATCACTCTATCGGTGTGGCTGGATGAAAATTAGAAATAAGAAAATTTACAAACAATAATTGCTTTGCTGTCTGTTTCGCACAAACGGATAAGAAAGCAGCACTGCACTATTGTAATAAAAACCTTGCTAAAAAAAGGAGAAAAGATGAGCAAAATTTATGTCACAGGGATTGGTCCCGGACTGTATGAACATATGACCGAGGCGGCAAAAGCCAGCCTGGCTGATGCTGATATTATTGTCGGCTACAAAACCTACATCGATATTATTGCCGATTTAATTGGCGACAAGGAAGTCCTTTCTTCCGGAATGCGGCGCGAAATTGACCGTTGTGAAAAAGCCTTGGAACTGGCTGAACAGGGCAAAAAAATCTGCCTGGTTAGCAGCGGCGATGCCGGTGTTTTCGGGATGGCCGGCATTATGTTAGAAATCGTTGAGTCAAAAAATAGTGATGTGGAAGTTGAAATTATTCCCGGTATTTCAGCCGCCAATGCGGCCGCTTCAACCCTCGGTGCGCCGCTGATGCATGACTACGCCGTCATTAGTCTTAGCGACCTGCTCACTGATTGGGCAGTCATTGAAAAACGTTTGCACTGCGCTGGTGAAGGAGATTTTATTATTAGTCTCTATAATCCCAAAAGCAAAGGCCGTCCCCACAATATTGAAAGTGCCCAGAAAATTTTACTAGAATATAAAGCTCCGGAAACCCCAGTGGGAATTGTTCGTAATGCCAAACGTAAGGACGAGTCTTATGTGATTACAACCCTCAAAAAAATGCACGAAGCAGATATTGATATGTTTTCGATGGTTATCATCGGTAATTCCAAAACCTATGTGACTAGGGATCAACTAAAAATGATTACCCCGAGAGGTTATCAGCTTTGATACTGGTATTGGGAGGAACCCTCGACAGCCGCTTATTAACCAATCTTCTGCTTGAAGAAGGGAAGGAAGTCTGTTATTCGTCACTGACCAATATTGCCACCGATCAGATCTCTGAAAACCCCCTTCTGACCAAGATTTCAGGACAATTGGACGCCAGCACCCTGCGGGAAACGATTACCATTTACAATATTAATCTCTGTATTGACGCCACCCACCCCTATGCTCAGGAAATTTCTGAAAACGCCATTTGGGCTTGTGATGCCATGAATGTGGACTATATTCGGCTGGAAAGGCCGTCGAACATCGACGAAGGAAATGATAGTGTGGCCTACAATACCTATGAGGAAGCACGCGACTATTTAATCGGTGCGATGGGGAAAAGTGATAAGAATATTCTTTTAACCACGGGGAGTCGACAACTGGAAGCCTTTGAAGGCCTGCCCAAAAACCGAACCTATATCCGGGTATTGCCGACAGCCGGGGTTTTAGTAAAGTGCGAAAACCTGGGCTACAAGCCCCGACATATTCTGGCTCTACAGGGCCCATTCTCGGTTGAAATGAATGTCGCCACCATGAAAGAATACAAGATCGGCTTTGTCGTCACCAAAGATAGCGGCGATATTGGCGGCATCCGTGAAAAGGTTGAAGCGGCCCGACAAGTCAATGCCAAAATCCTATTTATCCGTCGCCCCGCCGTCGCCTATCCCCGGTCTGTCACCACCGTTGAAGAAGCCGTTGTTTGTGCATTGAAAAATCATTAGAAAAAAAAGCTCACGTCAGTATCTTAATCACTACAGAAAGTTAAGAAAAAAGGAGAAAACATGGCAAAAAATATTATGTTTATGGGTACCGGGTCATCAGTAGGAAAAAGTTTGATCACTGCTGCCATGTGCCGGATACTCGATAACCACGGTTATCAGGTGGCACCCTATAAATCCCAGAATATGGCGCTTAATTCATTTATCACCAAAGACGGCAAGGAAATGGGTCGAGCCCAGGTAGTCCAGGCGGAGTGCGCCCGGATGGAACCTCAGGTTGAAATGAACCCGGTATTGCTTAAACCAAACTCTGATGTGGGTTGTCAGGTTATTCTGATGGGAAAAGCTGAGTTTAATATGGATGCCATGGATTATCATGCCCATAAACCCAAATTGGTCGAAATTGTCATTTCGGCTTATGACGCGTTGGCTGAGGGCAAAGATGTGATTGTGATCGAAGGCGCCGGCAGTCCCGCCGAAATCAATTTGCGGGATAACGATATTGTCAACATGGGACTGGCAGAATTGGTTGATACCCCGGTGGTACTGATTGGTGATATCGACAAGGGTGGTGTTTTTGCATCGATTTATGGTACAATTATGTTGTTGCAACCCGAAGAACGGGCCCGAATTAAAGGCTTTATCATCAATAAATTCCGCGGTGATGTGGAGTTGCTAAAGCCCGGCATCAAAATGATTGAAGAATTGGTTAATGTCCCCTGTTTGGGTGTTATCCCTTACAAGCGCTTTGTCATTGATGATGAAGATAGTGTCAGCGAACGGTTTGATAATAATTCCGAAGGCCTGATCACGATTGGGGTGGTCTATCTGCCGCATCTGTCAAACTTTACCGATTGCACCGCCTTTGAAATGCATCCTGATGTGAAGGTGGAATACTATCGTAACCAGCGCGATCTGCAGCTGGCTAACCCGGACCTATTAGTGATTCCCGGTAGCAAAAATACCATTGATGACACCTGTCATGTGATCAACAGTAAAATGGGTGATGAAATCCATCGGCTCCACGATTGCGGGGTACCGATTGTGGGAATCTGCGGCGGTTATCAGCTACTGGGTAAAGAAATCCGTGATCCTTTCTCGGTAGAGTCAACCAAAGGTAGTATTGATGGACTGGGACTTTTAAATATTGTCACCACCATTGAAGAAGAGAAACGAACGGTGCGAACAACCGGCAAGGTTTTAGGTAACTTCATGGGAATGGCGTTGGCTGACATGGATGTGGAAGGCTACGAAATCCACATGGGCACCAGCGAAGCACTGGATCAGGCTAAGCCTTTTGCAATACTTGCTGATGGCACCGTCGATGGGGTGATTGCCGAAGATGGCACGGTGATGGGAACCTACCTTCATGGGATCTTTGATAACGATGGATTAAGGGAAAAAATCATTGAAGCCCTGCGCGTGAAAAAGAATTTAGAAGCCGGTCCCACTGCCTTTGATTTTAAGGCCTTTAAAGAAGAACAATATGATCTTCTGGCAGAGACGGTAGAAGCGAGTTTAGATATGAAAAAAATAATGGAAATCATTGGAGAAATTAAAAAGTGAATCTAATTGAAGGACTTCCCCTGGGTTTAGGGGGAGGCTTTTGGTTTTTACTGATACTCTTTGGCGTGTTGCTGGATTGGCTAATCGGGGATCCCCCCTGGTTGCCGCATCCGATTATCGCCATGGGGAAAACCATTGGCTTTTTAAATAAAAAACTGAATCATGGCAAGCACAAAAGAGCAAAAGGATTTTTACTGCTATTTTTCGTTCTGGGTCTGACGGGCGCGATTGTCTTTGGCCTGCAGTGGGTGCTTTACAGCATTAATATTTATCTGTATATCATCTTTAACCTGTACTTGATTGTTACGTCTCTGGCGGCAAAAACACTGGCCATTGAAGTGCGTAAAGTGATGAGCGCCTTAATGGGTGGTGATATTGAAGTTTCCCGAACTCAAGTGGGTTATCTTGTCGGACGGGATACCTCACAACTCAAAGAAACGGAAATCATCCGGGCAACGGTTGAGACCACTGCCGAAAATACCATTGATGGGGTTTTAGCACCGATTTTCTATCTGTTGCTGGGAGCCCTGATTCCAGTGCCCTGGCTTAATCCGGTGATGCTGGTAATGCTCTACAAGGCGACCAATACGCTGGATTCGATGGTTGGATATATCCAGGAGCCATATAAGGATTTTGGCTATGCTTCAGCAAAATTTGACGATCTCATCAATTTTATTCCAGCCAGAGTCGGCAGCATCTTTATGCTCGTTGCCGGGATGTTTTTAGGATATACTTTTAATGACGGCTGTCGCATTTTCAAGCGGGATCGTCACAACCACAAGAGCCCTAACTCGGCCCATCCGGAATCGGTGGTGGCAGGGCTTTTAGGTATACAACTCGGCGGAACCAACCAGTATTTTGGTGAAACGCTGGAAAAGCCCACCATTGGGGATGCTAAATCGCCGCTGGAAATATTGGATATTCGGGAAACCATCACCATTATGTATGGCAGCGAGGTGGTCCTGATGGTTTTGGCCACCTTAATGGCGGTGATTATTTATTCGTTTTAGCAAACTGAAAAATCATTGAATTTGCACTAAGTGAATTTGCAATCACTGCATTTAAATAGAAAAATTTAAATAAGAGAATGTTAATAATTGGAGAGTCGACATGAATAAACACGGCGGATATCAGGGCGAAAACAAAGAAATGCTGGATTTTAGTGTTAATATTAATCCCTTGGGAATTCCCGCGGGAATCCGAGAAAAGTTGATTGCCGGGATTGACGAGTTAGTGAAATACCCGGAGATCTCTGGCGTTTCGGCGATCGAGAAGATTGCCAATGATCTGGCGGTGCTACCGGAAAATATCATTCTCGGTAACGGTGCGATTGAGCTGATCTACCTTTTTGCCAGAAGCATGGGGCCGGGAAAGGCGCTGATTGTTCAGCCAACCTTTAATGAATATGAACGGGCCTTAAAGCTTTATGGCTGGGAGGTGGTTCATCATGTCGTAACAGAGCAAGATGGTTTTATCATCAACCCGGAAGCATTAACGGCGGTCATTAAAAACGAAAAGCCTCAGGCGGTTTTTTTATGCAATCCCAATAACCCCACCGGTCGGGTTCATAGCAATGGTTTTATCAGAGAAATGTTAGAGCATTCGGCTCCGGAAATTAACTGGTTTCTGGATGAATCCTTCATGGATTTTTCTGAAGAAAGTGGCAGCCTGTTATTGGTTAAAGAAGCGAAACCGTCGGTCTTTATTTTAAAATCGTTGACGAAGTTCTATGCTCTGCCGGGACTTCGGATTGGTTATGGGGTCGGTGTTGCCCCAATGATTAAAAAAATGGAGCACTTTAAAGAACCCTGGACCATTAATGCCCTGGGGCTGATTGCAGCCACGGCTGTTTATGATGAAAAAGACTATGCCGCAAAGACTAAAACTTATATAAAGGGAGAAGCTCAGCGGGTATTTGAAGCTTTAAGTCAAATCAAAACACTGAAGGTTTATAAAAGCGATACCGATTTTCATCTCTGTCGACTGTTTACGGGAACTGCGGCGGAGCTGCAGATGGCCCTGGAAAAAGAGGGTATGTCGCTTAGAACCTGCGAAGATTTTATCGGTTTAGACAAATCATATTTTCGGATTGCGATAAAAAAAGAAGCAGATAATACAAAGCTTTTGACTTTTCTTAAAAACTGGAGGAATTAATTATGGGTCAGTTAATATTTATAACCGGCGGTGCCCGTAGCGGTAAAAGTACTTATGCCGAAAATTTAGCCCGGGAATCGGGCAAACCGGTCGCTTATATTGCCACTGCGATCGCCTTTGATGATGGCATGAAGGACCGCATTGCCAAACATCAGGCGCAGCGGCCAGATCATTGGGGAACCATCGAACAATATAAGGATTTTCAGACAATGACCGACAATCCCGTTTTTTTGCAAGCCGAGATTGTTCTTTTTGACTGTCTGACCGTGATGACTACCAATAATATGTTAGATTTTCCGGTTGATTATGACACTTGCGCGATGGAAAAGGTGGGCGAAATCGAAGGTGCTATTAAGATTGAAGTGGAAAAACTACTGGATGTTTGTCAGGATAAAACCCTGATTGTAGTCTCGAATGAGGTGGGTTTGGGTCTGGTGCCGGCCTACAAGCTGGGTAGTTATTTCCGTGATATTGCCGGCCGGATGAATCAACTGGTGGCCGGACGGGCTGATGAAGCCTATCTACTGGTTGCTGGCTTACCGTTGAAATTAAAATAAACAACAGCAAAAGCCCATTTTTGGCGGCAATTACGGTTGCAGCTAAAAAGGGCTTTTGTTTTATCTGAAATAACAGGGGGTTAATAAAGATGGATCAAAAATTTTTACGAGCGGAGCTGTTAGGCTTGGTCGATGAGAAATACCGTAAATTTTCCAGAGGCTTGACGCCGGGAACCAATAATATTCTGGGGGTGCGCTTGCCAGCACTTAGGAAGATCGGCAAAAGAATTGCCAAAGCAGACTGGCGAAGCTATTTAGAAACAGCTCAGGTTGACAGCTTTGAGGAAACCCTGCTACAGGGAATGGTGATCGGGTATGCGGATGTGGAATTGCCAGAACGGCTGATGCTAATAAAAGACTTCATCCCAAAGATTGACAACTGGTCAATCTGCGACAGCTTCTGCACGGGTCTGAAATTCACAAAAAAGCATAAAGAGGAGGTATGGCTTTTCTTACAACCATACCTCAAGTCAAAAGAAGTTTACGAGATCCGTTTCGGGGTGGTGATGTTTATTACCTATTTTGTCGAAGACCGCTATCTGGAGCCGATGTTTCTAAACTTTAATGCCATTGACTGCGACAACTACTATGTAAAGATGGCCGTTGCCTGGGCGATTACCAGCTGTTTTACGGTTCTTCCGGAAATGACCATGATTTATCTCAAAGCTAATGATCTGGATGACTTTACCTACAATAAAGCCTTGCAGAAAATCACTGAATCGCGGCAGGTAAATCCTGACATAAAGGTACGGATTCGCTGTATGAAACGGAATAAGAAATAATTTTCGATCAATACTCAGATATCCAAACCGGCATTATATCCGGCGGTTGTGGCAGTGTAGAGGGTTCCCTGGCTGGTGGTGCAATCACCGATGCAGAAAACGGTATCAACAAGATTGGCAAATTTGGATACTTCCAGCAGGTTTGGTTTAACACCCAGGGAAAGAATCAGGGTATCAAAATCCACTTCTTTTTGACCATCGCTCCCTTCAACTAGAACGGCATGATCCACAGCCTTGATCAGTTGATGGCTCGCAAGGATGGTCACATTTTCTTTTTTAAGCAGCTGCAGCATAGCAGTCATCGGAATTGGTGAAGGGTCAAGCATTTTCTTTTCGCTGACCATTTCGACAATCGTGACATTTTTACCTTTCCGGGCCAGGTCCAAAGCGGTTTCACATCCAGTTAAGCCACCGCCAGCGATGACCACATTATGACCGACTTCAACCGATCCGGATTCGACATCACCGACCCAAACAACATCGCTGCTATCTAAACCGGGAATGGCGGGGATATTGCTTTCGGCACCGACGGCAATAATCAGGGCATCCGGGGACTCGGCCATGATGTTTTCAGGGGTTGCCGCGGTGGATAGTCGCAGCGAAACATTGGGGTGTTGGCTGGTCATGCGGATCGTCCAGGCCAGATAATTTTTAAGATCAGCCTTGAAATCCGGAGCAACCGCCAGCCGCAGGGTACCCCCGAGACAATCGCTTTTTTCAAAAAGAATGACCTCATGGCCACGGTCGCCGGCGGTTCTGGCCGCTTCCATGCCAGCTGGACCACCTCCGATGATGACCACCTTTTTC
Source organism: Acetobacterium carbinolicum (assembly GCF_047456275.1). Taxonomy (GTDB): domain Bacteria; phylum Bacillota; class Clostridia; order Eubacteriales; family Eubacteriaceae; genus Acetobacterium; species Acetobacterium carbinolicum. The sequence goes on from NZ_CP173357.1 coordinate 604,634, forward strand.
TTTTGATCCGCCAGTTTATTGATATCTTTTAATTCACATTCCCGGCCAGCCTGGGGGTTAACGGCACAGGCAACTCGGAGTGGTTCCATACCATGGGTACGATTCAGACACAGTACACAGCGGATGCAGGGACGGATTTTCGCTTCATTTCCGGTGCGGGCTTTGTTGACGCTGCTGGGATCGGCAATAACGGTACGGATCATCGCACACATGTCGGCTTCGTTGTTTTCAATGATTTCGGCAGCCAGATCCAGATCAATGGAACCAACGGTGGTGATCGGAATATGAATTCCCGCCGCTTTTTTAATACTGGCGGCATAGTGGGCATTATAACCACGTTTTAGATAGGTAGGCTGGGTGGTGATCGGAACCATTTCGTCATCCAGTAGCATCCCGGCGGAAACGTGAACCAGATCGATTTTGTCCTGAATAATTTTTATAAAAGCGATGGTTTCGTCCAATTCGACGCCGCCGGGAACCAGTTCAGCGGCACTCAGGCGAAATTCAATGGCCAGCTTATGGCCAACCTTACTGCGAATGGCATCGAATAACTCACAGGCAAAGCGGGCCCGGTTTTCGATACTGCCACCATATTGATCGGTGCGGTGGTTAAACAGGGGCGAGAAAAAATTGCTGACGAGAATACCATGGCCACCGTGGATCAGGACCATATCCATACCCGCTTTCATGGCCCGCTCAGCGGCATTTGCAAATAAGGTTATCCAGTTTTTTATTTCTTCCTGGGACATTATGTCGATGGGCGATTTGCCTTCCTCGGGCAGATCATGACCCATGGCAAATCCCGCCAGTTCAATGGAGGCTTTGGCGCCATAACGATGGACCGTGTCGGCCAGAACCGCTAAACCGGGAACCACATTGTTGTCGCCGATGTTCACGCAGAAACCGTTCATGTGTCCAAAGGGCGGAGTGACCATCGAAATACCAACAGTGACAATTCCGGCACCACCTTTGGCCAGAGCCCGGGTCCATTCGATCAGCTCCGGGGTTACCAGTCCTTCCGGGGAAGCCAACCGCGGCGCCGCTGGAGCGGTTTCAATTCGATTTTTAACAAGCATATTACCAATTTTAATCGGGGTGAACATCTTTGCGTATTTAGAATTCATTTCAAACCTGCTTTCTTTTGTAAATCGTTTACTTAGATTAATTCTATCAGGAATATGAGCTAAAACAATGTCAATTCAGCAAAAAATAGTGAGTATTTTTTTTGCAAAATGACAACAGATTGATTTGCATTTTAAGTATTGAATACATATAATATAAACGAAAAGAAGCGATTTATAATTTTAAAAAGCAGGTTAGCGATGAAAGAAAAGAAAAACGCGAAAGACTCAAATCGAATTCGGGTGAAAAGTCATCCAGATGAACAGAAAACGACTCACATGATCAGAACCTTATGCATGCAAAAACGGCGTTTCGAACGAAAAAAAGCAAAATTGATGACGGCTCTTTTATCATGCGGAGGCCTGCAGCATATCATTGATATCGCTTATGAGGTATTGGGAAATCCGATGTTTGTCAGCGATATGGGCTACAATGTGGTGGCTTTTAATAAAAATGCCGAGGTTGGTGATCCATCCTGGCCTTCCACCGCGCCGGAAGAAGAATTTGATGCTTATGAACGGATCAAAAAACTCAATGACAGTGGTGTGTTTGAACGGCTTTATTCCAGCGAGAGCCCCTGCATTGAAGAATTTGATTATTCGCCAACCCGCTGGATGGCACATAAAATTGCAATCAATGATAAGAATATTGGACATATCGCCGTGGTTGAGGCCAAAAAAGCGTTTGAACCGATGGATTTTGGGCTACTTGAATTGCTGTGCAGTGTGGTAGCCAGTGAGCTGCAAAAGGAACCCATTCAGAGCAGTCAATTATATAGTGAGGTTGAGCATTTTCTGATCGGCATCCTTGAAGAAAGAATTTTTAGCGCAGAAATAATTCAAAAGCAGGGGAAAAAGCTGGGACTGTATGCAAAAGAGCATTTATGCCTGGTTACAGTCAGTTCGGAATTAAAAACAGAAAAGGGAATGTCGTTAAGCTATGTTAAAAGCATTATCAATCGTATCTTAGGAACTGAAAAATCAATTCTTTATCAGAATAAAATCACTGTATTGTTGACAAGTGATAAAAAAGAAGCGGTTTCTGACGGTGCCAAAAGTAAGCTGATTGAATTTTTAAACAGTAATCAGATGAAAGCTGGTGTCAGCCCTTATTTTCAGGATTTGGCAGGGCTTAAAAGCCACTACAACCAGTCCGTCAAAGCATTGGAATTAGGAATAGCGATGAATCCGGAGGAATCCCTTTATTATTATGAGGCATATGCCTGCTATCATTTATTTGAAATAGTGGCTGGTCAAACCGGCTTAAAAGACTTCTGCAATACGGCATTAACTGATTTGATGGGTTATGATCAGCAATACAAAACAAATTATTGTCATAATCTGTGTATTCATCTTCAGCATGACGGCAATGTGACAAAGACTGCCCGATATTTTAAAATTCACCGAAACTCAATGAAATATCGCATCAAAAAAATCGAAGAAATTATGGCAGTGTCACTGACAGATAGTGAAATAAAATTCTCATTGATGATGTCGTTTAAATTGCTGGCTTATTTAGGCGATGAAAAATTACTGAAGGCTTAAGCAATATATGAACATTTAAAGCGATCAGACTAAGTCCGAATAATCTAAAGCGATGGTGCCTACCAATTTATTAAATCATACAATGCGAAAGTCAAAGGGATCGATGTGGATCAAAGAGACCTATCTAAAACAGCCGATCGGCTCCAGTTGGCGACCGCGGTTACCGATACTAAGTGAATCCGATGGTCTAGCCTGTTTAACTGGCAAGACGCTTTTAGGGACTAAAAAAAGTCCGCAGTGTCATATGGCTGCGGACTTTTTTTATGTGAGAGAAGACTTATAAATTTGCTTTTAGACAGCCTTACTCATACCGCAGTGCATCAATCGGATCCAGCTTGGCGGCCTTATTGGCCGGATAAAAACCAAAGAAGACGCCGATGGCCATCGAGAAACACAGGGCAATAATCATCGGACCAAAGGGTGGTGTTGACGGGAATTTCATTAGTGTGCTACCCAGTATCCCTAAGCCGGAGCCGAGCCCGACGCCGATCAGTCCGCCAATTAGGCAGATGATAATCGCTTCAATAATAAACTGACTGCGAATGGCTGAATTACGCGCCCCCAAAGCCTTACGGATGCCAATTTCCTTGGTTCGTTCGGTGACCGACACCAACATAATGTTCATGACGCCAATCCCGCCGACTAACAGCGAAATACCCGCAATAACCGAGATCCCCAGAGATAAGGTTCCAAGCATTCCCGTCGCTTCACTGGCCATGGCTTCCAGACTTTCAGCCTGAATGGTGAAATCAGATGACTTTGCCAGGGTTTTGATAAAATAGTCTTTGCTGATTTGAGAAAAGGCTGCGGAGTCGGTCCCGGAGGTTGCCATAATGGTAAAATTGGTGTATCCGGAAACATTGGCCGTTTCGCTGTTTAAAGCCATAGCGGTTGAAATAGGAATAAAACACTCAATGCGAGTTTCGTCACCCATATTAAACAGCGGGTTATCAATCACCAGTTTTTCATAAACGCCAATGACGGTATAGGTCTCATTGGTATTTTGGGTATCAACCTGAATTTCCATCCCTAGGGCATCACCATGAATACCAACCAGACTATTGCGAACGGTTGTATCAATAATGATGACATGGCGGTCGCCTTGCACATCGCGGGGGCTGATAAAGCGCCCCTGAACCAGTTTGACATTATTAACCATGCTATAGTCAGGGCTGACCCCAGTGAGGGTGACATTTCGGTGAATATAGCCTTTGCTAAGCTCACCAGCGCCCAGCGAACTGGAGGTACTGATGGCTTTAACCTCATCAGAATAGGCCGCTTTGAAGTTTTCCAATTCGTCCATGGTCACATAGTCGTCTTCTTGAAAGGTGGAGGCCACCTCATAGTTTTTGGCGGTTACATAAACCATAATATTTTTTCCGCCGATTTTATCCATCGTTTTGGTGACGGAGCCAGTCATCGCCGAACCCAGCGTGGAGATTGCCATAACTGAGGAAATCCCGATGATAATTCCCAGCATTGTTAAAAGAGCTCGCATCTTGTTGGCCCGCAGTCCCTCCAGGGCCAGCCGGATATTTTCAAACAGATTCATAGTAACCCTCCAATTGATATTGATCATTCTTGCGGTTATCGACAATGGAACCATCTCGAAGTCGGATGGTTCGTTCTGTTTCTTCGGCCAATTCGACGTTATGGGTAATTAAAATAATCGTTTTTCCCTGTTCCTGATGGAGCCGGTGAAAAATATCCATAACCAGGCGACCGGTATGAGTGTCCAGGGCTCCGGTCGGTTCATCGGCGAGGATGATGGCCGGATCGTTGGCCATCGCCCGGGCAATGGCCACGCGCTGTTTTTGTCCGCCGGATAATTCATTGGGCCGATGATGGGCTCGACCACTCATTTCCACCAGCTGAAGGAGTTCAGAGGCCCGTCGTGATCGTTCGCTCCGCGGCACTCCACCGTAAAGCATCGGCAGAGCCACGTTTTTTAAAGCCGTCGAACGGGGAATGAGATTAAAGGTCTGGAAAACAAAGCCGATTTTCTTGTTGCGGATTTTTGAAAGCCCATCGTCGCGAACATTTTCCATTGGCAGATGATCCAGATAATAGTGCCCTTTGGTGGGGCGGTCCAAGGCTCCAAGAATATTCATCAAGGTGGATTTACCGGAACCGGAAGCGCCGACAATCGATAAAAACTCACCTTCATAAACATCCAAATCAATACCGTGGAGAATTTCCAGTTCATTGGGGGTACCCAGATAATAAGATTTGACAATCCCCTGCATTTCAATAATTTTATTTCGCATCATTACACCGTCAATTCTTCAGTCACTGTCGTACCGGGCTGCACCGTAGTAACGGCCATACCGGGCTGGACCGTTTGGGGCTGGCTAATAATGGCGAGTCCATCGCTAAGTAGATCACCGGCGATTTCAATTAAAGAATCAGTTTCCAGACCCGTGGTGATGGGAATCGATTCGACTGTGAAAGAGCCTTGTTCGACAGGATTTTCTTTGGCAACATAGACGCAGGATTGACCGGAATCATTCATCACCAGAGCTTCAAAGGGAACACAGAAAACATCGGGACGTTCTTCGCTGATTATGCTTAAGCGGGTAGTCATTCCGATTTTTAATCCGGTGGTATCGGATGGAAGGTCAATTTCAACTTCAAATTCAGCCTTTGTTGCTGTTGAACTGGTGGCGGTTTCGGTTTTAATTGCTGTTGGCGCAATTTTAGTCAGGTTGCCGGGGAAAACGGTATCCCCAGTAGCATCCGATTTTACCAGCACCGGCATATTTTTGTGGATGTGATTTAAATCAGCTTCTTTAATCTTGCCTCGCACTTTAAGGTCGTTGGTGTCCTCAATGGTAAAAAGCTCACCATTGGCGGGGTTCCCTTTAACGGCGTTCATGGCGGTGATGGTTCCACTGGCTGTGGCCTTGACATAGCTGTAACTGTCACCTTCTTTGTTGTAGAGCTGACATAACCAATCATCTTTATCGACCCATTGACCAACAGAAACATAGAGTTTTTCGATTTTATCATTGCTGGTATCGCTGACTTTGACCTTGGTATAGCTTTCAATGACACCAGTGGCGGAAATGGTGTTTTGCAGGGTTGCTTTTGAAAGTGGGGTGGTTTTGACAGCAACCGCCGGGGTGGGTTGGGAATTGCCATAAACATAGGCACCTCCGCCGACCAATAGGGCTACCCCGATCACAACACATAAAATAATTCCTTTTTTCTTCATAACGTCTCCTCTTAACTCATTTTGGTACGAGATTAAAAAATAAATACTTGCGACTTTATTTCGTATTATTGTATTAAGCAATTAATACAATAATACGAAATAAAGTGATTGTCAAGCACTTTATTTAATTTTGTTGATTGTTTCTCCTAATTTTTGATGGCAGCGTATTTACTGATAGGATAGTTTAAGTATAAGCGTTAATTATGAAGATTAGGTTACTCAAATTCTTAAGAATTTTTGACAATAAAAAAGACCCCGAATTGGGGTCATCAATTGTTTTATCGTTACTGATGAATCGGCAGAATCAGTTCAACCTTGAACAGCTGGTTGAGTTGATAGTAGTCGATCCGTCCCTGATGGCGGGTGATTATTTTTCGGCAGGAGTCCAGGCTGGAACCTTCGTTCTCAATGACATTTTTGCCAGCAGCATCGGGATTATTTATGGTTTTATTGCGCAAAATAATGCAGAGTTCGTTTTTATTAAGGATCAGGCCAAAATCGACCGGTTTGTCGGGGTCGGCATACTTAATAATATTGGAAGTCAGATAGTCAAAAATGCGTTGGAGCTGTTCCAGATCAACCCACAGGGAGAAATCCCGTTCGATGCAATTTTCCTCGACAACATCGTATCCGGCTTCTTTTAAAGCCTGGCTGGAAGTGTTCAGAAGTTGATGAATCAGGGGTTTTCCGTTATAGACCTTGAACTGGTAGTAGCCCTTGCCATTATCGGTAAAGGCATGCTCAAAAAGATCGTCAATAAAACGGATGACCTGATACGCCTTTTTAAGAGCAATCTTAAGATAGGCTTCTTTTTTGGAAAAGTCACGTTCATCAGGGTTTTGAATCCGCTCAAGATAGCCGATGATACCAGTTAAGGGGGCATGTATTTCGTTTGAAACAGAGGTGATAATATGATGATTTTCCATCTTAGCAAGCGATTCAGCCTTGTTTTTAGCCTCATATAAATCATGAATCAGATTCACGTTATTGGCAATATCAGTGAGTTCGTTATGGTCCTGAAGTGGAATATAGGATTCAAAATTCTCAGCGGCGATCCGTTCGGATCCTTTTTGCAACGTTTTAAGGTAGCTTAATTTTTTGCGAATTAAATGGGACATGATAATAAAAACCAATAAATTGGGGACAAGTGTAAACAGAATGATAAAAAGCGGATGATAGCCCAAACGGGGTAACAATGCGAGGTTAAAATAAAAGCCCCAAACAAGTGCAACAACTAAAGTCAAACTCAAATATTTTATTAAGACCGAGACCAATTCCTCATCGGGTCGATTCTTACTGTTTTTTATTTTGATCGGGTCGGGTTTATCGTTTTTCAATTGACTATTCCTTTCAGCATGTTTTATTATACAATCATTGTAAACTGGAATGCGATTATAATCAACAAGAGCTTTAAATTAAAGCTGCCTTAAGTAAAATCAGCCTGGCGCTGTTCCGATTGAAGTAATTTGTAGGGGTTTGTCAGAAAATGGTTTAATTCCCGGTGGTTTTGGGATATAATAAAATGATATTATTATGAGGAGAAATTCAAATGAGTTTATACGATGCGTGGAAAAATTACATCGAAGAGAATTGTAGCACCCAGGAAGAACAAAATACCTTTTGGGAAAAATATTGTGCTGAGGAAAAGGTTCTGTATCAGAAGATTCTGGGCGAGAAAATTACAACCATTTCCGGTAAGGTAGAAGACCTGATTAAAGAAAGCAAGATGGTTCCGCCCCAATACATGGGTTTTCTCGATGGCATTAGCGACAGTCTAACGGCCCCTATTGATCTTGAGACCATTGACTTGGATTCAGAAGTCAAGCTGGAGATCGATTTTGCCAAACTTTATAAAAATATGCTGGCAGTTCCGGCAGAATGGCTTTATACTTTGGCGGAATGGGATAACTTTTTCACGGTGGAGCAGCGAGTTGAGCTGGAAAAAGAATACAAGCGATCAAAAACCGTGGTCAATGAGGTAAAGGTTGGTCGAAACGATCCCTGCCCTTGTGGCTCCGGGAAAAAATATAAAAAGTGTTGTGGACTATAAAAAAAAGAGCGAAAGCTCTTTTTTTAGTGGTTGATAACTTCATGAATATAGAAAACAGTAATCATTGAGAGGGCAATGTCCGGCGAAAATTTACTTAAAAAGGTTGACATTCGTTCCGGACTGAGATCACCCCGAATACTCAAAAAGACAAGATAAAAAGTAATGAAATTGTAACGTAGCAAACTGCTGTTGGCAGGGGTAAAAAAGGTTCCGATGATTTTAGGATTATCCAACAGATTGAGGTTTTCATCCAAAAGCCGGTTTAGTTCTTTAAGAATGGCCTGAATGAAAAAATCAATGGAATAGTTTTCCAGTCGTGGGACACCCACGCTTTTGCCGGTGATTTCCAGCATCGCAAGGCTGAGGGGCTGGTTTCTAAACGAGGTTTTCTGCAACAAGTTTTCCAGGGTTCTTAAAACATCGTTTTTCCCGGCGTCAGGTGATAGGCAAAGCAGCGCCAGCATTTTTTGCAACTGTTTCTGGTTTGATAGCGGTTGACCCAAGGTATTGATGAACTTCCTGAAAAAGGTGTTGCTTTTTTTTGTGTTCAGGTAAAAGTATCGGCCGTCGACTAGGCCAAAAACCTTTAAGGCATCCAGATAACCTAATTGGATATTCAGCTCGATTTGCCTGGAATCGAAGTCGAGGACGCCGCCAAGATATTCGGAGTTATTAACAGTAATGATTTTTGCTTGTTTATCCCGTACCCATTTACGCATTCCCGGAGCAGGGAATTCCACCGAAATAATCTGGTTGAAATGCTGTTCCAGCATAAAATTTATCGGGACATTATCAAAAAACCCCCCATCAAGATAGGTTTTACCATCAATTTCCAGCTTCTGAAAAATGGGTAGGGCAGCACTCGCCAGCAAATAGTCAATCAACTGACCGTTGGGAATGTCCTCTATCATTAGCTGACGTGGCTTCAGGCTGGTAATATCAACTGTTACCAGTCCGAACCGGATCGTTGAGCGGCGGATGGTGTCTTCACAGATCATTCGGGTAAGATTGTGTCGGAGCGGCGAAATATCCAAACCGTCTGAAAAAAGAGCGGCTAAAAAACCGGTTCTGAACACATCAAAACTTTCCTTTGACCACTTATCCACATAGGTATTGGTCATTTCTTTATTTAAATCAAGAACCTGGTTAATGGTCAGATTGGACCAGAATTCCATGGCAATTTCATAGTCATCCTGGGCAATCATAGCGGCGTTTAGCGCCCCGACCGAGGTTCCGATCACAGCCCCCAGGGAGTAATCAGATTCTCTGAGCGCCTTCCAGACGCCCATTTCAAAGGCGCCCTTGGCACCGCCACCACTAAGAACCAGGCCATACGGTTGTTGCGACATTTGATGTTCACCTCTTTGTTAATAAGAAATGTGTTGCTAAAGAATCGTTTGATTAGTAGTACATGCCGTCCATCAGACCACCCAGCATTCCCATGCCGCCGACTCCAATGCAGGTAATGCAGGCAAAAACCATCAGTACGGTAAAGGCCATCCCAATGATTGAACAAATCAGACCGGCCATTGCCATACCAGTGGGCAGACCCTGGAGCTTTCGTTCCTTCATGGCAATCATCCCAAAAATAAGACCGACGGCGCCGGTAAACAAACCACTACCGATAAAAGTGATAACACTGACAATTGAGATGATCCCCAGCGTCAGAGCAAGGATTGATTTAGAATCATAGGTTTCTGCAACCACTTCCGGATGACGTTCATCGTAGGGAGTCCGATTACGAACGATAAAGATGAAAATCGGTCCCAGGAAAGGGAAAATAATACTGAGGACCAGATAAAGGACCCGGTGATCCTTGTCATAAATACTGTAAAGCCAGAATTGAGCGGCATAATAGTAGAAGCTCAGTGCCAGTGATAACAAGATGCTCACAAAGGCGCCCAGATAAGGGATGAATCCAAGAACCATCATGACAATACTTAAGGCCAGACCCATTAGCGGAAGAAAGAGTTTGGCATAGGGAATGTGCCAGGTGCCGATAGAAACATCATCATTGATCAATTCACCCATCAGATAACTGCTGGCGAAAGGAATCCAGGCCAACCAGGGGTTATCCAAATTTCGGTTTTTAGCCATGGTATAAAGACCAAGTGAATTAAAAACGTAGCAAATTATGCCAACAACGAGACTGATCGCTAAAATAATACCGAGAACTGACATAATAACGGGCATGATCGCCCAAAAACTGTCAGGATGGGAAGAAATACCGCCCATATAACCATCATAAATATCCATAATAATACCTCCTAATAAGTTCGGATATACTGATTATACCCTAAAGTACGGTAAATATCTAATTTTTCAAGTGTTTTTGATAAAGGGTCTGGGGAATTTTAATGATAAAAAGTAATCCAAATGCAATAACAATCAGGCTGATAAACTGTGAGGTTGAGAGAAAACCGATGATGCCTCTGGGATCGGAGCGGAAAAACTCATTGATGAAACGAAAGATACCGGCAGCGATTAAATAAAAACCGGTTGTAAAACCAGGATTTCTGCTTTTCCACAATACCACCATCAGAACTAAAGTGAGTATAAAAAGAAAGGCCGATTCAGACAACTGGGCCGGAAACAGACCGATTCCGGAGGGTGGATAGGCGCCAACGGGATAATGGACAGCCAAGGGACCATCATAGGGAATACCATAACAGCAGCCATTGAAGAAGCAGCCAATCCGGCCGAAGGCCTGAGCCAGTGCTAGCGATGGCACTGCAATATCAAAAAACTTGATGGCGTCAAGTCGATAGACGCGAGTGTAAAGAAAACCGCCCAGGATTCCGCCGATCAGTCCGCCATAGAAGACGGCACCACCGGTGGCGAGTCGAATCAGGGCGGTCTCCGGGCTGGCGATCAGATTGGGCAAATCGACAATGATATACAGTAGCTTGGCCCCGATGATCCCACCGATGATGCCAAAAAGTCCGAAAAACATGGCATCCATCGTTGAGATATGATATTTTTTAGCAGTTGGAATGGCCAGTAGAAAGCCGCATCCGGTTCCAATTAAAAACAGGACCCCAAAGGTCGGGATGGTATATTGAAAGATATGAATAAGGGGGTACATAAAACTCCTTTCATTGGGAAGGGTGGGATAAAAATAATTAAATTTGATTCTCAGGTAAAAAAAATAGACGATGGCAGTCGTCTATTTTTTTGCTTGAATCAGCCAAACATCGCTGCGGTGCCCAATAGTCCGACACAGGCCACACAGGCGATCAGTACAAGTGCACAGAGGGCGAGGCCAATGATATTAAGGATCAAACCGGCAGTCGCCATGCCGTTTGGGGTAAACCCTTCCAATTCGCCGGCTTTGCGGATCTGGATGGCAAAGATTAAACCGATAATCGCACAGATAATACCAATAATGGTAAAATAACTAAACCAGATACTAACCAAGGATACGATTCCCAATACAAGGGAAGCAGTCGCCTTATTATTATACTGTTCCATGTAAGCCTCCTAAAGTAAAATTATTTCTCTCTTTAGAATACGCTTGTTGGGAAAAAATGTCAAGATTTATGAATCGCTTTTAACTTATCAACCAGATCAAAAGCGACGTGGTTGATCGTTTGGGAACCAGCCACAAGAACCAGATCATTCGGGCATAAGTTAGCGGTCAGATGGTTAACAATATCCTCAAAGGTCGAAATAGTGACCGTTGGGATACTGTATTTTGCTTCAATGGCTTTTTGCAGATCCTCGGAATAAACATCCCAGTCATTGTCTTCCCGGTCGGAATAAATATCGTTGAGAATAACATAGTCGGCTTTGGCAAAAGCGTCCACGAAATCATCAAAGAAAAAGAAGGTTCGGGAATAGGTATGGGGTTGAAAAACAACCCAGAGTTTATGGTGTTCATAATTGAGACAGGCGTCCACAACCACCTTTAACTCGGTGGGATGATGCGCATAGTCTTCATAAACGTTGATGCCGTTGACTTCGCCCCGGAACTCGAAACGACGTTTAGCACCGCTGAATTTTGCCATCGAAGCGATCGATATTGCGACTGGGATGTCAAGGAAGTCACCGCAGATAATAGCTGAAAGGGCGTTCAGAACATTATGCTGACCAGGGATGATAAGTTGATAATGGCCATAGAATTCACCCTTCTTATAGACATCAAAGCTGGGCTTACCAACATTGTCATAGGTAATGTTTTCGGGATACCAGTCATTTTTTTTGTTCAACCCGTAGGTGACTACCGGGCAGGCTAAGTCGGTGACGACATCGAGAACATCCTGGGAGTCGCCGTAGGCAATCATCAGTCCATCGGCCGGCAGGATTTTACCAAAATTAGTAAACGATTCTTTGATCTGCTTTAATCCGCCTTTAAAATAGTCCAGATGATCCTCTTCGATATTGGTAATGATGCCAATCGAGTGGGAAGTTGTCAGAAAACTGTCGACATATTCACAGGCTTCCACGACAAAGAACGCTTTGCCGTCAATCACGGCATTGCCGCCGAACTCATCAAGCTTGCCACCAATACTCAGGCTGGGTCGCAGATCGGCATCCTGGAGCAGGCAGGCAACCATGGAGGAGGTTGTCGTTTTACCATGAGTTCCGGAAACGGCGATGGTTTTATCAAAGATGTGGGAAAAGAGACCCAGGAAACTGGAACGTTCGATTTTAGGAAGATCCAGATCTGTGGCTTTCACCATATCCGGGTTATCGTCATGAATGGCGGCAGAATAAACAACACAATCGGTGTCAGCAGGAATGTTTTTATAGTCATGCCCGATATGGATTTTGACGCCCAGGCACTCCAATTTTTCGGTGTAGGATGAAGCAACCATATCAGAACCTTCAATGGAAAACCCCTGGGATAACGACATCGTAGCCAGGCCACTCATGCTACTGCCACCAATTCCAATGAAGAATAATTTATTAATCGGTCGGTTAAATTTGTTTTCGAGTTGTGCTTTCAAATTAATCAGCTCCTTTAACGGTAATAAAATCTTAATTATTTCTTAATGATTCAACGAAAAGTGTTGGTTGCCAAGTTAAGAATAGCTATGAAATAACCAAATTATTGGTCAAAATTGGGAAAAACACTTTGATCCGAATTATAACACAGGTGTTTCTATGGAGTAAAGATTAAAAAAAACTTGCACTTTTAATAAAATATGAATAATATTATAACTATTGAGAAAAATGTTCGGATTTAAAAAATCCATCATAGGTGTAAAATGAAAAAGAATGAAAGAATCAGCGTCATCACAAAAATATTGTCAGACCATCCCAACCAGGTTTTCAGTTTCAATTATTTTACCGATTTACTGGAAGCGGGTAAATCGAGTGTCTGTGAAGATGTGGCGATTGTAAAAAATGCCATCGAATTAACCGGTACCGGTTATGTCGAAACTTTTTCCGGGGCATCCGGGGGGATGGTCTATCATCCCCGGGTTACCAGAGAAGATGAGTTACTGATCCTCAAAGAAATTGCCGACTTGCTCCAATCCCCGGCCCGAAAAATTCAGGGTGGCTTTGTCTATTACAGTGACATCCTCTCGAATCCCCGCTATTCTAAAAATATAGGCCGGATTATTGCTTCAAAATATGGCGAAATGGGGATTGAATATGTGGTTACCACCGAAACCAAGGGCATTCCTGCAGCGATGGAAACAGCGCATTATTTAAATGTACCAATGGGCCTGATAAGGCGATCCAATCGGGTCACCGAAGGGGCAACCACCAGTGTAAATTATATCTCGGGGTCATCCAATAAGATTAATACCATGTATTTAAGTCGACGTATCGACCTTAAAGACAAAAAAGTACTGATCATTGATGATTTTATGAAGGGTGGCGGAACCGCCAAAGGAATGACCAACCTGATGGAGGAGGTGGGCGCCGAAGTCAAGGGAATCTGTGTTATTTTCGTGACTCGTTCCCCGGCCGAAAAATTGGTCGAACATTTCACCCCGCTAATCTGGATGGATGACGAAAATCTGGAAGCCGGATTGCAGGTTTCGCTCCATTTAGAAGACTGAAAGCGAAAAGCTAAAAACCCCCTCAGAACCCACCGTTAACACTAAAACAGAAGCTTAGATAAAAGAATTTTTTTGTTTTTTCAAACCCTTTTTGAAAATAATAAGAATCGAAAAAAATTAAGGTTTTTGTTTTAATATAGTTGAATTTGTGTTAGTATATATCTAGAATTAGACATGTGACTTTATTTCAAAGGGGAGGCTTACGAGATGGAAATAACGGACGTAAGAGTACGGAAAACGTATCCAGAGGGAAAAATGAGAGCAATTGTCTCAGTTACTTTCGATGATCAATTTGTTGTTCATGATATTAAGGTAATTGAAGGCCAAAGCGGATTTTTTATTGCAATGCCCAGTCGAAAAACGCCGGACGGTGAATTCAAAGATATTGCACATCCCATTAACATGGGTACCCGTCGTGAAATGCAGGAGAGCGTCCTGCGAGCTTACGAGAAGGCCATAGAAGAGGATAACCAAGTAACCAATGAAGAAGAAGCAACAGTTGAACTAGAAGTAGATTACGAAGAAGAATAAAAATTTAAAACGTTTAAAAAAGGGGGAAGTGCTTCCCTTTTTTTGTTGTTAATGATTAGTAGTGGAGATGAAAATGAACGATTCAAAAACCATCATATTGGCAGCCGGCGAAGGAACCCGGATGCGGTCCCAAAAGCCCAAGGTACTCCATCAGGTATGTGGGGAGAATATTCTGGATTACGTGATAGAAGTCAGTAAGACGTCGGGCATTTCGGAGATTGCAGTGATTGTCGGCTTTCAGGCTGAGTTGGTCAAAGAAAGCCTGCCGCCACAGATCACTACCTATTTCCAGAAAGAGCAACTTGGCACCGGTCATGCCGTTTTACAGGCACTCCCCTTTTTTGAAGCGCTTAAGGGAAATCTGGTTGTGTTGGTCGGGGATGCCCCACTGATCCAGGCAGAGACCCTGACCGGCCTGGTTCGGGCTCATGAGTCCGGAGGTTATGCGGTAACGGTCTTAACGGCAGAGTTTGATGAGCCCACCGGCTATGGCCGGATGATTAAAAATAGAAGTAGCGAACTGCTTAAGATTGTCGAAGAGAAGGATGCCAATCTGGTCGAAAAACAGATCAAAGAAATCAATTCCGGGATGTATTGCTTCGACGCTCAGGCCCTTGTCCTGGCACTGGCGCAATTAAAAACAGATAATGTCCAGGGTGAGTATTATCTCACCGATGTCATTGAAATTTTGCGGAAAATGGGAAAAACAGCCGGCACCTTTGTGACCCCGGATCCGGAAGACATTCAGGCGATCAATTCTCGGGTGCAGTTGGCAGAGGCAGAAGCGGTGATGCGAAAACGGATTAACCACAGACTGATGGATGCCGGCGTGACGATCATCGATCCGGCCACGACCTATGTGGGAGCCAGAGCAATCGTTGGTCAGGATACCGTCCTCTATCCCGGCGTTATTTTGGAAGGCGAAACCGAAATTGGCAAAGATTGTGTCATCGGAGCAAATTGCCGGTTAGTTGACGCAAAAATTGGGAATAAGGTTTCTATCCAGAGTTCCACAATATTAGAGAGTCGTGTCGATGATTACACCAACGTCGGACCCTACGCTTATATTCGTCCGGGCAGTCAGATTGGCAAGCATTGCAAGGTTGGTGATTTTGTCGAAGTGAAGAACTCCACCATGGGCGACGGCGCAAAGGCTTCCCATTTGACCTATATCGGCGATGGCGACGTCGGCGAAAATGTCAACCTGGGTTGCGGCACCGTTTTTGTGAATTATGATGGCAAAAATAAATACCGGACGATTGTAGAAAAGAATGCCTTTGTCGGGTGTAACACCAACCTGATTGCTCCGGTAACCGTTAAGGAAGGGGCTTATATTGCCGCCGGCTCGACCATCACGGACGACGTCCCGGAAGACAGTTTGGCGATTGCCAGAGCCAGACAGGTCAATAAGGTCGGCTACTTAAAAAAGTAATACAGGTTAACAAAAAAATAGAAAATAGAGAAGATTAAGAAGAGGTATAAAACGCATGGATGGAAAGTATAGTGGAATTAAGATTATTGCTGGGAACTCAAATATGGCATTGGCACAGGAAATTGCCGAATATTTAGAAGTTCAGCTATGTAACGCTGAGGTGGTCTCCTTTAGTGACGGGGAAATCGGCGTCAACGTTTTTGAATCGGTTCGTGGTGCAGATGTTTTTGTAATCCAGTCCACCGGAACTCCGGTGAATGAAAATTTAATGGAATTACTGATTCTCATCGATTCCATGAAACGGGCTTCAGCAGGGCGAATTAATGCCGTAATCCCTTATTATGGTTATGCCAGACAGGATCGTAAGGCGAAATCCCGGGACCCCATCACAGCAAAACTGGTGGCCAATTTATTAACCACAGCCGGTGCTGACCGGGTCATCACAATGGATCTTCACTCCAACCAGATTCAGGGCTTCTTTGATATTCCTCTGGATCACTTATCAGGCGGTGCCCTGATCACTGAATATTACAAAGAGAAAAAAATGGAAAATATGGTCGTGGTTTCTCCGGATGTGGGTAGCGTCAAGCGATCCAGAAAACTGGCCAGAAACTTAAACTGTCCCTTTGCCATTATTGATAAGGAACGTCCCCGTCCCAATGAAACCGCGGTGATGAATGTTATCGGCGATGTTAAAGGGAAAAACTGTATCATGATCGATGATATGATTGATACCGCCGGAACCATTACCTCCGGGGCCAACGCTCTTCTTGATCTTGGTGCCAATTCGGTCTATGCCGCCTGTAGTCATGGGGTATTTTCCGGGCCGGCCATCCAGCGAATTCAGGATTCTGCGATTGAGGAATTGGTCACACTCAATACCCTGTGTATTCCCAAAGAAAAACAGATTGAAAAAATAAAAATTCTTTCCACTGGAACTCTTTTCGGACGGGCCATTGATTATGTCCATTTTGGTCGATCACTGAGCAAGCTTTTTGTGGGAAGATACGTATAGGATAGCCGATGCATCTGATTGTGGGATTGGGGAACATTGGTAAAGAATACCAGGGAACCCGACATAATATCGGTTTTGAAACTCTTGATTATCTTAGTGATAAAAAGGGTATCACGATCACCAAAAAAGAACAGAGCGGAGTAACCGGTGTTTATCGTGAAGCGGGGCAGAAGATTATGCTGGCCAAGCCGACCACCTATATGAACAATAGTGGTCAGTGTGTGGCCGGGCTGATGAATTTTTATGATATCCCCCTCGAGAACCTATTGGTGATCTATGATGATATCGACCTCGCCACGGGTGACGTGCGGATTCGGCAGCACGGCAGCGCCGGGACTCATAACGGCATGCGCTCGATTATTTCGCATTTGGGGAATCCCGAATTTTCACGAATTCGGATCGGCATTGGTCGACCCCGGCCAGGTTCAGAATTGGTACACTATGTTCTGGGACGTTTTCCCAAAAGTGAATTTCCGGCCATTGAGAATGCCATAATGGAAGCCGCAAAAGGGGTGGATATTTTTGTCAAGGATGGCATTGATTTAGCGATGAACCGGATCAATGTGCGCAAAAAGATAGAAAAAACCGCAGAAAAAAAGACTGAAGAAATTCAGGAGAAACAAGAATAAAAGACAGCGATTAATACGTGAAAAAAGAATGAAAACAGGGGGCCCGGGTTTGAAACCCGGGCTATCCGTGTTTGAATATGAAAGAAGAAATCATGGAATTACTTTATCAAAACCTTTTGAAGGCCGAATCGATCCAAACGATAATGAACAACCTGGCCCCGGGAGAAATAATCAATCTCGCCAATGTCAATAACAGCTTTAAAGAAGTACTTACCGGACTGATCTTAAGGCAACAGCGAAGGCGGATGCTTTTTGTCACAGCAACCGATTATCAGGCCCAGAAAACGGCCGAAAATCTGGCGAAAATTCTAGGAAAGCAAGTGCTTTATTTCCCGGCCGAGCCGATTCATGACTATTTTGCTGATGTACACAGCCAGGAAATCAATCATCAACGGTTGGTTGTGTTTGAAAAACTATTATCAAATCAGCGTTTTGTGGTAGTGATGGGGGCAGAAGCCCTGTTAAAGAAACAAATGCCCAGAGAAAAATTTCAAGGCCTTGGCTTTTCCCTGGCCGTGGAGGACAGTTGGGATCCCATCGTTCTGACTGAACGCCTTTTCTATCTGGGGTATGAACCCGTTTCGCAGGTGGAAGCCAGGGGTCAATTTGCCCACCGGGGCGGAATCATCGATGTTTTTTTAACTACTGGTGAGGAAGCCTATCGGATTGAATTCTTTGGCGATACCATCGAATCCCTGCGTACCTTTGATCCCCAAACCCAGTTATCAACCGATTCGATCGAGCAGGTTAGTATTCTGCCTGGTCGGGAAATTGTTTTAGATGAAGCCGAACGGGCTAAAGCAATCAAACAAATGGTCAAAAATTATGGCAGTGTCCCGGGTTATCAGACGTTGATCGAACGGATTAGCGAAGATCCCGGGGGCCATGATGAGATCCTGTTTTCCTTTATCAAGTCTGAGGGAATGCTACTCGATTATCTGGGAGATGCTTTGATTATTTGGGATGAACCGCCTCGAATCAAAGAATCCCAGGCCGTTTTTGTCAATAAACTACACAGTGATTTTCAGACCCTGGCAGATGAATGGCTCATGTTTCCCGAAGAAAAAAACAAATTCTATTCCTTTTCAAAAATTGAAAAGGCCCTGGAAGCGCAAACCCAGATAAGACTCCATCTTTTTTCATCGCGCGGCAAAAAAGGGCTCACGCTGGATTTGGGGGTCAAGGAAAACGATTCGTTTTTAGGCCAGATCCCTCTATTTATTGAATTTGTTCAAAAACAGCTAAAAAATGATGCCACCATCCATGTGCGGGCCCGGGATGAAGCGGGGTACGAAAAGCTCAAGAGTATTTTAACCGATGCGGATATTCACCGCTTTACCAATGCGGCGCAACCAGGTGTTCAACTGGTCACCGGCGAAATCAGCGGCGGCTTTGAATTGACTGGTGAAAAGCTCATTTGCATCAATCAAAGTGAAATTATTAAAGAATCCACCCGGGGGAAAAAACGCCGGCGCCAAAAAGGACGAAAGATCGATTCCTTTACCCAATTGAACCAGGGCGACTTTGTGGTCCATGATACTCACGGTATCGGGGTCTATCGGGGCATTGAACAATTAAAAATTGATGAGACCATTAAAGATTTGCTGGTCATCGAATATGCCAACGATGCCAAGTTCTATTGTCCGGTGGACCAGATGGATGCCATCCAGGTTTACGTGGGAACCGGGGAGAAAAAGCCCAAAATTAACCAGTTGGGTACCAATGAATGGAGTAAATCCAAATCCCGGGTCAAAGCCGCCGTTGAAGAAATGGCCGATGAACTGATCGCCCTTTATGCTAAACGGCAAAATTTAAAAGGCTATGCCTTTGGTCTCGATTCAAGCTGGCAGCAGGAGTTTGAGGACTCTTTTCCCTATGAGGAAACGAATGACCAGCTTCAGGCTGTGGACGAGATCAAAGAAGATATGGAATCAACCCGACCGATGGATCGGCTGCTCTGTGGTGATGTCGGGTACGGCAAAACCGAGGTCGCTCTACGCGCCGTCTTTAAAGCGGTGATGGAGGGCAAACAGGTGGCTTTTCTGGTACCGACCACCATTTTAGCTCAACAGCATTATCAGACCGCCCTGGACCGGTTTAAAAAATACCCGGTTAGCATTGGTCTGCTTAGTCGGTTCCGGTCAAAAACCGACCAGGATAAAACCTTAAAAGAACTGGCCGCCGGCCAGGTGGATCTGATTATTGGCACCCATCGGCTGTTATCAAAAGATGTTAAGTTCAAGGATCTGGGGCTGCTGGTGGTGGATGAGGAACAACGGTTTGGAGTGGGGCATAAGGAACGGATCAAACAGCTCAAAGAAAATGTCGATGTCTTAACCCTTAGTGCCACCCCGATTCCTCGAACCCTGCATATGTCAATGATCGGGGTTCGGGATATGAGTGTTATCGACGAGCCGCCGGCCGGTCGTCGGCCGGTACTGACTTACGTGATGGAGTACAATGAAGCCATCGTCAAAGATGCCATTTTGCGGGAACTGGCCAGACAGGGACAGGTCTATTTTGTTCACAACCGGATCCATGATATTTTTGAAGTTGCCCGCAAAATCCAGAAGCTGGTTCCCGAAGCCCGGATTGTGGTGGCCCATGGCCGGATGACCGGTCAGGAACTGGAAGACATCATGGTCGATTTTTTAGAACGGGAGTATGATGTGCTGGTGACCACCACCATCATTGAATCCGGACTGGATATTAAAAATGCCAACACCCTGATCATCGATAATGGCGACTATATGGGTCTGTCGCAATTGTATCAGCTCCGCGGCCGGGTGGGACGATCCGATGTCCAGGGTTATACTTATGTGACCCATCGGCCCAAGGTGCTCTCGGAAATTTCGCAAAAGCGTTTAAAAGCCATCAAAGATTTTACAGCCTTTGGTTCGGGCTTTAAAATTGCTCTGCGGGATCTGGAAATCAGGGGTGCCGGAAATATTCTGGGAGCGGCTCAGTCTGGCAATTTGGCCACCATCGGTTATGAACTGTATTGCCGGATTCTGGATCAGGCGATCCATGAGCGGCTGGGCAAAGAATTGGATTTCTCGGCCAGCGAGCTGTTAATTAACCTCAATGTCAGCAGTTATATTCCCGAAAATTATATTGCCGATGAAGAACTCAAATACGATATCTACAAAAAGCTCTCCTATGTGAAGTCGCGGGCGGATTACGACGAGCTGGAGGATGAGCTGTTAGATCGTTTTGGAGAAATTCCCGATGGGGTTTATAATCTGATGGCTCTGGCGATGATTAAGCACTTGGGCAGATCCCTGGGCATGACTGAAATAAGAGAACGCGGCAACAGTGTTTTATTCACCTTTGACAAGTCAAAGGAAATTCCCATTCCCGCTCCGGAACGGATGCAGACGCTGTTTAACACCTACAATATTAAGTTCAATGCTGGAAAAGAGGATCAGATTCGTTGGCGGATCGTTTTAAAACATGAACAGGATCAAGTCTATCTTAAAGCTTTAGGCGAATTTCTATCACAGTTGGTTTCACCAAAGAATTAAGGTAAAGTCCAGTTGTGGTATGTTAAACTAGGCAAGGTTTTAATTTGTATAATAATAAAGAAGAGGAGAACAATAAAAATGAAGAAATCTCGTATGATGGCACTGATGCTGACAGGTGTGATTTGTGTCAGTCTTTTCGCCGGAGGTTGCAGTTTGGTTAAGGTAAATCCGGAACAGGATAAGAAGGTGGAAATCGCAGTCATTGATGGAACCCCTTTGTTAAAAGAAAATTTTAATAATTACATGGCCTATTATAAAATGTATTTTGATGCCAGCGGCATGACCTTTCCCACCGAAACGGAGCTCACCGAGCTGAAAAAGGACATTCTGGATGATCTGGTTCGGGTTGAAACCCTCACCGCCAAAGCGAAAAAAGATGGGGTTACGGTCGATGAAACCGGTATTTCAGACAATGCCACCAGCATGTTGGAATCATTAAAAACAACCTTGGGCGAAGAAAAATACGCATCAATTTTAGAAACATATAATACTGATTCGGCATCATTTGAGGCATTTTTAAATAAATTTCTGCTGAATTACAGCTATGCCAACACCATGGAAACGAACTATAATAATACCTTAAAAGCTGATCCCGGCAAAGAATTAGATACGGTTGTAGGAACCGTTGGTGGAGATGAGGTAAAAAAAGATGTTTATAATTATCGTCTGGCCAATGAGGAGTTATTGACCTATTACCAGACCCAAAAGGCATTGGCTACCGATGATAAAACCATGAAAACGACCAATGAAACCATCTTTAATACCATTGCAGAACAAAAAGCCCTGGCTCAGTATGCAGAAGAAAAGAAATTGACAGCCGATCAGACAAACATCGACAGTTATGTTACTACCCAGGAAGCATTTGTCAATTATCTGTTACCAGGAGACGAGGCTTTGCAACAGTTTTTAGACACCAAGTTCTTAACCATTGCCCAGTTTAAAGCGTTTATGAAACAGGATGCCACCGCATCGGCGATTTCCAAAGCGGTTCAGAGCGATTTAGAAACAGCGGTTAAGGTTACTGATGGCGAGATCAAAAAATATTACGATGAAAATAAAGCGTCCTATGATACCAGCACCGTTTCAGCCAAACATATTTTAGCGACGGAGCAGGCCTTGGCCGATCAGGTTTATGCCGAAGCCAAAAATGCCAAAACAGTGGAAGAATTTGATGCAATTATGACAAAATATCAGGATACCGATGGTATTAAAGAAGCAGCCGACCTCGGTGCTTTCACCAAATCCACGATGGTAACTGAATTTTCAGATGCCGCTTTTGGGATGGATGTGAACACCGTCAGCGAACCGGTCAAAACCGACTATGGTTACCACGTGATCTATCTTTATGATAAAAAAGCCGGTGAAACACCAAGTCTAGACGATAAAAAAGAAGAAATTACGACAACGTTAAAAAGTGAAAAAGTTACCGAAGAGTTTGACAAGCTTAAAGTAAAACTGGTAAATAAACAAAAAATTAAAATTAACGACATCATTACTCCGGCAGCCGCTTATCTGGAAGAGCTGAAAACCGAATTGAACGTTAAAGTTTACCAAAATAAAATCTAACGGCAAGTTAATCTAAATACAATTTAAAGATAAGACAAAAAGCACTGAGTTTCAGTGCTTTTTGGTTGTATATGGATAATTGATGAGATATAATAAAAAACAATCTGCAAAGAAGCATTAGTCATTTGCAACAACATACAAAAGAGGTTTATCTATGACAAAGCGATCATCAAATTACTTAAAAGGTGCCAGTATTCTGGTCGCAGCCGGGATTTTATCGCGGTTGTTGGGCCTCTTTTTTAAGATTCCCCTATACCAGATGGTGGGCAGTTATGGGAATGGGATCTATGGGAATGTCACCAGCATCTACAATTTATTGCTGATGGTTTCCACGGTCGGCTTTCCGGTGGCGATCTCAAAAATGGTGTCCGAGAGTATCGCTAAAAATGAATATGCAACTGCCCATCGGGTCTTCAAACTATCAATTTTAATCTTGGGGATATTGGGAACCTTGTCCAGTCTGTTTTTATTTTTTGGCGCCGAATGGATTATTGAAACAGCCAGCTGGACGGCAGAAAGCTATCCGGCGCTGGTGGCCATTGCTCTGGCACCCTTGTTTATTTCCTTTGTAGCAGCCTTTCGGGGCTTTTTTCAGGGTTTTCAGATCATGACCCCGACAGCGGTTTCACAGATTCTGGAACAGTTTGTCCGGGTTTTTCTGGGCGTTTTTCTATGTTGGGTTTTTGTCGGTCAGTTTGGTATTGGTCTGGGGGTTGGTGGGGCGGTTTTTGGTGCCACGATCGGCGGTCTGGTGGCGGCTATTTTACTGGCCTATCTCTACCGTAGCTTCGTGACCCAAAATAAACGGCTGCTAAAAACGAGAACCCGAAAACGGCAGCGTTCCAACCGGGCACTGCTGAAACGACTGGTCATTATCTCAATTCCGGTTACCTTGACATCGGCTTTAGTAGCGATGTTTTCCACTGTAGACTCGTTTATTTACGTGTCGCGGCTGGGAGTGGCTGGTATTGATGAAATAACCGCCACGATGATGTTTGGCGACTTTACCAATGCCGAGCAACTCATTAATCTGCCTTTGCTCATCAGTGGTAATCTGGCGGTGGCGATGATCCCGGCGATTTCCGAGTCCTTTGCGATGCATGACCGGAAAGCCATGAATCAAAAGATCTTACTGGCAATACGGGTTATTTTGCTGGTGGCGTTTCCTTCCTGTATTGGCTTGTCGGTGTTATCCTATGGCATCTTTGATCTGCTCTTTCCAGGATCGCCTTATGGCGGATTTATTTTATGCACCTTTGCCTATGCGACGATTTTTATGATGCTATCCAACACCTTTCAGAGTATCCTCCAATCAATCGACCGGTTTCGCATCCCGCTTATTAATCTGGGTGTAGCGATTATTATCCGCTTTATCACCGGTTGGATATTTCTGTCGATTCCTCTTTTCAATATTCAGGGGATTGTCATTAGTAGTGTGATTACCTTTATTTATCTGACTGCGGCCAATTACGCGTCGGTTAAGCGTTACACCCACATTAAGGTTGATTTTATCCACACGGCCCTGAAACCGCTGGTGGCGGCTATCGTGATGGGGATTGCGGTATTCTTTACCTACAAGGGGATCGCTTCTTTGTTGGGGGGATTTATGGGCCTTATGATTGCAGTATTCATCGGTATCTTCGTTTACTCTTTTGTGCTGATCTTAATCAAGGGGATAACGGAAGATGAAATAAAAGTACTGCCGGGAAGCCGAACCTTATTACGTTTTTTTCGCCGGCTAGAGCGACTGGTTCCGGGCCGCAAAAAACATCGGATCAGGCACCCGTAATCGATTCAGAAAGGAAATAAAAGCATGCACCAAATAGATATTGTTGGTTTGGGCCCGGGCAGTCCGGGCCAGATTACATTAGAAACACTACAATTATTAAAAGACGCCAGTCCCAATTTTTTTCGCACGGCGATTCATCCAGTAATGGATTTTATTGACAAAGAAGCCATCAGTTATCAGAGTTTTGACTGCTATTATGAGCAGGAAGGCTCCTTTTTAGGGGTTTATGATAAAATTGTAAAGACGCTGATCGATACGGCAAAAAAAACCGAAAGGTTGGTTTATGCCGTTCCTGGAAACCCACTTTTTGGCGAAAAAACGGTTGAAAAACTAATCGTTGCGGCCAAAGAAGAAGGCATCGACTATCGGATTTATCCCGGTGTCAGCTTTGTTGATGTGGCCCTGAACAGTCTGGAAAAGGATCCCATTGAGGGGCTAAAACTTATCGACGCCTTTGATTGCGTCAAGAATCCGCCAGATCCCCGGATTGGGACCTTGGTGACTCAGGTCTATAACCAGCACATGGCTTCAGAGCTTAAGCTGCAATTAATGGAGATTTATGATCCCGAAAAAAGGGTAGTCCTGCTGATCAATGCCGGGATTCCCGGCCAGGAAAAAATAATCGATATCTGTCTCTATGAGCTGGATCGGGTAGCTGCCATCAATCACCTGACCAGTCTGTATATTCCCGCCGAAAACAAAGCTTATCAGGGGTTTTTGGGCACCATTGAGATGATGAAGACGCTAAAGGGCGAAGGTGGCTGTTCCTGGGATCAGAGTCAGACCCATGAAAGCCTGAGAAGTTATCTGCTGGAAGAGAGTTATGAGGTTTTAGAAGCCATCGATAATCAGGATTGGGATAACCTGGCTGAAGAATTGGGGGATGTCTTATTTCAGATTATCTTTCACGCTGAAATAGCCAGTGAGGCTGGCCGCTTTAATATCAACCAGGTGATTAGCGGGATCAATCAAAAAATGATCCGCCGTCATCCCCATGTTTTTAGTGATAAGGCCAGCAGCTTTAATCCGGATCAGATTGAAACCAACTGGGACGCGATCAAACGGCAAGAAAAGGGTGAGACGGGTGAAAGCCTTGGACTGGCAGCGGAAATGAAAAAAATACCCAAAGCACTGCCGGCGTTAATGGAAGCTTATAAAGTTCAAAAAAAGGCTGCTAAAGTTGGCTTTGACTGGAAGGAACCCGTTGCGGCCCTTAAAAAAATCGACGAGGAAAGCCTGGAATTAAGAGCGGCACTTGAAGAAAATGATGCCCAAAAGATTGCAGAAGAGTTGGGCGACCTGCTTTTTTCAGTGGTCAATGTGTCCCGACTACTCAACCTTCAGCCGGAAATGGTGTTAAGGAAGGCGACAGAAAAATTCATCGGTCGGTTTGAAAAAATGGAGAAAGTTGCCAGTCAAGAGAAAAAATCCTTAAGTAACTATACTTTTGAGCAGTTAGATGAGGCCTGGAACCGGTCGAAAGGGCTTTAACAGCGGAAAAAACGGAAAAAAGCAAAAAAAACTTGTAATTTGCAGGCGAACACGCGTATAATATTAAAATAGAATACTGGAAACTATCAGATGGAGGAAAAAATGAACAAATCAGAATTAATTGCCCAAATGGCAGAAAAATCGGATTTATCAAAAAAAGATTCAGAAAAAGCATTAGGTGCTTTTTTAGACACTGTGGTAGATGCCTTGAAAAATGGAGACAAGGTATCATTGGTAGGTTTTGGAACCTTTGAGGTTAGAGAACGTGCAGCACGTACAGGTCTTAACCCACGAACAAAAGAGCCCATCGAAATAGCGGCCTCTAAAGCCCCTGGCTTTAAAGCAGGCAAAGGCTTTAAGGATGAAGTAAATAAGTAAGAAAAGTTACAACAGAAGCCGGGGCAATGCTCTGGCTTTTTGTTTTATTTAGGGTTTTGTTTTAAGCTTTTTGATTTAAAATTAATGAGGAAACTATGAGAATTGATAAATTTTTAAAAAATGCCAGAATTATCAAACGTCGAACAGTGGGAAAAGACGCCTGTGATGGGGGTCGTATTTCCATTAATGACAAGCTCGCTAAAGCCGGTGATCAGGTGAAGCCTGGGGACATTATTACCATCCGTTATGGTGATGGAGAACAAAAGGTGGAGGTTCTTGAATGCCTGGAACATGCTCCTAAAGATAAAGCAGGAGAGATGTATCGGGAATTATAAATTGCTCCACCGGAAATGAAGAAAAAAATGAATGAAAAAACGAAAAGTTTGATCAGACGTCGAATGATTATTGCCTTGGCAATCATTGTGGCGATCGTATTTACCGCCTACATCTATCTGGCCAATGCCATAAAAATCTACGAACTGGATCAGCAGAAGATTAACATTGCTCAAGAAATTGAAAACGAAAAAATTAGAAGCAATCAATTAGATGAACAGGTTAAACAAATGGGCAGCAAGAATTATGTGGAAAATTTTGCGCGTAAATATCTTGGTTTGTATTATCCAGATGAAACCATAGTGATTTTGGAAAGCCAGGAAAATGCTGCAGAAAGTGATGGAAAAACAGTTGAACAATAAATGTGAAAGTACTTTAGATGATGCAGAACTTGATCAGATGGTAACAAAAGAAAAAAAACGGCATCTGGCCGTGATTGATATTGGGACCAATTCGACCCGGATGCTAATCTTTCGAAATGACCATGGGAAATTGGTTCGCGTTAATAAATCCGTTCGTTATACCAGGATGGGCCAGGGTGTCAATCAAACCGGGCGGCTTCATCCCGATGCGGAAAAAAGAAACTTAGAAGCGCTGGAAGAGTATAAAAACATTGCCGCTGATTATGACGTCGAAGAATTTTATTTGTTTGGCACCAGCGCCATGCGGGATGCTGAAAATACTGTTGCTTATCTTGATGCGGTTAAAGAAAAGTTGGGCTTTAACATTGAGGTTATTTCGGGAGAAGCGGAAGCAGAACTTGGTTTTGTCGGGGTGTCACAGTGCTTTGAAGAAAAAATTCTGATCTTTGACATTGGCGGTGGCAGTACCGAATTGATCTATGGGGAAGACAATGAAATAAAAAGAATGATGAGCATTAATCTGGGGTGTGTCCGCTGTACCGAAGAATATCTTTTCTCTGATCCGCCAACGTTCCAGGAACTGGAACGGATGAATGAGCGAATTTATGCTGAGTTTGAAAAAAGAACAAAAGATTTTTTGCCAACCAAGCCTTATAAACTTATTGGCATTGGCGGAACCGCGACCAGTCTTTCGACGATCAAGCAGGAATTAAAGACCTACTGCAGCGAGATGGTTCATGAGAGCACCATTACCAAAGACGAGCTGGAACGCCTGATTGAGCGTTTGGCTGGTAAAACCATCAAAGAACGGCAAAATATGGTAGGTCTGGAAGCGAAACGGGCCGACATAATTCTGGCCGGGGCCTTTTTACTGTTAAATATTTTTAAAATTACCGGTGAAACTATTTTTACCGTCTGTGATTATGACAACCTCGAAGGCGCAGCCTATCGCCGTTTTATTATGGAAAATAAATAAAAACATTCTTTTTTAAAAAAGCTTGACATTAGGTTTGAATGGGCGTATAATAACACTTGTCCCTTGAGCAAGGGGACGGACGAAAAAGTGCCGGGGTGGCGGAACTGGCAGACGCACAGGACTTAAAATCCTGCGGTCCTTTCGACCGTACCGGTTCGATTCCGGTCCTCGGCACCACTTTTTAAAATGATTGCATTTTAAAATCGCCACTTTTACTTGCTCAATTAATTACATCGCGGGATGGAGCAGCTTGGTAGCTCGTCGGGCTCATAACCCGGAGGTCGTAGGTTCAAATCCTGCTCCCGCAACCAAATTTAAAAATTCTTTTTCATGGCGGCGTAGCTCAGTTGGCTAGAGCATACGGTTCATACCCGTAGTGTCAGCGGTTCGACTCCGTTCGCCGCTACCATAAAAATTTGTACTTATCTATGGCCCCTTGGTCAAGCGGTTAAGACACCGCCCTTTCACGGCGGTAACAGGGGTTCAAGTCCCCTAGGGGTCACCACTTAATTTGTATCAATCATAAACCAGTTTTTTGTGGTCGCATAGCTCAGCTGGGAGAGCACCTGCCTTACAAGCAGGGGGTCACAGGTTCGAGCCCTGTTGCGACCACCATTTTTTTTACTTAAAAAGTTAGCAAGAGAATTTATTGAAGTGGTGAAACCATGGAGAAAAAAGTAATTCAGTATATTGAAGAACAGGGAATTTTAGAGGCTGGCGATCATGTTCTCATCGGCGTATCCGGGGGAGCAGATTCGCTGGCTTTATTGTATTTTTTGGATAAATTTGCCAATTGGTTTCATATCTTTATTGGTGTCGCCCATCTTCACCATGGACTCCGGGGACCCGACGCCGATGAGGATGAAGCTTTTGTAAAGAAATTCTGTCAGGATCGAAAGATCCCTTTTTTTTCACGCCAGCGTAATATTGGAGTAATTTCTCAGGACGAGCAGATTTCTGTTGAAGAGGCGGGTCGTAAAGAGCGTTACGCTTTTTTTATGGCCATTGCCGCGACACATGGATATAATCGGATTGCCATGGGCCATCATATCAACGATCAGGCCGAAACGATGCTGATGCGTCTGATCCGGGGTACCGGTGTTAAGGGTGTGTCCGGCATTAAGGCCAGCCGCGATAATTTATATATTCGTCCCTTTCTCTGTCTGCAAAAAAAGGAAATTCTGAATTATTGTGAAATCAACAAACTGGCATTTCGTACCGATGCCACTAACTTGCAAAGAGATTATACCCGCAATAAAATTCGCCTGGATATTATGCCGATGATTTTAGAGATTAATCCCAGGGCTGAAGTTCATTTTAATGAATTTTGCAAAATTGCCAATGAATATGAGGCGTTTTTTGAGAAATATGTGGATCAGATTGAAGATCATATTCTGACCAAGAAAGAAAACCAGGTGTTACTTAACCGTGAGCGTTGGTTAAATGAAGAACCGGTGGTTCAGAAAGAAATCCTGCGGCGGTCGATTTTTAAATTTAAGGGTAGTTTAAAGGAAATTGAGTACAATCATATCACTGCTTTTTATAGTTTACTAAAAAGCGACAAAACTATATGGGAAATCCACTTCCCTCATGAGATCCAAATAATCCGCCGTTATGACCGGGTGTTGGTGACAGAAAAACAAAAAAGCGAAGGTTTTTTCATATCACCTAAGCGGATTATTCCCAATAAAACCTATCTTTTTTCGAAAGAACACCTGATTGTGGAGACAAAGTTTGTTAGCCAGGATGAATTTCGAAAAAAAAGGTGTATTTTTTCGAAAGAAATCAAAAATCATAGTGAAAAATATTTTGATTATGATAAAATAAAGGACATATTGGTTTTACGCAGCCGGCGATCTGGCGATTATTTTTATCCTTCGGGTATGACTGGGAAGAAAACCATTAAAAAGTATTACATTGATAAAAAAATTGACCGAGACCGAAGAAATGAAATTCCGTTGCTGGTGATCGATCACGAGGTGGTGTGGATTTTAGGTCATGCTATCAATCAGCGATTTTTGGCCGATGATGATACAAAAAATATAATTAGGGTAACATACCTTATGTTAGGAGAAAAGTGTGATAGCCGATATTCAGGAAATTTTGATTGATGAAAAGGCATTGGAGAAACGTGTCTCAGAACTTGGCGAAAAGATAACGAAAGACTACCGCGGAAAATATCCGATTTTAATAGGTATTCTAAAAGGGTCGTCGGTTTTTATGGCTGATCTGATCAGAAAAATCCCGATTCCCGTGGAGATTGATTTTTTAAAAGCATCCAGTTATGGTGCTGAAGCGCGCAGTTCTGGAGTCGTAGAACTGGAAACTGATTTATCGATGGATGTCAACGGGCGGAGTATTTTGCTGGTTGAAGATATCGTTGATACCGGAAACACCCTGAACTATTTATTGAACCGCTTTGAAAGTCTGGGGGCAGAAGAGGTCAAGGTCTGTTCGCTGCTGGATAAGCCAGAACGTCGAGAACAGCGCGTTATTGCTGATTATATCGGCTTTGAAATTCCCAATGAGTTCGTCGTTGGGTATGGCCTGGATTATGATCAAAAGTACCGAAACCTTCCTTTTATCGGGATTTTAAAACGAGAAATATATGAATAAAAATAACAGTAAAAAAAAGAATACAAACTTGAGAGGAGTGATGTCTTTTGAATAAATACCTTAAAATGATTGGATTTTATTTAGTAATCCTACTAATCATTATTGTTGCGGTAACCTTTTTAAACCCCATGAAGGAAGAGGTTAAAACCATCGTTTATAGCGAGTTGCTCACCGAACTGAAAAACAATCAAGTCGCTGAGATTGAAATAAACAACTCAACGGTCAAAGGCCAGTTACGAAATGGAGAAGCGTTTGAGGCGGTAGTCCCTCAATATGTAATTGATGAACAGGTTACGCCATATATTTATGAAAATGGTTTGGAGGTTGCAATTACCAAACAGCAGGATTCCTGGTGGATTTCATTAATTCCGTCGGTCGTACTGATTGTATTGATGGTGGTATTTTTCCTGGTCTTCAGCCAACAGGCTGGCGGCGGTGGCGGTAAAGTGATGTCCTTTGGAAAAAGTCGGGCAAAACTTCACGTTGAGGGAGAAACCAAGGTGACGTTTAAAAACGTTGCTGGTGCGGATGAGGAAAAAGAAGAACTTGAAGAGGTTGTTGACTTCCTAAAGGCGCCGGATCGTTACCGAAAACTGGGGGCCCGTATTCCCAAAGGGATTCTTTTAGTAGGCCCTCCGGGAACCGGGAAAACCCTGTTAGCCAGAGCAGTGGCTGGGGAAGCGGCGGTACCCTTTTTTACCATCAGTGGTTCAGACTTTGTCGAGATGTTTGTCGGGGTCGGCGCTTCTCGTGTGCGCGACCTTTTCGAAAATGCCAAGAAAAACGCCCCCTGTATTATTTTTATTGATGAAATTGATGCAGTCGGTCGTCATCGTGGTGCCGGCCTCGGCGGTGGACATGATGAACGGGAACAAACCCTGAATCAATTGCTGGTTGAAATGGATGGCTTTGGCGTCAATGAAGGCATTATTATTATTGCCGCGACCAACCGTCCGGATATCCTGGATCCGGCTTTACTGCGACCGGGACGATTTGACCGACAAGTTACGGTTGGTATACCCGATGTAAAAGGCCGGGAAGAAATTCTCAATGTTCATAAAAAAGATAAACCACTGGATGCTACAGTCGATCTGGGCACCATTGCCAAAGGAACACCGGGCTTTACCGGAGCTGATCTGGAAAACCTGATGAATGAAGCAGCACTTTTGACAGCCAGACATAATGGTAAATCGATCACCATGATTGAACTGGAAGAAGCGATTAAACGGGTCATTGCCGGTCCTGAAAAGAAAAGCAAGGTTATTAACGAGGATGATTTGCATATCACCGCTTATCACGAAGCCGGACATGCGATTGTTATGCACCTGCTGCCCAATTGTGACTCGGTTCATGAGATTTCGATTATTCCTCGGGGAATGGCTGCAGGGTACACCTTGTCGCTGCCGGATGATGATCGTCAGCATATGAGTAAAAGCAAATTGCTTGA